>NZ_JBBCUR010000010.1:0-175628 GCF_037147795.1 Paenibacillus sp. MMO-177 | reverse complement strand
ATTTCCCAATTAGTAAGACCCCTTGAAGACGACGAGGTTGATAGGTTCGGGGTGGAAGCACAGCAATGTGTGGAGCTGACGAATACTAATCGGTCGAGGGCTTATCCTAAACAACCCCCAAAAAGTGAAGTTAAGCTTTGTAGCT
The DNA here is from genome assembly GCF_037147795.1 of Paenibacillus sp. MMO-177. Lineage (NCBI taxonomy): Bacteria > Bacillati > Bacillota > Bacilli > Caryophanales > Paenibacillaceae > Paenibacillus > Paenibacillus sp. MMO-177. Next base: position 175,483 of record NZ_JBBCUR010000010.1, on the reverse strand, counting down.
TATACCGAATACTTTTCGGGGACCCCGCAAGAAACTTAAGGGCTTCAAACTTTCGCATCCAGTTTTCAAGGCACAAATCTTGAATGCACGGCCCGTTGGTCAAGGGGTTAAGACACCTCCCTTTCACGGAGGTAACAGGGGTTCGAATCCCCTACGGGTCACCATTTCTACCCCAAAATAGTGTAGCAGTGCTTCGTAGGTTATTCCGATTACTTTTCGGGGATCCAGGGGTTACACAATATGGAGGCTTAGCTCAGCTGGGAGAGCATCTGCCTTACAAGCAGAGGGTCGGGGGTTCGATCCCCTCAGCCTCCACCATATAAGTTTTGTAATGCCGCGAGGTGGAGCAGTCCGGTAGCTCGTCGGGCTCATAACCCGAAGGTCACAGGTTCAAATCCTGTCTTCGCAACCAATTTTTTTCGGATCTTATCCGAAAGTAGCATGGAGCTGTGGTGTAGAGGCCTAACATGCCTGCCTGTCACGCAGGAGACCGCGGGTTCGAATCCCGTCAGCTCCGCCATTTTTAAAAGTTTTATGCCGGTGTAGCTCAGTTGGTAGAGCAACTGACTTGTAATCAGTAGGTCGTGGGTTCGACTCCTATCGCCGGCACCATCTTTACAACACAATATGCATGCGGTCGTGGCGGAATTGGCAGACGCGCTAGATTCAGGTTCTAGTGGTGTAACAGCCGTGGAGGTTCGAGTCCTCTCGACCGCACCATATGCGGAAGTGGCTCAGCGGTAGAGCATCGCCTTGCCAAGGCGAGGGTCGCGGGTTCGATTCCCGTCTTCCGCTCCATAATTTTTTTGCGGCCTTAGCTCAGCTGGATAGAGCGTTTGACTACGAATCAAAAGGTCAGGAGTTCGAATCTCTTAGGCCGCGCCATTTTTTCTTAATTGAATAACGGGATGTAGCTCAGCTTGGTAGAGCACCTGGTTTGGGACCAGGGGGTCGCATGTTCAAATCGTGTCATCCCGACCATTTCAATTCATTGGAAGTCAGCAGACGTACTTGGTACGTAGGGCGGGCTTTTTTTAGTTTTTGGACAATTTGGGGTAACTTAAGGATGAAGAGGTGAATTCTTATGCTGCGTATCGGTATTATTGGCTCTAACTTTATTACGGAAACGTTTATGAATGCAGCACGCCAGGTAGATAAGGTTGAAGTGACGGCGCTATATTCGCGTACGGAGGAGCGTGCAAAGGCTTATGCGGATGCACAGGGCATTCCTCATACCTTCACGGATATCGAAGCAATGGCGCAAAGCGATCTGATTGATGCGATTTACATAGCAAGTCCGAATTCGCTGCACGCGGAGTATGCGATTACTTTCATGAAGCATGGGAAGCATGTGCTGTGCGAGAAGCCGCTTGCCTCCAATGCCGCTGAAGTACAAGCGATGTTTGAAGCGGCGAAGGAAAATAAGGTATTGCTGATGGAAGCCATGAAATCAACTGTGATGCCCAACTTTGACGCGATTCGTGAGAACCTGCACAAGATTGGCAAAGTCCGTACTTTCTTTGCTTCGTTCTGCCAGTATTCTTCCCGGTATGACAAGTACAAAGCTGGAGAAGTGCTCAATGCTTTTCTGCCGGAATTGTCAAACGGCTCGCTTATGGATATCGGCACATACTGCATCTATCCGCTTGTCGTGTTGTTTGGCAAGCCGGACAGCGTCAAGGCAAGTGCGGTTATGCTGGAGTCCGGCGTGGACGGCAAAGGCAGTCTAATCCTGAATTACGGGGATATGGAAGCCATCCTGCTTCACTCGAAGATCTCGAATTCGAATATGCCAGCTGAAATTCAAGGCGAAGAAGGCAATATGATTATCGAGAGAATCAGTCAGCCGGCGAGCGTTCGGATTCAATACCGGGACGGGCGTCCTGAAGAAAACATCGGCAGACCGCAAGCGGACAATTCCATGGTGTACGAAATTCAGGCTTTTGCCGGGCTAATTGAGCGCGGAGAGCTTGAATCGCCGGTTAACACCTATGCCAACTCTCTGGCCGTTATGGAGATTATGGACGAAGCACGCCGCCAGATCGGGCTTGTATACCCTGCGGACAAGAAATAAGCCGATACAAAAAAGCAGGCTGTTCCGGATGAGAAACTCCGGAACAGCCTGTTCGATTATTGAGCAACCGCTTCTGGGGTTTGCTGGTTTTGCTCCAACTGCTGCATAAGGAAGCCGGAAAGCTCCTGATAACGCTTCGTAATCGTAGCAGCGGATACTTCGTATTTCTCGGCAAGATCGTTTTTGCTCTTATCGGATTCGGTAACCTCGCAGACCATATATTCCAACGCGGCACAGAATGCGCCGGATTTGCGATACGATGGTTTCGTCATATTCGTGAAATCATGCCAGATCATAATCGCCATTGCGATATGGTTTGGCTTGTAATCCTGTTTCATGGAAGCAATAAGTTCATGCGCCAGTTCTGCATATTGCGGATTAGCCCACGTGGATTCGTGGTCAACCAAGTGAACCAGTTCAGCTTCTGTAAAATGACGAATTGCATGGGAGGCTTTGCTTGCTCTAGCCGATTGTTCGTCCTTCGACATGCAGCACTTTTTATATTTCAAGCCGCTGCCGCAGTGACATTGTTCATTTCTACCTAGTTTAGACATATGAGCTCCTTCGTGCGAAAATCTTTTATGCAAGAGTACATTCCTATATAATAACATAAAAAGGGGTATGGAAAAACGAAAAACCTTCATTTTCCATTCTTTTCGTCTAAGGGTATTTCTTTTCATAGGCCTGGGACAAGAAGCAAACAATAGTCATTATACATATTTGGAAAGGTGTGAATGAGCGATGACAAACGTTGCATTCGTGGGCAATTTAACCAAATACGCTGAACTAATCGTTCGAGTAGGCGTTAATGTACAAAAGAACCAGGAGGTATTTATTACAGGAGCTGTCGATCAAGCTGACCTCGTACGTCTGGTTGCCGAGCAGGCGTATATAGCGGGAGCAAGCAATGTCCACGTAGATTGGACGGATGACAGATTGTCCCGCCTGAAATACGAGAAAGCGGCCGATGAGGTATTTACCCGATTCCCGGAATGGGAGACCGCTAAACGGGATTCCTTCGTAGAGCGTAATGCCGTGTTTATCTCCATCGTTTCCTCCAGCCCGGATCTATTGTCCGGCATTGACTCGCAGCGAATCGCCAACTACCAAAAGGCTGCCGGCCAAGGCCTGCAAGCGTTCCGCAGAGCGACTCAATCCGATAAAGTGAGCTGGACCGTTGTAGCGGCTGCCGGTAAAGCATGGGCTTCTAAAGTATTCCCTAACGTTAACGAAGAAGAGGCCGTCAACCAGCTTTGGGAAGCGATCTTCAAGGCGGTTCGTTTGCATTCCGAAGACCCGGTAAAAGCATGGGAGGAGCATAACGCTACGCTTCATTCCAAAGCGCAGGCGCTGAATGAAAATCATTTTGCAAAGCTGCATTATACGGCTCCGGGAACCGATCTGACAATTGGACTGGCAGATAAGCATGTTTGGGTTGCAGCTGGCAGCGAGAACCAGAATCATGTTTCCTTTATGGCGAATATGCCAACGGAGGAAGTATTCACGGTGCCGCAAAAGACGGAAGTTAACGGCTATGTTTCGAGCACAAAACCGCTTAGCTACGGCGGCAACATTATCGATAACTTCAAGATTACGTTTGAAGCCGGCCGAATCGTGAAGGTTGAAGCTGAGCAAGGGCAGGAAACTCTTCAAAAGCTAGTCGATACAGACGAAGGCTCGCATTACCTGGGTGAGGTTGCGCTTGTACCGCATGAATCGCCGATTTCGCAATCGAATATTTTGTTCTATAACACGTTGTTTGACGAGAACGCTTCGAACCATCTGGCTATCGGCAGCGGCTATGCTTTTAATATTGATGGCGGCAAGAAGATGTCTCCGGAAGAGCTTGTAGAGAATGGCGTAAACGCCAGCATTACGCATGTTGATTTTATGATCGGATCCGCGGAGATGGACATTGACGGCATCAAAGCCGACGGAACAATCGTGCCGATCTTCCGGAAAGGGAACTGGGCATTTTAAAGAACGGTAGGTGAGGATGAAATGGCGAAGAAGAAAAGAACGGCGCCTGCTGCCAGTCATAGGGCGAACACAAGCCCCCAGCAGGAGCAGGGGACAACGTTAAAGGATATGCTTAGCGCGGATGTGCTGCAGAAGCTTAAAGCCCAATCCGACGAGATGAAGGCGGCTGAGGAGCAGCGGAAGCTGAAGGCACGGACGGAGGCCGAGGAGGCCCGCAAGAAGGAACAGAAGCGCCTGGAGAGCGATATGGGCTATCTGCTGGAGAACAGCAAGCTGGATTGGCGGAAATACAAATAAAAGCAGGATAAGGGCCTCTAAGCCGCGAGACATCGTGGTTTGGAGGCCTTTTCGTTTTTTGGGTAAGGCAGAATCGTGCTTGCCATCATATAACTATTAATAATAATATACAACTCCTTTCGCATAGGCATGGTATAGAAGAACGGATTTAGGCGATTGCTGAAAGAAAGGGCTGAAATGTACATTGTACAGGTGACGACGATGAAAAAAAATCCGGGTAACAAGCTCCTTCTACCGGAAGAGCTGAGGTTCCAGAACGTGACGGAGAGCAGGCTTACGATTCATGAGGTGTATGACCGCATATTGAATTTTATGGCAAGCGATCCAAGGGCGGCGTATCATTTTGTCATTGGGACGGACAGCCAAGGGTTTAACGGATATACGAAGTTCGTAACAGGCATCATTATCCGGCGGATGGGGAAAGGCGCATGGGCTTGCTACAGGCAGGTTGTTGTCCCGCGCGAGCTGACCTCCCTGAAGGAGAAGCTGACGATGGAAACGGCTTTGTCCCAGGAGGTTGCCTATTATTTCGTGGATGGCGCAATTCAACGGATGGAAGAGGTGCTGCTGCCATTTGTATACCAGGGAGCATCGCTTGATTTGTTTATCGATATCGACGCAGGTACGGAGCCAACGATTAATAAAACCTCGCTTTACGTAGAAGAGATGATCGACCGGGTAAAAGGAATGGGAACGTATGCGGCAAGGGTGAAGCCGGATTCGTATGCTGCTTCGGCTTATGCCAACCGCCATACGAAGAAGCCTGTACGTTTTAAAAAGCGCCAGGGCTTCGTGTAAGCAGACGGCTTTTCTTTTTTTGTTTAACATAAAGAGCTTGGTTTAGGTTATCCCAAAACAGGACAAGTTGCTTAATCAGCCACAGGCCTTACAGCCTGCGGCTTTTTTGCGGTTCGGAAGGTTTTTTTTCGATAGCTGTAGAATGAAATACGTATAGGGGAAGGATGGGATGTCATGGGAAAGGAAAGGACGCTAGTCATTAGCGATATTCATGGTTGTTATGATGCATTTAACCGGCTGCTTGAGCGGGTAAATTACGAGCCGGTTAAAGATCAGCTGATTTTGCTCGGGGATTTCGTCAGCAAAGGGCCGGACAGCAAACTTGTAGTGGAGCAAACGGTGAGCCTGGTCAGGGAGCATGGTGCCATCGCGGTTCAAGGCAATCACGACGAGCGCTTCGTTGATATTGTCCGTAACAAGACCAAAGAAGCAAGGGAGAAGTTCTTCCGTCATGGCGGCCGTCAGACCGTCTATAGCTATCTGAAGGGAGGCGACATGACAGGAAGCGAGGAGGATCTGTTGAACAGGCTTAGAATTACGGTCCTGGAACATCATCCTTATCATGCCGACTTTTTGGAGCAGCTTCCTTATTACTATGAGGACAAGCATTTTATCTATGTGCATGCGGGGCTTAATCCGAGATATCCGAATTGGAAGGAGCAGCCGAAAAGGGACTTCTTATACATCAAGGATTCGTTTCATAAAGCGGATACGGTCGTTGATAAAGTTGTCGTGTTTGGCCATACGAAGACCGTTGATCTGCACGGCAGAGCGGATGTTTGGTACGGCAAAGGCAAGATTGGAATCGACGGCGGCTGTGCCAGCGGTCTGCAGCTAAACGCGCTGGAGATTATTGGCGGCGAAGAGGTCCGGGCGATTTCGGTACCCTCAAGAAAAGCCGCAATCTGAGTAAAAAGAGCGGATGTTCCGCTCTTTTTTTATTTTAAGATTTTTAATATAAGAGAGAAAGGTGAAGGATATGATCGAAAAATGTCGAACCTATGAGTAATAAGAACTATTTTCCAATATTTGAGGTGTAAAGATGAAGGCGATTCTGAAGTATACGATTTATATTCTTTTATCTATAGCAGTCATGACTTCAATAAGCCCGACAATCACCTTTGCGAATACACTAGAGGCAGCTCCGAAGATACCGATTACAGAGTGGCAGATTCATCCGGGCAATGATGAGGATAGTAAGACACCGCCGGCCGACGGCTGGATTACCGTAAAAGAAAACGAGAAAGAGCCAATATTGCCGAAGGGGACAAGCTCGTTATGGGTTAAGATTGAATTGCCTGCAATCTCTTATTCCCATGCAGGGCTGCTTGTGAATAAAGCATACGCTCAGAATGTTATTGCATATATGGATGGAAAAAGCGTTTATGAGACGAGAAGAAATCATTCATATGATGTTAATCGATTTGTAATACCGATTGAGCATTCCTCTATTGATGAAACAATTTACATCCATTTGGTGAACCATACGGGTAATATAGGAATTGCAGCTATTACACTTGGTGATTATTCCAAGCTCTACAGAACGATGCTTATGGGTGATGTTGATAATATTATTCTTGGAACTGCGTTTATTTTCATAGCTGCTCTCATGTTTATTTGTATGATCTTTCTGAAAAAGATCCATGTATCCGGTTGGAAATCACTTAGTTTAATTATTTTCTCAATTGGTTGTATGTTGATTTTTTACTCTCCATTTTTGTATATGGTAAATGAAAATTATGGTTGGCTTTATGCCACAGGTTTTGACCTGTCGTCCAACCTCTTTCTACCGGCACTATTTTTCTTCCTGGAGACATTCTTTGGTAGAGGGAAGTTTGGAATTATTCGTATCTTCAAGATATATGCTTTAGGTTCGATGATATTATCCACGATTGGTTTACTTTTAAATATTATGACCAACAATGCTTTCTACTCTCTTTACTATTCCGTTGCAACAGTACTGTTTGTGTTGGGAGTCTTGGGCGGATGCAGCATAGTCATTGGCGTTCTAGTTGTTCATTGCTTCAAGAAGAATAGAGATGCAATTATTTTATCTGCAGGCTTGAGCTTTTTTATATTGTTTGCAGTAGCGGATATTATTCAATATTATTCCCTTTCAAAAAATTATGAGTTTGTATATTGGAAATGGGGAACGGTATGCTTCGTGTTCACCTTAGTGGTGATGCTTGGCAGGCAAATTGTAATCGGCTTCGAAAAAGTTGTAACGTATTCTCGTCAGCTTGAGATTTTTAATAATGAACTCCAGCGCTCTGAAAAGATGGATATGATTAGTCAACTTGCGGCTTCAGTTGCACATGAGGTGCGAAATCCGTTGCAGGTTACACGGGGATTCTTGCAGCTTCTTGAAGAGAAAAGCGGCAGCAATAAAGAAAAAAATTATATGCTTCTTGCAATTAACGAGCTGGACCGGGCTTCCGAAATAATTACAGACTTCCTGACCTTTGCCAAGCCGCAGTTGGAGCATGTTTCCGTATTGAATATAGCTAATGAGTTCAAACATATTGGTACCATTCTAATTCCGCTGGCGAATATGCAAGGCGGGCAAATCAGGTTGAATATACCCGACAATTTGCAAATAAATGGAAACTCATCAAAATTCAAACAAGCCTTTATAAATATGATTAAGAATAGTATTGAGGCTTTAAAAAACGAGGGCCGAATTGATATAACCGGATATATGGAGGGAAATAGAGTTGTTATCTGCATAAAGGATAATGGAGAAGGCATGACGGAAGCGGAAATCGCCAAACTTGGAGAGCCCTATTACTCCAACAAGTCTAAAGGTACAGGCCTCGGCCTTATGGTTACCTTCAGCATTATTGAAGTGATGCAAGGTGATATCGTATTTAACAGCATCAAAGGAATAGGGACGGAAGTTACGGTTACCTTTCCGACCGCGTAAAAAAGAAAAACCACTCCGTAAACTGGAGTGGTTTTTTGGATTTCGATTATTACCAAGATGGAAACTCTTCTGCAGATGCAGTTCTTAATGCGGAGGGCTTCGGCGGGATCACCAGGTAGGCGTGATCTGGCGTTTCTTCAACGGCTGTAACTTCGATATTGTCTGGAATGTCTACGCCAAATGCATCTTTGATAGCCGCTTTAGGATCATTCAATAACTGTTGCTTGAATGAATCGTCTTCCCAAGCCTTTTGAATAATTTGATCCTTAGTAATCTGATTCGACAAAATTACCCCTCCAATTATGCTAATAAATTACTACTCGAGTAATAGAATTATAGCATAACTATTGGTTATATTATACTATTTTATCTGAAAATTCGACAAAATATAATCAAATCCTCCTGATAATAAAGTCCTCTTTGTATTCTCTACTTGATTCGTAAAACCAACAATACCTTCATGAATCGAGCGGGAGAAGGAGAGCAGCGGCGCCATGCCGACTTCACTGTCGCCTAAGATGTCGAGAACCTGCTTACTACGGGCGCAATAGTCCGTCATGAGACCACGGTCATAGATATAAGACTCTACTTCTTTTGCATAAAGCGGGAGAGCCGGCTGGCGTTTGGCATGAATCATGGATAGCAGGCAATTATAATTCCCTTCCGAGAGATCATCCTCCCAATCGGTCAGGTCATCCGCCATTTGGAGAAGAACAAGGCTATAGTCAACCAGCTCCTCCATGGATGCAATTTTTTCCGGCTGATCGGCCAGCAGCAGAACCCCGGTACTTGCTAATTTAAGAGGGGAGGCTTTTTTCGCAACCTGCACAATATCCGTCATGAAATAATCATGCCGGTCCTCGCTTACAACGGCGGAGGCCCATTCGTTCACATAGTGCCGGCGATAATTCCAGAAAGGAGAGTCCGCGGCAAACAGCTCCCGCAGTATGTCTTCCATCTCGGAATGGCATAGATGCGCGAGCGCAAGCTGCTCCTTCCAGGCAGCAGGATTCTCGTCCATCACGTCGTCCTGCAGGAAGTAATAGAGCATGCTGAATACATTGGATAGAGAAAGCAAACGGCATTGGCTGGGTGGAATGGATACAGAATCACTTACCCAATAAGGCAGCAGATAACAAATATAGTTTTTGGAGCTTTCCCGTTCAAAAACATTGAATTTGCGAAGATAAGCTAATCCCGCCTCATTAAACGGCTCAGTGAAATTGGCGATTCGCCGCTCAGCTTCAGAGAATACAAGCTGCAGCTCTGCGCGATACGGATCGAAATAGTTCATTTGTTGTATGCTCCCTGATTGCCCACTCTATTCATCACGCTTCATAATTTCCATCAAAGCGACAATCTTGACGGAGTTAAACTCCTCGGGAGAAAGACGCGAGAGAAGAGTTTCTTTAATGGATTTCTTCTCTTCAGGCGACAAGCCATCCTTTGCTTTATCGGCAAGTTCGGTCAGTTCCTTCATGGAAAACTTGCTGAGCAGCAGCTGGGCAGCTTCATCCTTGTTCTTCACAACAAGCTGGCCGCCCGCGGAAGGCTTGTCCGCCGGCTTTGCGTCATCCTTTGTGCCGGTTGACGCGCTTCCGGAATTAGAGCTTGATTTATCCGGCTTTACAGCACTTGCATCTTCCGTTTTGCCGCCGGTACCGGCATTCGCAGGGATAGAGCCCTGAAGAGCCTCAACAGCTTTTTTATCGAAATATTTGGAGTTATCGGCAATGATCTGCTGAACGGCAGGATCCTTCTTGAATGCTTCGATTTCATCGGAGGTCAGAATTTGATCGGCCATCTCGTTCATCATTTTATTGGACAGGTAGTGGAGTCCGATCTTGTAACCGGCAAATCCGATGACACCAACGATTACGATAATGGTCAGCAGCCTTGTCCATATAATCGTGCTCTTCTTAATTGGCTTTCTGGAGCCGCCAGGATACTTGATCCAGGTTCTTCCGTCCTTGCTCCTGTACTTTTGAATACCTACGAGACGGAGGGGCGTATTCATCTTTTTGAATTCCATTAGTATCGAAATCTCCTTTATATCCCATCTGTAATGTGGCTTATTATACCATATAAAAGGAGATTACTAGAAACCGTTCTAGTACGAATTCCTCACCTGATCATTCGATAGAACTAGCCTTGAACTAATTTACACTTTTCCGCCTATTTGTTAAGTTTTGATTGAGAAATACTAATAATTCCATTAAGATAGAAGGAAGATTAGGTAAATTTTCCAAAACAGGACCAAGGTCGTGGAGAGGACTGTACCTCAGCAGGTTAATGAAGCCATGGCTCCTGCATTAAAGTTAGAGGAGAAGCGTTACTTCTTTAATGTGGAGGTTGTCGGGCATGACAAGAGAGTTGGAGGTTTATGTTGTTTTAACGGATACGGGAACTTTATTTACAAGAACGATTAAATGGTTTACGAAGGATCCGCTTAATCATGCGTCGATTGCGTTTGACAGCGGGTTAAACGAGGTGTACAGCTTTGGCCGGAAAAACCCGCAAAATCCGTTCTTCGCGGGCTTTGTAAGGGAGAACATGCGCGGACAGTTATTTGCCGAAGCCAGTTGTGCCTTGTACCGGTGCCGGATACAGCCGGCTGCTTACGCCAAGATGCGAGGCGTTATTGCGGAGATGGAACGGAACAGGGAGCTGTATCGATATAATCTGATCGGTGTTATTGGCCTGCTGTTTAACACAAGGCTCATGAAGCGAGATTACGCTTATTTCTGTTCGGAATTTGTGGCATCGGTATTCGAGAAGAGCGGAGTCCATCTTGTTAATAAATCTTCGTTTCTTGTGACGCCGGGCGATCTTGAAAATACACCAAAGCTGGAGCTTGTGTACGAGGGCAGGCTGCAGCACTTATTAGATAAATGCTTAAACGAGGAAGTTGGAAAACGCCTTGCGTAGTCGCCGCAAGGCGTTTTTGCTTTTCTTAACCGTTTACAACTTCGCCGCCGTTAATATGAATGAATTGGCCGGTTACATAGCTGGAATCCTGGGAAGCCAGGTATACATACGCCGGCGCAAGCTCATACGGCTGTCCGGCCCGTTTCATTGGCGTATCGGAGCCAAAGGTGGATACGGATTGCTCATCGAAAGTGGACGGGATCAGCGGAGTCCAAATTGGACCGGGGGCAATGCCGTTGATCCGAATGCCGCGTCCGGCTAGGTTGGTTGCAAGCGCTCTTGTAAAAGAAACGATAGCTCCTTTGGTAGCGGAATAATCAATAAGGGTCGGATTGCCTTTATAGGCGGTGATTGATGCCGTATTAATAACGGAAGCGCCCTGCTTCAAATGAGGGAGGGCGGCTCTTGTCAGAAAGAACATCCCGAAGACGTTGGTACGGAACGTCTTCTCAAGCTGCTTCGCCGTAATATCTTCAAGCCGCTGCTGCACATGCTGCTCGGCGGCGTTATTAACGAGAATATCCAGCTTCCCAAAGGTCATCACCGTCTGCTCAACGGCATTGCGGCAAAAGGCTTCATCCCCGATATCTCCGGGAATTAACAGGCAGCGTCTTCCGGCTTGCTCGATCTCCTGTTGAACAAGCTTGGCATCCTCATGCTCATTATAGTATACGATGCTTACGTCGCAGCCTTCACGAGCGAACGCCACCGCTACCGCACGGCCGATACCGCTGTCTCCTCCGGTGATTATGGCAGCTTTGTTCTCTAGCTTGTTTGCCGCTTTATATTGATCGGTTTTATAGACCGGAAGCGGATTCATCTCGGATTCGATACCTGGCTGCTGATTCTGATGCTGGGGCGGGAATACCGCGCTTTTATTGCTTGATGATTGTGACACAGGGTAAAGCCTCCTTTTTTGGGTATCCGTTCATGTCTAATAGTGTGGGATGTTTGGAGGTCTGCTATACACTATGCATCAGCGGAGGCGGGGGATTAGGCGAATGCCTGTCTGGATGGGAGAGGCAAGCGAAGAACGCAAAGCACTAAAAATCTAATTGACAATGATTATCATTATGAATATACTCATTGGTAGTTCATTGCGGAAATATATTAAATGGGTGAGGGGTTAAGGATTCATGAAAACCAAGTTAGCTGCCGTTATATTGGCAAGCGCGGTTGTATTTGCCGGATGCGGCTCGAACAATAACAAAGCGGATCATTCGAAAGAAACTTCCGTGAATACGACAAATACGGAGCAAGCGGCTCCAAAGGTTGAGAACTGGGATGAGATTACCGGCCAGTATCGTCAGTATGCTCTCGAGCAAACCGATAAGCTGGTTGCCGAAACGGATAAATTTGTTCAAGCGGTGAAATCCGGCGACGTAGAGACGGCAAAGTCGCTGTATGCGCCAACCCGGATGTATTACGAGAGAATTGAGCCTATAGCGGAAGCGCTTGGCGATCTGGATCCTAACATCGATGCCCGCGAGAATGATGTGGATGAAAAGGACTGGCGCGGCTTCCACCGCATCGAGCAGTCGCTTTGGGTGAACAACTCAACTGCCGGGGCGGAGGGCTATGCTTCCCAGCTTCTTGACGATACAAAGACTCTTCGCGCCTTGGTCGAAACGGTAGACGTAGAACCAAGCCTGCTCGTAACGGGAGCGGTGGAGCTGTTGAACGAAGTGTCCTCTTCGAAAGTAACCGGCGAGGAAGAACGTTACTCGCATACGGATCTTTATGATTTCGCGGCCAACGTGGAAGGCGCGAAAAAAATCTACGAGCTGCTGAAAACCGAGCTGAACAAACAGGATGCTGACTTGGAAGCCCAAATCGGCACAAGCTTTGACAACCTGGAGCAGGCTCTCGCAGCGTATAAGAGCGGGGACGGATACGTCTCTTATACCGATCTGAAAGAGGAAGACACCAAGAAGCTGAGCCAGCTGCTTGATGCATTAGCTGAACCGTTGTCGCAAATGGGAACGATTCTGGGAGCGTAATGAGATGACAGCAGACAATAAGAATAATCAAGCTGGAGACAGCATATTGGAGAAACCGATCAGCCGCCGGGATATTTTGCGGCTGGCCGGAGTTGGAGGCGCCGGGCTATTGCTTGGCGCTTCAGGCGTTGGAGCTATATTTGGAGCAAAAGGCAGCGCCGTCTCGGGTTCGGCAAAGCCGAATAGCGAGGACAGCATAGAATTTTACGGCAAGCATCAGGCAGGCATAACAACCCCTGCGCAGGATTTTTTGATGTTTGCCGCTTTCGATCTGACGACGAACTCGGTTGACGAAGTCCGCAAGCTGTTTAAGGCATGGACGGAAGCTTCCGCGTCCATGGCCAAAGGGGAAATGATCGGGGAGGTAAACGATAATCCGCATCTTCCTCCTGCCGACACGGGAGAAGCCGCAGGGCTAAATCCTTCGAAAACGACGATTACGTTTGGCGTGGGGCCTTCCTTTTTTGACTCAAGGTTTGGTCTTGCCTCCAAACGGCCGGCTGCGCTAGTGGATCTGCCGGCTTTTGGCGGCGACGAGCTTCGCGAAGAATGGTGCGGCGGCGACATCGGCGTTCAGGTCAATGCCGATGACATGCAGATCGCCTTTCATGCGATCCGTAATCTGGCCCGCATTGCAAGAGGCAAGGCGGTGCTGCGTTGGACGCAGGAAGGCTTCCAGCGTACCGGCGGAGCCGATCCGAAGGGAGCAACTCCCCGCAACCTGATGGGCTTTAAGGACGGTACCGGTAATCCCGATACGAAAGACGAAGCGATGATGAACGACGTCGTATGGGCGCAGAGCGGAGACGGCACGCCGTGGATGGCAGGCGGCAGCTATATGGTTGTTCGCCGTATCCGGATAAGGGTTGAAGTATGGGACCGATCTACCCTAGGCGATCAGGAGGCGACATTTGGCCGGCATCGCGACAGCGGCGCGCCTATCGGCTCGAAGAATGAGTTTGACCCGGTTGACCTCGGCAAGAAGAACGAGAAAGGGAAACCGCTTATCCCTGTAAATTCCCATGTCGCGCTGGCTCGCGGGAACGGCTCGGTCAAAATTTTGCGCCGGTCCTATTCCTATTCCAGCGGCATGGATAACCGGACAGGACAGTTTGACGCCGGACTCTTATTTATTTGTTATAACCGCGATACAAGAAAGCAATTTATACCGATGCAGCAGAAGCTTGGACAAATGGATGCCCTGAACGAATATATCGTTCACAACGGCAGCGCCGTATTTGCCTGTTTCCCCGGCGTACGCGAAGGCGGCTATATCGGCGATACGTTATTGTAGAAGGGAGAATGACTTGATATGGCTGGACAACATCAACCTAAAGCTATACTCTCCCGGGTATTGCTGCTTCTAATCGCGATATGGATCGGAACGTTTGCCGCTGCCTCAACGATTAGCCTCAGCAACACGGCTCATGCCGCAGGAGCCTCGTCGCAACAGTTCGACAAGCTGCTGCCGCTTGTAGGCGGCGCTCTTGCCGCGGCGGGCGAAGGAGACTGGCAGGATGCGAAGGATCATATCCGCCAGGCTAGCGAGAGCTGGGAGCAGCTGAAGACCGAGGCGAAGGCGGATTCTGCCGATGTATCCTCGGCCATTGCTCACGCTGCGGAAGCGTTGGATCAGGCCGCGCAAAAGCCGGATGAGGCGAAGGCGGCTTTATCGGCTTTAGCGAAAGCGATCAATACGTTTGTGAAAAGCGAGAAAGCAGCCGAGGTGCCGGGGCTGTCCGGGAAAGACGCTGCCGCAACCCTGCTGCCGCTGGCGGAGAAGCTGCTCAGCAGCATTGAGGCCGGACAATGGGAGCAGGCGAATGCCGCTTACAAGCAAATCAATGACGGCTGGCCGCCGATTGAGCAATCGATCCGGGGCGAGAATTTTATCGTCTATGGCAAGCTGGAGACGACTATGAGCATGATCCGGATTGCTCTGCAGGCGGAACCGCCTCGCGAAGATGATGCCAAGAGCTATACAACAAACCTGATTACTCTGATCAACGACTACAAAGACGGGAAGATCGCAGCGGCAAGCACGAATTCCGAAGGGCTGACCATCGCGGATTTAATCGCGATATTGAATCAGGCTTCGAAAGATATTGCAGCGAACCATTACGCGGAAGCAGACGGTCAGATGCAATCCTTCATCAGCAGCTGGCCTGCCGTTGAGGGGCAGGTGCAAATCCGGTCCGCCGCGGCCTATCAGAACATTGAGATCAAGATGACCGATGTGTCCAAATACCTGCTGGCAAGAGCTCCGTCGCCGGATAAGGCGGAAGCGGTTATCGAAGAGATCCGCAGCCAGCTTGAGCCGATGACGTCGGAGGCTAAATATACGGCATGGGATGCCGGCATGATTTTGCTGAGGGAAGGACTTGAAGCGATTCTTGTTCTGGCCGCATTGCTTGCTTATTTGAAACGCACGGACAATCAATCCAAAAATGTATGGGTGTGGTCGGGCGTATGGACAGGATTGCTCTTGAGCATTTTCTTGGCGGTTCTGCTAACAACGGTCATCGCGGAGGCAACCGCGGGCAGCGCGCGGGAAGCGATGGAGGGAATTACGGGACTTGTATCCGTGCTACTGATGCTTTCCGTAGGCAACTGGCTGCACAAGAAATCGAATCTGCAGGCCTGGAACAAATTTATCGACGACCGCATGGGCAACGCGCTTGCTAAGGGAAGCTTATGGTCCCTGTTTATCGTTTCGGGTCTCGCGATTTTGCGGGAAGGCGCGGAGACGACAATCTTCTACATCGGCATGGCGGGCTCCATCGATCCCGTTCAGATGATCCTCGGAATCGGAGTCACGTTCCTCCTGCTCTTAATTATCGGCTTTGCGATCATCCGTTTCAGCGCGAAGCTGCCGATCCGGCCGTTTTTCCTTACGGCTTCGGCTTTAATCTATTACCTGGTAGTCCGTTTCCTCGGGGAAAGCATTCATTCGCTTCAGGTAGCCTCATGGCTTCCGGCGCATTCCTCGGAATCGCTTGCTACCGTTGGTTTCCTGGGCGTCTACCCGACATGGGAGACAACGATTCCGCAGCTGTTCGTGCTTGCGGTCATCTTAACAAGAATCGGAATTGCGCAACTTCGCAAAGTCCCGGCCAGGGGGCTTGCCGATTGACGCTTCACTTGATATGCTGAGTACATTAAAGTGAGGTGATCATATGTCCGCCAATGAACATAACGAGGTTCAAGCTGAGGCGCCAGCGCAAGCTAAGCCGCTTACGCAAGCTGAACGCGCGAAGCAGCTTCTTGCTCAGAAGAAGCAAGGGCAAAACGGTGCAGCCGGTCAGAAGCATCAATCGACTTCTACGCAGGCTATGAAGAGCCAGAATACGAAGAAAGTAAACAACCAGCGCAAAAAAATGGGTGTTTAATAAAAACATGCAGGGGCTGTCTTTAGCTAGTCTAACCGGACTAGATAGAGGCGGCCTTTTTCAATAAGATAGTCTGATCCGCCAAAATACGTATAAATGCCTCGCCTTTGCCTCATCCTTGGAATAGAGAAGAGGAGGAGGTTCCCCTGCTGAGCTATTGGTTAACTCATCGCCGCAAGCTGCCCGGCTTGATGCTCGTTTGTGCTCTCATCGTCATGCTGGAAGGGGCGGAAAGCGCGGCTAGAAAACAGAATCCGCTTGCCAATCCCGGTGCGTATGAGGCTGCTGTTCATGGCGAAGAGGCGCGTTATTCGGATTGGACGATTCATGTCACATTCTCGCATCCCAATTACAAGCTGGGGAAAGCCGAGCCGGAGTCGGGAGCTTATTTAGGTGCCTACGTGCTTCAGAACTCAACCATCCATAACAGCATGGAGGAGTTTAATAACTTAGCGGGGAAGCGGCATGCCAGTTTCTTCAAATATGTCGGTTACGGAGAGCCATTCCCGTCCGAGTGGGTGTCGGAAGTGAAGGAAGCGGGCGCCTTTCCCCATATTGCCTGGGAGCCTAACGATGGGCTGGCCAAGGTGAAGGATGATTCTTACTTGAGGAGATTTGCCGAAGCGGCGCGCAAGGCCGATGTACCCATTTTCCTGCGTTTTGCATCCGAAATGAACGGAACCTGGACCAATTACAGCGGAGACCCGGATCTTTTTATAAAGACCTGGAGAATGGTTCATGATGCGTTCGAGAAAATCGCTCCCAAAACGGCAATGGTCTGGACCGTCCTGAACGTGCCGGAGCGTCCGATAGAGGCCTATTATCCGGGTGATGATTACGTAGATTGGGTAGGAATCAACGTCTATAACGTAAGATATCATAACGGGGATATCAAGCAGCCATCCGCTTTCGAGGATCCCCTTCAGATGATCGATTACGTATATAACCGATTCAGCAGGACAAAGCCGATTCAACTGTCGGAATATGGCGTGACCCATTATACGGTAACCGATGGAGTGAAGGATAACGCATTTGCCATTGCGAAAATCAATCGTCTGTATTCCAGCCTTCCCGAGCTTTATCCGAGGGTCAAGGCTGTATTTTATTTCGATGTGAACAATCTTGCAGAATATAACGAGGTACGACGTATTAATGATTATTCGATCACGGATGAATCTCAGATTGTTGAAGCTTATAGACAGGCAACGGCTAGTCCTTATTATTTAAGCCATCTAGAGGATAACGCAGCATCCGCAATCGTAAACCAGCCGTTCACCTACCGCGGTCATATCTTCGAACTTGACGGGGAGCTGTACGTGGACGAAGATTTCTTCAGCCGGATCCTTCAGGCGGATGCGGAGACGATGAAGGACGGGACCGTCCAGTTGATCCGGTGGGATAACGGAATACCAAGAGTGGCGCGGGTACCGTTCGTTTCGCATAAAATATGGAGCGGATACAAATTGAACGGGATCACCCCTTTATGGAGGGACATAAGGGCCCTGCCCCTTGTTCTGGCAGCGAAGGAGCTTGGCTACCGGATCAGCTGGAATGGAATTCACATCTACCTGGAGGAATGAAACCGCTTATCCCCCCGCATAATGAAAGTACACAATTCCAATACAACAGCATGAACGGAGGGATGAATCATGACAGCGATCAGCGGCTCACCGATACGGATTTACCTGCTTGCTGGCGTTGCTACTACCAAAGGCTACTTTGATGAATGCCGTAATCAGCTTGACCGGATGTTTCGGGCGGATGGCCGCGAGCCAATCATTCATATTTTGCACCCATACGGAGATGTCAGCCGCAATCTGTACCGGCAAATTGTTGAAGTCGGCACGGATCTGACCAACCGGTTGTCCATTGGCCGTATTGGCGGACGTGCGGCATTCCAGCAAGTGAAGGAAACGATGAAAAGCGAGGAGGAGCCAATCCTTTTTATCGGGCATAGCGGAGGAGGGGCAGCAGCCTATCAGGCGGGGAAAATGCTGCATCAGCAACGCCTGAATCGGAACTTCCGAATTGTGCAGGTGGGCTCGCCTCGTATTCCGATTCATCCGGAGCTGCGGGACAAAGTGTGCTTTCTCCATTCCGTTGACAAGGAAGGGAAACTCACCGATCCGATCAGCCGGATTGGCACCTGGGGAGGATGGTCGGCGCAAGGGGCATCCGTTCCCCGCTGGAACCGGTTCAAATATTCTCCGTCTATTGTGGAAGGGATTCCGTTAATCGGCGGACATGCTCATTATTTCTGTCATCAGACGCCATACGTGGATCAGGACTCGGTATGTAATCTGGATAAGACCATTAACCGGGTACGGAACTGGCTTCTTCAATCCTGGACCTGAAAAACGCAAAAAACTCCGCGGGTACGCGGAGTTTTTTGTTTACCATAATAGCAACGCGGTCGCCCATCTTCGAGAGGACGCGATAGAGTTTTTCTCAAGGTAACGGGCACCATCCCGGAGGCTCCGAGCATATCGCTTCGGCGAACTGCGGCTCCTCGCCGTACAAGTCGGCAAAATAGCTGCTCAATATATGATTGCCCGATACCGAGCCCATCCGGAAGGCGCGTTTAATCTCGCCTTTGACATGCATATAGAAATACGTCTTCTTCGTATCCGGAGACTGGTACACAAGCGGCGGCAGATGGGGAACGATATCGTATTCGTTCTGCAGACGCCAATGCGTCTCTACCGTATTGTTGTACAGCTTGACGAAACGCGTATCCCCGACCCTTGGGGCGCCAAAGGTATAGACGATTGGCGCGGTAAACGGCGTGTTGACGGCGATGTCGAGGGCGGCAAGGGTAGCCAACGCCCCGCCTAAACTATGGCCGGTAATAAATAACGGTTTTTCTACCGGCAGCTGCCCGATCAGATCAAGCACCTGCGAGCGGGTTGATGTATAAATGTCGGTAAAGCCTTTATGGGTTTGGCCGGCATTTTTAACAGGACGGTAAGTCGTCTGCTGGGCGATAAAGTCCGATACCCAGTCCACGGCTGAACCGGAGCCCCGGAAGGCCAGAACGGAGGAACGGTCCGATTGCAGAACAAAGCCAAAGCGTTCTTCGGTATCGTCATAAGCTTTGGCAGAGAAGGCCCCCACTAATTCATACCCTCGGGGGACAAGGAAAAGGCCGTCCTTATTCTCGAATTGCGAGTAAGTCTGTCCAGCGATACCGGCAAGAAACAGGGCGATTCGGAAATCAAAAGACTGCGGCTGACCTTGTCTCATAGGCCTTGGCAACGCGGTTGTTGTATTGGACCTTCTCGTTGTTTTTGCCATATACGGATCCCTCCGCTCTTATCTTGGGCTGGTTATGTATACTATGTATGGGCGCTTGTATGGGGAACCGATTCCTCTTGACTTTTTGAAATAAAACAATGTAACATAATAACAATTTCATACGAAGGCAATGACCAAAGACATGATCCCATTCCCTAGATCCGCCCAGAGAGAGAAGCCCCGGCTGAAAGCTTCTTCGGTGAATGAACGGGATTACCGCTTTGCAGCCGTCGCCTGGAACCCGCAAACGAATTGCGGCAGTACATGTAACCGACTGATCCCCGTTAACGGATTCCAATGAGCATCGTCGCGCCGGTAACGCGCGGGATGGAATTAGGGTGGAACCACGAGCAGAACGCACTCGTCCCTTGCAGGGAGAGCTGCGTTTTTTTGCGTTCGAAAAATAAGGAAGAATTGGAGGAGCAAAAATGGAGATTCAAGCTGTTTGGCCAGACGGAAGCATAAGGAGGGTATTGCAAGGCACGACCATTGCGCAGGTAGCGGAATCAATGGATGCCGATTGGAAGAAAACAATAATAGCGGGGGCAATCAACGGCACGACGGTCGATCTTGATGAGCCGTTTGGCGACGGCAGCCGAATCGACATGATTGCTCTGGACAGCCCGGAAGGGCTTTATATTTCCCGGCATAGTACCGCACATGTGCTTGCGCAGGCAATCAAACGGCTGTACGGCGGCGAAGCGGTGAAGCTGGGTATCGGACCGGTAATAGAAGACGGCTTTTATTACGATGTAGACCTTGCTCATACGCTTTCGACAAAGGATCTGGAAGCCATTGAGAAGGAAATGTGGAGCATCGTTAAGGAGAACTTGCCGATTAGGCGGAGGGTTGTATCGCGGGAGGAAGCGCTGGCTCTTTTCGAGGAAAGAGAAGAGCCGCTCAAGCTGGAGCTGATCCGGGATTTGCCGGAAGGAGAAGTGATCCGTATTTACGAGCAAGGGGAATTCTCGGATCTGTGCCGGGGACCGCACTTGCCTTCCACCGGCCGGATCAAAGCCTTCAAGCTGCTTCACGTGGCAGGTGCTTATTGGCGGGGCAATTCCGACAATAAGATGCTGCAGCGCATCTATGGTACAGCGTTCCTCAGCAAGACTGAGCTAGCCGACCATTTGTACCAGTTGGAGGAGGCAAAGAAGCGGGACCACCGCAAGCTGGGCAAGGAGCTGGAGCTGTTTATGTTCTCGGAGGAAGCTCCGGGAATGCCGTTTTACTTGCCCAAAGGAATGGCGATAAGGACTGCGCTGGAAAGCTTCTCCCGGGAGCTGCTTAACCAGAACGATTATGAAGAGGTCCGCACGCCGTTTATGATGAACAAGCGCATGTGGGAGCAGTCGGGACATTGGGACCATTACAAGGACAATATGTATTTCACCAAGGTTGACGAGGCCGAATTTGCGTTAAAGCCGATGAACTGCCCGGGGCATATGCTGATCTTCAAGAACAGCCTTCGCTCTTACAGGGAGCTCCCGGTACGTCTGGCGGAGTTCGGCCAGGTACACCGTCACGAGCTGTCGGGGGCACTAGGCGGCATGATGAGGGTGCGTACCTTCTGTCAGGATGACGCCCATCTCTTTGTCCGTCCGGATCAGATCGAAGAGGAGATCGGCAAGATAATGGGTTTGATCGGCCAGGTGTACAAAGTATTCGGATTCTCTTATACCGTCGAGCTGTCGACCCGGCCTGCCGATTATATGGGCTCGGATGAGCTGTGGGATGAAGCGGAGCAATCTCTTAAGAACGTATTGGATGCACTCGGTGTGAAATATCGCATTAATGAAGGAGACGGTGCCTTTTACGGGCCGAAAATCGACTTCCATATCGTTGATGCCCTGAAGAGAAGCTGGCAGTGCGGAACCATCCAGCTCGATTTTCAGATGCCGGAGAAATTTGATCTGTCCTATATCGGCGAAGACAATAAGAAGCAGCGGCCGGTTGTTATCCACCGCGCGGTTTACGGTTCTCTCGACCGGTTCATTGGTATTCTGATCGAGCATTACAGCGGGGCTTTCCCGATCTGGCTCGCCCCGGTGCAAGCCAAGGTCATACCGGTATCGGAGCATGAGCTCGATTACGCGCTTCAAATCAAATCGCGGCTCATTGAAGCGGGGATTAGGGTAGAAGTGGATGCCCGCAGCGAAAAGCTCGGCAATAAAATAAGGAAAGCCCAGCTCGAGAAGGTTCCTTATATGCTTGTGGTCGGAAAAAACGAGCGTCTAAGCGGCAGTGTGTCGGTCCGCAAACGAGGCGAGGCGGAAGGATCCGTGCAGCAGCCGGAAGAGATCGCCGCAGCAATTGCAGAGGAACTCCACAGACGGAAATAGAAATGAAAAAAAGGCGCTTCCCGACGATGTTAGATCGTCTTGGAGCGCCTTTTGCGCGACAGCTTGGACAGGTCCGGCTCCGTCGCAATGCTCTCGCTTCTCTCGGTCAATTGTTCTTCGGACATCGCAATTCGTGTCTGGTTTTTCTTGTTCTTGTTGGAATCCCGTCCCGTGAGCAGATCGCCGGTCCAGCCTTTTTGCCATAACCAGACATAAATCAGGATGGTAATAAACAGGATAACGACGCACATTCCCGCAAAGCCCAGCTGATGATTGTCCCAAGGAAGCGGTTTGAAGTTTGTTCCCCACAGGGCGCCTATAACGGTTGCGGGCGTAAAGATTACGGTGAAGATTGTCAGCGTCTTCATAATATCGTTGCCGCGGAAGCTGGATAGCGCGTCGTCCATTGAAATCAGCGTATCGATCTCGAGCGCGTAATGCTTCAGCAGGGAATCAATCCGGTCCAGCTTGTAGGTGGTTCGTTTGAATACTTCCGTTTCGGTCAGCGTGTCCATAAAAGCCTCTTGAGCAGCACCGTACAGTTCCCGAATAGGGATGAAAAGATGGCTCCAATGCAATAAATCATAGCGGCGTTCAAAGATGACGTCGAGGAGTCCCGTTCTGTTCGATATCCGCATAGCCTGCTCTAACTCGCCCAGCCTTTTTTCAAAGCCGTCGAGTCCCGCATGGAATGGTCCAAGCAGCTGCCCCAGCATAATAAAGAACGCTTCGGGAGCGGATGAGCAGTCCTTGAGCCGGGAAGTAACGGAATCATCCTGCAAACGAATCATGAGACGCAGGTCTGTGTGAAGCGTAACAAGCTTGCCGGCGGTAAGCCAGAAATGAAATGGCTGTACATCGGTCATTTCCTCTGAGGCTTGCAGCATCAAGGTGCCTGATACGATTGTGTCCTGATTGGCATAATGAGCGACGGTCACCTTATTGACCTGTCTGCCCCAGCACTCGTCCAGCCAGCCGGAACATTCGGGAAGGATACGCTTGCAGGCCAGTTGTTCTTCAAAGTCGTCGCCCGTAACAGGAGGTGCGGTAAATGTCATTGATGCCTTGGACGGGTCAGCTTTTTTTCGGTTTTCTTTGCGCTTTGGCAGCTCCTCGGTTGTCTCCAGCGGGGGGCGTTCGAGCTGGAGTACATGCCATTCCCAATCCGCGGGGTAGCGAAGCATCCGATGAATCATTCTGTACCTCCTGTTCGTTTCTGTCTAATTTCCGTTCTCCTTGTCGCTTACTCTTCATCATACCCTGAACCGCTTGCTGACACAACCTTCCATACTACTTCCTATAAGCGAGAATAACCGAGATTGATTGCGGGTGAAACAGGGTATAACTACCTTGAAGAAAGAAGAGGAGGATGATGAGACTATGGCTAAAATAATTGGATCATTTGCTACACAGCAGCAGGTAATCGATACCATTCATTCCCTTGAGCAGGCTGGTTTCGTCCAGGGGGAAATGAAGATCCTCGCGAAGGATAGCGAGCATTCCCGGCGTATTGAAGCCGAAAGCGACATCCATGTCGACGAATTAACGGAGCTGGCGCAAACGACCGACGACATCGAAGGCGATGAAAACCGCGGAAGGGCTTGGACGGGGGCGGCAATTATCCCTGCGATCGGTCTGACGGGAGGCGGCTCATGGAATCCGGGTTTCGCCGCTGCGGGGCTGGTAGCTATGGGAAATACGCTGACCGGAGATTATATTTTCGGCGACGAAGATCATATTGAAGGGGCTATGATGGCGCTTGGACTAGAGGAGCAGGAAGCCGCCGCCTGCCGTGATTCCATCCGCGAAGGCGCGACCTTAGTGATTATTGAGTCTGAAGAGAGCAAATCCTTGCTGGACAAGGATGGAGGCCCGGACTTGTCGCGACTTGGCATCGCAGAGGGCGTCTTTAGGCAGCACGGGGCGAAGCGAATTTTCCACGGCTCCTGATTTACGATACTGAAAAAGGGATTCGGCCCTCGGCTGAATCCCTTTTTGTGCGAGGAATCAAAAATCAAACTCATGCCTTATGCTTGAAGAGTCGGCCGCTTTAGCCCTACGACATCAACGAGCGGATGCTGCTCCCCTTTAATGAGAGTCAGCAATATACGAGAAGCCATCATGCTATATACCGTGCCGTTGCCGCCGTACCCCAGGCAATAATAAACTCCCGGCATAGCGGGGTCTTCTCCGATAAAAGGCAGATTATCGACGGATTCTCCGAAGGTCGCGCTCCATTCATACTCGAATGGGGCGTCCAGCATCGGAAAATGAGCAGTCAGCTTATCGTAAAGCTTGTCTATCCGTTTGCTCCGCGCTCGCTCGCCGTCAACGGGATGCTCGGTTGGTTCATCGAGTCCTCCGATGATCACGCGTCCGTCCATGGTTGTTCTCATGTATAAGTAGGGTCTGTCCGTTTCCCAGATCAGCATTTGTTTATGCCAATGAAGAAGCTTGTTCCTGTCTTGCGCTGCGGTTACGGCGGCAAAGGAGCGGTTCATGACCGGCTTGATTAACTGCCCCCGAAGCTCTTCGGGTTCATAGCCCACCGCGTATATGACCTTTTCCGCTTTAACGACATGCCCGCCGGCGGTTGCAAGCTGATGCTTGCCGTCCGTGGTGACCTCATGGGACACCACTTCCGTGTGCTCGAATATTCGCGCGCCGTTTGCCGTTGCGGCTTCGGCCAACCCGTGAACGAACCGGAACGGGTTTATTTCGGCATCGCCGTTCGTAATAAGAGCTCCGGAGCGGCGGAAGGGGAAATGCTGCGAGATGGTGTCCGCTTCCCAGAAATCGACATCAAAACCATGCTGTCGCAAGGTTTCGTATTCTTTCCGGAGCTTGGGGAGATCCTGCTCCGAACTGGCGTAATAAAGGCTGCTTCTCGGCACGAAATGGGAATTGGCTTCTAACCGGCCCGCAACCTTGCCAATCTGCGCAACCGCGTCTCTGCAGGCGGCATAGAAGCTTACGGCAGCCTGCCTTCCGATCTGCCCGATCAATTCGCAAAGCATAATATCATTGGAAAACTGCAATAATCCCGTATTGGCGGAAGTGCTCCCGCCCGCAATCGTCTCCCTCTCCATAATCGCGGCGGCGATACCGCTGTTCTGCAACGCATAAGCGCACATGGATCCGGACATCCCGCCTCCAATAATGGCCACCTGCACTTCTATATCTTCCGAAAGAGCGGAATATTTCTTGTAATGCTCCTCGGTAGAGGGCCAGAACAGGCTGCCGCTGTGCAGCTCCTTCATAACGATCACCTCGCCCGTTAATATGCCCCATTTATGGGCTAAGCTTGAATACCCGTTACGTCTTCATTTGACGCATGGATTCGCGGTAGGCGGAAGGGGATAAACCGTAGAAGCGGCGGAATTGCTTGGAGAAATACAAGGAGTCCTGAAGCCCGACAGACGCCGCTATCTGCTCTATAGTTAGTCCTTCGCGTTCCCGGATCATTTGCCGGGCCTTGTCGATCCGGAGCTTGAGCAGGAACGTGCTCGGCGATTCGCCTGTATATCGTTTGAATACCCGAGAAAGATAAGCGCGGTTGTAGCCGAAGGATTCGGCCATCTGCTCGATAGAGACCGGCTGGGCATATTGAGTTGATAAATAATGAATCATTTGCTGGATCAGTTTATCGGTGTCATCCATATTCGTCATAGCGGCATTGTCTTCCGACAACTGATGAACCGTGCAAAATTCAGCCAACAGCAACTGCAAATAACCGGCCGCCTTCAGATGGGCAGCGGGATCGCTTTTGCGAAAGACGCTGAAAATATGGTTGTACAGAACTCCGACGCGCCTGATTTGAGCGGTCTCGGCGACGGGATTGGCCACGGAGAAGCCTGCTGCCTGCACCAGCTCGGCTGCCTGCGGGCCATTAAAGGCCACCCAGCGGTACAGCCATGGCTCATCCGCGTCGGAGGCATAGCTGACAAGAGCTTCCGGCTCGATAAGGAAGGTATGGCCGGCATGAAGCGAATAGCTTTTTCCGCCGCAGGTGAATTCACCCCGGCCTTCAAGCACCGTATGCATGAGGTAAAAATCATATACTTTAGGTCCCCGCTGATGAGACGGTTTGGTTTGGCTCTCGCCTGCAAACAATACATTCATGTGCTCGTTGTACGTAATGACGGGATTTGAAGCCACCTTATAAGTATCTTGCCTCATCTTTGACGGCACCTGCCTTCCGGTGTTGGATTTACAATAATCCCATATTATCATGCCAAGAGGCTTCCTAAAAGTCACATAAATCCATGTGAAAAGCACTTTGCGCCATTTTGCTCGGGCAATCGCTTGCGTTATACTGAAAACAGAACAAAGGCTTCAAAAATTATACAAAAAAGGACTGTTGCAAGCATATGGCCTCTATCGAGCAGCTTACACAACAATTTATACAGCAATTCGGCGGAGAAGCCGCTGAGATCAAAGCTTTTCACGCACCAGGACGCGTTAATCTTATTGGCGAGCATACCGACTATAACGGCGGTTACGTATTCCCGGCAGCACTTACGTTTGGCACAACTTTGCTAATCCGCAAGCGCGATGACCGCCAGCTTGGACTCGCGACGACAAATTTCCCTTCCTCCAAATCGCTTGATATCGACAACATCGCATACGACGAAGCGGATGACTGGATGAACTATCCGAAAGGGATCGTTTACGAATTGGAGCAAAAGGGTATCAAATTCAGCAGCGGTTACGATCTGCTCTTCCATGGCGAAATTCCGAACGGCGCGGGCTTGTCCTCCTCCGCATCGATCGAAGTCGTAACTGCTTACGCTTTGCTTACGATGGAAGGCCAGCCTACGGACACGGTTCAAATTGCGCTCCTGTCCCAGAAGTCGGAGAACGAGTTCAACGGCGTGCAATGCGGCATCATGGATCAGTTCGCCGTGGCTAACGGCAAGAAGGATCATGCGATTCTGCTCATGTGCGATACGCTGGAATACGAACTCGTTCCATTCCAATCCGGCGCTTACAAGCTTGTCATCGGCAACACGAACAAACGCCGCGGCCTGGTAGACTCCGCGTATAACGAACGCCGCTCTCAATGCGAGCAGGCCGTTGTTGACCTCCAGGCGGCATTCCCTGAGCTGAAGCTTCTGGGTCAAATCAACCTGGAGCAGTTCAACGCAAACAAACATTTGATCAAGGATGAAGTTGTCCGCAACCGTGCGCAGCACGTAGTCGAAGAGATCGACCGCGTTCTTCGCTCGATGGATGCCCTGAAAGCAAATGATCTCGAAGCGTTTGGCCAATACATGAACGGCTCGCATGACTCGCTCCGCGATTTGTACGAAGTAACGGGTCCCGAGCTTGACGCGATGGTTGCGGCTGCACGCCAGGTTCCGGGTGTGCTTGGCTCCCGCATGACGGGCGCGGGCTTCGGCGGCTGTACCGTATCGCTTGTTCACGAAGACAGCATCGAACGCTTCAAGGAAGAAGTAGGACGTAAATATACGGAAGCAACGGGACTTACTCCGGACTTCTACGTTTGCAGCATCGGCAATGGTGTAGAACAGCTTCAATAATATAAAACATAGAGAAAGTGGGATGAGGAGTATGGCAGTATTGGTAACCGGAGGAGCGGGCTATATCGGTTCGCACGCCGTGGCTGCTCTTGCAGAACGCGGAGAAGAAATCGTGGTAGTCGATAATCTGCAGCAAGGTCACCGGGAGGCGGTTGTTGGAGGCAAGCTGTACGTAGGCGACCTTCGCGATGCGGAATTTATGGATACGGTGTTTAAAGAAAACAAGATTGACGCGGTTATTCACTTCGCGGCAAACTCGCTGGTTGGCGAGAGCATGACAAACCCTGCGAAATATTATCATAACAATGTGTACGGCACGCTCTGTCTGCTGGAGAAAATGATCGAGCATGACGTGAAAAAAATCGTGTTCTCTTCGACTGCCGCAACTTACGGAGAACCCGAGAACGTGCCGATTGACGAGTTCGACCGCACGCTTCCAACGAACACTTACGGCGAAACCAAGCTTGCGATGGAAAAAATGATGAAGTGGTTCGATGTGGCTCATGGCCTCAAGTATGTATCGCTCCGTTATTTCAACGCAGCCGGCGCTCATGCAAGCGGCAAAATCGGCGAAGATCATAGCCCGGAAACCCACCTGATCCCGATCGTGCTCCAGGCTGCGCTTGGTCAACGTCCACATATCTCGGTATTTGGCGATGATTACGCAACGCCGGACGGCACTTGCATCCGCGATTATATCCATGTGAGCGACCTCGCCGACGCCCATGTCCTTGCCGTAGATAAGCTTCGTCAAGGCTCGGACAGCGCGATTTACAACCTTGGCAACGGCCAAGGCTTCTCCGTCAAAGAAGTGATTGAGATTGCCCGCAAGGTAACGGAGCGCGAGATCAAAGCGGTTATCGAGCCTCGCCGCGCAGGCGACCCGGCTACGCTTGTTGCATCTTCCGCACGTGCCCGCAAGGAGCTGGGCTGGAACCCGTCCCGCGCAAATCTCGAGGACATTATTCGCAGCGCCTGGAACTGGCACGTCAATCACCCTAACGGCTACAGCAACTAAGCAGCCGCTTAGGAACGGAAAGGAGCTTTTTACATCATGACAGTCAAAGAAAACACGACCGTTACCGCATCGGAAGCGCTTGTCCTGATCGACAGGCTTGTCCAATTTGCCCTTCGCCAAGGGATGATTGAGCCGCTTGACGTGAACTACTCGCGCAATGCCTTGCTGGATCTGTTCAAGTTCACGGAGCCTCATGAAGGCGAAATTCCGGATGAAGAGCTGGACAGCCCGGTATCGCTGCTGGAGCCTTTGCTCGATTACGGTTACTCGATCGGCTTGATCGAAGACAACATTCTGACTTACCGCGATCTGCTGGATGCCCGCATTATGGGGCTGCTTATGCCGCGCCCTTCCGAGGCTGCCGCGGCGTTCCGCAGGACAACGGCTGAAGCCGGCATCAAGGCGGCAACGGACGCTTTTTACAAGCTGAGCATCGATTCCAACTACATCCGGATGGATCGCATCCGCAAAAATAAATACTGGGTTCACGAAACCGAATACGGCGAGCTGGAGATTACGATCAATCTGTCCAAGCCGGAGAAGGATCCGAAAGAAATTGCGCTGCTCAAGACGCTGCCGCAGGCGCATTACCCGAAATGTCTGCTCTGCGAGCAGAATGTCGGTTACGCCGGCCGCGCGGATCACCCGGCGCGCCAAAATCTGCGCGTATTGCCGCTGACGCTGGATAACCAGCAGTGGTACTTCCAATATTCGCCGTACGTGTACTATAACGAGCACAGCATCGTGTTTAAAGGCGTTCATGAACCTATGGTTATCTCGCATGGCACCTTCAAGCGTCTGCTCGACTTCGTGGAGCAGTTCTCGCATTATTTCATCGGTTCCAATGCCGATCTGCCGATCGTTGGCGGTTCGATCCTGAGCCATGACCACTTCCAGGCTGGACGCCATACCTTCCCGATGGAGAAGGCAAAGCCGGTAGCTTCGTTCACGGATCCTTCCTTGCCGGGCGTACGCTTCAGCATCGTGAACTGGCCGATGTCGGTAGTCCGCGTAAACGGCACTTCCAAGGACGATGTCCTGCAGGCAGCATGCCGGATGCTTGATGCGTGGCGCGGATACAGCGACGAAGCGGTTGACGTGCTCGCCTTTACGGCGAACGGTGACGGATCGCTTACACCGCATAATACCATTACTCCGATTGCAAGGCTGCTGGATGACGGTGCTTACGAGATTGATCTCGTTCTTCGCAACAACCGGACGAGCGAAGAGCATCCGATGGGCATTTTCCATCCGCATCAGCATCTGCATCATATCAAGAAAGAGAATATCGGCTTGATTGAGGTTATGGGACTGGCTGTGCTGCCGGGACGACTGAAGTCGGAACTCGAGCAGATTGCCGGTTATCTGACAGGGAAGACCGAAGCGCTTCATAACGAGCTGCACAGCCCGGATCATCCGCTTCATCTTCACGCCGAATGGATTGAATCGCTGGTAGCCCGCTATGGCGCATCCAATTCGGAAGAACAGGCTCAGGCTATTGTGGAGGGCGAGACAGGCGCCAAATTCTCCGAGGTATTGAAGGACGCGGGCGTGTTCAAGCAAACCGAAGAAGGCCACGCCGCATTCCAGCGTTTCCTGGCTGCATTCGGCCTGAAGCAAGCCTAATAGTATAGGTCTAAAGCCGTCGTATTGCCCTCGGGACATATACGACGGTTTTTTGGCATGAGGATTGTGCAATAATACAAATCTGTAAAGAAATTAATTTGTAAATCGAAAAAAATTATGGTATTTTTTATATGAAAATATAAACTATTCGCAATGTTATATTTTTGAGAAAAACTTTTATCGAAGTTCTTCGAAGATGAAAAGATATGTGTTCTTTTTTTTTGATAAAGGGGAAAGTCAACGCTTATCTAGAGCATTCCATTTAGGTTAACGGAGGGGTCAAGATGCCGGAAGCAATTATGCCTTTAGATGATTTTTTGCAGCTGAATGCCGAGGAGCAGATCGAAAAGCTGAAGCGCTGGAAGATGGATTACACGCTGAAGGATATTCGGGAAGCTTGGAATTTTAAGCATTCGGCGCAATATTATATGCTGCTGAAGAAGCTGCGGATTTATGAGCGCGTCGTGAATAAATCAGATAAGTTTTATCCGATGCAGGACCAGCTGCTCGTTCAGCAGGGCGGATCCAAGGAGCGCGCTTGGAGAGGCCGTGCGGCGTATGCCCAGCAAGATGAGCAGCCGGCGGACCGATTCAACTACCAGTTGAATACTACGCTTACGGGCTCGGAACTGGCGGAAAAGCTTGAGCGTCTGGCGTTCTTCCTGAAAGGGGAGCAAAAGCCGGTGCAGATCAGCTTGACCATTGAATCGGCGGAAGCTGGGGCTTCAGTCGAATCCGAGGGAACAGACGAATAAGACAGCAAAAGGGGAGCTCTGATTGGGATAGGAGCCCCCCTTTTTATGTATCCTCTGTTATTGAACATATGTCTATAAAATTCTAGTTAATGGCTGTTAGTGGTAAAGATTGTAATAAAGAATGTTACTTTAAGAGTGCTGCTAACATAAAGCTAGGACTTAAGACTTCGTGCTGAAGTCCGATACGCAAAAACGAAAGCACCGGGTGGCCTGAAGCCTGCCGGTGCTTTGCTGTGGACTCTTATTTGACGCGCAGTTTGCCAAGCTCGGATACAAGAGCTTCAACCTCGCTGATGCTGAATTTATCCTTGGATGCCACGACTTCGTATAAATCGCGGATATCCTCGTATTGGTTAACGTTGAAGTGGGAAGCCTGCATCGCTGCTGCTGTCGCCATTCTAAGCTTTGTCTTGATGGTCTCGATCATAAACTCGACGTTTTGCTGGGTTTGTTCTTCCAGATTTACCATGATTAGTCCCCTCTCCGTACTTTAGTTGGTCTTTTTCGTTATTCTCGCCATTGTAACATATTTCACTCATCCCATGCCCTGCAAATTGAACCGGACTGCGTAATTCGGGTACAATGAAAGAAACTACCATTTGAACGAACAACATAAAGCAGGTGTTTGCATGTTAGGGAAGACAAGCGATCAAACGGATAACGGAACGGAGGGACTTCGGGCGTTTTTGACCAAAGTTGCAGCGAGGCATCCTGATCGCAGCCGGATCGTATTCCTATGTATCGGCACGGACCGTTCTACGGGAGACAGCTTTGGCCCATTCGTAGGCACCAAGCTGGAAGAACGCGGCTGGCCTTATGTCTTTGGGACATTACGGCAGCCTTGCGACGCAAAGCGGTTTGCAGATGCGCTGGAACGGTCGGCGGAGCAGGAGAATGCCGTTATCATTGCGGTTGATGCCTGCCTTGGCAAACCGCAGTCCGTTGGAAAGTACGTTACCGCCGAAGGACCGCTTACACCAGGCCAGGCAACGGGCGCCCGCCTGCCGGCTGTCGGCGATTACAGCATTGCCGGTGTCGTGAATGCCAGCAGTCATAAGCCTTATATGACGCTTCAGACGACCTCGCTGTATACCGTCATTCAAATGGCTGAGACGGTTGCTGAGCTGGTCGATCAAGCCTGGAAGCAGGCTCCCGGCTGTGCCGGATAAATGACAGGATTATGCTTTCGAAGCAAGAATCATCACAAAGTGCGATAATTCTTTAAGCGAATGCTTACGAAGCAAGAATCATCACAAAGTGTGACAATTCTTTAAGCGAATGCTTTCGAAGCAAGAATCATCACAAATAGCATATAAATTACGCTATTTGTGTGATAATTCTTTTTAGGAGGTTTAAACAATGACTCAACTTACAATCGCCAATCACACGATTACGCTGCCAGGCGGTATCTCGTTAGCTTATTATGATTCCCAGACGGATCAAAAGCCGGTTGTCGTGCTCCTGCACGGCTATTGCGGAAGCTCCGCCTATTGGGAGCGGGTTGTGGAGCCGATTGCCCGCCAAGCCCGCATTATTGCGCTCGATCTTCGCGGACATGGGCGCTCTTCCGGAGAGACTGGACCGGAAGAGACGAATTCTATGGAATTGTATGCAGACGATCTGGCTGCCATGCTGGATCAGTTGAAAATAGACAAAGCATGCGTTCTCGGCCATTCGCTTGGAGGATATATTACGCTTGCGTTTGCCGAGCGCTATGCAGAGAAGCTGTCCGCTTTCGGGCTTGTTCATTCAACGCCGTTGCCGGACAGCGATGCGGCGAAGGAGAACCGGGATAATGCCGTAGCCGCGATCAAGAAGGACGGCGTAGACGCATTTGTCGAGGGGCTTGTTCCGAAGCTTTATTCCCCGGACAATAAATCGGCGATGCCGGATCAGGTAGAACGTTCGATTGCCATTGGCCGAGGGACAAGCGCGGCTGGTGCGATTGGCGCAGCAAAAGGGATGAAGGAACGTCCCGACCGTACGGAGGTGCTGAAGCAGACTTTGCTGCCGGTGCTGCTCCTTGCGGGCGTGCAGGATCAGATTATTCCCGTGGAACGCACCTTTGTTATCGAGGGGCCAAACGTTTCTCGCGAGAAGCTTGCGGCTGCAGGCCATATGGGCATGGTGGAGCGTCCCGAAGCTTTCGCGGAAGCCTTACTGCGATTCATTAATAAGCTTAATTAGCCATTAGGGGAGGGGAACAGGTTGTTTCGTCGCGACTACTTAATGAACATGATCGAACAGATGACGGAAGCCGTCGGGCAAATATTGCAGTTGAAGCGGGAGCTTAAGCATCAGGACGCCCTGCTCGTTATCGATGAGCTGCTGGATAAACGGTTTGGACTTAGCGGTAAGCTGATCCGTTCCTTGTCCGACAAAGATTTGATGGCGGTGCTGACGACAAACGGCGTGATGGAGACGGACAAAATACAGGCGATAGCCGTAACCTTGAAGCAGGAGTCGGAGCTGCATGCCGAGCTTGGCAACGAAGACGCCAGCTTTGCGTCCGGTTTAAAGGCGCTGCAGCTCTTTATGAGGCTGTCGTTAGTTGACGCCGAGCCTACGCTGGTAAACCCATCGAAGGAAGCGGGACTGCTGCTGGAGCAGTTAAAAGCGTACGAGCTGCCTGATCATGCGAAGCAGCTTCAGGCGGAATGGCTGGAAGGCGAAGGGCAGTTCGCAAGGGCGGAAGATGTCCTGTATGAGCTGATGGAAGATGAAGCGGTATCGGGAGAGGAAGTAGAAGCCTTCTACCGCCGCTTGTTATATTACGATGACGAGAAGCTGGAAGCCGGTTGCTTGCCGCGCGAGGAAGTCCAATACGGGCTGGATTCGTTAGCTTCAAATAAGTAAAAGCAACAGGAGTGACGATTGAATATGACACAGGATTGGCAGCAGTCTATACAAAATATCGTTGATGCGGGGGAACTGCTGCAGGGAACGCTAAGCCAGCTCCGCCGCAAGGATGGGGCGGCAGCTCCCAAAACAGTGGTGCGGCCGGTTCAATTGAAGAACGGGCTTCATTTGCAATTCGAATACCATTACAGCAATAAGGTAACCCATGATAACGTAAAGCCCGAGCTCGCCGGCGCCAGAATCATCGAGCTGCTCGAAGGCGATTACAAGCAGGCGCTGTTTAAGACGCCAGCGGCCGATCTTCAGCTGTTATTCAGCAAGAAAGGGAAGGCCACCATTCTCAGCAAGCCGCCGACCGGATCGGTAAAAGCTTCGGCAGAGCTGCAGCATAACCGCCAGAAAAACCGGATATTGGCCGAAGGAACCGCCGCGCCTTTTCTGGTGGAGCTGGGCATTATGTCGAAGGACGGAGCCGTGCACGCGAAGAAACAGGACAAATACAGGCAGATCAACCGATTCCTCGAGATGGTGACAGACGTGCTGCCGAGTCTTCCGGCGGACAAGCCGCTAACGATTGTTGATTTCGGCTGCGGCAAATCGTACCTGACCTTTGCCCTGTACCATCTGCTAGCTGTTGAACAGAAGCGGGAAATTTCGATAATCGGATTGGACTTGAAGGCGGACGTCATCGCTTTTTGCCAGGAGCTTGCGGACCGGCTTCATTATGACAAGCTGAAGTTCCTGGTGGGGGACATCGCCGATTACGAGGAGTTAAACGAGGCCGATATGGTCGTTACGCTTCACGCCTGCGACACGGCGACGGATGCCGCGCTTGCCAAAGCGGTTAAATGGGGAGCTTCGGTTATTATGTCCGTTCCATGCTGCCAGCACGAATTGTTCCGTCAGGTGGAAAGCGACGTGCTGTCGCCGATTCTGTCCCAGGGGCTGCTCAAGGAGCGCTTCTCCGCCCTTGCAACCGATGCGGCCCGCGGCACGCTGCTTGAGGTGCTTGGTTACAAAGTGCAGATGCTGGAGTTTGTCGATCCGGAGCATACGCCTAAAAACTTGCTGATTCGCGCTGTGCGCGGAGGACAGAAAGGGTCGAAGGAGAAGTGGGAGCAGTACGAGCAATTCCGCAGCTTCCTGCATATTTCCCCCTCTTTGGAGCACATGCTTGCGGACCTTTGGCCTACCCCGTCGAAAAAATAATACGCAGGAAGTCCTATGGAAAGAATTGTCGACTGATATAACATTTGTTACAATGGTAATAGATGGATAGACAATGGATGGGTGAACCGTATTGGAATCGATGATGTGGCTGGATTTTAGCATGTTCCTCGTACTGCTCGGTTTGTTTTTCTACGTGTTTGCAGTTGGTACCATTACCGTGCTGCACAAAATTTATTTTGCGCTGCATCTTGTGTTGATGGTTTGGCCGCTTACTCAATTTATAGCTCAATCGATGCCTGGTTCTCCATACAGGCTTTTTTATCTTTCGGGTTCCTACGCCGGACTGTCACTCGTTGGCGTAGGATGGTTTATCTTTGTTGTATTTATGACGGGACAAGCCCAATTGATACGTACGCGACGGCTTATCATGCTGTCGATCCCGGCGCTGATCTCCGTTGCGTTTGTCATCGTAAATCCGAATCAGCTTTTTCTCTCGATTAACGAAGACTTAGCGGCCAAGCAGCAGCAAAGCGGACCTTTATTCTGGTATATGATCGTTCAGCTGTTCTCGTATATTCTCGTTTCCCTGGTGGTTATGGGCTATACGATCCGCCGCGGCGTATCGGTCCGGCAGCAAATGCTCGTCCGAACAGCCATGAACGGATTATTTGTGCTTGTCTTGTTCGGATTGGGCGATTTTCTCGTCAATATTATTTTTATCAACTATGTGTCCTCCTATTTCTCTATCTTCTCGGTAGGGATTACTTTATCCGCAGTGTATCTTGTCCACGCTATTACCAGACACCGGGTATTCGATATCATTCAAATCGTGCAGCGCGATGTGATGAACACGATCTCGACAGGTATTATCGTCCTGGACGAGAGCGGGGTTGTCCTTGAACTCAACAAAGCAATGAAGCCGATCATGAAGCTTAAGATTGGCGAGCGGTTTACTCCGGAGGCGCTTGCCGTTCATCTATCTAAACCAATTCGGAAACAATTCCGGTTGTTCCTGGAGGAGCAGAAGCTGCGGCCGATGGAGCGGCAGGAGCTGGAGATTTCGCTGCATAGCAACGGCCATTACCGCTACGTCGTTGTGCAGTCCGCCCCCATTCTGAGCCAGAAGAAGAAGGAGCTGCTCGGCCGGCTTCTGACCTTCCACGACGTAACGGAACTGCGCCTCTTGGTGGATGAGACGAATACGCAGAACGAGCTGCTGCAGGACCGGAATCGCGAGCTGCTGGTCATGCAGGACGAGCTGTTCCAGGCCAACAAGAAGCTGGAGCATATGGCGATTACGGACGGATTAACCGGCTGCTATAACCGGAGGTATTTGCTGCAGCAGCTGGAGCATGAGCTTGCGGTTAATGTGCAATACGGCATTCCTTTTTCAATCTTCCTCTTTGATATCGATTTGTTCAAAGCCATTAACGATCAATATGGCCATCTTGTAGGAGACGAAGTGATCTGTTCGACGGTTGAAGCCGTAAAAAACACGCTTCGTTCAGCAGATATTCTCGCTAGGTACGGCGGGGAAGAATTTACGGTCTATTTGCCTCATACGACCCGGGATCAAGCGGATATTATCGCCGATATGGTCAAGGAGTCGGTTGAGCAGAATGTCGTCAGGACCGGACTTGGCAGTCAGTCGGTTAAAGTAACGATCAGCATGGGCGTGGTTTCGGTAGAGCAGTTCGACGAGCAGGCTTTGGACGATCCGAAAGCTTTCCTGAGAGAATTGCTTGCCCAGGCTGACGCGGCATTATACGAAGCGAAATACAGCGGTCGCAACCGTATCGTCAAGCGTAAGCTGGCTTGATGACAGACTCGGCAAACTAAGGGTTAACAGACCCGGTATGCCGAGTTTTTTATTTAATATTTTATTAATAAATGGTAGATATCCTTCCATGATAGTCAGCCCAACATATATCTGATAAAATAGCTTCGTACTGTTGATTGAAGTATGGATCGAAAGAGGTATGGGCGATGAGAAAAGTGCAAATTGGATCGGTCAAACCTGGGGACAAGCTTGCAAAACCGATATTTCAAGATAATGGACGGGTTCTGCTTGGTGAAGGCGTAGAGCTTAATGATCGTTATATAAATCGGCTTCAAAATTTAGGCGTTGACATTGTTTATATCGAAGACGGCATGACAGAGGATCTCATCCCCGAGGATACGCTCAGGGACGAGACTCGCCGGCAGGCAGTGGAAGCGATCTACAAGACGATGAGTTCCTTTAAGGACCAATCGGTTGTGATGAAAGGCCGGGCGATCGCTCCTGATTTAGGACGGACCTTCCGGAATGTGTTTGGCCAGATTATGACGGATTTGACGGCAAGACCAAACATGATGGTGAACCTGACGAATATTCACGTTGCCGACGCTTATTTGTTTCATCATTCGGTGAATGTCGCCATGCTTGCAGGGGTGTTGGGGATTGCAAAGGGCTATAACCGCAACCAGCTGGAGGAGCTTGGCATCGGAGCGTTGCTGTTCGATATCGGAATGACGAAGATTCCGCAAAAGCTGATTGAGAAGGTAGGGCCTCTGACAGCCGATGAACGGGTTATTATGGAGAGCCATACGAAGGAAGGCTTTGATATTTTGCGGAAATATCATGATATTTCCGTCGTGTCGGCGCATTGCGCGCTTCAGCATCATGAACGTTATGACGGCTCCGGTTATCCGCGCCGTCTGAAGCGGGACGAGATTCATATGTACGCCCAGATTGTAGGGATTGCGGATGTCTATGACGCGCTGACCTCTCCGAGGCCGCATCGCAAGCGGTATACGCCATCCGAAGCGATCGAATTCCTGTTTGCCGCAGGCAATACTTACTTTGATTTCGATTTGATCAAGCTCTTCTGCAAGCATATTTCGATATATCCGGTATCGACCACCGTATTGCTCAGCTCCGGCCAGGTCGGGGTAGTATCTCTTAACAGCGAGCTTGCTCTGCATCGGCCGAGGGTTCGGATTATCCGGGAAGCCGACGGCAAGGAGCCGGCTTCGCCGTATGATTTGGAATTGAAGGATGAATTGCACCTGACAATCGTCAAAGAATTGTAATTTTGGACGGACGCGCATAGGAATCTATCCATACCAAGCTATCACTCTCTGAATAACCTAATAAAGAATTAGGAGGGAGGGTGACAGTATGGCTGCCAGAATAAGACCGACTTTAAAAAGTCCTTCCAAAGGCAAAGGAAAAGTGATCAAAAGAACGGCCCAGTTAGCACCGCAGCAATTCGGCCCGATTCTTAGCAGATTGACAGTCGTGTGGGTGAACGAGGAAGGTATCCCGTTTAACACGACCGGTTTTTTTGCTAGATTATCCAGAGGGAACACCGTTGTTTCCACGGCGAACTTTGACCGGTTTGGCGTAGTGCGCTTCAATAATATTACAACTCTTACGACAGCGACGTTTACGCTTCGGATCTTCCGCAGCGCCGACGGAGCGTTGTTCCGTACAAGAACGATACCATCCGGCGTAGAGACGTTTGCCGTAATCGGCTGATTTATAAATAAGAGTGGCTGTGCTAGTTCGTGCACAGCCTTTTTTTTATGATTCAAAGGAATCACGGAGCAATGGCGATCGGAAGAACATTCAAACGCGTAGCTTGCTCATTAACCTGACATCCTATGGGACAAGTTTCGAGGCAGATTGCTATATTCTGCACAGGCTGGTCTTTGAATATCTTGTTTATTAAGGTAAAATAATCGTAATTAGCGTGTTCGGGGGGAGGAACAAGCTACATATGACGGGACATGCACAGCACTTGAAGCTGCCTAAGCTGGAGCTGCTTCGCAGGATCTTATTTATTACGCTGGGAGCGACTCTGGTTTCAGTGGGGTTGGAGATTTTTTTGGTCCCCAATCACATTATTGACGGCGGGATCGTCGGGATATCGATTATCGTATCCCATCTGACGGGACTGCCCCTGGGTATTTTCCTATTCCTTCTTAACCTGCCTTTTCTGGTGCTCGGCTACAAGCAGATCGGCAAAACGTTTGCGATGTCGACCTTGTACGGGGTAAGCGTGATGTCGCTCGGCACTTTCCTGCTTCATCCGGTTCCGCCTTTGACAGAAGAATATTTTCTGGCCTCGATATTTGGCGGCGTGATTCTGGGGGTTGGCGTCGGTATCGTTATCCGGTTCGGCGGATCTTTGGATGGCACGGAGATTATCGCCATTCTGTTTAACAAGCGTCTGCCATTTTCGGTTGGCGAGATTGTGATGTTTTTTAATTTGTTTATTCTCGGGAGCGCGGGCTTTGTGTTCGGCTGGGACCGTGCGATGTATTCGCTTGTCGCCTACTACATTGCCTACAAGATGATTGATATTACGATGGAAGGCTTTGAAGAATCAAAATCGGTCTGGATTATTAGCGATGAGGCCAAAGAGATCGGCGCGGCTATTATGGACCGGCTTGGGCGCGGCGTAACGTATCTGCATGGGGAAGGCGGCTTCTCCGGCGGACAGAAACGGATTATTTTCTGCGTCATTACCCGTCTGGAGGAAGCGAAGATGAAGTCCATCGTGCAAGAACTGGATCCTTCGGCGTTTCTTGCGGTTGGCAATATTCACGATGTGAAGGGCGGCAGATTCAAGAAGCGGGATATTCACTAAAAGAATAGTTAGGAGAAAAGGGCAGTGGACGAATTTGCAAGCATCCGCCATTGGACTTCGGGGCGGCAAAGCGAAAGCTGGCAGCGGGCACGCGGCGTCCGGCTTGGCATTGGAGACGATGCGGCGCTTGTTGACCCCACCGCTCCGATAGCCGGCGTAGCTTCGCCGTATGAATACATCATGGCGATGGATACGATGGTAGAGACGGTGCACTTTAACGAGGTGACGATGTCCTACGAGGATATCGGCTATAAAGCGCTCGCTTCCAACGTCAGCGATATAGCCGCGATGGGCGGCGTACCGCTGCAGGCGCTTGTTTCGGTAAGCGTGCCGAAACAGCTTGGGGGGGAGCCGATGCGCCGGCTCTATGATGGGTTGTACGCCTGCGCCGAGCAATATGGCGTAGCGGTAATTGGCGGCGACACCACCTCGTCGCCGCAGCATCTTGTTGTCGCGGTGACGGTGACAGGCGCCGTCGAAGCGGGCAAGGCGCTGCGCCGGTCGGGGGCGAAGCCCGGCGACGCGGTTGTATTGACCGGCCCCGTAGGCAAGTCGGCGGCCGGGCTGCATGTTCTGCTCGCGCAGCGGGAACGCGGCGCGGATGCGCTCGTGGGGGAACGCATGGCATTGCTTGTGCAGGCGCACCGCCGCCCGACTCCTTCGGTGCGGGCCGGACGCCTGCTGCTCGCGCGGGGAACCTGTCATTCGCTTAATGACGTAAGCGACGGTCTTGCCAGCGAAGCTTGGGAAATCGCTGAAGCATCGGGGCTGGCCGTATCTTTATTCGAGCAGCAGCTTCCGCGCAGCGGCAGTATGGCCGCCTATGCGGGTGCGGCTGGCATCGATCCTCTGGAGTGGATGTTGTACGGCGGAGAGGACTACGTGCTGCTCGGGACTATGGCACACGGCGATGCGGCAGCGGCACAGGCGGCTTTCCATGCGGAAGGGCTGCCCTTTTATATCATTGGGGAGACATCGGCCGGAGCGCCGGCTGTCGAATTAATCCGCGTCACGGACAGAGGCGAGCTGAGGCAGCCGCTGGCCAAACGGGGCTATAATCATTTTGAGTAATAAGCAGGTGAAGAAGATGACGATCAAAGGACAAGTTGTCCTTGCCGTTCGCAGCGAGCACGAAACGGCCTTGCTTGCGCAGCGGATTGCCGGGCTTGTCAAACCGGGCACGGTGCTGGCCTTAGACGGGGACCTTGGGGCCGGCAAGACAACCTTTTCGCAAAAATTCGCAAAAGCGATTGGCGTAACGGATATTGTAAACAGTCCGACGTTTACGATTATTAAAGAATACGAGGGGGCTTCCATGCCCTTTTATCATATGGATGTGTACCGTCTTTCCCTGGAAGAAGCCGACGAGCTGGGGCTGGACGATTATTTCTTCGGCGACGGGGTTACGATTGTGGAATGGGCAAGCCTGATTGAAGAGCTGCTGCCGCCGGAGCGGCTGGAAATGTATATTGCGCATGAAGGCGGCGAGGAGCGCCAGTTTCGGATCTCCGGAATCGGCGAGCCGTATGCCTCTTGGTGCGAGGCTTTGTTGAATGAGATGGGAGCAGGGAATAACGATGACTGAACGAATTGAAGGACCGGTATTGGCGTTTGATACTTCAACCGCTGCTTTTGCGGCGGCGATCTTGGATAAAGGCCGCATTCTGGGGGACATGCAGTCGCTTGCGGAAAGAAACCATTCCGTGCACGTCATTACCCATATCAAGCAGCTGATGGAGCAATGCGGCGTAACGTCAAGCGACGTAGGCGCTATTGCGGTTGGCAGCGGGCCGGGATCTTACACGGGCATGCGGATTGCGATTGCCGCAGCAAAAACGCTCGCTTGGGTATGGAACAAGCCTCTCGTGAGCGTATCCAGTCTTGAGGCGATCGCCTATGGAGGCTGGCATCATGCGGCAGGCGTTAAGCTTGGATCGGCTTCGGCTTCCGGGGCCGGCACAGGTGAGGACTGGGTGCTCCCGATTATGGATGCCCGGCGCGGACAGGTCTATACGGGCGGCTATGCGATGTCGGCAGGCGGCGAGTGGAGCGGCTTTGCGGCAGACGGCGTAAGGCTTATGCATGACTGGGTGGACCGGATTGCGGGAGAAGCGGCGCAGCAGCGGGGACAGGTAAAACGGATTTGGGTGATTGGCGATCTGGCGCTGCACCGGGAAGAAGCGGAACGGCTTCTAGCTTTATGCGATGAGAATCGGTCCGGTGCGGAAGTGCATCTGCTTTCTTATGAGCTGGAAGGCTGCGCGGTAGCCTGGCTTGGCCGCGAGCGTCTGCTTAAAGGCGAGGTCGCGGATACGCATGGACTGACGCCTAACTATACCCAGCTGGCAGAGGCGGAAGTGAATCTTCGCGCCAAGCAGCAGGGGGAGGCGAAGTCCTGATGCTGTCCGATCTTGTTTTTCGTTCCATGACGATGGCGGATATCCCGTTTATCGTTGCTATCGAGCATGAGGCGTTTGCCACTCCGTGGACGCCGGATGCGTTCAAAAACGAGCTGACGAGCAATATGTTTGCGCGTTATATGGTGATGGAGCACGACGGCCAAATTATTGGCTACGGCGGGATGTGGGTCATTGTAGACGAGGCTCATGTCACTAACATTGCCGTACGCGCCGATCATAGAGGCCGAGGGCTTGGAGAACGGCTGTTATCCGAGCTGCAACGGACGGCTGCATTTTTTGGCGCAAACAAAATGACGCTGGAAGTACGCGTGTCCAACGAGATTGCGCAGGGTTTGTACCGGAAGCTGGGCTTTAAGCCTTCCGGCATCCGTCCGGCTTATTATTCCGATAATAACGAAGACGCGTTAATAATGTGGGCGGATCTCAACTCCTATCAGCCTGCAACAGAGGAGCAAGAATGGTGAGCACAACAAATCAGGATGCCGTTATACTGGCGATCGAAACAAGCTGCGACGAAACTTCGGTCGCTGTCGTTCGCGGGGGCAAACATATACTATCCAACGTGATCTCGAGCCAGATCGAGGTCCATAAGCAATTCGGCGGTGTTGTCCCGGAGATCGCATCGCGCAAGCATGTCGAAGTCATTACGCTTATGATCGAGCAGGCTATAGAAGAGTCCGGCCTTACGCTGCAGGATATCTCCGCTGTAGCCGTCACGCAAGGCCCTGGGCTTGTAGGGGCCTTGCTGGTTGGCATCGTAGCGGCCAAAAGCCTCGCGATGGCGCTGGACGTGCCTTTTATCGGGACGCATCACATTGCGGGGCATATCTATGCCAATCAGCTTGTTCATGAGCTGGAATACCCGTGCATGGCGCTTGTCGTTTCCGGCGGGCATACGGAGCTTGTTCTGCTGGAGAGCGAAGGCAGCTTCCGCATGATTGGCCGTACCCGTGACGATGCGGTTGGCGAGGCTTATGACAAAGTAGCAAGAGCTTTGAAATTCCCGTATCCCGGCGGACCTCATATTGACCGGCTTGCATCGGAGGCAGAGGCAGTCATTGAGCTGCCGCGCGCTTGGCTGGAGCCGGATTCTTATGATTTCAGCTTCAGCGGCTTGAAGTCTGCCGTCCTTGCCGTCATCAATCAGACGAACATGAAGGGCGAAACGCTGGATGCCGGAGCTCTTGCCCGCGGATTCCAGGAGTCGGTGATCGAGGTGCTGGTCGAAAAAGCGCTTCGCGCTGTCCGAGCCTTTGGCGCCAAGCAGCTGCTCTTATGCGGCGGCGTAGCGGCGAATAAAGGCTTGCGCGCCGCTCTTGCGTCGCGCTGCGACAAGGAAGGCGTGCCGCTCTTGGTTCCGCCGCACAAGCTGTGCACGGACAATGCGGCCATGATTGGCGCGGCGGCCTTTTTGAAATGGCAGAAGCGCGAATTCACTTCGCTGGATATGAAGGCGGAGCCTAATTTCTCGCTGGAGGGCTGGGCCAAGCCTTCCGTCTCTTAACAAATATTTTCAACTCTTGGAATTGACAGAATATTTGTTGGAGAATATAATGAGTACCAATAGTTCAAACTTCATACTGTGCAAACGCTAAGAACAGGAGTAGTAAGGCTAATCCGGGTTTAGAGAGCTGCGGGAAGGTGCAACGCAGTCGAAGGATACCTGAAACTCGCCTGGGAGCGGAGCAGCGGATAAGCGCGGCTGGCCATGGATAGCCCGCAAGTACGTTGCTACGGATAACCCCCGTAACAGGGTGCGCATTCGTCAACATCCGGAGTTGGCAATGTGCCTAAGGTGGACATTCGAAGCTGATAACTTTACAGCGGTTGATGTCAACAAGGGTGGTACCGCGCAGGTTAATGATAGCCTGTCGTCTCTTGATTTCAAGAGGCGACAGGCTTTTTGGTGTTTTTGAACTAGGATTGGGAAGTTTCAGTTTCAAACATACGCAAATTCATATACAAAACGCTGGGAACAGGATCAGTAAAGCAATAAAGCGGGTAAACAGAGCAATTGAACAATCGGGCAGAGCCTGAACGGAGCAATTGCTGCTGCAGAGAGCTGCGGGGTGGTGCGACGCGGTCGAAGCTTAAGCTTGAACTCGCCTGGGAGCGGAATGATGGAAGCCGGCCGGCTGCTTAACAGCAGTAAAGCTTATGGCAAGTACATCGTTACGGTAAACCTCCGTCATCGGGTGTTCAAGCGGGTCGGACCCGCATGAAGCTTAAGGCTTAGCCATAGAAGTGGCTGCTTCATGAAGGTTCCGGCCAATGAGAGTGGTACCACGGCAGCTCATTTACGGGCCTGTCGTCTCTTACACAGAGACGACAGGCCTTTTTTGTTCCAAAAAAACACATAACGGAGGGTATTCCCATGAAAAAAATTCAAATCTTCGATACAACATTACGCGACGGCGAGCAATCGCCTGGAGCATCGATTGAGCCTGAACGCAAAATTATTATCGCCCGCCAGCTGGCGAAGCTGGGAGTTGATATTATCGAGCCGGGCTTTGCGATCTCCAGTCCAGGCGAATTTGCGGCTATCCAGCAAATCTCCCGCGAGCTGCAAAACGTTGAGATTTGCGGCTTTGCCCGCGCGGTAAAGGTCGACATTGATGCCGCCGTCAAAGCGACGCAGGATGCGGCCAAACGGCGCCTGCATCTGTTCATTTCCTCCTCGGATATTCATCTGAGCCATCAAATCCGCAAGACGCGGTCGGAAGTCATTCAGATTGCAAAGGATATGATTTCTTACGCCAAGCAGTTTGTTGACGAAATTCAATTTGCCGCTATGGACTCCACGCGTTCGGACCG
This sequence comes from Paenibacillus sp. MMO-177, assembly GCF_037147795.1. Taxonomy (NCBI): domain Bacteria; kingdom Bacillati; phylum Bacillota; class Bacilli; order Caryophanales; family Paenibacillaceae; genus Paenibacillus; species Paenibacillus sp. MMO-177. Next base: position 130,619 of record NZ_JBBCUR010000010.1, on the reverse strand, counting down.
CGATTTTGTGATCGAGCTGGTGGAAGCGGCAATCGAATCGGGAGCTACGATTATCAATCTGCCCGACACGCTCGGTTACGCGCTGCCAAATGAAATGGTGGATCTGTTCACGTCGGTACGCCAGCAGGCGCGGGGCGGAGACAAGGTTCGCTACAGCACGCATAACCATAACGATCTGGGCATGGCGGTCGCGAACAGTCTGGCAGCCGTGCAAGCGGGAGCAACGCAGGTTGAGGTCACCGTAAACGGCGTTGGCGAACGGGCAGGCAACTGCTCGCTCGAGGAGCTGGCGATGCTGATCGAGACGCGCAAATCGGCTCTGCAGATCGAGACCAATATCGAGCAAGGCGAGATCTATACAACCTCTCATATGGTCAGCCGCGCGATGCATTATCCGATCGCCTATAATAAACCGATTGTTGGCCGCAACGCCTTCCAGCATGAATCCGGCATTCACCAGGACGGCTTGCTGAAGGACCGCAGCACCTATGAGATTATGGATCCGGAAGCAATGGGGATTTCCCGCAGCATGATTATTCTGGGCCGCCATTCCGGCCGCCATGCGATCAAGCACCGTTTGTCGGAATACGGCATTGCGGTAGCGGACAACGAATTGAACGATGTGTATAACAAATTCAAACAGGTCGCCGACGAGAAAAAGATCGTAACCGATGACGAGTTGATCCGCATCGCCGGCGAAGCGACCGAGACGCAGCCGGATCCATACAAGCTGATGGATCTGCAGGTATTGGCCGGCAGCCAGAAGTCCCGCATTGCTTCGGTTACCATACGCGACGGCGAGGACGGCCAGGAGCGTTCCTACTCCGGAATGGGCGAAGGGCCATTGGAGGCGGTTATCCACTGCATCCAGCAGGCGATTCCGGTAGCCGCCCAATTCGAGGATCTGGAGCTGCATTCGTTATCGACGGGAGAGGATGCCCACGGCGAAGCGGTAGTCAGCATCATTATCGAAGGCGAGCGCTTCCGCGGCACTTCCATTCATAAGGACATCATTTACGCGGCTGCCCAAGCTTATGTCGCGGCTTGCAATCAGGCTGTTATGACAAGCAGAAAACAGGTCGTTGAAGAAAATGCCGGTTAACCGGAATAGTTATCCACAAAAACATGACTGCTGTGCATAAGAGGAAAAAAACGGATAAATACAGCCTTTTCCCTGTGTATAAAAATGCGTGCAAGTCGTGGATAGTTTTTACACAGCCTGCTTGTGGATAATGTGGATAACGTGGATATCGCTGCTGACAAGGAAGGTTTTGTAAGTAATTAGTGACATTAACCTTTACAAATCACGCTTTGTTATCGACAGAATTAACTAACAATTCACTTTTTGTTGTGGATAAACCTGTGGAAAAGGTGGACATTTACCCCGAAAGCACAACTTTTGCGCTTTCGGGGCTTTTTTTGCGGTTGCGCCCCGCAAACCATGCCGCAAAAAAATTGCGTGATTCTGCAGTATGGTTTTCGGTGAAAACATTTTCAGAATCAGGTAAGGTTAAATTACTAGATCACGTTCCGGCGAATAGGTATTCCGGCCTGAATGGAGGAGAGCTGCAGTGAACTTAGAGACGGTCATTCAAGTAAGCTCGATATGTAAATGCTATGGTCCGTACAACGCATTAAATGAAGTCTCCTTTGAAGTAAACAGAGGCGAGCTGTTTGGCATTATCGGGACAAGCGGGGCAGGCAAAACAACCCTGCTGGAGATGCTCATGGGACTTCGCAGACCTGATCAGGGAACGATAGAGGTACTTGGCATGGACGCCATTATGGAAGCCAAGCAGCTGAAGGAATATATCGGCATGCATATGTACAGCAATTCGCTCGTAGACAATTTAACGGTCCGTGAAGCGCTGGAATTGTTCCAATCGTTTTACATAAAACAAAATGATATCGATCGGATTATTGCGGATCTGGAGCTGGAGCCGTACGTGAACAAGCCGGTCAAACGGCTGTCAGGCGGCTGGCAGCAGCGCATCGCGCTTGCTTTTGCGCTGGTAAACGATCCTGAAATTATATTCTTGGATGAGCCGACAACCGGACTTGATAAGCAGGCGAGGGCGGATTATTGGGCCCTGCTTATGAAGCTGAAGAGTCAAGGCAAAACGATCGTTATGGCATCCCATGATATGGGGGAAATGCAGCGGAATTGCGATCGCATTGCGGTGCTGCGCAAAGGGGATATCGTCAGATGCGATTCTCCGCAGCAGCTCATCTCCCAAATTCCCGAGGGCTGTTTTTCGATGGAGGGCGTTTACGTTCATTTCGCTTACGCGGAAATGTAAAACCCTGCTTAGCGATCCGGTCTAGTTTGAAGGAGGACTTTTGTACAGATGAATCCGAGAAACGACACCAACGAAAGTCCGTCCGTTCATCGAAGCCAGGTGATAGAGAAGCGCATGGAGATGATTGCCGCGCTGCTCGATAAATTAAATGGGGAGGAGATCGTCCAACAATCCAAAACCAAACCACAATCTCAAAAGCGGAAGGGGCGAAATAATGACAAGCTGTTGCAAATAGTTGGCGGCATATTCTTCCATCGTATAAGATAAGGATGACACTACCATGACGGAGGTCAGAGGATGGAAGAACTAGTGCCTATGATCGGGCAGGAGATGCTGCGGATTTCCGATAAGTACTTCGCAACGGAGCCGCTTCGCGGATATGCCCATGCTTTTATACGGGAAAAGCAGGCCGAATCGCTGAGATTCGGCCTATTGACCGTGCTTCATTACAGAATGTTTGGAGGAGATTCCGGGCAGATCTATCAGGCTGCTGCTGCGGTTGAACTGTTTATTCTTGCAACCGATATTTTGGATGATCTGCAGGACGGAGACGCGCCGCATCAAGCCTGGTCCCAGGTGCCGCCGGCGGCTGCGATGCAGACGGCAGCCTCCTTTATGGTGCTTTCGCAGCAGGCCGTGCTGGAGCTGGAGTTCGATCAAGGCTTGCTGCTCCGGGTGGTCCGGATGATGAACGGCCAATTGCTGAAGGCGGCAAACGGACAGATGCTGGATTTAATGAACGCGGTGACGGACGAGGATTCCTATCTCGCCATGGTTCGGCATAAATCGGCCGCGCTTATCGTATTCGCCTGTATGGCGGGCGTCATGCTCGCTGGCCGGGAATGGCATCCGGTCGTTGCGGAATATGCTGAAGAGGTAGGAATGGCGGCCCAAATTAAAAATGATATTAAGGACCTGCTTCGATGGGATGACAAGAACGATTTTATTTCGCGCAAAAAGACCCTTCTTACCTTGTTCCTTTTGGAGGAATTGGCTGAGGAGGATCAATGGATTTTGGACTATTTCGAAGGCAGGCTGCAGGCGAAAGATGTCGCAGACAGGCAGCATATGCTGGAAGAAGCATGTGACCGGACGGGGGCGGCCTTATACGGCTCCGTGCGCATGAGGATGCATTTTAATCGGTTCCGGGAACTGCTGGAAGAGGTACCGGAGGCCGCTTCGGCTAAGGACAAGCTCCTAGAGATTTTCTCCAGCTAGGGCCTTTCTTCATAAACCGCAATGACGATTGCGGAAAATACGGGGCATGTTGGCGTTTGCTGTCGAAAGATTTCCTGCTATAGTAGAATCAGAATTTGATTCTACTATAGCAGAGGAGGAATTTTAAATGTTGAAAGATGCTATTCGTTCGCTTGCTGCAAGCAAAGAGAAAATGTCGATGGTGATGGGTGGACAGCTGCAATTGGCTGGCGTATCCGCAGCTGAGCACAAAGCACTCCAAGATGCGCTGAAGAATCAAGACGAGAAAAAAGGCAATTACACGCTGGCTGTTTGGGGCTAATATAGTCATAAAACGACTTCGTGCGAGTGCAGGAGGAGATTAGACGATGTTTAAACCAACTCTTAGAATTTCAGCACCTCTCTTCCTGATTACCTTTCTCGTCATTTTGCTCTATTTGACCCTTACGATCATCAAGGAGCCTTTTATAGGCGTCGAACTAGTGCAAGGTTCAAAGGGAGATTATTTCGTGAAAGCTCTCGAGCCTGCCGGACAAGCGATTAGCAAAGGCATCTTGGTCGGCGATAAAATTCTTTCCGTGAACGGAGAGCCGGCAGGTCAATATAGTAATGTCAAAAAGTTTTTCTCCATAGAGAAATCAGATTCCGTGCTGGTCGAGCACAGCAATAAGGATCAGCAGCTGATCGAGTTTAACCGGGGCTGGTATGGGGATCATTCCAGTTGGGAATTGTTCATTCAGCTGTATATACCGCTTATTTCGCTGATCTTGTTCGCAGGGTTTTCTTCTTTTCTATATTCGAAAAGGAAAAATGACAGCGCGGCATTGATGCTTATGCTGTTTTTTGCCACGATCGGGCTATGTTATTACTCGTCGGCAGCATCCTATCGGAGCGATCCTATCGGATTCTCGATCATTTATTTCGTATTGCCGTCAATACCGGCTATTTTTCTTCAGTTTATGAATCAGTACATGAAGCGGTATAATGTCGTCTTCATCAGCAAAGCCGGATTAATCGGGATGCTGAGCGCGTTTGGCGCGGTTGAGCTGGGCATGCTTATGTATGTCTGGACGGATCTGGTGTCCAACAGCGCGTTTGTATACATACGGATGCTGTATTACGGAACCTTGATTATCGGAAATTTCATCTGTATCTATCAGCTCGTCAGAAAGTATTTGCAATACCGCAAGACGAAGTTTAATTCGCTGTTCAAAATTACGCTGGTGTCGCATATCGTGGCTTTTACGCCGTTTACGGCAATGAACCTGCTGCCGCTCTTTATCGGCGGAGGACAGATTTTACCGGCTGCCTTTACTTCGTTATTTTTGTTCGTGCTGCCGATCGTTTATTTCTATCTCTTAACATCCAATCAGCTCTTTGACATCGACTTCATCCTGACAAGGTTTAAATATTATACGCTTCTGTCTGCCCTGCCGGCTCTACTGCTAACGCTTGCGATTATCGGAGTGCTGAAAGGAAAGGCGGACGTATCCTGGATTGGTTACGTTCAAATGTTCCTGACGTCTTACGTTGTAATGACTCTCTTCTTGTATGTGAAGGAGCAGATCGACCATAAATTCCGTCCGAAGCTGTTCAAAGCGATGTACAGCTATCAGGACAGCCTGGACCGTTTCTCCCGCAAGGTTGCCACCGTGATGAAGAGAGCGGATTTGGAGGCGGTTCTGAAGCAAGAGATCAGCGACCTGCTCCCGGTTAACCGGATTGATTTTGTCCTTGTGGATCAGGCGGACGGCTCCGTGCACAAGCTGGGTGAATCCGACGAGGAGAAAGGAACTTCCTTGTTCCTGCTTCAGGTCGCGGACTCGCTGCAGGTTGGCGAAATGGTGGAGCTGCCGCATGGCATCGGTCTTGTAATCGGCCGCCAGCGTTCCAAATACCATGTCGTATGGATCGGCTCGAAGACGAACCATACCCGGTTCAATTCGGACGAGCTGCGCTGGTTGAAGACGCTCGCGAACTATTCCAGTATTGTCTTTGAGAATCTATACCTGATCGAAGGTCTGATAGAGGACCTGGAGTCGGAGGTACGCAAGGAGCAGACTACCGCGCCTTGGGTTCTGCGGTTGTTGTTCTGCCTGTCGGAGAACGAACGAAGAAAGCTGGCTGCCGATCTTCACGACTCCGCGCTGCAGGACCAGTTAATCTGGTACCGCAAGCTGGAGGGATTGATGAACGATTATCCCATCTCGGACAATCTTAGCGAAGAGCTGAACGAGATCAAGGAAGGCCTGCTGGATGTCATTCATCAGATTCGGGAGACCTGCAATGAACTGCGGCCGCCGCTCCTGAAAGAGATGGGCGTTATCGAAGCGGTAGAATCCATAGTCGAGCACTCGCAGATGCGCGATAATTTCGCCGTTGATTTCAGACCGAAGCCGTTTGCCCATCCGCTTAACGAAGAGCAGATTACAGCCATTTACCGGATCGTACAGGAATTGCTCCGCAACGCGGCCAAGCACGCGCAGGCGAACCGGGTCACCCTGGAGCTTGAACAGCGGAAAGGAAGAATCTACTTCCGTTACAAGGATGACGGTATCGGAATGGATGTTGATTATATGAAAGCATCCTTTGAGCACATGGGGCTGTCCGGCATTAAAGAACGGGTAGCGAGTCTTGAAGGAGAGATTACGTTCCGGTCGAAGCGCGGAAGCGGGCTGGAGGTTGTAATCAACTTGCCGGAGACAATGACGACCGGTCGTTCGGAAAGGGGATTATTGCGTGATTCGTATCTTATTAGTTGATGATCATCCTTCCGTAGGCGAAGGAACGAAAACCATGATCGAACAGGATCCTGAGATGAAGGTAACGGTCGTGCTGTCCGCTATGGAAGCGCTCGATGCCGTCAATCACGACCCCTTTGATATTATATTGTGTGACCTGAATATGCCGGGAATCAGCGGTCTTGAGCTCACGAAACGACTTATTCAGCAAGACCCTGACCGCCGGGTTCTTATCTATACCGGTTATGAGATCAGCACCCATTACAATCTTCTGATTGAATGCGGAGTTTCCGGGTTTATTTCCAAGACGGTATCGCGGGAGCAGCTCCTTAACAACATCCGCTGCGCGATGCGCGGGGAAGCGGTTATTCCGATTACCCTGCTGAAACAGCTGCGGCGTAATGAAGTGAAGATTACCCGTGCGGAGAAAGCGATTGAAGAGGTTTCGATTAATGAGCGGGATCAGGATATTTTGCAGGAAGTGGCAAACGGCAGCAGCAATAAGGATATTGCGGCCAAGCTTCATATGAGCCAGCGGACGGTAGAGTATAACTTAACCCGCATTTTCGAGAAGCTGAGTGTCCGTTCAAGATCCGAAGCGATTGTAGAAGCCAAGCGGCTTGGACTTATTCGCATGGAGCAATTTTTAACCTAACGATGCTTACCCCGACTTCCCGCGATTCGCCAATGGCGAACGTGAAAGTCTTCCTATATGGGATAGCTGCCGCGAAAGCCGCAGAATCGTATCCCCATGTTTTGTCTATGTAAGACCACCCTAACTTTTGGTTTCCCTCTCAATGCTTACGCCTATATGGCGTAAGCATCTTTTTTTACCAAAACAAAGTATAATGGTACCGATATGCTCATCAGCAAATATGAGTTTGTGGCGGAGGCAAAGCAATGAAATATATATGGTTATGGGCGGTCTATATTATCCTATTTACTCTGGCCGCTATCGGTCTGGAATTGCTGGAAGGGAATAAGATTACGACTACGGAATACTACGGGCTGCGCAACATGGGCAGCATCTTCGTTATGTTTTGCTTGCTCAGCAGCGTTGTTATGTACGTAGTTACGTTCTTCCCCTTGACGTTGCTTCTTACGAGGTTAGTCAAGCTATGGCCGGCAAGGATCATCTTATATTCCATTGCCGGAGGCATAATAGGAATATGGGTATTCGATCAATTTTATGATTTGGGCGATGACTATTACGTGAAGGGGTATGGTCTTAACGTAAATAGTGCCCTTATTTTGTTTGGATTGGCAGGATTCATCTACGCGGTAATGGACAGGTTTTTGGATCGGAAAAAGAAATAAAAAGCCTCCCGGCGCAATCATAATGGATGCGCGGGGAGGTCTTTGTTTCTTATTCGCTTAGTTGTTCCCACTGCTCATAAGCGGCGTTAAGCGATGTTCGTTTCTCTTCAATCTTGGCTTGGATCTCTTGAATGGCCATATAATCGTTAAAAATAGCCGGATCGGTCAGTTGAACCTCGAATTCGGCAATTTGCTCCTCAAGAGAGGCGATTTCCTGCTCCAGCTGCTCCAGCTTGCGAAGGCGGCTCCGTTCTTCCCGTTTGGCTTGCTTATCCATTTCGTAAGAAGTTGGAGCCTCTGCAACGGGCTGATTGGATTTGTTAGCCAGCTTTGCCGCCGCTTCAAGGCGGGCTTCCTCGAGCTCGGCTTTCTTTTCCATCATATCATCATAATTTCCTAGGAAATGCTCGGTTCCTGTCGGAGTGAGCTCGACTACACGTTCCGCCATCTTGTTAAGGAAATATCGGTCATGGGAGATAAAGAGCAAGGTTCCTTCATATTCGAGCAGAGCGGACTCAAGCACCTCTTTGCTGAACAGGTCCAGATGGTTGGTAGGTTCGTCCAGAATAAGGACGTTTGCTTGCTCAAGCATCAGCTTGGCAAGCGAGACGCGCGCTTTTTCCCCGCCGCTGAGGGAGGAAATACGCTTCAAGACATCCTCGCCGCTGAACAGGAAGTTGCCAAGCACGGTACGCACGCGGGCTTCCTCCATATGCGGGTATGTGCCCCATACTTCTTCGAGCACCGTATTGGACGGAGTTAGTCCGGTCTGCTCCTGGTCATAATATCCAAGCTTGACGTTCGAGCCCCAACGGACGGTGCCGGTCTGCGGTTGTCTTTGTCCAACCAATACTTTTAACAGCGTTGACTTGCCAATCCCGTTTGGTCCGATGAGGGCAACGGTTTCACTGCGGGACAGCTTGAAGGATACGTGCTGGAACAGCTGGCGGTCCTTCTCCGGAAACTTGACGGACAGGTCGGCGACATCCAGCACGTCTTTGCCCGTCTGGCGCTCGATCTCGAAGGCAAAGCGGGCTTTCTTCAAGTCGCCAAGCGGCTTGTCGAGCACATCCATTTTCTCGAGCGCTTTACGCCGGCTTTGAGCCCGCTTGGTTGTGGAAGCACGGACGATATTGCGCTGGATGAACTGCTCCATCTTGGCGATTTCCTCCTGCTGCTTCTCGTATTGCTTCATGTCCGCTTCGTATTCGGCAGCCTTCAGCTCTATGTACCGGCTGTAGTTGCCCGTGTAGCGTCTGGCGGCATGCCGTTCGATTTCTACGATGGTTGTAACAAGCGCATCGAGGAAGTAACGGTCATGGGAGACGACCAGAATCGCGCCGGAATAGCTGCGAAGATAACCCTCTAGCCAGGTCAGCGTAGGAATGTCCAGATAGTTGGTAGGCTCGTCGAGCATGAGCAGATCCGGTGCCTGCAGCAGAATGCGGGCAAGCGCAAGGCGGGTCTTCTGACCGCCGCTTAACGTGCTGATCAGCGTGTCCGGCGGGAAGCTGCCGAAGCCCATGCCGTGAAGGACGCTGTTAATGCGGGTGTTGATCTCGAAGCCGCCTTGCTCTCGGAACCAGTCTGACTTGCGGGAATAACGGTTGAGCACATCCTCGTAACGCTTGGGATTGTCATGAAGAGCCGGGTCGGCGATTTGCTGCTCCAGCTCGCGAAGCTCTTGTTCGGCTTCGATCAGATGGGAGAATACGGCGCGCATTTCCTCTATGATCGTGCGGTTCGATTGAAGACCGCTGTTCTGGGCCAGATAGCCGATCCGTGTTTCCTTGGCTTTATGAATGGCTCCGGAGTCGTAAGAGAGCTCACCCGCGATAATTTTGAGCAAAGTCGATTTGCCGGCGCCGTTTACGCCTACAAGTCCTACCCGTTCGCGTTCCAAGACTTGCATCGATATATCGGATAAGATGACGTCTATGCCATAATTTTTACTGATATTGGATAATTGAAGCAGCATGAATAATACCTCCAACAAATAATGACAGGCTTTTCCGTTCCATTATATATTACCAGTCGCCATTGGCGAAAGTTGCATAACAATGGTAAACTACAATTAAACAAAAAGCATGTATGGGAAGGCTGAGCCGGGGAACGATGAATGAACAATCAAACGGGATGCCGCTGGACAAAGGGGCGCTGCGAAAGGCCATCACAAAGCTGCGTGACGGCATTCCCCTTGAAGAGCGCATCATCCGGTCGGAGGCGGCATGCCGGCATTTAGCGAATTGGATGATGGATCGCGGAGTGACAAGCTTTATGTGTTATGTGCCGTTCCGTTCCGAATTGAATACCCGTTCGTTGATTGAGTGGGGCTGGAGGACAGGAGCGGAGGTTGTTGTTCCGAAATGTTATCCGGCGGACCGGTCAATGACTTTGCATAAACTGGGCAGCTGGAGCGGACTCATGGCAGGAGCATACGGCATCCTGGAGCCCGACCCGGATCGATGTCCGGCGCTTCCGGATTCCTATCGGCCGGGTCTCGTCGTTACGCCGGGGATCGCTTTTGACCAAAAAGGCGGACGTCTCGGCTATGGGGGCGGATATTATGACCGCTTTGCGGAGCGTCTGGGGCGTGAACGGGCGGATGTGACCTGGCTTGGCCTCGCGTTTGAAGATCAGCTTGTGGAAGATATTCCAATGCAGGCCCATGACAGGCGAATGGACGGTATTGTAACGGAGCTATCAGCAAGAGTTTGGAGTGACGGCTAATGGAACTGACGCATTTTAACGAGCAAGGCCGGGCGCGGATGGTGGACGTCAGCGATAAGGAAATAACGGCGAGAACGGCAACCGCCCGTACTCAAGTGAAGATGAACCCAGGTACGCTGGCCCGCATTAAGGAGGGCAGCATCGGCAAAGGGGATGTGCTGGCCGTTTCGCAGGTAGCCGCGATTATGGCCGCGAAGAAAACATCGGATTGGATTCCGATGTGCCATCCGCTTCCGTTGACAGGCGTTAACGTAACCTTCGGGGATAACGGACAAGATGAACTGTATATTGAAGCAACGGTCAAGACAACCGGCAAGACAGGCGTGGAGATGGAAGCTTTAACGGCTGTATCTGCCGCTGCGCTTACCGTGTACGATATGTGCAAGGCGCTGCAGAAGGATATGGTCATCGGTCCTACGTACCTGATTGAGAAGACCGGGGGCAAAAACGGAAACTATCGGATTGACAACCCATGAACGGATAAGGGATGGGAGGGAATAATAGATGCGGTGGAAAGTAGCGATATTGACGGCAAGTGACAAAGGCTCGCGCGGGGAACGTGAAGATACTAGCGCACAGGTTATTCGCGAGCTGGTAGAGGAAGAACTGGGCGGAGAGATTGTCGATTACCGGATCGTGCCTGACGAACAGGATGAGATCATGGCGGCCATTATCGAGATGACCGGATATTATCAGGCAGATCTGGTCTTAACGACGGGCGGAACCGGTCTGGCGCAAAGGGATGTAACGCCTGAAGCAACTCTTAAGGTGGTTGACCGCCTTGTACCCGGTATTTCGGAAGCAATGCGGATGGGAGCCCTGCAGAAGACCCGCCGTGCCATGCTCTCCCGCGGAGTATGCGGTATTCGCGGACAAGCGCTGATTATTAATCTGCCCGGCAGCCCGAAGGGTGTCCATGAAAGCCTGATGGCGATTATGGATCAGCTGCCTCATGCCTTGGAGATTATCACCGGCACGCATGGAGATCACGAATGAGCGGAACGGACACGATACTGAAGGAAGTTCCGGTACGGGATGCGGTTGGTCTGCGGCTTGCCCATGATCTTACGCAGATCATACCCGGACAGTTCAAAGGACGTTTGTTCAAGAAGGGGCATGTCATTACGGAAGCGGATATTCCAAGCCTGCTGGATATCGGCAAGGAGCATATCTATATTATGGAGCTGGGCGAGAGCGAGCTTCACGAGGATGATGCGGCCAACCGGATGGCAAAGGCGCTTGCCGGAGAAGGAATTGGGCTGTCCGAGCCGCATGAAGGCAAGGTCAGCTTGAAAGCTTCTTTACAAGGACTTGCGGTAGTAGACCAGACTCTTGTGGAAGCGATTAATGAGCTTGGAGAGATTGCTCTCGCGACGGTAAAGACGAATAGCGTCGTACAGGAAGGGCGGCCGCTCGCCGCAACAAGGGCGATTCCCCTTACCGTGCCTAAGGCAAAGGTTGAAGAGGTAGAGAGACTTGCCGCCGAATATAGAGCCGCTCATGACGGACAAGCTCCTCTGCGGGTTGTTCCTTTCCGCAAGCTGCGGGCGGGCCTTCTAACAACCGGAGGCGAAGTGTTTTCCGGACGTATTCAGGATAAGTTCGGTCCGGCCGTCCGTTCCAAGCTGGAGGCATTTGGCTCGGAAGTTGCCGAGCAGCGTTTTGCGCCGGATGACCGACAAATAATTGTCAAGGAAATACACTATTTGCTAGAGCAGCGTTATGATATGATACTAGTGACCGGCGGAATGTCGGTTGATCCTGATGACCGGACACCAGGCGCAATCAAAGCGTCCGGGGCGGATATTGTCAGCTACGGCACGCCAATGCTGCCGGGCTCGATGCTGCTTATGGGTTATTTGAACGGCGTGCCGATTATGGGATTGCCGGGCTGCGTCATGCATGATCCGTATACTTCCTTCGATGTACTGCTGCCTCGTATATTAGCTGGTCAGACTATCGTGAGAGAAGACATTGTCCGTATGGGATATGGCGGTTTGAACAACGGTTAGTGGAATACATAAGCGTATAACGATGAGGAGGAAGATCGAGGATGTCGGGTATTGGCGCAACAGGATTTATTTTGCTCGCAATTGTCGCTTTGCTGCTGTTTGGACCAAACAAGCTGCCAGAGCTGGGACGCGCATTTGGACGCACGCTGAGGGAGTTTAAAGCAGGCGCAAGAGATATGATGGATGATGAGAAAGACAACAAACGGGTTGAAGTGAACCGTACGGAAAATATCGAAGTGGATAATAAGCGGCTTCCGGACTAACCGGGCCCGCTTTTTTGCTGAAAGGGGGCTATTAAAGATGAGTACATCACAAGACAAGGCTTCCGGACAGAGTTTTGACCGGGCCCGAATTCGCGAAGAAGGCTTGATGCCGCTGTTCGAGCATCTTGGCGAGCTGCGGAAGCGGATTATTTATATGCTGATTGTCATCGTTGCAGGCCTTATTATCGGACTCGTTATTGCCGAACCGGCCTATAACTTCCTGATGGAGCAGGAGCCGGCTAAAGGCTTGCAGCTGCATGCGTTCTCGTTGTGGGACGGCATCGGCATTTATATGAAATTTGCCTTTGTCATCGCACTTTTGCTTGCTATTCCGTTCACGGCCTATCAGCTGTGGGCTTTTGTGAAGCCTGCGCTTAAGCCAAATGAACAACGGGCAACGCTCAAATACATACCGTTTGCGCTGATTATGTTCCTGGTTGGACTGGCGTTCTCGTATTTTGTCGTTTTCCCGCTGGCCTTTCATTTTACGCGAAAAGTTTCGGCGAATCTTAATCTGGAAGAAACGATTGGGATTACGCAATACTTCTCCTTTATGTTTAATATTTTGATACCGATTTCACTCTTGTTCGAGCTGCCGCTAGTGATTATGTTCCTCACGGCAATCAAGATTCTTAATCCGGTAAGGCTCCGCAAGATGAGACGGATTGCTTATTTCCTTATGATCTTTATTGGCGTCGTTGTGACTCCGCCGGATTTCGTATCCGACAGCTTGGTCGCGATACCTCTCATTATCCTCTACGAGATAAGCGTATTGCTGTCCGCATCGGTATATAAAAAGCAGCTTGCCGCGGCCGAGAAACGCGAAACGGAGTGGGCAGCGGGGCAATAGGATTTGCCTAAGATAGCCTGTTATAGGCTGTGATGGATACTCCTTTCAAACAAGGCGGAAATGCTCACCAAGAGTGAGTGTTTCCGCCTTAATTATGCGCTTGGGGGAGTTGTAAAAACGAAATAGCGAGGATCCCCGCCTTATTTTACGCCCATCTTCATGGACTTTGAGTCTATACCTTTCCTATTTGGCGCGTCATAACGCCATTCCACTAATAGCTTAATGCGTTATCTTTGTAGAGCTCGCGTCCGGCCAGCAAAGCGGCAAGAGTCTCGCGGCTTGCTGAAGTGGCTGTCTTGCGTCCGGAAGCGACTCGCTCGCCCGGACCGATAACGGCAATTTGCTCCGTCTGAGGGGCGCCTATAACCGCGCCGTCTTCGATTACCGCGTTTTCTCCGATTATCGCCTTATGAATGCGGACATTTCTGCCGATCCGCGCGCCCGGCATGATAATGCTCTCGTAAATGATACTGCCTTTCCCAACATCGGTGCCTTCGCTGATAACGGATCGCTGCGCGCTGCCTTCCATTCGGCAATTGTCATGAACGATGCTGTCCCGCTCGGCGGATAGGCTTCGGAGATTAGGGCGTATGCGGCATGGGCGCTTTAGACTGCTGCCATATAGGGGCCAATGCGGCTCAGATAGGCGCAGCGTGCCGTCGATCAGCTCCATATGCGCTTCCCACAGGCTGTCGACGGTACCGACATCACGCCAGTAGCCTTCATAAGGGTAAGCCGTCAGGCTTGCTCCATCCTGCAGCAGCATCGGAATAATATCCTTGCCGAAGTCATGGCTGGAAGAGGTGTTACCGGCGTCTTTCAGCAACACCTCCTTCAGCTTGTCGGTACGGAACATATAAATGCCCATGGAAGCCAGGTTGCTTCTTGGACGGGCAGGCTTTTCTTCAAATTCAACCACGCTATAATCTTCGTTGGTATTCAAAATGCCAAAGCGGCTTGCTTCTTGCCAAGGGACGCGTTTGACCGCAATCGTAGCGGCTGCGCCGCTCTTGGCATGCGCCTCCAGCATCGGCCGGTAATCCATTTGATAGATATGGTCGCCGGATAGGATAAGAACATGCTCCGGATTGTGCTGCTCAATATAGCTTAAATTTCGATAAATGGCATCAGCCGTACCGGTATAACATCCGTTCGGGGAAGCGTCGGAAGCGGGCAGCAGCGCGATTTCGCCCGGTTGTCCAGGCTGCACGGCATACAGCCATGCCTCGCCGCCTCCGATATGACGGTGAACCGTGTCCGCGCAAAACTGGGTCAGCACGCCAATCCGGCGAATTCCCGAATTCATGCAATTGCTAAGCGGGAAATCAATCATACGATATTGTTCCCCGAACGGTACAACCGGCTTGGCCAGCGCCGATGTAAGTGGTGCAAGCCGTTTGCCTTCGCCGCCTGCCAGCAGCATCGCCATGCAATTCATCTGTGTCATTCTATATTCCTCCAAGCTTTCTCGTATTAGGATGGTATAATCGATAGTGTCCTTGTAACATCTGCTTACACCGGAGCCTCTGCCTTTGAAACAGCTGTTTCTATAAAGCTATTAGCGGGTATTAAACATTCTGAAATGTGTTTTTTGGCTTACGAAGCAAGAAATGCCACAAAAAGCATGTGACATTTCTAAGCACACGCTTACGAAGTAAAGAATTGCCGCCAAAAGCAGGCGTCAATTCTTTTTAGGAGGTTGGAAATATTGAAACGAAGCATCAAGCTTAGCGCAGACGATATTTATCAATTTCAAGAAGGAACATGGCTGAGCAGCTATCGGAAGATGGGCGCTCACTTAGCGGTGGAAAAAGGACGCAGCGGCGTTCGTTTCACGGTATGGGCACCAAACGCGAGACGTCTTGCCGTAGCTTCGGACCGCAATAGCTGGAACGGGTTCAAGGAAGCTGGCTACGAGCTTGAGAAAAACGGAGAGTCCGGGATATGGAGCGGGTTTATCGAAGGGTTTGGCGATGGAGATTTGTATAAATACGATATAGAGACAGAGGCGGGAGGCAGGCAGCTAAAGGCGGACCCTTATGCTTTTAAGGCTGAAGTGCGGCCGCGCACCGCGTCGGTCATCTACTCATTAGATGGCTATGAATGGCAGGACAAGAGCTGGCTTCGTGGACGCAAGCCGCTGTTTGGCCAGCCTATAAATATTTACGAGGTACATGCCGGTACTTGGAGGCAGCATAAGGATGGGCGGCTGTATACGTATGAAGAGCTGGCGGAAGAGCTGCCCGCTTATGCGGCGGAGATGGGATACACCCATATTGAGTTGATGCCCTTGGCGGAGCATCCGTACGACCGCTCCTGGGGTTATCAGGGGACAGGCTATTTCGCCGCAACAAGCCGTTATGGAGAGCCGCACCAGCTGATGGCTTTTGTAGACCGTTGTCATAGCCTGGGGCTTGGCGTCATTCTGGATTGGGTTCCGGGCCATTTTGCGAAGGATGCGCATGGACTTCGTCTTTTTGACGGCAGCCCCCTGTATGAGAATGCGGATCCGCTAATTGCCGAGAAAGAGCAATGGGGGACCCTTGCCTTTGATTACGAAAAGCCGGAAGTATGCGGTTTTCTCATCTCAAACGCATTGTTCTGGCTGGACGTATACCATATTGACGGTTTTCGGGTAGACGCGATCACAAGCATGCTGCTCCGTAACTTCGACCGTCCGGATGGGCGGTGGCGGCCGAACCGGCATGGCGGCAGAGAGGATCTGGAAGCGACAGCCTTTTTGCGGAAGTTGAATACGGTAGTACGGACGCAATTTCCCCATGCGCTTATGATGGCGGAGGAATCGCATGCTTTTCCGGGCGTGACGGTTCCGCCGGAGCAGGGAGGGCTAGGCTTCACCCATAAATGGAATATGGGCTGGATGAACGATACGCTGAAATATTTTGCCCATCGGCCTGAGGAAAGACGCAGCCATCACGGGCTGCTGACGTTCCCGATCTGGTATGCCTTTGACGAGAGGTATACGCTGCCGTTGTCCCATGATGAGGTCGTTCACGGAAAGAAATCCTTGCTGGACAAAATGCCGGGCAGCTACGAGGAGAAGTTCTCGGGTCTGCGCCTGCTGCTTGGCTATATGATGACCCACCCGGGCAAAAAGCTGCTGTTTATGGGCGGCGAATTCGGCCAGTTTATCGAATGGCGCGATGAGGCGGAGCTGGACTGGCTGCTGCTCGAATATGAGCAGCACCGGAAGCTGCACGACTTTGTCCGCACATTGAATCGTTTATATATAGAGCAGCGATCGTTATGGCAGCTAGACTCCTCGCCGAAGGGCTTCGAGTGGATCGACTTCCGGGACGAAGAACAAAGCGTTATCGTGTACAGGCGCAAAGGCAGAGCGAATGGGGAATCGCTAATCGTCCTCTGCAATTTTCATACGATCGCCCATACGCGGTACCGGATAGGAGTCCCGAGCCAAGGCGGCTATAAAATATTGCTGAACAGCGACAGCGCTGCTTACGGAGGGTTCGGGTTCAAGGAACAAGAAGCCGCGGAAGGGGCAGTCTTCCGGTCGGAGCCTGTTGTCTGGCATGGCCGCAAGCATAGCATTGAGCTTCCGCTTCCGCCGCTCTCGGTCGTTATATTGAAGCGGGAAAAGGAATCGCGGGCTGCCGTCCGCCTGGAGCAGGAGCCGCAATCCCTGCATAAGGAGCTTGCTCTTCCGGTACCGGGCAGCAAGCGCATAAGCCGGCAGAGGGAACGGACTGCAATGGTATAGAAGCTGGAAGCAAAGGGGAGAGGGAACTTGAAGGTATTGTTCGTGGGGGCGGAATGCGCCCCGTTTCTGAAGACTGGCGGGCTAGGAGATGTGCTTGGCGCGCTGCCTGCCGCACTTAAGCCGTTAGGAGTTGAAGCGCGCGTCATGCTGCCGCTCTACACTTCCATACCGGAGCGCTACCGCTCGCGGATGAAAACCATTGCAGAGATTCGGGTATCGGTCGGCTGGCGGTACGCGTATTGCGGAATCAGAGAGCTGGAGCAAGACGGCATTATCTATTATTTTCTCGATAATGAACAGTATTTCAAAAGAGGGTCCGCGTACGGCCATGACGATGACGGGGAGCGCTTTGCCTTCCTGTGCCGTGCGGCGCTGGAGGCCCTCCCCGCAATCGGGTACTGGCCGGATTTCATCCATGGCCATGACTGGCATACCGGCATGATTCCGGCGCTGCTGCGCCACCATTACAGCTGGCGCCAGGAATACGCGGGCATTAAGACCGTATTCACCATTCATAACCTGCAGTATCAGGGCAATTACCCGCCGCATGTATTAGGCGATTTGTTTGGCTTGCCGCCTCATTATTTTACGTATGATCATGTGGAGTTTCACGGATCGGTCAGCTTTATGAAGGCCGGCATCCAGCTGTCTGACCGGGTTACAACCGTTAGCCCTTCATACGCTTGGGAGATTACGACGCCGGAATACGGCTGCGGGATGGAGGGCACGCTGCGCGGCAGAGGGGACAGCCTGGTCGGCATCGTTAACGGAATTGACGACGTATTGTACAATCCGGCATCCGATACGCAGCTGCAGGCCCGATACTCGGCTTCTTCCCCGGAGGCCAAGCTTGTCTGCAAAACCGCTCTCCAGTGGGAGCTTGGCCTGCGCGAGGATGTTGAAGTTCCGCTAATCGGCATGGTTGGCCGGCTGACGGATCAGAAAGGGCTTCCGCTTGTACTGGAGCGGCTGGACGAGCTGATGTATACCGAAAATGTCCAGCTTGCCTTGCTTGGAACGGGGGATCCGCATCTGGAGCATCTGTTCCGCGAAGCAGAGCATCGTCACAAAGGAAGGGTTGTCTCTTATATCGGCTTTGACGACGGTCTCGCCCGCCGGATTTATGCCGGCTCGGATTTATTTCTGATGCCGTCGCAGTTCGAGCCTTGCGGAATCAGCCAGCTGCTTGCTTTGCGCTACGGCAGCCTGCCAATTGTACGGGAGACGGGAGGCCTGCGCGATACGGTGCATAGCTATAATGAATACACGGGGGAGGGCAACGGGTTTTCTTTTGCCCCCTATAACAGTTGGGACATGCTATACACGGTACGAAGGGCTTTAGCCCTGTGGAGGGACCAGGAGGTTCGCCAAAAGCTGTTAAACCGTGCTTTGCAGGGAGATTACAGCTGGAGCCGTTCGGCGCGGCAATACAAGGAGTTATACGAGGAGCTTTTGCCATAATAAATAGGGGGCCGGATTCTTCCGGCACCCCATTTGTATTTATTCGATTTTACGCCAGACAATCCGGTAGCCGTTAGGCTCGAGCCCGATAACAAGCTGGCCGTCAGGGTTGTCGATCGGCTCATCGGTTAAGGCATCGCGCCATCCGCCTTCGTTCATCGGATGCGACAGCTCGGCCGGCTCATCCGATCGGTTCATCCAAATCGTGAAATGCTCCTTGCCGTCCAGCCGCTCGTAAATAAGCGAGCCGCTGTCTTCTGCCGCCAACAGGATGCGGAAACGGCCGCTCCGAAGGGCGGCACGTTCCTTCCTTAGCGCGATTAGCAGCTTGTAGAAATCAAACAGCTCCCGGTTCTGCTCCTCCTCATTCCATACCATGCATCTGCGGCAATCCGGATCCTCCCCGCCTTCCATGCCAAATTCATCGCCGTAATAAACGCATGGCAAACCCATGGAGGTCATCATATAAACGACCGCTTGCTTCAGGCGCTTGGTATCGCCGCCGCATCGGGTCATAACGCGCGGGATATCATGGCTCGACAGCAGATTGAACAAGGTCTCGTTCGTCTGCTGAGGATACCGCATAAGCAGCCGGTTCATTTTCTCCGCGAATCGGGCCGGCGAGAGGGTACGGTCGGCGAAAAAGCTGAGCACCAGCTCCGTATACGGATAGTTCATAACCGAATCGAACTGGTCGCCTAGAAGCCAGCGCAACGAATCGCTCCATACTTCCCCAACAATAAAGGCTTCTTTATTAGCATCCTTAATGGCCGTACGGAAATCGCGCCAGAAGTGATGGTCGATTTCGTTCGCCACATCCAGCCGCCAGCCGTCGATTCCCGTTTCTTTCATCCAGTTCACCGCGATTTCGATCAGATATTTTTTCACATCCGGATTGGCTGTATTCAGCTTGGGCATATTGCCATAGAAGCCGAAGGTATCATAGTTCGGTATGCCGTCCTGAACCTCTACGGGGAAGCCGTTTAGATGGAACCAGTCTTTATATCCCGATTGCTCGCCCTTCTCCAGTACATCCTGGAAAGGAGAGAACTGTTCGCTCGCATGGTTAAACACGGCGTCCAGCACCACGCGAATGCCATGATCATGACAGACCTGGACCAGCTTATTGAGGAGCTCCTTGTCCCCGAAATGAGGATCAACCTCCCGGTAATCGATCGTGTCGTATTTATGATTGGAGGGCGAACGGAAGACCGGCGTCAAATAAACGGCGTTAACGCCCAGCTCGTTCAAGTGTTCGATGCGGTTCATAATCCCTTGCAGATCCCCTCCGAAAAAGGATTCTCCCTCCGGCTGCTCTCCCCATGGGCTAGTGCCTTCCGGATCGTTTGTCTTGTCCCCATTCTCGAAGCGATCGGGGAGAATCTGATAAAAGATCGCTTCCTTCGCCCATTCTGGGGCTTCGAACAAATCTATGGAATGAATGTAATGCGCTTCGAAATAACCGCCAGCCGGCGTAGGCTCCTCCTCGGAGAAGCCGTCTTCCGTCAGCCAGATTGTTTCTTCACCGCTATGCAGCCGGAAGCCGTAGCTGAATCGTTTGAATTCCGGCCGGATAACGGCTTCCCAATAATCATGCAGGCCATCGGCCGCAATGAGATCCATTTCGACTTCCTGGTAATGATGATCCCAATCATATTTATCTCCTGCGATTGCAACAACCCGCTCGACATCGCCGCGTTTGGTTTTAAGACGAAGATGGAACGTTTCCGGATCGTAGGCATACGCCCATCTGTGGCTGGGGGAATGATAGATGCTTTCTTTTTGCAAAACGGGTCATCTCCTTTTCTTTGCACTCCATTCAATCCTAATTAACCGCGAAGTAGCGACTCTGCACCGTCAATATAGACTGAGGTCCCGGTAATATGGCTTGCCTCGTCCGAAGCTAGAAACAGGACGAGATTCGCAACCTGCGCAGGCTGCCCGGGCCCATCCTCAAGCGGATGGCCGCCTTCCGGGAACTCCACGGGGATCCGAATCTCTTCAAGCTCCGGCTTGGGCTTTGTGGATTGATCGATGTTCGTCGAGATGGCCCCCGGACAAATCGCATTGACCCGGATGCCGTATTCCGCCAGTTCCAGGGCTGCCATGCGCGTAAAAGCGGTCTGGCCGGCCTTCGAGCTGCTGTAGGCGCTGAAGCCGAAATTCGAGAACACGCGGTTGCCGTTGATGGAGCTCGTTATGATAATACTGCCGCCTTTCTCCTTCAAAAGCGGGATCGCGTGCTTGACGGTCAGGAATGTCCCGGTCAGATTTACGTTGATCGTGGCTTCCCATTCTTCTTTGCTCATATGCTCAATGGGGGATATGGTGCCGTTAATGCCCGCGTTGGCAAAAACGATATCCAGCTGCCCGAAAGCGGAGATCGCCTTGCCGTATGCTTCGGCCATCGAATGCTCGTCCGAAATGTCGGCTTCGACGGCGATGGACTTGGCTCCGAACGCTTCAGCCTCGCGGCAGACGACGGCCAGCGTCTGCCGGTCCCGGTCAAGCAGAACAAGATTCGCGCCTTCCTCTGCGAACCGGATCGCGGCAGCTCGTCCGATGCCGGCACCGGCACCGGTTATAAGGGCAACTTTTCCTTCAATACGCTTAGTACTTGAGTAACGGGACATGTACATCTCTCCTTTTATGGCTTTTGCTAGTTAGTACACGGAATCCCGCCATCGTTAAACATTCAAAGGCTATTAAGGACGAAAATGGAGGGAAGTTTAAAAAGCCGCCCTCCATTCTAATTTTTTTGTGTTCGCGCCCGATAAGCGCTGGGTGTTGTTCCGTGCCATTTTTTAAAATGCGATGAGAACGCCTCGGGATGCATATCCAACTTGTTCGGCAATCCAGCTAAATGTGTATCGCCGCCCGCAACTCATGGATCTCCTTTCTGCTTGAGATTGTCATCCCTATTTAGTTAATAAAAAGGTATGTATAACTATTTTATTTTATAGGAAGCGAGAGATTTCCCTGCCATAATGAGAGCGATGCAACAGATCTTCATTGTTACAGGGGCTAATAGGCTAATGATAGGGTAGGGAATGAGTGGATGCTACATATCATTGGAGATTAATCGGGAGGCGGGATAAAAGATGAATATTAAATTTGGAATCCAATTGTACACATTGAGAGACCTGACAGTACATGACTTTAAAGGAACCTTGGAGAAGGTAGCCGCGCTTGGCTATGAAGGAGTAGAGTTTGCAGGCTACGGTGGAATGGAGGCCAATGGATTAAAAGAACTGTTAGATCGTTTGGGAATGGAGGCTGCAGGCAGTCACGTCAGGTATGAGAGAGCGTTAACATCGCTGGATGAAGAAATCGCGTATAACAAAAGGATAGGAAATCGAAATCTCATTATTCCTTATTACGACGGAAATAAGTTTAAAGAAGATAAAGAACGCGAGAAATTTTACGCTAATCTAAAAACGATGGGTCAGAAATGTGCCGAATCCGATATGCAGCTGCTGTATCACAATCATGAATTTGAGTTTACTATTCAACTAGATGATAAAACCATGTTTGATCATTTGTTTGAGAACGTGGATAACAAGCTGCTTCAAGCTGAGTTGGATTCATGTTGGGCATACCGTGCCGGATTTGACCCGGCCGCGGTTATTAGGCAATACAAGGATCGGATGCCATTGGTACACTTGAAAGATATGCGGAGAAGTAACGATGGACAAGTAATAACGGTAGAGCTTGGGCAAGGTGAAGTCAAGCTGAACCCCATTGTAGATGCCTCTATAGAATCTGGTGTCCAGTGGCTGATCGTCGAACAGGATGAATGTCAGGACGAGCCTCTCGCAAGTATCGCAACCAGCATGAAATGGATAAGAAACCACTACGGTTCAACAACACGATAAATTCCTATCAATCTCGAAAAAGTTGCATATCTAATGCCGCCTTCATTATTTAAGATGAAAGGGCAAGAACAAAAGTCCTAAATAATCAGGAGGGTTAAAAATGAAAGCAAGAAACAAAAAACTTGCGCTTGCGGTTCTTACGGTTACGCTTGCTGCATTATCCGCGTGTAGCAACACTAGCACAAATTCACGCCAGCCGGGAAATGCAAAGACAGAAAACAACCAAACTGAAACGAATTCTAACGATGGCTCTCTCACGAAGTATGCAAATCCCGTCACGTTAACAACCGCCAAAGTGTTAGAGGGAGATGTGAAGTTTAAAGAAGGCGAGAGCATAGACAATAACATCATTGATAAATCGATTGAGGAAGATCTGAATATTAAACTGAAATATCTGTGGACGGCTTCAAATACGGCAGAATTGACGGAGAAAATCAGGCTTGCCCTGTCAGCTAACCAAGAACTTCCGGATATGCTTGCGATTACGGACCCCCTTCTCATGAGCCAGTTGGTTCAGTCCGGCAAATATCAGGAAGTAGATACGGTTTTCGAGAAGTATGCCTTAGATAATTGGAAAAAGGGCTATGAGAGTTATCCGGAAGTTTGGAACGGAGTTACGTTTCAAGGCAAAAAATACGGGCTGCCGATGTTTAATATGGTTGGCCGGGGCAATGTCATGTGGATACGGGAAGACTGGTTGAAAAAATTGAATCTGAAGGCGCCAACGACAATATCGGAGCTAGAGTCCGTTATGGACGCCTTTACGAATCAGGATCCTGACGGCAACGGGAAAAAAGACACTTATGGTTTGGCAGTAACGCTAAAAGATATGGGAGTGAACAGCACGTGGCTTGGCAGCACGGATTTTGCGTTTGCGGCAGACGGTGTGGTCTCCTCTGATAACGTCTGGTTAAAGAAGGATGACAATACCGTGTACCAGCCTTTGCTTACACCGGAGGCGAAAGGCGGTCTCGGTAGACTGCAGCAATGGATGAAGAAAGGATATTTCCCGCAAGACAGCGGAATTTACGATAATATGAAGGCCGCTGAGCTATTCACGAGCGGCAAGGCAGGCATTACTTTTGGAGCCTACTGGTTATCCATCTGGCCGTTTCCGGATCTGAAGAAGAATGTAGCGGGTTCGGAATTCAAGGCATATCCGTACCCGACCGGAGAGGGCGGCAGCTATAAGGTAGCGATGGAAAGTCCTACAAACGGAGTGAATATTATGATTCGGAGCAATATCGAGCATCCTGAAGCCGTTATTAAATATTTGAACTGGTTCTTTAAAAACTATCTGGATCCGGACAAAGGATCAAAATATGAGTATGGCTTGGCAGAAGGTTATGATTGGGCTGTTGTCGACGGGCAGCCGACCAATGACAAGAGCAAGGTGCCAAATTATATGGATGCCGTACGGATTAGTGTTCCGAAAGATTTCCAACTTCCCGATGCGTGGATGGAAATGCTGCGAAAATTTACTGCCGGAGAAAAACCGGTTACCCCGATGGAAGTGAAACAATACGGCGGGGAGGACGCGAAGAGTCTCGAAGCGGCAAAGATCTTGTTAGACGATATCGACTCAGGACGACAATTGAAGCCGATCATCGGCATTCCGGTTACGCCTTCGATGATGACAAAAAACGCGATGCTGGATAAAATGCGCAAAGAAACGCTGACCAAAATCATTTATGGGGAAGCGTCCGTAGATTCGTATGATAAGTTTTTGGACGATTACGACAAAGCTGGCTATGGGAAAATAAAAGAAGAAGTAAACGAATGGTATCAGTCAAACAGTAAATAAAGGGTGGGCGAAGCTTGCGTATCATTTGCGAGCTTCGCTTTTTTGCTTATGTATTTGTCATCTACGCCACAAACTTCTATTAAAATCCAAAAGCTTGCATATATGGCGTGCGCGCTTCTCTTCTATAATTTCTAATGTAAGCATTTACATTTTTAGCGGGGAGGTGAAATGTAGGCAAGGATTAATAAGAAGTTAAATCATAATGAGAGGGTGTAACTCAGTGGTTTTTACAAAGTATAAAACGGTATTATTAGGTCTCGCAGCAGGAATGGCCTTTTTGACAGCTCATAATCAAGAAGCTGCAGCTGCGCGAGATCCATGGCTTCAGCCTTTTACGCAAACGAGTATCTGGAATATGCCTATCGGCTCAAACGCCGATTACCAGTCGGGAGGACATTTTCCGGCTGGCAGTTATGTCCATGCCGATCCCGAGTTTCACTTGAAAACATCCGCGGCGGATCCAGAGCGCAATATTTACGGTGTACCGAATTGGACCAGTCGGTGCAGTGATACAACGAATTCACAAGGTACAATTAATGTGCCCGACGATTTCATTGTTCCCGATGCCATAACGACGGGAGGAGTATATGAAACGCCAAACAACGTTGCGGCCTTTCTGAAACCGGACGGCCGGACGCTTATTCAATTGGAGCCGTTGACCCGCTGTACTGTTGGAGGTAATGTGTTTGGGTACCGATGGGCAGAGGATTTGGATATCCAAGGCGAGGGCATTGGAGGCACTCACTGGGGTTCGGGATTATCCGCCATTGGCGGGTCGATTCGTTATGGGGAACTGACGGGAAGCGCGCCAATTAAGCATGCTTTAAAGTTAAATGTATGGGGCAATTATCTGTATTATAATACTACCGATGCAACAAAAGGTTATCGATGGCCAGCGGACCGTTCCGATGCCGGCGCGCCAAATACTTACCATGGTACTAGCCCCAAAATTGAAATGGGAGCATTAATGGCCATTTTACCTACTGCTTCAGAGTCGTCACTTGGCCTACAGACAGAGGCTGGAAAGAAACTGTTCCATGCTCTTCAGGATTACGGCGCATATATTGCGGACGATACGGGTTGGGACGCTTATGCGTTTAGTCTTTCGAGAGAAGCGATGTTCGAATTCGAGGAAGTTTACGGATATTCTTTTAACCAAGGATCATCCGCAACGGGCGAAGCGAAGAAGTACTTTGATGATTTTAATAAATTAATAACGAGTCTTTACGTGGTGGATAACAATAGCGCTTTAAATGTCGGGGGAGGCGGTACCAGAAGAGCCCCTCTAGCGGACGCAACATTTGGCGCAATGGATAGCACAGCGCCAACAGTGCCGACTAATGTACAGATTACAGGAAAAACAACGAATTCAATCTCGCTTAGTTGGAGCGCAAGTACGGATAATGTCAAAGTCATGGAGTACGAGATTTATAATGGCAGTCAGTATCTGGGCTCTACTTATGGCAAGACACAGTATACCGCTTATAACCTAAATCCTAATACCAGCTATTCGATCAAGATCCGGGCAAAGGATACGGGGCTGAATCGATCGGCGTTTACCAACGCAATTAACGTGAGCACCTATGATGGATATTCGGAGAACTTCAATGATGGCAATGCACAGAATTGGTCATTGGGGTCAGGAACCTCCGTCGAATATCAAAGGTTGAAAATGACGAATTGGGGCGGGACAAACGAAGGTATTTACGACGGACGCAGCTTTACTGCGGGACAAACCGGCAGTAACGTGGTTTACCGGGTAAAGCTGCAAACGGATGGCGGAGACAACTTTGGCAAAACTCGCGTTTATTTTAATTACCAGGATAATGCCAATACCTATTATGTGCAATTGGGTGGCGGAACGAGCAACACGGTTGAGTTGTGCAAAGTTGTTGGTGGCGTAGTAACGACTTTAGGCACTTATGGAGCCTACGAAATTAAAAATAACGGATGGCCTACTATTGAGATCCGATATGAAAACGGAGGATACATTACCGTAAAAGGGATTCGCTCCGGTAACGCCACAACCCTATTTAATCGAGTACAAGACGGCTCGCTCATATCCGGGAAATTTGGCGTTGGCGTACTCAATACACAATCTTTTGCAGAAGACGTAGAGATTATCATAAACGAAGGTGTAACGGGGGGGAGCGGCGTTTCCCCATATTCTGAAGATTTTAATAGCGGTGCCGCAACAAATTGGATGCTTACATCAGCAGTAATCGATAATCAGAGATTGAAGCTTTCCAATTGGAGCGGCAGTTCTAGCGGTATCTACACAGGGGCATCTTATTCAGGCAGCTATACGTATAAGGCAGCCTTGCAGACCGATGCGGGCGATAATAATGGAAAGACGAGGCTTTATTTTAATTATGAGGATGCGAATAATACGTATTTTGTGCAATTCGGAGGTGGGACGACCAATACAGTAGAATTGAAAAAGGTAACCGGCGGGACGGAGACAACGCTGGCAACCTATTCCGGGAGCTATACGATTAAAAACTGGGACTGGCCAATCATTGAGGTTACTTACTCTAATGGAAGCATTACTGTAAAAGGGAATAGAGGCGGGACTGACACAATCTTGTTCGCTAATGTGACGGATTCCTCCCTTTCTTCAGGGAAAATAGGCATTGGTGCGCTATATGCGCAGTCCTTTGCAGATTCGGTCAGCGTGCAATAGATCAAAAAGAATAGACAGGTTGTAAGAACAGACAGGTTGTTCCTGTCTGTTCTTTTTTATTTACATATACTTGTTTTCATCTAGTGAACAAAACGTTATGAATGACGAAATCCTTTTCTATAAGCTGTTTTTGCAATTCCCTATAATTAATTAATATAAGACCTCAATAAGTTATAGCTAAAGGAGAGAACTCTAAGATGAGCACGAAATCGATTGCCGATCAATCTGGGAAGCGAATGAGGCAGTTATCTTTTCGGAGGAGCAACGGAATTTTGTACCTTATGTTGCTGCCGGCGGTTATCCTAACCTTTATTTTTTCGTATTTACCAATCGGAGGGTTAGTAATGGCTTTTCAGGAGTACCAGCCATGGCTCGGTTTCGACCACTCTCCATGGGTAGGGCTGGATCAATTCCGTATGATCTTCCAGTTCCCGGACGCCGTGCAAGTTATTTGGAACACGATTGTTATAGCCGGATTAAAAATTATATCAGGCTTGATTGTGCCTTTTATTTTCGCGCTGTTATTAAATGAAGTGAGGGTAAATGCTTTTAAGAGAACGATTCAGACGCTTGTCTATTTGCCGCATTTCCTGTCATGGGTCATTCTCGGGGGAATCCTGGTCGATATATTGTCGCCTTCCGGCGGTCTTTTCAATAGGCTTCTTGAGGCGCTCGGGATGCAGCCGGTATTTTTCCTAGGCAATGGCAACTGGTTCCGCGTGACGGTAGTCATTAGCGATATCTGGAAGGAGTTTGGATTCTCGACCATTGTTTATTTGGCAGCATTGGCGGGAATAAATCCATCGCTTTACGAGGCTGCCGAAACGGATGGAGCCAATCGTTGGCAGCAGACTCTATTCATTACGGTGCCTTCGCTTGTTCCGATGGCGATTGTACTTGGGACATTGTCTCTCGGCAATATTCTTAATGCCGGGTTTGACCAGATATTTAACCTATACAGTCCGCTTGTTTATACAAAAGGAGATATTATCGATACGTATGTTTACCGAATGGGGATACAAAGCGGCCAGCTGAGCTTCGGAACGGCATTTGGCCTTTTCAAATCGCTGGTTTCGACGGTGCTTATCGTTATTTCCTACCGTCTGGCCTATAAATACGGCAATTACAAGATTTTCTGACAAGGAGCGTCGGCATGTACTATAAAACAAAGGCTTACCGTGTCTTTAATGGCTTCAACATGATCTTCATAGGCTTGCTGGGACTTGCTTGCATTCTTCCGCTTGTTCATATCCTTGCCGTTTCTTTTAGCGAGAAGGCGGCAGTAAGCGGGAATTTGGTTAATTTCTGGCCGATTGGATTTAATCTCGATGCCTATGCAAAGACGATGGATAACAAACAGTTTCTCATTTCGCTTTGGATTTCCATCGAACGTGTTATCTTGGGAACGGCGGTTAGTATGGGGGTCGTCATTCTTGCAGCCTATCCTTTATCGAAAGACAGAGGAGTATTTAGAGGAAGAATGGCGCTTATGTGGTATTTCGTCGTCACCATGCTGTTCAGCGGCGGATTAATTCCGTCTTATATCTTGATTTCGAAGCTGCATTTAAATAATTCCATCTGGGCGCTTATTTTGCCTGGAGCCGTAAGCGTCTGGAATATGATTCTGCTGATGAACTTCTTCCGCAATGTTCCGCTGGAATTGGAGGAGGCTGCTCTCATTGACGGCGCAAATCATCTTCAGACGTTATGGAAAGTCTATCTGCCAATTTCAAAGCCTGCGCTGGCTACTTTGTCCTTGTTCACACTTGTTGGCCATTGGAATTCCTGGTTTGATGGACTCATTTATATGACACGCCCGGATAATTATCCGCTGGCTACCTATTTGCAAACCATCATTGTTAGCCATAATTTAAAGGATTTAATTACAAACGTGAATGATGTGGAGAAGTTAACGCAACGCTCCGTACAGGCTGCGCAAATTTTTATTGCAGCTATACCTGTCCTAGTCGTCTATCCGTTTTTGCAAAAGCACTTCGTTAAGGGAATGGTAATTGGCGCGGTTAAGGAGTAATTCACTGATTGAAAAAAGTACGCAATAACAGGAATAGGAGCGAGTTGTTAAATGACAACCTTAACTTTAATCAAGACGAATTTTTATTCCGTTTCCATTCATGAAGAAGCGGACAAGCTCTGGACGCTTCATTCGTTGCCAAGTGGGGAATGTATTGATTTTGAAGCGCCGCAAATCGAGTTGAACGGCGAAAGGATAAAGTGTCGGATATTATCCGTAACGAATATGTACGATTCCCCTCATCTTGCTGAAGGTATTAAGGAATATACATTCGATGGAGTCGTGGATAGTAATGCCATGCTTAAATTGCGTCTTGTCTTCCGAATTGCCGAACGCAGTCCAATTATCCGGTTTCGTTATGAATTGCATAGCTTGGTTCCTCAAGTGATGACGAAACGGACAGGACAGGAACAGCTTGTTTATACCAAAGTCTCTCTCAGCAAAATGCCCGTTGCCAGTGAGGTACGTTTCTCTGAATTTATTGAAATGGTGCACAGCTTCTGTTTGTCAGAGTTATCTTTAGGGGAGAGCGACTTTCATAACAATCGGAAAGTGATGGGGCCGCTGATTGCTGCCAATGGCGACAACGGCAGCTTCCTATTGGCATATGAGCATGGCTCCCAGGTGCCGGATGCTTTTCTTCATTTTGAGCTGGACGAACGGAGGGGACTTTCCTTAAATGCCGTCAAAGGCAATTATTTAGAGGGACAAATTCTGGACCACGACAACCCTTATTGCACAATATGGCTGCAAACGGCACTTGTGGAGGGGAATGAAGACCAGTTGGCTGAGCACTACAGGTTGTTTGCCTTGCGTGATTTCAGCTTGAATTCAGAAAGCCGCAAACCTTATATTTTCTATAATACTTGGAACATGCAGGAACGCTCCAAGCATTGGCATAAAGGAAAGTTTCTTGACCCTATGAGTCAGGAGCGGATTCTTGAAGAAATTGATGCAGCGCATGAGCTTGGTATTGAAGTATTTGTTATTGACGCAGGATGGTTCGAGAAGACGGGGGATTGGCAAGTGAACCGTGAACGGTTCCCGGATGGGCTGGATGTAGTCAAGCAACGGCTGGATCGTTATGGAATGAAGATGGGCTTATGGTTCGAACCGACTTCAGCCGCACTCTCGAGCCGTATGCTTGAGCGGTACAAAACAAGCCGAATGTCTCGCGGCGGAATATTAACTACTCCGCGCCCGGTGTGGGAGACCGAGGAGAGCTGCTATATGTGTCTGGTCAGCGAATACTGGGAAGGATTTGCCGAAGAACTGATACGCGTAATCCAAGAGACAGGGGCTTCTTATCTAAAATGGGATTGGATTGCCCAGTACGGATGCAGTGATCCGAACCATTGGCATGGCAATGACAGTCATAGCGAGGAGGAACGTTCAAATCGTTATGCTTTCTTGCTTGGCAGCTATATGACCAAAGTAGTAGACCGGGTTTGCGAGGTGTATCCGGAAGTAATCGTGGATTTTGACGTGACGGAAGGCAATCGGTATGTAGGGCTTGGATTTTTATCTTCAGGAAAATACTTTCTCATTAATAATGGTCCTTACTACCAGAATTATGATTTGCCAGGTGACTTAAATGACGGGAATGGGAATATCTTCTTTTATCCGGGACAGGCACGGGGATGGATTACGCGTACGCCGCTGAATTTGGACAAGTGGCTTCCTTCGGTTCTATTCTTAACCCATTACTATCCGGATGATCTTCCCGCTGGCAATCAATTGACATCGCTTGCTTCCCTTATGTTAGGGCATAACGGGATATGGGGAGAACTTGCGGGGGTATCCGTAAAGGGCAGGGAATACATGCGGCTATGGCTTGATCGGTATAAACAAATCAGGGACAGCATCACGATTAGTCCACCAATTGTTACCGGCGTTGTTGGAGGGAGCCCTGAGATTCACGAGAAAATTAATGAGGCTAACGGTAAAGGAATCGTTTCCCTGTTTGCTAGTTCAATAGGAACTTACAGCTATGTGACGCATCGCAAGGTGCATAGAGATGCCGCTGCATCGGCCGGGGTGAAATTGTCGTACACTGCGGAGGGACAGGCTTTCATAGAATTCACGGTTACCGAACCAGGCGCTGCGATCGTATTGTTTGGGATCCGTTGACGGTTGGACAGTCCGGCTTATGCCTGACTGTCCTTTTGTATCATAAATTAACTATTGCGGTACTCCTGAGGCGTTACTTGAAAGTGTTTCTTAAACATCTTAATAAAATAAGAGGTATTCTGATAGCCGATCCGTTCGCAGATCTCCTGGATTTTCAGATGGGTATTCTTAAGATAGTAAGTCGATTTATTCATCCTGAGCCTGTAAAGATAATCGCTTATGTTCTCGCCGGTCTCCAATTTGTAAAGTTTAGAGAGATAACCCGGATTTAAATAGACATGCTCGGCGATCGCCTGCAGAGATACATCTTCTGACAGTCTTTCTTCGACGAATTGCTGAACGCGAGTAATTATAGAAGTGTTTGTTGTAAGCTTGTCGGTTTCCATTTGCCGTTGGAGTAAATTCAGTATTTCCTCCGCCCAGCGATAAAATTGCTCGGGAGAGCGCCTCGCGTTCATATCCAGTTCAAGCGAATGCTGGCCTATTATATCCGCCAGCTGCTTCCCGTTCTTGTGAGATAAGTAATGAAAAGAAGAGAGTAAGAGATAATAAACCTCGTTTATGTGCTCTATGGAATTTGCCCAGCTTCCGAATAATTCAGAAACCATTGTTCTTAATTTCTCCGAAGCATCTTCCCATCGGCCTGCCTCTATTAAATGGGTGAGCAGGGGAGGTTCATACAAACTACGCAAGGATTGAATCCGGACACTTTCGGGTGACGTATTGACTGTCTTGAAGATACCAAATTTATCCCGGATTAGTTTGCGCATTTCATGCAGCATGGATTCATATAATTCATGCACTTCCCGCGGAAACTCTCCCGAATTGCTGAGTAGAATAGAGATATTCCCTTTCAAATAATGCTGTACATTATGCTGCAATTCCTCTGCCTTTAGTTCAATAAGCCGCTCCGTTTGAAGATAGGGGTCTTCGGATTTTTTCTGTTTAAGCAGGATAATGAGATAGTCGTGGTGATCCTTGCCCTGCCATAGCTCGAAGTCATTGGCCATCAATTCCCCGATTATATTACAAACGGCATATTCGAATAAGTGGATGCTTTCTTTATCGTAATCAATCAAATTGCCTTCCATTCGAATCATAAGCATTGAGAATCGGTCTCCGGAGGTATAGGGGATATCCAAAAGCTCCAGCTTGCCGGACAACTCGTTAGCCATACTTTTGCCTAAGAGCAGATCGTTCAACAAATTACTACGGAGCAACGGAAGATGCTGCCTGAGAGTATAGGAAGCCCGCTGCATGGAACTTACCTCCTGCCATTCCTCTTGAAGCCGGGCAATTAGTCGCTTAACCGCTTCTATTAATTCTTCGTCACGGACAGGCTTGAGCAAATATTCAAGTACTTGTGCCCGCAGGGCTTCCTTCGCATAATCAAATTCAGCAAAACCGGTTAATAGAATACATTTCGTCCGGGCTTTCACGGATCGGATTCGTCGAATAAGTTCCAGGCCGTCCATTCCCGGCATTCGAATATCACTAATTACAAGATCGATAGGAATCGATTGAAAGAGCTCCCACGCGTCCTGTGCAGAATAGGACGTATACACATTGGAGATGCCTAATTCTTCCCACGGTATTCGAATAGTCAATGCGTTCACGACAGATTCTTCATCATCTACAAGCAGCAGATTCATTGGTGTATCCCAGCCTTTACGTATTCATTAGGAATGTTGCCATCTTAATATGAACTGCATCCCGCCGGAGGTGGTCGAATGGATTTCAAGGCCTGAATTGGCGCCATACTGCAAAGCAAGTCTTTGATGAACATTCCAGACCCCGTATCCGCGGTTGTCATCATGTTCTTTGCTAAGGGTATCTCGCAGGGCTTCCAGCTTTTCTCTTGTCATGCCTCTTCCCGTATCTTCAATAATAATAGTATTCCAGTCATGTTCCCTGAAGCCTCGAATATGGATGGTGCCCCCCTCTGGCTGCGGTTCTATTCCGTGGATCACGGCATTCTCGACTATCGGTTGAACGGAAAGCCTTGGCAATGATTGCTTTAATAGATCTTCCTGAAGATCAATGTCGAACCGCAACCTCTTCATGCGCAGCTGCTGTATATTCAGATAGTTCCTGACAAACCTGATCTCCTCATCCACGGTAGCGTATTCTTTATCGGATTGGGTTGTATACCGGAAATATTCGCCTAGATTCAAGGACATGGCTACAACGGCTTCCTCATCACCCAATGTGGCCATATTCATAATGTAAAACAAACAATTATAAAGAAAATGCGGATTAATCTGCGATTGCAGCTGTTTGAGCTTAGCCTCTTTCGTATGCAACTGCTCAGCATAAACTTTTTCAATTAATTCTTGGATGTCAGCGGCCATATAGTTAAATCCTTCAAGCAGATAACCGAAATCAGAATCGCGGCGTTCCGGAATACGGACAGAGTAATCTCCGTTGCGGACCTTGCGCACCCCTTGAAGCAACTGTTTCATGGGCAATCGAATAAACCGGTATAACCACAGCGAAGCGGCAATGCCGAATACAACCAATGCCACGATAGATCCATAGAACAGATTGCGGCTTTTCGTTATGGGACTAAGGATTGCATGAATCGGGACAATATCAATCAGGTAGCAGTCCAGGCTTTGGAGCTTCAACGCGTTAAGCACGTAAGTGTCGCCGTCAAAAGCAACAATCTGGTTCGCTTTCACGTGATTAAGATTGTCGCCCAAATATTTTAACAGTTCATTGCTATATGGAGCCCCTTTTAAATTGTTCGAAAGAAACCCATGTCCAGGGTGATACAGCAGCGTTTCTCCATCTTGATTTCGGTTGTAGTTATCAAGCAAATCTCGAAGCGTATTCATTGAAAAGTAAATTTTCGTAATCTGCTGAACATTTCGAGCATCCGCCAAATAGGGATCGATAACGTAATGGGCGAAACGAAGAGCCTGGGTCCCATTAGCCGCAGGATTCAGTTCGAGAACCCAGGTCTTTTGTTCCAATAGCGGTAATTCTTCCAGATTTAGTGGATTGGCTTGTGCCAGAGTCTCCGGTACGACTCGTCCAACCTGCGGGTAATAGACAAGAATCCGGCTATCCCATTTGCTGGCTATTTGCTGAAGGCGCAATTTTTGTTCAACTGCATTAAGCGATGAAATCTCTACATACGACGAAAAGTCGGCTCCTACTTGCAGCGATTGAACCGAGTAGTCCCGGCTAATGACACTGGAGAGCATAACAAGACGCTGCGCTTCCTCCTCAATTTGACTATTAAAGAATGACAAACGATTCAGATTGAGCTGCTGAATTTGCGATTTAATAACATTTACGCTCGTATTATTGGAGTATCCGTATAAGATGACAATCGGACAGAGCAGAAGTATTAACATCACGAG
The DNA here is from genome assembly GCF_037147795.1 of Paenibacillus sp. MMO-177. NCBI lineage: Bacteria > Bacillati > Bacillota > Bacilli > Caryophanales > Paenibacillaceae > Paenibacillus > Paenibacillus sp. MMO-177. Next base: position 96,117 of record NZ_JBBCUR010000010.1, on the reverse strand, counting down.
AAGCTTGATGAAAATATTCGCTTTAACTGTTTTCATTCCTTGGCCCCCTGCAGAATTAGTGAATAAAAGAGTATGAATCTCCAAAATATTTTATTAGCATGAAGAACTGCATAAAGGAGCTGCTGTTATTTCTTTCTTTTTTTGTAGCAATGATGAGGGCATTATAGCAGAATTTTTTCAGATTGTGTGAAGATCTGACATGTATTTAGATTGCCGTTTCTTATGGTGAAACCAAGCTAAGAAAGATGAGGGAGAAGATAGATTAGATTCCTGAAGGCTTGATTCTTGTGTCGGGGCATCCTTAGCGGCATGATGACTTGAACGGGGATAATCGTAGGGGCGACCGTGATAGCCCATAGCTATAGGCTTTTTATGTTTTTATGTATGAACTTTCATGTCCGAGTTAAATGACACAAAAGTGTGCTCTTTGTATCTAATTTACACAAAAATAATTGCATTCCAGTGATTAACTTTTTTGTTAGGGATCGAGTCTTTTAATATTTGCCAGATAGGTATCGTAACATTTACGGTTTGGATGGGGATCCGCTTTTTCGTGACTAGCGGCATTTAATGAGTGGTGTCTCCATTAACACCAACTATACCATGCCAGTACGGGAACCGGGCGGAGGCTGGGGTATCACGATGAGAATAAAAGATCTGCCGTAATAATTAGTAGGTTTAAATAGATAAAATGTTCGTTTTAGTCAGCGGTTTTGGAGATTTGAGCAGAGCGCGATAATCGATACCGGCTTGCCGGCATTCCATAGTTTATTTTGAAAGCCGAGCAAAATTGCTCTAGAGACGAGTATCCGACCGTTTCCGCGATATGGCTGATTGTCATGGTCGTCGTGGTAAGAAAATGGGCAGCTGCGCTTAACCTGGCCATATTACGCTTTTGAGTAAACGTCATGCCGTAAAATTGTTTGATCGTTCTTTCCGTTTGTCTAACGCTTAAGCCCAATGTGCTCGCAAGCGCTTGTACGGTAATGAAGCGATACTGAGCCAGAAAGCTGTGTTCGATGGTGGCCAGTCGATTGTCGTCCCTCGTTTGCAGCGGTGTCGGCGAGACGGAGACGGCCGTCTGATCCCCCATATAATTCCGAATGAGCTTGATAACAATCTGTTCGAGAATGGTGCCTACATACCGGTGATATCCGATGGATTTGGAAGTCGTTTCGAATGAAAGCTGTTCGAACAGCGCCATCAAGTTTTGCGAATCTTGGCCGAACCAGAATGGAGTTTGCGCGAATGCTTCGGTCAAGATATCAAGTTCCCGATCCCGAGTAAGCTCGTGATCCAGCAGCTCGAAGCAAATACAGTATTCCGACATGGGATCCGATGGATTCGTGATCTGTTCATGGACGACATCAGGGCCTGTCATAAACAAGGTGCCGGGGATGATCGGATAACTGTGGCCGTTCGCAATCAACGTTCCTTGCCCGAGAGGAATAAAATGCATTTCATAGCTTCGTTTGCTATGGATGTGTTCCGGAAAAGAACGATAAAAAATGCCCAACTTGATATAGAGCACATTCAGTGCAAGCCCGCCGACTGTGATCTTCAGATTCGTATTTTCCAGGTGGATCGGCGGTAAATTCATGTTCCATTCGCTCCTCAGACCGATTATGTTCCCATTATAACAGATCTGCGAATTTGCGACATTTAGAGCGAGGATCTGTCGTTCTAGTGAATGCCGCTTTATAGGAGGTGATCGTTATAATAATAGTCAAACGAGGTGAAGGAGAATCATAGCATGATGAAAGATTCGAACTCTGTACGCCTGTACGAAAAAGGAAATTACGCCGGCACCTATACCGAGATTCCAGCTTCCAATCCCGGTCGGGCGTGGCGGGACGGAATGGTTAGCGGAAACGGAGAGAACGGGTACGTCACGTCCGGATCGCCGTATGCGGACACCTTTATTTTTCAATATATGTGGTTTAACTATCCTTCCAGAGAGCCGAGAGTGATTCCGGAAGAACTGACGGGGCAGCTTGCCGCGGCCAGGAGGAATGTTTTTCATCTTAACGATCAATGGAAGATTACTTTTCCGGACGGGACAACCAGGAAAAGAACCTTTTTGTACAGCTATCATCCGGGACATCAGCTCAGATTAAACGCCAAGAACAAGGGAAGCGTGTCCGGCTATGAAAGATGGACGAACTATGAGACGGCGGAAACCGGCGTCCGTTATTCCGACGAATGCGGCGAGTGGATCCGAACCTCGTTTACGTCCAGAGAAGACAATGTATCGATTACGAAGATCGCGCAATCGTCCGCCGGCGCCAAAATCAACATGATCATTTCCATCGATGACATATCGGGCATGTACAAAGCGCGGGACGGGGCGTCCGAGCTGACGGCGCTCCAATACAAGAAGCTAGTTGACCCGAATGCTACCTATATCGCGCAGGTTGCCCATTACCCGTCCTACCCGGGCAGCGAGCTGATCGACGGAGGATACGCCGGTCTGACCCGGGTTGTGGTCGTTAACGGAACCCAGAAGAGAGTGCTGCTCGCGGACACGAATGAACCAATGAATGTCGGAGAGGAACGGAATCCGGCGATTCAAGTGACCGATGCCGAAGCCGTCTATTTAATCACGCAATCGAACCGAACATTCGATATGGGCAAAATCGATGATTTTGCAGGCATGACGCGATACGAGGTCGTTGACGGTCTGTTCCAGAATACGAATGCTGTCGCTAAAAAATATAAGGACGTTTCCGGCAAATTCGATTACAATGCGGCCCTTGCGCCTCATGCGTTAAAACAAGCCGCGGAATTTAACGCCGTGCGTTTTTCTCTTGCAGGCGACGAGGACGACAAGATTGCAGACAATGTAACGCTGATCAACGCGCAGAAAGCATCCAAATCGAGAATCCATCATGCTTTTATGGAACAGGTGTACAACCAGGGACGCTATGCCTTGATTTGCTGCAGCGGCTCAAGCGCGCCGCGATTGTATGGCATGTGGACCGGAGAGTGGAATCCAGGCTGGCGCGCCATCTATACCCTTGACGCCAACGTGAATTTGCAGGTCTCTCCCATGAATACAGGCCATATGACGCATGCCCAGCTTGGGTATATCACTTTCTTCTTGAGAAATACGCCCGATTTTGAATACAATGCGCGAATGGCTTACGGGATGCATGATGCGCTTCAGGTGTCGGTCAATTCGGACATCGACCGCGGGATGCACGTGGAATACGACAATGACTACCCGTTTCAATATTGGAACGCGGGGGCAAGCTGGTGTCTGCTTCCCATCTTCGAGTATTGGCAGTGCTACGGCAACCAACAGATCCCGATCAACAATTATATGAGAATCCACGAACTGAAGCCTATTCTCAGCGTACGGGATGGGGGGCTGACGGATGGAGAATTCGAAAAGCTGCTCGAAAAGGGATATCTGGATTTGGAAAAAGATATTTTGCTTACGCTGTTGACCAAGCAGGCCAATTTCTGGGAGCAGTTATGTACGCCGGAGTACTATACCGATGTAAACGGCAAAGCGTGCTATGAGCAAGGCAAGTCGGTGCTAAATCCAGGCGAGAAATATCTGCTGATCCCTGCCTATTCGCCGGAGAATAACCCGATCGGTTACAACAGCACGCTTACGGCCAATGCCACCATGGATATTTCGGCTGCGCGGGACGGACTGCATATGGTCATAGCCGTGGAACGAGCGGTCAAACGCGACGGATACGAAGCAGCAGTCGACCGGTGGGAGTCATTGCTGGAGCTGCTGCCGGACTACAAGATGGACAAGGACGGCGCTTTGCGCGAATGGGCGATGAACGAATATACGGAGAACAACAACCACCGCCATTTGAGCCATCTCTACCCGGCATGGCCAGCATACGAGACGCAGAACGATGCGGAGCTCACGAAAGCCGCCATTACCGCGGTGGAGAACCGAAACAAATACAATACGTCGGACGCCACGGCGGGGCATGGTTGGATGCACAAGGCGCTGGTCTCTGCGAGATTAAAGGACGGCAACGAAGTAGCCGCTTCCCTTCTGCCGATGATGACGGATTCCGGTTATTACGCGTCGCTGATGACGGATCATGACACAAACAGAAGATGCGATACTTATTGCACAGATACCTTGTTCGGTACTATGGGAGCCGTTAATGAAGCGCTGCTATTCTCCAACACCGGTGAAATTGAGGTTCTTCCGGCACTGCCCTCGGAATGGCATTCGGGGTCCATTCATGGGTTAATGGCAAGAACCCGGATGGAGGTCCGAGCTTTAACATGGGATCTCTTATCCAAAACGGTGAGCGTTACCTTGAATTCCATTGCTAATTCCAATGAAATCAAATTAAAATTGGGCATCCCTTGGACAAAAGCCACGGTCAACGGAAGAGAAGCAGCGGCTCTTGAAGGGGGAGCCGGCAAACATCTTCACTTGTCGCTGAATTCCGGCATAGACGTTACAGTCGAATTTACATTATCCGATTAACGGGATAGATCGAGCTTGTTAGAGGAGGAGGCTAATGAGTAAGATTTGGCTTCGAAAGATGATCTGGTCATACATCCCGCTCTTTCTGATCGTTTTTTCTTTTTTGCTTTTCGTTTTTCTTCGGGTAATCGTGGACCAGAACCGAAAGAATGCGAAAGAGTCCAGCGAGGTATTCACAGCCCAACTGCTGCAGTCGGTCAATGTTTCCTTGAAAACGGTGGATCATATGGTGATCCGCGAGCTTCTGAACAGCAAGTTGCTGGCCGGTTATTTCGAAGACAGCGGAACCGGCAGCGTTTATTTAAACTATGAGGTTCTGGAGCGTCTCAACGAATTGAAGCGGGAAGTGCCGTTGATCGATTCCTTCTATTTGTACCGATACAGCGACGGAACCATTCTTTCGGGAAATATGCGGAAAAATATCGATATATTCGAAGACCGGGCGTTCGCTCGGTCCGTTTCCGGTTTCCATAACGGGCCTCTTTGGACCGATGTACGGGAGTATCGCGAACTCTCTTTCCAGAACACGAAGCGCGTCGTCAGCCTCGTTCATGAGGTTCCGGTCAGCTCCGGATCGAAAGGGATTATCGTGGTGAATATCGATACTTCTTCCATTCGGGCAACCGTATCCTCTCTTTACGACGAAGCCAACACTTACGTGAATATTTTTGGCCGGAACCGGCAACCGATTTATATCGGTAATTTGGAACCGGACCGCAAAGTAATGGCCAGCTTAACGTCCGATTACACCGGCTGGACTGTAGAAAGCGGGATGAACAGCGGACTGCTGGCCCAGTCAACATCGGCATTCTCCAGCGTTTGGTTTGCAGTCGGTGTACTTGTGTTTGTCGGCGGCCTTATACTCACCATCTATATTACACGGGCGAACTACAAGCCTCTTGAAGAGCTGGTGGTGAAGCTGAACCATTCGCTGTTCGACGGAAACGGCTCAGCAGGCAGCGTATCACTCGATGAGTTTGCCTTTATTGAATCCGCTATCAATAATTTTGCTGCACAGTCGAAGCTTGTAGAGAGGGAATTCAGCGAGACGGCCATCCTGAAACGCAAACATGCATTCAGCATTCTGATCCACGGCCATTACGAGAATGGAGAATTGTCGGAGACTCCTGTCGAGGACTTGCAATTGCCGGCATTCCATATGCTGAAGGCGATCGTGATCGAGGTCGACAATGCGGAGCAGGCATTCTTTACATACAGCGGCCGGGACCGCTCGCTATTCAAATTCGTCGTCAGCAGTGTTGTCAACGAAATGATTCAGCAGCCGGATACATCCGTCTGGCTGGAATGGACATCTCCTACCCATTTGTCCGCTGTTATTTTCCAGAATGGTCAAAAGGACCTCACATCCGTCTATGAATCGATTGTCGACTGGATTGCCAAAAATCTCAAGTTCACCGTTACCATTGGAGTCGGTCGTGCAACATCCCGTATTGAAGATATTCGTTCTTCCTATGAAGAAGCTTGCTCGATCCTGCATTTCAAGGCCGTGCTTGGTACGAACCGGATCATCCGGTACTCGGACGCCGAGCACCAGCAGCGTAAGAATGAGCATGAGCATCTTCGCGTGATTCACGAGATCTCGTCAGCCTTTCGCCTTGGGGAGGAGCAGTGGAAGACCCTATATTGGAAGCTCTTCAACAATATTCGCGCGGATAAACCTAGGAAAGCCGAGATCGTCAAACTATTAGATTATTTGCTTGCCTACCTGGGGCTTCATCACTCGAACGGGTCCAAGGAGGAAAACCAGATTGTCAGGCAGGCGCTCGAAGACGTTCGCGTCAAGATGGAGACATTCGATACGCTGAACGAACTGAGCCAGACGCTGTTCGCGGTGCTGGACGAATGCAGCAGACAGCTGCAGGAATTGCGCTCGCCGCGAGCCTACTATACCTTATTGCAGGACATCAAGGAGTGCATAGAGAACGAGTACGCAAACCCGAATCTGTCGCTCGATTTCCTGAGTGATAGATTTTCTGTCAACTCCAAATACCTAAGCAGATTATACAAAGAAACATTCGGCGAAAATTTCCTGGACTTCCTGGCTTCCGTAAGGATTGGGAAAGCGAAGGAGCTGCTTATCCACAGCGAGGTTCCGATCCAGGAGGTGGGCGAGAAAGTGGGATACCCCAATTCCGCGACCTTCCGCCGCGTGTTCCGCAAGATGGAGGGACTGCCGCCGCAGGATTATCGCAGTCGAATGCAAGAGTAGGAGCCCGATTGCCCGGAGGTGGACACAGTGATCAGAAGTCGAACGATTGTATTATCCGTAATGGTTACGGCTGCAATCGCGCTGATAAGCTGTATGATATGGATCATTCATGAAAGGGGCCTTTCGGCCGGCGGATCCCTGAATCGCGGCACGGAGACGGTCATCCGTAAACCGGGTGAATTCCCTATCGCCGACAAGCGCGTGAAGCTTGAGGTATTGGTGGGCTCCGACCTTACGAAAGAGGAATTGGAGAATAATTGGTTCACGAAATATGTGGAACAAAAGCTCGGCATTGATCTCCAGTTCGTTATTGCCAAAGAGAGCGAACTGGACAATGCGGAAGACATGTTGTTTGCAAGCGGGGATTACCCGGCGGTCATTCTCGACGGCAGTCTTACACCCGATGAACAGGTGCGATATGGACAGAGGGGCATCTTTCGCCCGCTGAACGGCTTAATAGACCAATATGGCGACCGTCTGAAGGAGATTTTCCGCCAAAATCCGGATTTAAAGAAGTCGATTACGGCTCCCGACGGAAATATTTACGCGCTTCCATCAGTAAATGAATGCTTCCATTGCTGGTATGCGCAAAAGCTGTGGATCAATACGTCGTGGCTAAATAAGCTGAACCTGGAAATGCCAAAGACGACGGAGGAGCTCTACCAGGTGCTTCGCGCCTTCAAGCTGAAGGATCCGAATGGAAACGGGCTCCAGGACGAGATTCCGCTCAGCGGAGCGATGAACAGCTGGCATACGGAAATCACGGGATTTTTGATGAGCGCCTTTATTTATAACACAGACACCAATTACTTCTATGTGCGTGACGGCACTGTCGGAATGGCTGCCATCCAGCCGGAATGGCGGGAAGGGCTTGCCTATATCCACAAGCTGTTCCGCGAGGGATTGATCGACCCGGAAGTATTCACCCAATCCCTTGACGGGCTAGTGGAGACGGCATCTCGCAAAGATAATGTGCTTGGCGCGGTCACCACGGGATATGCCCGGATGGTTTTCGATAGCAACACCGGCAGCCGGAGCGGCAATTATGAGGCTGTCCCGCCCTTGATCGGTTCTTCCGGTTATCAGACTGCCGGATACTTCAGCTCATTCGACCGCGCGAACTTTGCAATCACCGATAAAGCAACGGATGCCGAAGCGTCTGCCGCTCTGCGCTTGGCCGACTTCCTCATGACGGAAGAGGCGACTATCCGCAACGAGTGGGGGCCGGAGAACAAGTGGTGGCGGAAAGGACGGCCGGGGGAATACGACGAGCACGGAAGGCCCGCAAAATATTGGCTCGATCCCGAATTTTCCAGTTCGTCCGCACAGAACGACGTCTGGGCTCAGATGGGCCTGCTCTATCGGGATCGGGACCTGCGGGAGTCGTGGGCCGTGACGGAGAGTCCAGGTTCGTTCGTCGACTATGAGCATCGGCTTTATGAGGAGACGCTGCGGAAGTATGCGGGCAAGGAACCGGATGAGGTCTATCCGGACTATATCTTTATGGATACATCCTCAGCCGAGGAAGCCGCCCGATTGAAGGCTCCAATCGATGAATATATTCAAACAAACCTGGTTCAGTTCATTACGGGCGTGAAGGATACGGTTGCCGATTGGGACGATTATGTCACCGGGCTGAAGCAGTTGAAACTCGACCGGTACATGGAGATCCATCAGAACGCTTACGATGCCTATAAACAAAAATGAGAAAACCTCTATCGAGGCCTCTCGACGATGAGCGACCGCGTCAAATAGGTAGGTTTTATCGCCAAATAGAATTTCAGTTTTCGACTGACATCGAAACTTATAAATTCTATTGTGGTAAGAACAGGCCTTGGTTCAGAACATCCTTCTGGATCAGGCTTTTTTATGTTTTGAAGAATACTGATCGGTATGCGAAAAATGAGCGGTTCCTTAAATTCATACGAATGTAAGCGCTTTTAGAAATGTGCTCGGCAGTAGATTTCTGTCCGTTGACGGTCTCGGCCGGAGTTCGCTATCGTTAGGCCAGTCAGGTTGAATCTACCGCAAGGAAAGGGCGTGGTCGGGTAAATGAAAACCAGTGTTATGGATGCGCGCGGCAAGTACAAGAGAAGCGGATTGCCGTCCGCCAGGAGGATGTGGAAAGGGGTCAAACGGCATTGGCAGCTGTACCTGCTCATTATTGCTCCAATGGCTTATATTGTGATCTTTAAGTACATTCCCATGTACGGCGCGCAAATTGCGTTTCGGGATTACAGCGTCATTAAGGGATTTACGGGCAGTGAATTTGTAGGACTCAAGCACTTTCAATCGTTCTTTCAATCGCCAAACTTCTGGCTGCTGATCAAGAACACGCTCGGCATTAGCTTGTACTCATTGGCCGTCGGCTTTCCTGCTCCGATTATTCTGGCGCTGGCCCTTAATGAGATCAAGAGCATGACGTTCAAGAAGACCGTCCAGACGGTAACCTTCGCACCCTTTTTCATCTCGACCGTCGTTATGGTTTCCATGATCATTATTTTCCTCTCTCCGCGGCTCGGCTTCGTGGATTACATTGTTCGCGGGCTTGGTTTCGATTCTATCAACTTCATGGGCACGCCGGGTTATTTCAAGAGCATCTATGTCCTCTCCAATGTCTGGCAGGGAATCGGATACGGTGCCGTCATTTACCTGGCCGCGCTAGCCGGCATCAATCCCGAGCTGTACGAAGCGGCAAAGGTAGACGGCGCTTCACGATTGCAGAAGATACGGCATGTCGATTTGCCGGGCATAGCTCCGGCGGCAATCATCCTGCTGATTCTAAGCGTCGGCCAGATTATGAACGTCGGCTTCGAGAAGATTTACCTGATGCAGAATCCGCTTAACGTCAGCACTTCGGAAGTCATATCCACTTATGTGTATAAGATGGGTCTGCTTGGAGCGAACTTCAGCTTCTCGTCTGCCGTCGACCTATTCAACTCCGTCATCAACCTGATTCTGCTCATTACCGTCAATTCGATTGCCAAACGCATTTCCGATAGTAGTCTGTGGTAAAGGAGGAACGATATTCATGAACCGTGTAAACGCAATACGCGAATCGGTCCGCGACAGGATATTCCTTGGGTTTATTTACTTCTTTCTCTTCTGCGTGCTTGCCGTGGTCATTTATCCGCTCATTTTCATCCTCAGTTCCTCGTTCAGTTCGCCGCAGGCTGTCGTCAGCGGACGGGTCTGGCTGTGGCCGGTAGACATAAGTCTGATGGGTTATAAGGTAATCTTCTCTAATCCGGCCATTCTGACCGGCTATATCAATTCGTTCATCTATACCGTGCTTGGCGTAATGATAAACATTGTCATGACGGTGGCAATCGCCTATCCGCTGTCTAAGTCGACGTTCGTGGGACGTAATGCGATCATGATGATTCTCGTCTTCACCATCCTGTTCAGCGGTGGACTGATTCCGACGTATCTGACCGTCAAGGCGGTTGGCATTCTGGATACGAGGTGGGCCATGGTTTTGCCCGGAGCGTTAGCTGTCTTTCAGGTCATCGTTGCGCGGACGTTTTTCCAGTCTACCATTCCGAAGGAACTAGGCGAAGCGGCGGAGCTTGACGGGTGCTCGGATATCGGGTTTCTGTGGCGAGTCGTCCTGCCGCTCTCGAAGGCCATCCTGGCCGTACTGATCTTGTTCTACGCGGTAGGCAACTGGAATGCTTACTTCGACGCGCTGATCTATTTAAAATCACCCGAACTGTATCCGCTTCAGATCATTCTGCGCAACATCCTTATTCTTAATAGCATTGATGCCTCTTCCCTCGTGGACGCCAATCAGATGGCCGCAAGACAGGGGCTGCGCGATCTTTTGAAATTCTCGCTTATCGTGGTTGCGACGGTCCCTATTCTTTGTATCTATCCGTTCGTCCAGAAGTTTTTCGTCCAAGGGATCATGATCGGCTCTATCAAAGGGTAGCGGGAAATCGCGTAGAAGGGAGGTGAGGCCGAAAGCGGGCAAGAAAAACGGAAGATAGCAGAATGACGCAAACTGAGCAAAGGAATAAAAAGGAGGAGTCATCTTGGAAAAGAGACGAAAAATCGGAATGGCCGTCAGTCTCGCGTTGATAATCGCCCTGCTCCTGAGTGCATGCAGCGGGGGCAACAACAATACGGGAAATAGCGGAGGCGGCGGAGCCGCCAACGCCGAAGGCGAGCAGACTTTGGATGGCAAAGGCCCGGTTACGCTGGATGTATTCCTGTCATTATCTCCACGCATTGAGGATATAAAAACAAATGCCGTTACCAAGTATATCGAGAATAAGCTGAATATCAAATTCAAATTCGATGCTGCGCCGAGCGCGAGCGCAGGGGATAAGAAGAAGTTGATTATGGCCAGCGGCGATTACCCTTCCGTGTTCCTTTCCGGCGATTTCACGCAGTCCGAACAGATCGATTACGGCCAGCAGGGCGTGCTGCTTCCGCTGAACGATCTGATCGACCAGTACGGCAGTGAGATTAAAAAAGCGTTCGATGACGATCCTGATCTCAAAACGGCCATTACGGCGCCGGACGGCAATATTTACGCGCTCCCGCATGTGAATGATTGCTTCCATTGTTGGTACTCCCAGAAAGCATGGATCAACAAGGCGTGGTTAGACAAGCTTGGATTGCCTATGCCAAAAACGACGGACGACTTCTATAACGTTCTCAAGGCGTTCAAGACGGGGGACCCGAACGGCAACGGCAAAGCCGACGAGATTCCCTATTCCGGCGCCATTGGAACATGGCATGGCGTTCCTTCAAACTTCCTCATGAATGCGTTTATTTATGACAATGACGAGGACTTCTTCAACATGAAGGACGGAAAGGTTGATCTTTCCGCCAATAAGCCGGAATGGAGACAAGGCCTCGAATATGTGAACAAGCTGTACAGCGAGGGACTTATCGACAAGGAATCGTTCACGCAAAACGGTGACGCGCTTTCGCAGGTAGCCAACCAAGTTGGAGATAACGTGCTAGGCGTCATCGCCGGCGGCATTCCTAGTCTGTACTTCAGCCTTGCGGCCGACCAAACACGCCACAAAGATTATGTATCCATTCCTCCATTGACGGGTCCGAACGGCATCGCATATACGGCTTACTATAAATCGTATGGAAACGGGCAATTCGCCATTACGAACAAGGCGTCGAAAGAACAACAGATTGCGGCGATCAAGATGGCGGATTACATGTGGTCCGAGGATCATGCGATCACGAACGAATACGGATTGGAAGGAAAGTACTGGGAAAAGGCTCCTTCAGGAACCGTTGACGTCCGAGGCAGACCGGCGAAGTATAATCTTAAGCCCGAGTACTTCGATATGGTCTCTTCTACTACAAATAATGATACGTGGGATCAAATGGGCATCACGCGCCGGACGCGCGATATCCGCGAATCCTGGGTAGCTCCGAAAGATCCGATGACGCAGGAAGGGTATGAGTACAGACTGTTCCTCGAAACGCAGAAAAACTACGAGAACAAACAGCCGAAAGAGACCTTCCCGCTCGGTATCTTCATGGAAACGGCGGATGCCAAGGAAGTTAACCAATTGAAGCCGCAAATCAATGACTACATCCGCTCGAATATGGCGCAGTTCATAACCGGATCGAAGAAGCTTACGGACAATGAGTGGAACGCGTACGTGAAGGGCTTCGACGGCTTAAAACTGAAACGCTATCTGGAAATTTACCAGAACGCGTACGACAAAATGGCAAAGTAACGGAGATCATGCCTAGACAACCAATTAGGAGGTTTTTCATTTGCTGAAGACAGAAATTGCTAAGGGTCCCTACGAACCAACCTTTGATTCCTTGCGGACGTTCGAATGCCCGGACTGGTTCAGAGACGCTAAGCTTGGCATCTGGTCGCACTGGGGCGCTCAATCGGTCCCGATGTACGGAGACTGGTACGCGCGCAACCTTTACGTCGAAGGCTCTGAACAGTACCGCTATCATGTCCGGCACTACGGACATCCGTCGCAATTTGGCTACAAAGACATCGTGCAGCTGTGGAAAGCCGAGAAATTCGATCCCGAAGAGCTGATGGACTTGTACGCAGCGGCAGGAGCCAAATACTTCGTAGCGCAGGCGATGCACCACGACAACTTTTTCAATTACGACTCCAGGATCCATCGGTGGAATTCCGTGAACATGGGTCCGAAAAAGGATATCGTCGCGCTATGGAAGCAGGCTGCGGTGAAACGGGGACTGCCGTTCGGGCTGACCGAACATCTTGGCGCTACGTTCAGTTGGTTCCATTGGAACAAAGGGCAGGACAAGGAAGGACCGTACAAAGGCATTCCCTATGACGGCAATGATCCCGAGTACGAGGATCTGTACCTGCCGAACCGCGAGCATCACGACCCGGGCAAGAAAATGTACGATCTGGACCCGTGGTATACACCGAATCAATGGTGGCATCAGCGCTGGTTCGATATCGTAAAGGAAGTCATCGACCTGTATCAACCGGATCTACTGTACTCGGACGGCGTGGTGCCGTTCGTCAACACGTGGGACAAATCGGATTTTAATCCTGATCATCCTGATTACCAGACTGGGCTGCACGCAGTCGCGCACTTGTACAACACAAGCGCTTCGCTTAACGGCGGCGTAAACAGGGCGGTATATAACCAAAAGGACCGCAAGAAAGAGATTTACAGCATTGGCGTGATGGATATCGAGCGCAGCCAAGAGCCCGATATCAAACCGGAACCGTGGCAGACGGACACCTGCCTGGGCGACTGGTTCTATAATGTAAAATCCGTCTACAAGAAGCCGGGGCATGTCATCGAGATGTTTGTAGATATCATTGCCAAGAACGGCAATCTGCTGTTGAACATTCCGCAGAAGCCCGATGGCACGATCGACGATGAATGCAGGCACATCTTGAAGGAAATGGCGCGGTGGATTGAAGCCTGCGGGGAGGGGGTATATGGCACCCGGCCGTTCCGCGTGTCGGGCGAAGGCGGCACTCGCGTCGTTATCGATCACTTTAAGGAAGACAAGGCGGAGTGGACCGCGTCGGATTTCCGGTTCACGCAGAAAGGCAGCACGGTCTATGCGTTCCAGATGGCTGTGCCGCAAGACCGTCTTGCCGTAATCCGAACATTCGGCTCGGAGGAGAAGGTGAAGAACGTGCGGCTGCTCGGTGCCGGAGAAGTGCCGTTCCAGCAATCGTTCGGTGCGCTCGTCGTTTCGCTGCCGGAGTCACTGCCGACGGAATACGTCAATTGCCTTGCCATTGAAATTTAAACATAGGCTTGAATGGAGAAAAGAGCAACGAATGCGTTTGCTCTTTTCTTTTTGACCATAATAGAATTTATAAAATTTTGAGTCACAAAAACTGAAATTCTATTCTGGCGATAAAACCTTCCTCTACACGCGGTCGCTCTTCTTCGAAAGGCCTCGATAGAGGTTTTCTCACCAAGATTGAGTTCAAATCGCATCAGGATACGCTGCAGCGTGTTTTTGAACAGGTTCAAAAACCATCAAATCGGCGTTTTGATAAAACGAGAACTTGAACACTCATAGATATGCTATTAAAGTGAAAGGGAAATGGCTTCGAGGAGGAGAGAAGGGTGTTGCTGGCAAACGATCGACAGTGGGTCAGCGATGTTATCGCGAAAATCACGGCAAAAATGGACGTGGTGAGCGAAAGATCGCAATATAAAATTCCCTACACCACCATTAACGGTTCGCATGACCATCGACCGGATATGAAACCGGGCAGCGATCCGGCGGACGGAATCAGTTGGTGGACGAACGGTTTCTGGGGCGGCATGATGTGGCTGATGCACCACGAGACGGGCAATGAAAAATATAAGGACATCGCGGTTCGCTCGGAAGAGCTTCTTGATGAATGCTTCCATAGCTTTTTTGGCTTGCATCATGATGTCGGATTTATGTGGCTCCCGACCAGCGTGGCCAACTATAGAGTAACGAAGAACCCGGAATCGAGGAAGCGGGCGCTGCACGCGGCGAACTTGCTCGCCGGTCGCTTTAATCTCGCCGGGGGCTTTATCCGCGCGTGGAATGATCTGGAGGGGACGGATACCCGGGGCTGGGCTATCATCGATTGTATGTTGAACATTCCTTTGCTTTATTGGGCTACGGGAGAAACCGGGGATCCACGTTACAAGCATATCGCCATGCGTCACGCGGATACGGCAATGTCCGCATTTGTTCGGGCAGATGGCTCTGTCAATCATATCGTCGAGTTCGATCCATACGAGGGTTCGGTCTTACGCACCTACGGCGGTCAAGGCTATGAGGACGGCTCCTCATGGACTCGCGGACAATCCTGGGGACTGTACGGCTTCATGATGAGCTTCACGCATACTGGGAGACAGGAGTATTTGGATACGGCGAAACGAATTGCGCATTATTTTATCGCTAATATTCCTGAAAACGGTATCATTCCAATCGACTTCCGTCAGCCGAAGGAGCCGGCTTACGAGGATTCAACGGCGGCTGCAATCGCTGCATGCGGATTAATCGAGATTGCAAAGGCTGTTCGAGAACATGAAAAGGATTTGTATTTAAACGCCGCTCTGAAACTATTAAAGACGTTGGATGCTTCATGCTGCGATTGGAAGCTGGAGGTGGATCATCTCCTTATCAACGGTTCTGCAGCGTACCATAATCCGGATCGACATACGCCTATTATTTATGGCGATTATTATTTCATGGAGGCTATTTTCAAGCTGAAAGGAAACGATTTGTATTTATGGTAACGTATGATGAGCCTACGTTAGGAGGAGAACTTCGTGAGCTATTTAAAGATTTGGGATGCGCCAGCAGGGGCGGTTGGCCGGGATGATTTTGAGGTAAGCGTCCGCATCCCTGGAGGGAATTGGGAGCCGCTTTTCGTGTATGAAGCGAAGGTGGATATGCACAATGTTAGGCAGGCCTCCATGTCTTACTTTGACATGGAGGGAACGGTGGAGGTACGGGTCGAGAGCCGGAAGGGGCTTATTCACCAAGCTGTCATCCGACCGCTCTCGAAGCGGATCCCGTTCGAAGTGGAAGGTGCAGCCGTTACCTTCCGCTTGGAAGAACCGTGCAAACTGTCTATTGAAGTGAACGGGGACCGATTTGGCAATTTGCATCTTTTCGCAAATGCACCGGAGGAAAATCCGCCGAACCCGGATGACCCGAATGTGTTGTTCCTGAAGCCAGCCATTCACAGAATGGAGGATATTCAACGTTTGGCGAATCTTCCGCTGCCTGGGGGAGCGGCACCGGAGGTAATTTATTTCGGGCCAGGGATGCATTATCTGGAGGAGACGATCTTCCGCATTCCGTCCGGGAAAACCGTCTATATTGCCGGCGGCGCTATAGTTGTCGGTTCCCTTGTTTGCGATCATGTACAAGATGTCACCATACGCGGCAGAGGTGTGATATATTTATCTGACTTCCACCGATTCTCCGCCTTTCGGGGCGTTAGGATTATGTTCTCGCACCATATTTCGGTGGAGGGTATCGTGCTGCTCGATCCGCCGCATTACAGCATTTACATCGGCAAGTCCGAGCATATCCGGATCCGCGATTTCAAATCCTTCAGCACGCGGGGATGGTGCGACGGCATCGACATGATGTCCAGTTCGCATATAGAGATTGAGGATGTGTTCCTGCGGACGTCCGACGATTGCATTGCCGTATACGGTAGCCGCTGGGATTATAAAGGGGATTCGCGCTGCGTAAGCGTCAAAGACTCCGTCTTATGGGCCGACGTTGCACATGCAATGAATATCGGCGGACACGGGGACTACCGCCGGGGCGGTGACTTGATCGAGGATATCCAGTTCAGCAATATCGATATTTTGGAGCACCACGAGCCCCAGCCCGGTTATTGGGGGGCCATGAACATTAATGTTGGCGATAATAACACGGTGCGGAACGTCACCTATGACAACATCCGTGTGGAGGATTTTGAACTAGGCCAGCTTGTGGACATCCGTATCGTGTGGAATGAGAAATATAACCCTGTTGCCGGTAAACGCATTGAGAATATTCATTTCCGGAATGTGACCTATAACGGAAAAAATGAACATAAAAACCGCATTTACGGATTTGACCGGGAGCGGACCGTGGATGGTGTCACCTTCACCAATTTGCGCATTAACGGCGAGTTGATCCTGGATGCGGAGCAGGGGCATTTCGACATTAATGAGCATGCGTACGGCATTCAATTTCTAAAGTGACCAAAGGACGGTTCAGGGCGAATTGGGGGACTGGATTACAAGACCGGTTTCCCAGGTCGTTCTCCCAATAGATATAATGAGGGGGTAGCCAAATGAAAGTAGAACGTGTGGGGGGAAGGCTAACACGCCTCTTTAGAAGGGATACTTTATTAATAAAAATCTTATCGTCCTATTTCATAATTGTTATCGTTCTATTATCTGTTTTTTCCTTTGTCTTGTTTCGCACCTACAGCAATAAAAGTATAGAGCAAATCAGTCAAACCTCTGAAAATTTCATTTCGCAATCTTATTATATTGCAGATACAATGCTCATAAATGTCTATTATAACTTTTATCAGTTATTTAATAATAGTATGGATAATGATCTTAATTACGGTTTGTATGTTAATAAACCAGATCAATTTGCCATCAAGATGTATTAAAGAAATTAAAGCAATATGTGAAGTCAAATCCGCTTATCGGCTCCATTTATATTTATAATTCAAAGGCTGACAGGGTATTATTCAGTATATCCGAGGTAGGAGAAGGGATTCAGTCAACAACGGATTTTTTGGATCAAGATATAATTCGTATTCTGAGGAATAAGGAACATAACGTTTCGAATGAATATTTTACAAGAAAAGTGGATTATGTAATAAGTAATAACAATGTAAACGAAAATTTCTTGACCCTGGTTCTTGCAAACACTTCAAATACGGGTGAAGTTGAATCGTCATTAGTCATTAATTTAAATCAAAAAATACTGCAGCAGATGGTTACCAATGGAAGTGCCGGAGATCTCAATCAAGTATTGATCATGTATAAAAACGGAAATGTATTATCCCATGATGACACTTCCATGATTAATAAAAATCTTGCCAATGAAAGCTTTGCGAAACAAATCATGCAGTCCAACAATGAAAAAGGCAGTTTTACAACGAAGATTAACGGTAAGGAATCATTGGTCAGCTATGTGAAAGCAAAGCATTTAGGCTTAATATTTATAGGCATTGGCGAATATAGCAAGCTATTATCGTCGGCCTATTCCATGCAGAAGACATTATTGTTTTTAACCGTTATTTTTATGCTTGCGGGAATCCTTTTAGCTGTCTATTTTACATCAACCATCTATAATCCCTTCAGAAAATTGCTTCATAAATATAGACTGGATTCAAACCGTTTATTGAATGATAAGAAGAAGACCTTATTAAGTAAAATAGTTAATGGGGAACTGGACGAAAAAATCTTCGACAAAGAGTATAGGATGGAGTGCGGGGTAAGTCTGGACGCTCCGTTCTTTTTGACCCTTGTCCTTAAAATGGATTCTCTTGAAAAGGTTCTTTCAGGCAAATGGTCGAAAGACGTCAGATTGGTTAGATTCGCCATTATTAATATTGCATGTGAATTTTTTAGGGAAAAAGGCTTTAAGGTAGAGGGCGTTGATAACGGAAATGACTATGTCAGTATTATTTTAAATGTCAATCATAGAAATGACGAGCTTTTGGATAACCTGCTCGATACGGTAAAGGAAATGCAAGACAAAGTAGAAAAATATTTGAAGATCTCCGTATCTGCGGGAATAGGGGACATTGTAGAAGGGATTGAAGGAATAGGCAAATCCTTTCAAAATGCGCTGGCAGCTTCGAATTATCGAATTATATTCGGCCGAAAAGCAGTCATACAATATGGCGAAATCGCTCAGCGAAATGATAATGATCTCCAGGAATATCCTTATGATATTGAGAAGAGAATGATTGAAGCCATAAAAGAAAGCCATTTAAGAAAAATTGACGCAAGCCTTAATGAGTTTTTTGAAAGGCTTGCTTTATTTAGCGCGGATGTCATCCAAATAACGGTGCTGCAGTTAGCCGTGTTGCTTACAAGGACGCTAAGCGGTATCGCCAAGACGAGTATAGAGAATGGAGAATACAGCATAAAGGTACTGGTGTCCGAGATTCAAACCTGCGAAACGTTGGAAGAAATAAAAACGTATCTCTATTCACTCTGCTTCAAAGTTGTAGAGACCAAAGGCAATGATTCTAAAGAAAATGTAAAAACCGTGATTGCGAATAAAATTAGAGATTATGTCAGGCAGCATTATAATAGTATAAACCTATCAACGGATACAGTGGCCAAGTATGTAGAGCTGTCACCGAATTACGTCAGGTCTATTTTCAAAGAGATAACGGGTATATCCTTGTCGGATTATATTACGCAATGCAGGATGTCGGAAGCACAGAGGCTTTTAATTGAAACGAATGATCCTGTCAGCAGGATTGCCGAATTGGTTGGGTATCCAGAGAATAGCAAGCACTTCTTTACCGTATTTAAAAAACACTTTGGCAGAACCCCGGAAAATTATAGAATGAGTATCCAGAATGATGAGAGTCCAAAAGCAAACTTCGAATGGTAAAGCGGAACAGAAAAAGAACCGACAGCATCCACGCTGTCGGTTCTTTTTCTGTTGTAAACCGCCTGAGTTCAAATAGCATCGGGATAAGCTGCAGCGTGTTTTCGAACAGGTTTAAAAACCATCAAAGCGGCATTTTGATAAAACGAGAACTTGAAGACTCATGCAGGCGATATTAGAGTCAGAAGGGAAAAGGCTTTCCGTATTTCCACGACGCGAGCCGAGAGATTTTTTTAGCATACGGGGGGATGATCAATATGAATGTTGCTTTGAGCAGCAATAAAGCGGACAGCGTTGTTAAGAAGAGAAAAAAGAGCTTCCTATCAGATGTAAAACAAAATTTCTATTTGTATTTATTAGTTTTGCCAGGCATTTTATATTTCGTGATTTTCAAGTACCTGCCAATGGTAGGGATCATCGTAGCTTTTCAAGACTTTAATACGGTAAAAGGGCTTTTTAAAAGTAAATTCGTTGGTCTGAAAAATTTCGAGTATTTCTTCACTTCAAAGGATTGGCTTGTTGTAACCTGGAACACGTTGTATTTAAATCTGTTGTTTCTTATTACCGGTTTGTTTTTTTCGATCCTCATTGCCATTGTGCTGTCTGAAATCAGCTCCAAGTATTTTAAGAAGGTGACGCAATCGCTTGTCATCTTGCCGAATTTTATATCCTGGACATTAGTTTCGATGTTTGTTTTTGCGTTATTATCGACGGATGTAGGATTAATTAATTCCGTTTTAAAAGCGTTGGGCTTTATTCAGGAAGGACAGGAAATCAATTTTTATGCCAACCCGAGTCTATGGGCCGGAATACTGGTTGTTCTAAAAATATGGAAAACCGCAGGCTTCGGTTCCGTTGTCTATCTGGCTGCTATAGCGGGCATTGACCAGGAAATCTATGAAGCAGCCAAAATGGACGGTGCCAGCCGTATGCAGTGCATTACAAAGATTACTTTGCCGCAGCTTAAAACGACAGCAGTACTGTTGACCTTGTTTGGCATCGGAGGCATCTTTCACGGGGATCTTGGAATGATCTATGCGATTGTAGGCGATAACCCTTATTTGTATGACACGACCGATGTTATTGACACTTATGTATTCAGAATGCTGAGACAAATGAATGACATGAGCATGTCTACTGCGATCGGACTTTATCAATCCTTCGTAGGTTTTGTCATCGTCTATATAACCAATTATCTTGCCAAGAAATATGATTCGGATTCCGCTATTTTTTAAAAATATAAGAAAGTATAGGTTTTCATTATACTATGCTTATATTTCATTCGCGAAACGTATGCTGCTCCTCCAAGGGACGGCGCAGCCGTTTTCACTTGAGGAAGGAGATAAACAAATGAAAAACAGCTTGGAAAATAAAGCATTAGATCTATTTTCTTATCTGTTCATGGCTTTATTTTCAATATTTTGCATTGTGCCTTTTATCCTTATTTTCTCAAGCTCCATATCAGACGAAAAATCCGTACGATTGACCGGCTTTGCTCTTATTCCTAAACAATTCTCGTTATTTGCTTACGAGGTCATATTCCAGGATAACGCCATATTCAGCGCTTACAAGACAACGATCATTTTCACGGTTGCGGGTACGATCCTTTGCCTGATCATTACCAGTGCGATGGCTTATGCCATTTCCGTGAAAACGTTTACTCACAGAAACAAAATCGCCTTTTTCGTCTATTTTACGATGCTGTTTAACGGAGGTTTGATACCTACCTACCTTCTTATCTCCAAGTATTTAGGTTTAAGCGATAATATCTTGGTTTATATTTTACCGGCCTTGGTTAACCCGTTTAATATGTTTCTGTTAAGGAACTTCTTCAAGCAAATACCGGATTCGCTGGCGGAGTCCGCCAAAATAGACGGTGCGAATGACATCTATATTTTATTTAAAATCATCCTTCCGCTAGCAAAACCTGCATTGGCAACGATCGGATTGTTTTATGGACTCGGTTTCTGGAACGAATGGTTTACAGCCACTCTATTTATTTCCGATAAGGATCTGTATTCTTTGCAATATCTGATCATGAAGGTATTGAGAGAAGTAGACTTTGCAAATCAATTGAATCAAATGCAGGGAATTACAGTTGCTAATTATGTCGTTCCAACCAATACGGCCAAAATGGCTACTGCCGTAGTCACTGTAGGTCCCATCATTTTTGTGTATCCATTTCTGCAAAAGTACTTTGTTAAGGGATTAGTAGTTGGAGCTGTTAAGGGCTAAGCCCGCGAGAGCGGTTTAGTATATAGGATTGAATAGTAAAAGGGAGGACTAAAAATGAACAAAAAGTTTGTTGTATTACCGATTGCTGCAACCATGCTTGCCGCGTCAATCGCCGGATGCAGCAAGGCATCAAACGAGCCGAGTGAAAGCACTGCGCCTACCAGCAACACGGCAGAAAGTACAGCGCCCGCAACAAAGGATCCGGTTACGCTTAATATTCGTCTGTTCGGGACCGAAAACGGGATGTATCGCGATGTCGATCCCGTCATTAAGGAGTTTGAGAAACGGACGAAGGATACGCTTAATACGACCTTGAATCTTACCTTTACATCGCCTGCCGACTATGGTCCAAAGCATGAATTATGGATCGCATCGGGAGAGGACATCGACCTCTTTAACCCGTGGTCAAAGGATAAATTCGCCAGAGACGGCGCATTGGCGGATTTAAGCGAATACTTTAACAACCCCAAATATCCCGGGCTTCAGAAGGCTTTCTCAGAAGAGTATATCAATGATAATAAGATGAATGGCAAACTCTATGCCATTCCGCTTACAAACGCTTTCATGGATATGGAAGGTGTCTGGTATCGGAAAGATTTGTTGACCAAGTATGGAATGAAGGATATAAGCAGCTATGATGATTTGTATAACTTCCTTGAAAAAGTAAAAGAAAACGAAAAAGACATGACTCTGTTCGGGAATTATGGCAACACTGCATTCTTCAAGCTATTTACGGATATCAATGCACAACAGCTTGAAGGGAACGTATTTCCATTTATCGGCGGCTCAAATCCGAAGAAAAATTTCGTTTACGTTCAAATCGCAGATGATGGAAAATCCGTCGCGGGTGTGGCGGCTTATGGAGATCCGGCATCCGAATGGGCGAACATTAATCCTAAGTACGGTCTCGATTATTTGATGAACCAGTTTAACCAAGCGAAGCGGTTTAACCAATTTATTCCGGCAGATACCATGACTGCTGCGACTGGAACAGGAAAGCCTGCCGCTGCGGGATACGCAACATTAAATGGTTTCAAGGGAACGGAAGACGCAGCAAAAGCCATTGATCCAAATGCGGAGCTTGGTTTCTGGCCGATTTCCAAGAACAATCAAGAAATGACACCTGGAACACAATCTACGGATGGCAAGGCATGGAATTTCATTGCCATACCTGCTTCTTCTAAAAAAATTGATAGAGCAATGGAATTCCTGGATTGGATTTTCTCCAGTCAGGAGAACAATGACTTATTTACGTACGGTATAGAAGGTAAAAACTGGGAGCCTGTAGGAGATAATCAGTGGAAGATTCCGGATGGAGTCGATCCGACCAAAAATTACGCTTTCCCTGCCTTCGAGTTGACTTGGAATCCGAATTTCCATCGAATTCCCGCAGGATTGCCGGAGCAGATTCAACACTATTATGAATATCAATTTAAGCCGGATACCTATAAGAAAAATGTATTGGCAGGATTTACATTCGATCAAGAGCCTGTAAAAAATGAAATCGCCAAATGCACCACTGTTATGGATAAGTATCTTCCATTCTTATTGTCCGGTTTCGGCGACGTTAATGATAATTTGTCGAAGATGAATAAGGATTTGAAAGCTTCGGGCGTAGAAAAAATTAAAGAAGAATTGAAGAATCAAATCAATGCCTTCCTTGCTCAAAAGAAGTAAAACGCTCTGAGGCCCTATCGCAATGAATGAGGAGCACCTGTCGATTCTGGTAAATCAGATCGGTAGGTGTTCCGATCTCAAGATCGTTGCCGGCTATGTGAATCTAATATAAGTCAAAGGAGTTTTTTTTGAAAGCGCTTTATATTTCTTCGATATGAAAGGAGATTACTGATGAAACAAAAGGGAAAACGATGGCTGCCCTTTATTACAACCATTGTGCTGCTGGCACAGATGGTCCTTATCGTTCTGCCGGGTACA
This sequence comes from Paenibacillus sp. MMO-177, assembly GCF_037147795.1. Classification (NCBI taxonomy): domain Bacteria; kingdom Bacillati; phylum Bacillota; class Bacilli; order Caryophanales; family Paenibacillaceae; genus Paenibacillus; species Paenibacillus sp. MMO-177. The sequence continues at coordinate 72,661 of NZ_JBBCUR010000010.1, read as the reverse complement.
GTCAAGGCAGAAACAACATCGATTTTTACGGATTATTTGCCGACGATTACGCAGGTTACCGATGATGCCGGCTTTATCCATCCCGGAGTAGGACAGACCAAGGAGCTTCTTGACAATGTTAGGTCGAAGATAAGGGCAGGCGCACAACCCTGGACGTACTATTTTAATTCTATGTTGCTCCCAACACCCGAGGCTTCAAGAACGATTGGTTCAAGCAACAGCAGAGACGGTGTGACAGTACTCAACGATAATTTCGACAGTCAAGGTATTGAAGGAAGGTTTATTGCAGACGGCCTGAAGGCATATACACAGGCGCTGATGTATTATATAACCGGTGATGACGTATACCGTGCCAATGCAATGATGATTATCCGTATTTGGGAACAGATGGATCCTGCGAAATACAAGTACTATACAGATGCGCATATTCACGCAGGAATACCTCTTAACCGAATGCTCATGGCAGCTGAGATTCTAAGGTATTCAAGCACTCAAACCGAAGCGCTGGCTTGGACAGATCAAGATACTGCGAATATTACCAACAATCTTATTGTTCCGGTAACCGAAGTATTGCTGCATGATCAAAACCATTTTATGAACCAGCATAATTATCCGTTGATAGGAGCGATATCCGGTTATATCTTTACCGGCAACCGCGATAGATACAACGAGGCCGTGGAATGGTTTACCGTTAACCGTACAGCTAACGATCAAGGCTTTAACGGATCGATTAAGGCGCTGTTCCGGTGGGTTACGGAGGAACAGCAACCGGGAACGAAGGTCGGGGAAGGAACACCGGTAGAACCTCACGTTCAACATATGGAGATGGGCAGAGACCAAGCGCACGGCGGCGGCGACTTAACCAACGCGGCTATCATAACCCGTTTGATCCATGCCCAGGGAACCAAAGTAGATCCGGTAGTCGGAACCCCGTCTACAGAGGACAATGCAGTAGACATCATGGAGTTTCTGAATAATCGACTTTTAGCGGCAGCCGATTATTTCTGGCAGTTCATGCTCGGTTATGACACGCCATGGACACCGCAGGCATACGCCATTACGGGCGGCGACCCAGATAACATTGGTATGGGAGGATATATAAGAGATACCTATAATAGTATCTCAACTGGTTATAAGGGAAGATTTGGGACGGCTAACTTCTGGGATTTTTATTCCTACTATACGTATATCAAACATGAGGACGTATCCCAGCTTGCACCGCACTATTACGAAGCCTTCACCAAGAAACTCGTACCATCTGTAGGCGGATGGGGAAATAAGGATGCAGGAAATGATTTCTGGATCTATTTGCCACCGGAGGCGGAGGCTGACGCGGCGAAGTTTATTCCTCAGGATCAAACAAGCGGCACTACCTTGCATCTCGAGGATCGCTACACGAGTCTTGACAACAATACGGCTACTCTGCAAGAGGGCGATACCCGCTTCATCCGATTTCATGCAACGCAAGAAGGAAGTAAAATTGCTGTGCTCAGTTTTGGAGGCGTTGCAGGTTCAGGTACGGGACCCTTTGGATTCAAGATTCGTACCAATGGCGTAAGCACATTGGATGCGCTAGATTCGACCATTACCCTTCCGGATACGAAGGGGGCGTGGAAATATGTAACTCTTTCTGGGTCGTTTAGCGATTTTCTCTATATGACGGTAAAAGGAACGCCGGGTGTTACTGTCGATCTTGACTCCGTTGATACGGCGGCAGGTACGAATCTGACACCGCCGGTATTCAAAGCAGGAAGCTCGGATTTGAAGATTTATACCTATGTAGGAGCGTCCGTGAGTGTGGATTTGTCTGCTACGGATGCAAGCAGCACGGATGTGATTACGTATGAGCTTCAGAATAATTCCAAAGAGCTTCCGTTAGATACCCATACAGGCGCATTTACCTGGCAGCCTACAGAGGCAGGAAACTATACCGTTGTCCTCGCGGCAACGGACGGCACTACCGTTTCAGCCAAAAATGTTGACATTATCGTAAGCAGCGACCGTACTTCGGCAGTACAAGCCATCATTGCTTCCTATGATCAAAACCAAGCTTACGTGGAAGCAACGCTGGGCCATTTCCAAACGGTCTATAACGACACGTTGAGTGTGATTAACACTGCGTCCGAAGCGGAGTTCGATATGCAGTTGCAAGCTCTGAGGGCTGCAGTCGATGGTTTGGAATTAGTGACGCCTTTATCTGATCACGGAATGTTATGGTACAAGACTGTAGCTTGGTCCACCTTTGGTAAAGATGCCGTTTATGTAAATGATGGTGATTGGGAAAGCGGCGCTTGGTTTGGTCTGGCGCAGGGGTCACCGCCGCACTTGTACCATATACTGGATTTTGGTCCCGATTATAAGGTTTCAGCTACGAAGTTTGGGTTCAAGAGCAATATTTTCGTCGATCGTCTCGCCAACTCTACGGTATATGGATCCAATGATAAGATGAACTGGACTCGTCTGACACCTGGCGTCACCCAGTATACGCAAGCTTATCATACCCTTGATGTAGATCCTGCCTACCAAAACGAGAAATACCGTTATATCAAATTGGAAATGATCAAACCGCTGCCCGACGTACTTCATAATAGTGTGGTTAATCTCTTGGAAATGCGCGATTTCGACATCTATGGAACGCGTTACGAAATTGGCAACAAGCTTCAATCGGTTTCCTTAAGTTCGGATCAAGCTCTTAACGGCAGGGTTGCACTAGGCAATACCATTAAAGCAACCATCAAGGCCAAAGAAGCGATCAGTAACCTGACGGTTAAAATTCAAGGCCAGGATGCCACAGTCAGTACGACGGACCATATCAACTGGACGGCTACGGCAATTTTGACCGGACAAGATCAAACCGGCGATGTGAAAGTTAGTGTCAACTATACCAAGCAGGACGGAACGAACGGAGATACTCTGTATGGCACAACCGATGGTTCCAAGCTGTTCGCTGCCGATGATTCGGATTTGATTACGAATGCGGCCAGCCTCGCCAATTTGGTTGGTTATAGCTCGGCAGATGCGTTAAAACAAGCGAGTTATCTATTTGACAACAATGTAAGTACGAGTTCCGAGTTCCGGTTGAACGGCTCCGGAGCGGGAAGCTACATGACCTTTGACTTCAGGGAAGGCAATCAAGTGACGCTTTCGAATGTGGAACTGCTTGCAAGACAAGATCAAGTTGCCCGACTAGGCGGTGCAGAGGTTCAGGGCTCCAACGATAATACGACGTGGACGACTCTCACCAATGGAGCGGCATCTACCGCGGATTGGCAAATGTTGAACGTTAGCAATACGACAGCGTACCGTTATATCCGAATTTACAATGCGAATACGTGGTACGGCAATATGGCGGAAGTAAGACTCCATGGCGTTGTGAAGTCCCTGAGCAAGATCGCGTTGTCTTCGATCAGTTCGGGGCAGAGCGTCAAAGGCAGGATTGTTCCAGGCAGCACGGTCAAATTGGATTTCACATCTAAAGAAGCGATCAACAACGTCAATGTCACGATTCAAGGCCTGGCCGCGACGGTTACTTCTGCGGACCATATCAACTGGATCGCAGAGGCGACCTTGAATCAAGACGTGGCAACAGGCACAGTAAATTTCGCCATTAATTACAGCCAGCAGGATGGAGCGGTCGGATTCCCTATTCACAGTACTACAGACAACTCGACACTGTTCCTTGTTGATGAGTCGGATTTGATTGGCAATGTAACAAGTATCGCCAATTTAATTGACTCAACTGCAGGCAGAACCGCGGCAGCGACCCTGCAACAGGTGAATTATCTGTTTGACAACAATGCAAATTCGAGTTCCGACTTCCGTATTGGAAGCAACAACTCCGGCAACGGAAGCTATATCACCTTTGACTTTAAGGAAGGCAATCAAGTTACGCTTTCGAATGTGGAACTGCTTGCAAGACAAGATCAAGTTGCTCGAATAAATGGTGCAGTGGTTCAGGGCTCCAACGATAATACGATCTGGACGAATCTCACTGCAGCTGCGGTATCTAACCCGGACTGGCAAACCTTGAATGTCAGCGGCAATGTCCCGTATCGTTATATCCGAATTATCAATGGCAATGCGTGGTTTGGCAATATGGCCGAGGTGAGATTCCACGGAAAAGTTGAAAATCTGATTAGAATCCAATCGGCTTCGATCAGTTCGCCTCAAAGTATTGTAAACAGGATCGTCCCCGACAACACAGTAAAACTAGCGATAGTAGCCAAAGAGCCAATTAAAGACGTAAAAGTCGCGATTCAAGGCGAGGATGCAGTTGTATCTTCGACTGACAATATCAACTGGACGGCTACGGCGACCTTGAATCAAGGCGTGGCAGCAGGGCCGGTGAAATTCACCATTAATTACAACAAACAAGACGGAACGGCAGGGTATCCGGCTACTCAAACGACAGACAACAGTTCTCTTTACCTTGTTGATGAGTCGGATGTGATTAAAAATGTCACCAGCATCACAAATTTGATTGATTCCACTTCTGGAAGAACTGCCGCACAAACCTTGCAGCAGGTGAATTACTTGTTTGACAGCAATGCAAGCACGGGTTCCGACTTCCGTATTGGAAGCAACAACTCCGGAACGGGAAGCTACATTATCTTTGACTTTAAAGCTGGCAATCAAGCTACGCTTACGAGTGTAGAGCTGCTCGCAAGACAAGATCAATATTTTGCAAGAATCAACGGTGCAGTGATCCAAGGCTCCAACGATAATACGACCTGGACGACACTCACCAAAGCGGCGGTAGCTACTCGGGATTGGCAAGCCTTGGCGGTCAGCGGTAAAGTACCATACCGTTTCATCAAAATTGTCAATCCAAACGCTTGGTTTGGAAACATGAATGAAGTGAGATTCCATGGGGCAGTGAAAGCGGCGGACGTGACGCCTCCGGTCACAACGGAGGATGCTCCACAGGGTTCGGTTGTCGTAGGTACAACGATAAACCTCAACGCTACAGATGACAGCTCAGGTGTTGCGGCAACTTATTACACCCTTGACGGCGGCACGCAGCAAGCCGGGAACACGGTTACGTTAACCACCGATGGAGCGCATACGATCGCTTATTGGAGCGTAGACTGGGCAGGCAATGAGGAACAGCATCACACGCTTACAGTAAACATCGACGATGTTACTCCACCTGTTGTGGCCGGCTTGTATGCAGATATTACAGTGCCGACCAACAAAGATGTTACAGTGACGATCTACTATCCGCTTGACGCGGCGGTGAAGGAGTACAAAGTGGGCGATAACGGTGAATGGACCGTTTACACTGCTCCTGTAACGGTTTCCGACAACGCAACCGTGTATGCAAGAAGTGCGGATGCCGCAGGCAACGTCTCGGAAGCGGCGAGCTACACGGTCGGCAACATCTATAAGACAGCACCCTCGGACGCGGTCTTCACAGCTGACATTACAGACCCGACCAACGGCAATGTTACCTTGACGATCAGCTATCCGGACAACGCGACGGTCAAGGAGTACAAAGTCGGTGAGAACGGCACATGGAAGGCGTACGAATCACCCGTCACCTTATCCGACAATGTGATTGTCTATGCACAGAGCAAGGACATTGTGGGCAATGTTTCGAATGTGATCAGCTATACCGTCAGCAATATCGACAGGACGCCGCCCGAAGACGCCGTATTGTCCGCCGACATTACAGCGCCGACGAACCGGGATGTGACCGTAACGGTCACTTATCCGGTCGATGCTGCAGTGAAGGAGTACAAGATTGGCGAGGCCGGCTTATGGACCGCGTACGGCGCTCCTGTGGTTATCTCTGACAACAGTACGATATATGCAAGAGGAACGGATGCGGCGGGCAATGTCTCCAACATCACTCCATATGAGGTTGGCAATATCGACCGTATGCCGCCGGCCGACGCAATATTGGCGGTAGATACCACCGCCTTGATTAATCAAGGTGTCACCGTAATGATCGCCTATCCGGACGATGCGGCGGTGAAGGAGTATAAAGTGGGCGATAGCGGCCAGTGGACAGCATATACGGAACCCTTTGTTGTACAGGAGAATGTTACGGTATATGCGAGAGGAGCGGACGCTGTAGGCAATGTTTCGAATGTAACCAGCGCTGTAGTAAGCAACATTTGGAAGAATGCTCCTGTCACCACGGCAGCATTAAGCCCTGCTCAACCTAACGGCAAGAACGGCTGGTATACAACGGATGTTACCGTAAGCTTATCGGTATCCGCCGATCCAGCCGGAGGGGCTGTAATAACGGAGTACCAGATTAATGACGGCGAGTGGATGGTATATACGGGATCTATTCCTTCCTTTGGCGATGGGGTTTATAAGCTCGGTTACCGCAGCAAGGATAAAGCCGGCAATGTAGAACAACTCAAGACGATTGCGTTTCAAGTGGACAAGGCAGCTCCTGAATTAACGGCCCAGTTGGACAAGACGATGATTTGGCCGCCGAATCATATGATGATACCGATCAATGCCACTCTAGTTTCGAGCGACGACGGTTCAGGGATCGAATCGGTAGTGTTGACCTCCATCACGAGCAATTTTCCGGATAGCGGCAGAGGCGGCGACATTCAGGCCAATTTCGGCACAGATGCCACTTCATTCAGCTTGCGTGCGGAAAAAGGAAGCATCTACACGATCACGTATACGGCTACCGATAAAGCGGGCAACAAAAAGGCAGTAACGGCAACCGTAACGGTGCCTCATGATCAATCAGGCATTCATTGATTAGAACTCTTTTATCGGAGGAAGGCTCAAGAGCCTTCCTCCGATAGAGAGAGAGCGAATCGGGATGGTTGAGGGATTGGTAGGATTCTAGCACAAGCTTTAAGGAGACTGGTCGATTATAAAAACGCTTACAAATGCATAATCATCAAAGCCCCCAATCGAATCTTCGTTAAATTGGGGGCTTCTTCTTGAAAACGGATAGAGAAGGGGATAAACGCCGACGCTGCGGATCCGTATCCCGACGGACGAGTGGATGATTTCCGCATTTATGACCAAGCCCTTCCTGCTGACGAGATCGATGCCCTTGCGGGATTGTAACAGGCGGGATAGCAAGACCACGAGGATAACGAAGTGGTATTGAAGATGTACAACGATCAGGTAAATTCAAAGGCAAAGGATGGCTAGGTTATGGAAGTTAACTACCATTTATTATCGAAGAAGGGTGCTTGGGGGGATCAGGGGGATGGCACCTATGTCAATCCTGTCTTGCCCGGCGATTATAGCGATCCGGATGTCATTCGGGTCGGGGATGATTATTACGGCATCTCCTCTACTTTGCATTGCTCTCCGGGGATGGCGGTGCTGCATTCCAAGGATCTTGTGAATTGGAGCACGATCGGACATGTTGTTCAAGATTTGACAAGCATTGGCCCGGAATACAATTACGATCGCATGAATCGTTATGGCAGAGGGGTCTGGGCCGGCGCCATCCGATTCCATATGAATAAATTCTGGGTCTATTTTTTCACGCCCGACGAAGGATTGTTTATGAGCACGGCTTCCGATCCCGCTGGACCTTGGGTGCCGCTTCATAGGGTTTGGGAGGTCACTAGCTGGGATGATTGCTGCCCATTCTGGGACGATGACGGACAAGGCTACCTGGTTGCCACTCATTTTGCCGATAACTATAATATCCATTTAATTAAACTTAGCGAAGACGGCAAAGAGCTGCTGCATGACAGCGATAGGATTATCCATCAATACAAAGGGAGCGAAGCCAATAAGCTCTACAAAATAAACGGGGTTTACTATTTCTTCCACAGCGAGGTGCGAGCTCAGCAAGGCGGTGAAGCCCGAGTTGTCATGATGTTAAGGGCAAGGCATATTTATGGTCCCTATGAGGAAAAGGAAATTATTCATACGCACGGAAAGGAAATAGACCGGGAGCCGAATCAGGGCGGACTGGTCCAGACGGTTTCCGGGAAGTGGTACTTCATTAGCCATCAGGGAACGGGCGAATACGAGGGTAGACCGCTTCACTTGCTGCCCGCAACATGGGTGGACGGATGGCCGATCATTGGAGAAGATACGGACGGCGACGGAGTCGGAGAGATGGTATGGGGAGGCAGGAAACCGATTAACGGGCATCCCGCAACGGTTCTTTCGACCTACGACGATTTTGATAGGGCTGATCTTAAGCCTTATTGGGAATGGAATCATCAGCCAAGAGCAGATAAGTGGTCGTTAACGGAACGGCCCGGCTATTTGCGCCTGTACGCGTGCCCAACTATCGATAAGAACTTTTTTAAGGTTTGCAATGTCCTATCACAAAGAGCGTTTAGAACCGGTCAGAATGCGGCAACGGCAAAAATAGAAATCGGCTGCATGGCGGACGGGCAAGAAGCCGGAATTTGCCATTTTGCGCTAACCTATTGCACGATTGGCGTACAGCAACGGAACGGGACAAGGATCCTGAAGTTTAATCATTCGGGTACGGTAGAATGGGGTCATGAATTAAAGGGTTCTACCCTATGGTTAAGGTCTGTATGGAACGTAGACGGAATCAGCCGGTTTGAATATAGCGTCGATGGCGTACAATTCACGAGCTTTGGAGACGCGTATCAGCTGGGATGGGGGAATTACAGGGGCGACCGGATGGGGTTATACAGCTATAACTGCGAAAGTGAGCAGGGATATATTGATGTAGACCATTTCTATTATGAGGTTGCGAAGAGTGGAGAATGAATCAAAGGAGATTTCTTGCAATGAAATTACAATATAATCGTGCATCCGCTAAGTGGACCGATGCCTTGCCAACTGGCAATGGTCGCTTAGGTGCCCTGATGTTCGGCGGGCCGGAAATGGAACGTATCCAATTAAATGAGGATACCCTCTGGTCTGGCGGTCCCCGTAACACGGATAATGGGCAAGAAGGAGAAAATTCACTGCTGAAATTCTCTCTCATTCTGGAGGAATCTGCCGGGTATACTCTTCTGTTCCACTTCGAGTGGAATCAGAAGACATCATATTCGCGATAAAGACGGATGAGCAAGGAATTCTGACATTTGAGACGAACCCACAAGGCAGCTACCGGCTGAGACGATAGCTCTTTTCAAATTGCTTTCAGGTGTCACGCATTTTTCGTGATGGCTTTCGAACATACATTATCGAGGGAGTGGAGAAGGAATGAAATCGCCATTGTTTAGAGACCCCATCTATGACGGTGCGGCAGATCCTACAGTCATCTGGAATCGACAGACTAAGGAATGGTGGATGATCTATACGAACCGCCGGGCAACGCAGGAAGGCCCGAAATTCGGATGGGTGCATGGCACCGATCTCGGTGTTGCTTCTTCATCGGATGGCGGATCAACCTGGTTATACCGCGGAATCCTGGAAGGACTCGAAACAGACTGGGGTAGAAATACGTTCTGGGCGCCTGAAATCATTTGGCATGACGGGCTGTACCATATGTATGTCACATACGTTCACGGCGTACCGGAAGATTGGACGGGCAAGGCTCGAATTCGGCATTATACAAGTTCCGACCTTATTCGTTGGAAATTCCAGTCCACGCTTGGCATTAGTGAGGAGAACGTGATCGATGCCTGTGTGTACCAGCTGCCTAACGGCATGTTTCGAATGTGGTTTAAGCAATGGAATCATACCTATGCTGCCGAGAGCAAGGATCTGTATCATTGGCAGCCGATTGGTCCGGTGATAGCAGAAAGAGGCCACGAAGGGCCGAATGTTTTCCGCTTGGGCGGCTATTATTGGATGATCGTAGATGAGTGGCGCGGTCAAGGCGTGTATCGCTCAAATGATCTTGAGAAGTGGGAACGCAACGGCCTCATTCTCGATCAGTCCGGCAGACGCGAGGATGACGGAACGATCGGCCTTCATGCGGATGTAGTTGTGCAAGGAGATGAAGGATATATTTTTTATTTTACTCATCCTGGCCGTATTCATGGGCACAATGAAGATCCGAACAGTTATGAATTGCGCCGTTCCTCCATTCAGGTTGCCAAGCTGGAGGTTGTGGACGGAGTGCTGATCTGCGACCGCGACAAGGAGTTTGAGTTGAATCTAGAAGCGGATGATCGATAAGATTGAGGGAACCTCCTCTAACTCGATCCTGGTATTTTTATGGGATATCATGCAAGCTAATCTCATCGGATCATTTACTAGTTTGATTTGGCAAGCGGGTCTAAATGCGCTCTCTGTCCTTTCTTTCGTGCAGGGGGCGATTTTTATTTAAAGCAATGCTCAATCGTGTTCCCCGAGTCGTTGAATAGATGGAGGTCACTATCATGCTACTTTTTGTCCTTTAAATACAGGTTTTAGTGTTATAACATCGACTATAATCCCTATTGGAGGAGAAGAAATGTAGGATATCAGGTGCGATTAGAATAATCAGTCAGCACGAGGGAAATGCGGGTTTAATATGGACGCCGATTGAAACTCTTATTTTAAGCTCATTGAAGCACGATTCTGGTATTTTTCGGGACAGTGGCTCACAATTTGTTATAAAGAAAGCTGCAAAAGATCAATAATCGATTAGGAGGAGTCATAATGGGAAACGTAAGCATTCGATTCGATCGGTTTCCGGGAGGGCTACGCAAGGCGGTCGTACTTAGTTTTGACGATGGCCGCGACCAAGACAGGAGACTGGTACAGGCTTTTAACCGGTACGGGCTCAAAGGAACGTTCCATCTGAATTCCGGCAAATTCGGCCAGGAAGGATATATCAATGCCGAAGAAGTGGCGGGCTTATATCGCGGCCACGAGATTTCGGTCCATTCCGTCACTCACCCGTTCCTGGAGCAGTCTCCGGATGAACAGATCGCGGAGGAGCTGATCACGGACCGCCGTAATTTGGAAGCGATTGCGGGATACCCTGTACGCGGCATGAGCTATCCGTTCGGCACCTACAACGACCGCGTCGTGCACGCGCTGCCGGTGCTCGGCATCGAATATGCCCGCACCGTCCAGAGCCACGGCGGCTTCCACATGCCGGATGATCCGTTGAGATGGCATCCGACCTGCCACCACAAGGACATGGTCGGGAAGGCGGAACAACTTCTGTCGTCCAAGCCATTTTTTAGTCGGATGGAGCTATTGTTCATTTGGGGTCACAGCTACGAGTTCGACCACGATGACAACTGGGAGCTGGTAGACAAGACGGGAGAGCTGCTTGGCAGCGAGGAGTCGGTCTGGAAAGCGACGATGAGGGACATTGTATCCTATCAGAATGCGCTCAAAGCTCTCCGTTTCTCGGTTGATCGAAGCATCGTGCATAATCCGAACGCCCTTGAGGTGTGGGTAAGCGCAGACGAAGAAGTCGTCCGTATTGCGGCAGGCGAAACGAAAAGGCTGCGATAGCGAGTGATCGTTCTCCAAATAACAAAATGATGGAAACCGCTGCGCCGCTGGAGATCCAACTTATGGGCAAAAGCAGCAAGCGGTCGAGCTGAGGGGCACGTATAGGAGCCTGTACAAGAGTCGAGCGTCGGCCCCGATGTAAGCTTGGATCCCTGTGCGGTTGAAATCGTCGAGTTAGATGATGAGTTTGGAGGAGTCCCCATTGCTTAGACTGTTTAGAACGAATCCGCTTCGCAACCGTTCTTCAATTGATGAATTACCAAATTCTAGGGTTTGAAGAAAGCGCAAGCGTTGAAGAGTTCAAAGCGTTTATGGGCGGGTACGGAATAAGTGAAAAAGAATAAGTCCTTGGCATGATTATGGAATAGCTGAAAATGATCGGTTTCAAAAAATCCCGATTAAGAACCTTGTTATATCAAGGTTCTTTTTTAGTTTGTACGTAATTTCTTGTTGTTTTATGAACGTGAATAGAGCAGCCTTCCGTTTTGTGATGAATCATTTATAGTTTTGTGACTTTTTCGCCGCTTCTTTTGAGATACTCCTTTGTTACGCTTTCAAAGTGATAAAGTTCACATGCTTCGCTGAAACAATTCAAGGAGGATGAATCAATGTTATCGGTTCAAATCGTGCTTTTTGACGGCTTTGATCTGCTCGATGCCCTTGCGCCCTACGAGGTATTTTGTGTTGCTGAGATGATAACGGAAAACGCGTTAAGCCTAGAGCTCGTTACCGCCGAGGGGCCAAGATCCGTGCCAAGCGGCACGAACGGTTTACAAATCGAGGCCGGCGGCCGACTGGATCCGGAGCGCCCGGGCATTATTCTCGTACCCGGAGCATCCGGTCCCGTCGAAGGAGACGGCCCCGATTCGGTTCCGTCTATTCTGGGACGGACCGTCCATACGGCGTTACCCGGCATGCTCGGAAAGGCGCTGGAACAAAAAGACGTCGTCGTCGCAACGGTATGCGGCGGGTCCCTGCTGCTGGCTATGGCGGGGCTGCTTGAAGGCAGACCGGCAGTAACGAATCATCTGGGCATGGAATTACTGGGTGCAACCGGGGCGGTTCCTGTTCCGGCGCGCGTCGTGGATGACGGCAACCTGGTTACCGGCGGCGGCGTCACGTCGGGAATCGATGCGGCTCTCTATCTAGTTGAGCGCGAGTTTGGACCGCGCATCGCGTACGAAATCGAGCAGTTGTTCGAATATGAGCGGAGGGGAACCGTCTGGCGGGCGACGGGTATGGCGCCAATACCACTGACGGGCGGCAAGCCGCGGAAAGCGGAGAAGCAAGCGGCGATCGAATATGGCGCCACGACTGGCAAGACTCAGCAAGAATTCGCGTTTGATGGAGATTGGGATACGACGATTGCTACGCCGGTCGGGAAGCTGCAGGTTAGGCTATCCATTGTTACATATCATGGCGTCGTCCACGGCAAGGCCGTACAAGGGAACGAAACGGTTGATTTTGTGGACCCGGTTCTACAGGGCGACAAGCTAGGCTGGCTGCTGAAAATCACAAAGCCGATGCGCTTAAATCTGAAATTTGAAGTGGCTGTCGACGGTGATCGCATGACCGGGGTCGCGAAGGCCGGAATGCTGCCGGCATCCAAATTAACAGGCAGAAGAATCCCATGAAGAGACCGGTAACATGGTATAGCTGCTGCTGATTATTCCGGAAATTTTCATTAGAACGGTCGGCAGCCCCCGCTTTGTTTAAACAATCCGATGAGTGCTTTTGACTTCTTACCGTTTGCATATCTAATCAACATGAAAGGATTTGGTGTTAACAATGAAAAAGATGCTTGGATTGCTCTTGTCGCTGACACTCATTCTCGCGCTGGTTGCTCCTGGAGCAAGCGCAAAAACAAAAAAGGATCAGGATGCGGTCAAGGACAAAAACAACCGGCGGGAAATTCGGAGGATGCCATTCCGAAGATACTTGGAAAGGCTGCGAATTCACGATTAACCGAATTGATGCATCAGGCGTTTAGCAATAAGGAAGCGACGGTGGCTACCGTATGCGGAGGCTCATTGCTGCTTGCCATGAAAGGGCTGCTCAAGGACAGATATGCGGTTACCAATGAGTTGGGCATGAATGCGTTAAAGGCACTCGGCGCCAATCCGGTTGATGCAAGAATTGTGGAGGATAATCCCCGTCTTGTGAGCGGAGGCGGCGTAACTTCCGGACTCGACATAGCCTTGTACTTGGTCGAGCGCGAGTTAGGTCCGCAAATCGCGAAGGAAATCGAAAATTTATTCGAGTATGAGCGAAGAGGCACGGTGTGGAAAGCGGAAGACATGAAGCCGGTCGACTTTACGTTTAAAGGTGCACATTAAGGGGTTGCGTCAACGCAGAAAGCAGTCCAAACTAACAATATCTGAACACATATGAAGTTTTGGCTTGAAATCTGCATGAAGCTATCGGAGAACAATAGCTAGATAGCTAGAACGATTTCAACTGAGACATAAAGGCAGCATAATAATTGAGAGGAGACTTTAAGTGAGCGCAAACAATGAAGAACTCCTATCTTATTTACAGAAGAGATTATCACATCTTAAGAAGAAAAAACGGGTTCATTTTTTTAAAACTAGTGAATCTCTATATATGAAACAAGGTAAAATTGAAGAACTCGAGGATATTATTAAACGGTTAGAAACTGGTAACTTCGATTATAAAGATTATGATTGAAACTTTAAGCTAACGTAGGAACGATAGTTAAATAATAAAACAGTTTATGACAAAAGTTGTCACTATTAGTGGTTACACTATCAGAGAAAGATCAATCCTAAAGGTTGAAGGAGCTGTTAACTATGGAAGTGCAACTGAACCCGTATATTATGCTGGACGGAGACGCTCGTGAGGCAATCGCCTTTTACGAGCAAGCGTTGGAAGCGAAGGTGGTATTCAAGCAGACCTTCGGCGAAGCTGGACAAGAGGTGTCGGAGCAGGCGAGGGACCGAGTGGCCCATGCCGTCCTGAAGATCGGAGGAGCGGTTCTGTTTGTCGCCGATACGGACCCCGGGGTCCGGTTCGCGCAGGGCAAGCAAGTAAACATCTGCATCACCGTCGCCGATAAGGAGCAAGCCCAGAAGTATTATGAGGCGCTGAAAGAGGGCGGACAGGTCGATCACCCCCTGCAGGAGGTCCACTTCAGTCCCGCGTACGGGATGGTAACCGACAAATTCGGCGTCACCTTCCAGATTTTCACGCAGAGGGCGTAATGGTGGGTTCGCCTTGAGGAGAACAATAGCTTAATGTAACAACGAAAGGGTATCCCATAAGTCATTAAAATGACGGTGGGACACCCCTTTTTTATCTGGGCTAAACAGCTAGACTTCGCATCAAAAGTTTTTAAGATCGCCGGAGGAAGCTCAGAAAAAGCAGGCCGGCTTATGAGGAGCTTAGCCGGGAATTCTTTTGCCGGCGCTTTGAAGATTTGGGACGCCTTCCTTCCTCTCCTTGGACATGGATTGCCAGAGAGAATAGCCCAGCCAAGCCTGGGCCAGCCCAACAGGCACCGCCAAAAACCGATCGTACGGATGATGGACCAGCGAAGACAAGGGAAGAGGCAGAAGCGTTCCTAAGGCAAGCAAACCGGCCGCCCAGCGCGACAGGATGCGGGCGCGGAAGGATGCGATGCCAAATAACAGGCCGCCGAGCAAGTACAGGATGCCCGTCAACATATAAGTAGTTTCAAGGGCTCCGAGGTACTCGCCGGAAGATCCCCCGGCTATCGCCAAGATGCTCTCCTCAAGCTTTGGAGACTCGGTTACGAGCGTCGGAGAAATAAGGGCTTCGACGAATTGAAAAGCCATCGTAAGGGCATAGAAGAGGCTTAGCGTGAAATAGCCGATCAGACCAAGCCAGCCGGTCTCTGCCGCTTGCCTGGCGTAGATCCCCGTCAGGCCGAGCAGGCCGAGGAAGCACATGGCTATGCCCAATAAGTGAACGAGGACCCACCGATCGGTGTTGACGGATGAAAGAATGTCCAGCGGATGGATCGTTTGAATGACGACAAACAGGATCCCCGACAACATAGCGGCTACGCTGGCGAAGCGGAAAAGACGCGAAACTACTGTGATTTTACTCTCTTTGTTCATGGGTTCGTCTCCTTCTTTTTTTGAATGACCGATACTAATGCAAGGCCGAGATCCCGTATTTTTCTCAGCATGCCATGCAAGGCGGCCTGGTCGGCCACCGGGCCGTAAAGGACGGTTGTTCCGTCGCTCTCGTGCGTAAGGCTCATCCCTTCGAACCAATAAGCCCATCTGGCATCCAAGTGCCCCTTCACGCAAATCTCGTAAAATCCGTCGTGTCGGCTTTCCATTGACCCTTGCGTCTCACTCATTATTCACCACCTAATCTCCCTCCTGCGGATTCGACTCCTGTCTACGCGTGTTCTTGCTAGATTCAATGATAAGTGTTCATGTAGGGAGACCGCATCACCACATGTGGTGATTGATGTGGTGAATTTTTATTGGGAAACGCAAAAAGCCCCGGTTATTTTGCCAGGGCAGGGGGATGCGCTTACGTTATAACAAATCGAGTTCCTCGGACCGTCGGACGGCTGCACGGCGGTTGTTCACCCCGAGCTTGTCGTAAATGTTCTTGGTGTGGGTTCGCAAGGTGTTCAAGGAAACCGTCAGCTCGCGGGCAATATCCGGTCCGCTTAGTTCGGTTCTAAGCAACCGAAGTACGTCGCGTTCACGTTCGCTTAGCGGTTCACTCAGCGAATGGTTTGCAGCCGGTTTGGTCCGGCCAAAGGCTGCCAGGAGCTTGCGAACAAATTCCTTGGGGCTCAGTCCTTTTTTCGAGGCGGCTCCCAGCAGAACCTCCATAGGTTGGCCTTCGTCTACGAAAATACGGAAGTAGCCCTCCGGTTCAGCCAAAGTCAAGGCGCGTTCCAGCGGCCCAAGCGCAGCAGGCGTGTCTCCTTTCATTTGAAGCGCAAGAGCCGTCACGATCATGATTTCGATCGCATTTCCCGTCCTTTCGCCTTCTTCCGCCGCTTGACGGAGGCGCTCAAGAAGTCCCATGGCCTCATGTAAAAAGCTGTATTCACGATCGCTTTGATACCGGGCCAGAAGCAATCTGGCTAAAGTGATATGCTCGAATTCTCGAAGGTAACTCAGTTGGTCCCGGGCGGTCAGGCCATGTGCACGTGCCCATTCGAACGCTTCGCTCAGTTTCCCCTGCGCGATCAGCACCTTTGTTTTCATCGCCGCCACAGGACGTACATTCGGGAAAAGATCACCGACATAAAAGCGCTCCGCATCGTCCAGGAGGTCGAGCGCGCTTTGCAAGTCTCCTTGCGCCTCGCATACGCGAGCCATCGCGACGTGCCAGCGATACCGGTATTGCGGAAATCCGGTATGCCCGCCTTGTTCCTCGCTTTTCAGCAGAAGCTGCATGGCGGTCTGCAGATCGTTGCGCTCGCGGTGGATTTCGCCCATCCCCACTAACATGTCCGCCGTTCCCCGCATGACAGGATTGCCATGCTCGATCGAAAGCTGCAATCCCCGCTCGTATAGGCTCAACGCCTGACGGAGACGACCCTGAACGATTCGGATATCGGCAAGGGCGTTCGTGCCCCCAATCGCATCGGAGATGTACCCGCCTTGCTGCACGTCTGCCATGCCATCAGCGAACAGACGATAAGCTTCATCGAGGCTCCCGCTTGTCCAGGAGGTGAGTCCAAGGAGAGCGGATGCCGCTCCGCGCTTGAGATAGGCATCTTTCGGCATGAGGCTCAGCACCAATCGGGCATATTTCATTGCATCGATTATATTGCCTGTCATGAGGGCAAGCGCTGACCGATACATTGCGATCGTTCCAGGGAGACGGCGATATTCGGCTTCGTCTGCGAAAACCTTCTCAGCCGAAGCAGAGTGGATATCCGGTCGTGCGTGCAAGTCTGCCGTCGACTCCAGCCCGCTTTCGGCGTCCCGAAGCCGTTCTTCTACACCTTCAGACTTGCCGAGGGTCAGCAGCGCCCCGGCATAAACAACGCTGAGCACGGGCCGAAGGCGAACCAACTCGTCAGGCAGCGCCTTTAGCCAGCGTAGCATCGTAGCTTCTTGTCGAAGCTTGGCCATCGTCGGGCAGGCCAGCTCAATCAGGACCGCCGCTCGCGTGAAATCCTTTGCTGCGAGAGCATGGCGGATCGCATCGTCCGCGGAGCCGTTCCGCTCGTACCAAATACTTGCACGCCGATGCAGTGAATCGATTTGATCGGGCTGATCCGCCTTCAAATGGGCGTAGAGAACATCCGCGAAGAGGTGATGGTAGCGATACCACTGGCGTGTGTCGTCCAGCGGAACGATAAAGTAATTGCCCTTCTCCAAATCGGACAACCGTACGTTGCCTTCCGCCTGGCCGGTGACGGCGTCGCACAGTGGGCCATGCAAACGGTCGAGAATGGATGTCTGCAGCAAAAATCTTCGAATGGGCTCCGGCTGGCGCTGCAGAACCTCTTCGGCCAAGTAGTCCACAATGTACCGATTGTCTCCGGAGAATGCCCGAATGAACACGGGTATGTCCTCGCGGCCTTGCATCGAGAGAGCCGCCAGCTGAAGTCCCGCAATCCAGCCTTCGGTCCGTGATTCCAGCGCAGCCATTTCGTCGGCCGATAGATCTAGCCCTATCGCTTGATGAAGGAAAGCCGCAGCTTCTTTGGGAGTAAATCGAAGATCGGTGTCGCGCAGCTCGGTCAAATGTCCTCTGGCGCGCAATCTGCCCAGGGGCAGCTGCGGATTTTCGCGAGTGGCGATAACCAGGTGCATTTGCGGAGGGAGGTGCTCGAGCAGGAAGAGAAGGGCATCGTCGATCTGTTCCGAATCTATGAGATGGTAATCGTCCAGGACGAGGACGATTTTGAACTGGAGAGCGGAGATTTCATTAAGCAGAACCGTGAGAATCGATTCGATCTGCGGGGACTGAGACGACTCGAAAGCGGCAAACGCGCTTTTTCCGACGCTCTCCGCAATGGACTGCACGGCAGCGATGAGATGAAGGAAGAAGCGCGTGGAGTCGTTGTCCCTTTCGTCCAGCGAGAGCCAAGCGACTGCTCGATCGCAACCTACGGCCCATTGGCCGACAAGCGTTGTCTTGCCGAAGCCGGCGGAGGCGGAAACAAGGGTCAGCTTCCGTTCCAGTCCCTCGTTCAGCCGCTCGATCAGACGCGGACGCAAGACAGCCTTCGTTCTGGGCACGGGGATATAAAGCTTGCTTTCTAAAACCGGAATATTCATAAATTGTCCCGTCCGATGTCATTATTTCTTTCATTAATATCATAACTTCAACGTTAGTTTTTTACCATATGCTCATTCCCTCGCTGCACCGAACATTCTACATAATTACTCTAAAATCTCATGCGAGTAAAAGCGAACGTCCCGCTGAACTAAATAAGAGCCGTTGCAGTTTTTATTGGAACTCGCCCAAGCGCCCTCTCCGCGAATGCATATGATGATTATGCCTATTCATTAAAAGGAGCGATCACATATGGGTTTTTTTCCAACGCCGGGAACCGGCGGAGGGTTTCCGGGATTTCCGGGGGGTCCTGGCGTGCCGGGAGGACCGGGAGGACCGGGGTTTCCTGGTGGGTTTCCTGGTGGATTTCCAGGTGGATTTCCGGGGACTCCGGGATTTCCAGGGGGTGCACCGGGAGGAGTTCAAGCGCCTACGGCTCCTCCACCGCAATTCGTACCACAAATGCCGTTTACCACATTTGCCATCGACCCTGGCGGGATCAGGGGCTGCTTGTTTCGCAACACATACATTTGGCTGAACAGCGGCCAGCAATTCTGGTTCTTCCCGGTATTCGTCGGGCGTAATTCTGTTGCAGGGTTCAGATGGTTCGGCTTCTTCTGGGCGTACTTCGGCATCGATTTGAATCAGATTCGCTCGTTTACGTGCTTCTAAGGCAGATAGCGAAAGAGAACAGCCAGTGGGCTGTCCTCTTTGTCATGACACATCAATAACAAAGTGATACGGTGTTCATGCGGATAGTTACATAAGGCTTGATGGAAAATTGTAGATGGGTGAAATCACAGTCGGCTGGAACAAACGCACTCGGCGACGATTATCAAAGACGGTAAGACGCTTACAGCAAAAGTCGGCCATGAAGCCAGGCTACTACACAACTACTATGAATTTGTTTGCCATTGACAAGGGAAGGCATGCTTGATAATGTATTAAACAGTTGTTTTAAACATATGTTTAAGACGAGAGAAAAATAGATAGAGGGAGTGGAGAGATTGAAACAGGCTCTGCAGGCATTTATGAAGCGCCCGACCACATGGATCGGGATTATTACGGCACTGATGTTCCAGATCATATTCTCCTTGATTTGGATGACGGGCTATGACGGGGTAACCGATCGTGCCAATCAGCTGCATATTGCGGTTGTCAATAAAGATCAGCAGCTGGGAGAGCAGGTAGCGGCAAATCTATTGAAGGAGCTGCCGTTCCAGATGTCCCGGCTGGATGATTTGGACGCTGCCAAGCAGCAGCTGGATGACCGGAAGCTTCAGATGATTATTTATATGCCTGAGGATTTTACGCAGAAGGCGGCGTCTCCAGGCGGGCACGCCAACATTCAGTATTGGATTAATGAGTCGAATCCTGCTTTAATTAAAAGTATGATGGGCGGGGTAGCCGAGCAGGTTACGGCCGAGGTCAACAAGCAGGCAGTAGCCGCCGGCGTTAAGACAACGCTTGGAGAGGCTGCCAAGATGCCGGAGGAGCAGGCTGCAACGGCTGCGCAAAGTTTGGCTGAGCGCGTAACGGCGGATATTCAGTCGACTAACGCCATACATGGCATGAACAATCAGATGGTGCCGATGATGATGGTGCTTGCTTCTTATGTAGGCGCCATGATTATGGGGATGAATCTGGAGCAGTCGGCAATGGCCGTTCAAGCCAGCGTCAGCCGCTGGAGAAGATTTGCGGCAAGAAGTATCATTAATATTGCGGCAGCAGCTGTTGTATCATTAGTAGGCTCGACATTGCTGTTATCGCTTGGCGGACAAATCGAGCAGGGCTTTTTCCATCTATGGTTATTTGAAATGCTGTTCCTGCTCACCTTTATGTTCGTATCGCAAATGTTTCTCTACCTGTTCGGGATGGCAGGCATGCTGTTTAACATTATGCTTCTGTCAGCGCAGCTGGTATCGTCGGGTACGATTGTGCCGCGCGAGCTGTTATCGGATTTCTATACCGGGCTTGGTTCCGTTCTTCCCGCAACGTATGCGGTTGAAGGAAACATGAACTTACTGTTTGGCGGACCCGGCGTAGGCCATGAGGTAGCGGTTCTCTTCCTGATTACGGCGGTAGCCGTAGCGGTAAGCGCTGCGGCGACGGGGCTGAAACGCAGCGCCGTCCGAAAGCATGAGGCAGCGGTTGCGGCCAAATAAATCGTTCTAATAGATAGGTTTGGAGGATAAGACAATGACAACGAATGAGAGCGATGTGAAGTCCCGCATCCTGCTTGCGGCAAGGAAGCTGTTCGCCAGCCAGGGCTTTGACGGGACAACGGTAAGGCAAATATGCGAGGAAGCGGGCGGGGCTAACGTCGCTCTCATTTCGTATCATTTTGGCGGGAAAGAAAATATGTTTGCGGCACTGTTTGACGCTTATTTTCCGAGCAGCCAGTTTGCCGAGGTCGACAAGAACCTGCCGCCTGTAGAGGGCGTAAAGCTTATCGTTTCCGAGGTAACGAAGTTCCGCTACAACGACCCCGAGCTTGTTCAAATTATCCAGCATGAAATCCTGCTCAATACATCACGGATCGACAAAATTCGTTATTACGTGATGCCGCTATGGCAGACGCTGCGCAAATGGCTGGAGGCGGGACGCGAGCAGGGAAGCTTTCAGTTCCGCTCGGTCGATCTAACCTTGTATTCAATAGCGGGCGTATTGCTGCTTAACCGCTATTCCGAATACTGGCAGTCGATCCGGATCGAAGAGCCGCATACGCTGGAATATACAATAGAAGAACTTACCCATTTTATAATGAACGGCTTGCAGGCCAAGCTGTAAACTTAGACGGCACGCGCATGAATTGCGTATGCCGTTTTTTAGCTAGGGCTATAATGGTGAAGGTGCCTTCCGGCAGGATGTTAATTAACTGCAAAAATGATTGAAGACACTTGAAATTGGATCCAAAAATGAGTATGATAAAAATGGTTGTTAGCACTTAAAGCTTATGAGTGCTAATTTAAAACAATAAGCGACAAAATTTTTAAGGAGGCTATTTTCAATGATCAGACCTTTAGGTGAACGCGTATTGATCGAACCGATCGCAAAAGAAGAAACGACTGCAAGCGGCATCGTTCTGCCGGATACGGCTAAAGAAAAGCCGCAAGAAGGCAAAGTGGTGGCAGTTGGCAGCGGCACGCTGAAAGACGGCGTTCGCGTTGCGCTTGAAGTTCAAGTTGGCGACCGCGTCCTTTTCTCGAAATATGCGGGAACAGAAATCAAATACGAAGGCAAAGAGTATTTGATTATGAAGGAAAGCGACATTCACGCGATCTTTGGATAAGCCCGTTTTCTAACATAGAGGGCAAGACAGAAGATACTTATTATACAATTTGGGAGGTTACCGATAATGGCAAAAGAAATTAAATTTAGCGAAGACGCTCGCCGCGCAATGCTGCGCGGTGTTGATCAACTTGCAAACGCAGTTAAAGTAACGCTTGGTCCTAAAGGCCGCAACGTGGTGCTGGAGAAGAAATTCGGCAGCCCGCTCATCACAAACGACGGCGTTTCCATCGCGAAGGAAATCGAGCTGGAAGATGCATTCGAGAACATGGGTGCTCAACTGGTTAAAGAAGTAGCGACTAAAACAAACGACGTTGCCGGCGACGGTACAACAACGGCAACCGTTCTGGCTCAAGCGATGATCCGCGAAGGCTTGAAAAACGTTACGGCTGGCGCTAACCCTATGGTTATCCGCAAAGGTATCGAAAAAGCGGTTAAAGCTGCTGTAGAAGAGCTGAAAGCAATTGCTAAACCAATCGAAGGCAAACAATCGATCGCGCAAGTGGCTTCGATCTCCGCTGCTGACGACGAAGTAGGCCAACTGATTGCGGAAGCAATGGAAAAAGTGGGCAACGACGGCGTTATCACCGTGGAAGAATCGAAAGGCTTCGTAACGGAGCTTGAAGTGGTTGAAGGTATGCAATTCGACCGCGGATACGTTTCCCCATACATGATCACGGATACAGATAAAATGGAAGCTGTTCTCGACAATCCATACATTCTGATCACGGATAAAAAGATCTCGAACATTCAAGAAATCCTGCCTGTTCTGGAGAAAGTCGTTCAATCCGGCAAACAGCTCCTGATCATCGCGGAAGACATCGAAGGCGAAGCGCAAGCTACGCTCGTATTGAACAAACTGCGCGGCACATTCACTTGCGTAGGCGTTAAAGCTCCAGGCTTCGGCGACCGCCGCAAAGCAATGCTGGCCGATATCGCTGCCCTGACTGGCGCGCAAGTGGTTACGGAAGAACTCGGCCTTGAGCTGAAATCGGCTACTGTGGACCAACTCGGTTCCGCTCGCCAAGTTCGCATTACAAAAGAAAACACGATCATCGTTGACGGCAGCGGCAACCCTGACGACATCCAAGCTCGCGTTAACCAAATCCGCGTTCAACTGGAAGAAACAACTTCCGAGTTCGACCGTGAGAAGCTGCAAGAGCGCCTCGCTAAACTGGCTGGCGGCGTAGCGGTAATCAAAGTCGGCGCGGCTACCGAAACAGAACTGAAAGAGCGCAAGCTCCGCATCGAAGACGCCCTGAACTCGACTCGCGCAGCGGTTGAAGAAGGTATCGTATCCGGCGGTGGTACAGCTCTGATCAACGTATACAAAGCTGTTGCAGCTATTCAAATTGGCGGCGACGAGCAAACTGGCGTTAACATCGTATTGCGCTCCCTCGAAGAGCCGCTTCGCACAATCGCTGCGAACGCTGGCCAAGAAGGTTCCGTTATCGTTGAGCGTCTGAAAAACGAAAAAGTAGGCGTTGGTTACAATGCCGCAACCGGCGAATGGGTAAACATGTTCGAAGCGGGTATCGTTGACCCTGCGAAAGTAACTCGTTCCGCTTTGCAAAACGCAGCTTCCGTAGCGGCTATGTTCCTGACTACAGAAGCAGTTGTTGCTGACAAACCTGAGAAAGACAAACCAGGCATGCCTGACATGGGCGGCATGGGCGGTATGGGCGGCATGATGTAAGAGGTTTAAAAACACCTTGTATTATCAAGGTTTAGGGGCTCCTTAGGGAGCCCTTTTTTTATTAACATCACAAAAAAATCACATATTCTGCAGAACTACGTATACTCATGAATTTGTCCTCTATTTATGAACAAAAGTAAAACGACATAATAATCCCGATTTAGAGCCTTGATAAATCAAGGTTCTTTTTCATTTGAACGTATTTTCTTGTCGTTTATTTTTGAAGTAAAATAAAGACAGACAAGCCTTCATTAAACGGGCAGGATAACGCAACAAACTCCACTGAAATACGTCTAAATACTGGAAGTATATCTAGGATATTCTGCTTTTTTGTTTGTTTAATAATACTGTTTGGATAGACCGATACCCGCTCGAAGCAGACCTCCAAAGGCAATGTCGTATGAAAGGTGGTAAAGGCAATATAGCAACACTTATTGTTCCAATCAACGGGTTTAAAAAGCAAAATGGGAGGGTTAAGTTCACACTTATAACCTTACTGTTAATAGCCGCCGTTATTTTCTTCGCAATAGCTTCATCATTAATACTGGGTGCTTTCCGACTTACTTATCGTCATTGGGTCATATCGGTAGGCTTTTTCCTGTTGCTACTTTTGGTTGCCGTATTTTCTTGTGGACTTATTGCTTGTCTACAAATGTACAAGAAAAGGTTCGCTGTGTTGATTCATACAGTCGGGACGATAGTACTGTTGGCAGCTGTTGGCTTTGGATTTTTTTTTGGGTGTTTCATTTCACTATTTTATACTGCCAGTATCGAGGAGCAGATGGTTGAGCGGGATGGCACAAAAATGCTTGCAGAAGTAAGTGCGTTTTTGGATGTGGATGTGTATTACTACGACTATAAAAACTGGTTTGTTCGAAGTGAAAAATACAGGATTCATGAGTGGTACGGAGACGGTGGATATAACCCATTTAAAATGAATTAATGCCAGAACCGATAACAGTAACGTATTACGATAAAAGTGGAAATCGCATAGGCAGGGTGGGACAGTAGATGAGGTAAAGCCATTAAGTAAATCCTTATTAGGTATCATAGATTTAGGTTAGTTTCCATTGATTGTTTACGCTAATGAGGAACGATAGTTGAACAACACAGCGGCAAGTGTTTGTGTACCGCGTTAAAGATTGGCAGACGGTGAACGTATACGGCTAGGCAGAAGTAAACCGCCCAAAATCCTTATTGGACTTTGGGCGGTTTATTCTTTTAATCACAACGTAACAAAAGCAAGTTCCAATTATCAAAAGAAGCTACGGTCTATTTCCCTTTAATTGTCATTGGCTTTCTCGCTTGCTCGATTAGCTGCTCTTTCATTTTCCCTCCCTTCTGGTTTACAGCAATCGTGTGCAGCAAATCCTTCTGCTGCTCGGGTTCGGCTTCCGTTATTACCTTAGAGAAGGCATTCAGTACATCATACACCTGCTCGAAAGATGTTCCGTACGTGCGGCTAGATATCCGCCAAGTCCCATCGCAAGAGCCCTTTATGCGATCTCCGCTACCCCCGCTACGATGACAAGACTTGCGTTAGTAACGGTCCCCAATAGTCCGGCAGTAGGGTAAAGGGGACGGGTCAATCCATACGTCATCTCGATCACACCTTTCGTCGCATGCGAGGCGATTTATTATGAGGGTCATTATTTTTTAAGAAACTTTAAATAATTACTTGTTATGCTTAGTTCCGGTCGTAAGAATATAGATTCCCAATAGGAGTGAGATTATGAAAACGAAATGGATTTTGTTAACGGCTTCCTTAGCAGCAACCGTTGTCGTCATGAGCGCTTGCGGGTCTTCAACGAATCAAGGCAAGGAAGCTTCGCCATCCGCCACATCGATGGCGTCACCCACAAGTTCGGCTTCTGCCGGACAGGCCGTAGAGATCAAGTTGATGGCGAAGGACTTCGAGTATGATCAGAAAGAAATTCACGTAAAAAAGGGCGATAAAGTAAAGATTACGTTGGAAAGCGATGACGGAGGCCACGGCTTTACCATTCCGGATTATAATGTAACCATTAACGGGAATGGCAGCGCCGAGTTCACGGCAGACAAAGCGGGCAAGTTCGAGTATCACTGTTCCGTGGTTTGCGGTTCGGGTCATACGAAGATGACGGGAACTTTGATTGTCGAATAAATCGGCAGCGATGCTGCAAGAAGCGAGCCGCGGTTCTTCCATCCGGCTCGCTTTCTTGCGTCAAACTTTCGGCTGGCGTACTGTCGCCGCTCGCTTCCTATGACGGAAGATGGGCGGTTCGTGGCTTACGCACAAACGCTACCGACAAAGTACGTGAATGGGGCTAGTCCCCACACATTTTCCCACATAATCAATAAAACAATATGATTTTTAATGGAATGTACGAACCGATCCTCATGTAAGAATGGACTATATGGAATAGTTGGAACATAAAAAACCGCCCAGAAGCATGGGCGGCATGATGTGATTTAATTCCTTATCGAAGCAATTCGATGAGGAAGGGCCGCGCCTTAGCGGTAAATTAAATCGCCGATCGGACAGAGTACGTCCAATGCGGAAATTCAGTCATCTAACAAAAGAGGCTGCAAATGAGCTGATACAGCTCGTTTGCAGCCTCTTTATCATTTCTTATTAAGAATGCCCAAGTATTCATGCCACGGTCCCACGTCCGTAATATAACGGTTGGCTATAACTCTGACGATTTGAGCGATATGCGTCATATCATGCACAGCCCAGGTAGCGATTAACTCCCGCACTTTTACGACGCCGAATGCAGGATGCGAACCGGTCTGTTCAAGCTTGGATTCATCCTTCACCAATTCCTTAAGTCTCGCAGTATTTTGGGTCCGGATCGCAATAAATTCACGCAAGGACTGTTCAATTGACCGGGCAGAGGTTTGATTCAAATGAGCATAACGGTCAAAGGAGGGAAACGGCGCATGTTCGCCTTCGGCGAGGATAAATTCCAAACGCGGAATCCAATTGTTTTTCTCCCCTTCAATTAGGTGCTCGATAACTTCCCGCGCATTCCAAGTCCCTTCTCCTTCGTTGCATGCCAGCCAGCCATCGGACAATCCGGATAGAAAAATCTGTAAGGTCTTTGGTGTGCGTTCCAGCACTTCAATCGCTTCGGCGAGATTAAAATTCATTTGATTACTCCTCTCCTGGAAACCGTTCTGTCCTAATAGCCTATCATAAAAAAATACCACTTGTAATCTAGCCTTCATTCCTAGTATGATTAGAAATGCATTTTTCAAAAGACTCATATAATCATGGGAATATGGCCCATAAGTTTCTACCGGATAACCATTGCAACTATCCGACTATGAGTGATCGCTTTTTTACATTTTATGTTTGCTGTACTCTTCTGTACCGGAAGTAGTAGGAAAGTGGACGAATGTAGTTCAGCGTGCACGAATTAGTTTAACGTAGGGACAGGCCAATTATGGCTTGTCCCTTTTTTTATCAACTAGAGGAGCGAAAAAGATGAAACTGCTGGAAGATCGAATACGCGAAGAAGGATTAATATTGTCCGATACGGTGCTGAAGGTGGATTCCTTCCTGAACCATCAGGTAGACACGGAGCTTGCCTTGGAGATTGGCAAGGAATTGGCGGCACGGTTTGCGGACAAGACCATTACGAAGGTGCTCACGATCGAAGCAAGCGGCATTCAATTTGCGATGGCTGCGGGTATTGCGCTTAAGGTTCCGTTCGTATACGCCAAGAAGAAAAAAGCGGTTACGCAGTCGGAGCAGATGTATTCGGCGTCCGTTCATTCCTTCACCAAGCAAGAAACCTATCAGGTAACGGTATCGAAAAATTATTTGGGACCCGGCGACAAGGTCCTGATCGTGGACGATTTTCTCGCGACGGGCGCAGCCCTGGTTGGTTTGGTTCAGATCGTGAGAGAATCCGGGGCTGAACTTGCCGGCGTTGGATGCGTGATCGAAAAAGGATTCCAAGAGGGCCGGGGACTGCTGGAGCAAATGAATGTCAGCGTGGAGTCGCTTGCAACCATTTCGAGAATGGCGCCAGGGGAAATCGAATTTGAGGAATCGGCCAAAGAGCACGTAAAGGAGACGGTATAGGGTATGCTGAGCAAACAGAGGGCATTTACATTAGGATTTCAGCATGTCTTGGCAATGTACGCAGGCGCCGTTGTTGTTCCGTTAATCGTTGGAGGCGCACTTCACTTGACCCCGGCGCAGATGGCCTACCTGATCGCAGCGGACCTGTTCACTTGCGGTCTTGCAACGATTCTGCAGGTGCTGGGCACCAAATATTTCGGCAGCAGGCTGCCGGTTATCCTCGG
Organism: Paenibacillus sp. MMO-177; assembly: GCF_037147795.1. Classification (NCBI taxonomy): domain Bacteria; kingdom Bacillati; phylum Bacillota; class Bacilli; order Caryophanales; family Paenibacillaceae; genus Paenibacillus; species Paenibacillus sp. MMO-177. Next base: position 44,799 of record NZ_JBBCUR010000010.1, on the reverse strand, counting down.
CTGCACGTTTACGGCAGTTGGTCCAATCATAGCGATTGCGTCTGCCTCGAATCTGGCTACGGCTTATGGAGCAATCATATTATCCGGCCTCTTCGTCGTATTGGCAGCACCGCTGTACGGAAAGCTGTTAAAGTTCTTCCCGGTAATCGTTACCGGCTCGGTCGTTACCATCATTGGACTTTCACTGATACCGGTAGCGATGAATAACGTTGCCGGCGGGCAAGGCAGCGATGACTTCGGATTGCCGCGCAATCTGTTGCTGGCGCTTGGCACGCTTATCGTGATTTTGCTCGTGAATCGGTTCGCCAAAGGCTTCCTGCGGTCCATTTCCGTGCTGATTGGACTTGCCGTTGGCACGATCGCCGGATACGCGATGGGAATCGTTAGCTTTGCGCCCGTAAACGAAGCTTCCTGGTTCAACATCGTTCAGCCGTTCTACTTCGGTACGCCGCAATTCAGCCTGACGGCCGTGTTTACGATGATTATCGTCAATATTGTCAGTATGGTGGAATCCACGGGCGTTTATCTGGCTGTCGGAAGAGCGACGGATCAGAAGGTTGAGCAAAAGCAGATCATTAACGGTCTCCGCTCGGAAGGCGCGGCCATCATGCTCGGCGGATTATTTAATGCGTTTCCTTATACGGCCTTCTCGCAAAATGTCGGTCTGATCACGCTGACTCGCGTAAAGACCCGCGACGTGATTTTTGCGGCCGGCGGCATTATGGTTGTGCTTGGCCTGCTGCCGAAGCTTGCGGCGATCACGACGGTTATCCCGAATGCGGTGCTTGGCGGTGCGATGGTTGTCATGTTCGGCTCCGTTGCGGCTTCCGGTATCTCGATCTTGTCCGAAGTGAATTTGCGCGAGGAGCGAAATCTGCTTATCGCTGCATGCAGCATTGCCGTAGGTCTAGGATCCTCGGCGGTACCGCAAATCTTCGACCAGCTGCCGGATTTTGCGAAGATGCTTCTGCAGAACGGGATCGTAACCGGGTCTATTACGGCTATTCTTATGAATCTGCTATTGTCCGGCAAGAACAACTCTGAAGAAGCTTAAGTTTCATGATCGTTGTTTGTGGGGATGTAACCTGATAGAGGTTACATCCTTTTTTGCTTCAATAAATCCTTCAAGATTCATTTGTCCTTAGCCAATTGAAGTCTTAGCTCGGCGTTTTTCACGGACAACTGCTTGGCCAGATCCGTTTGCGATTCCGTTAATTGAACGGCTTGGGCGCTGAGCTTTTTGATTTGGGTCAATTTACTTTGGTCTGCTGGCAAGGAAGCGTCAGGTTTGTCTTTTTGCAGCTGTTTGATTTTAGCGTTTATTTTGGCTATTTTACTTTTATCATGAACAATCTGCCGTTCTATTTCCGTTATTTCTCGTTTTAACCGGCTAATGATCGAAGACGTGAAACTGATGGACATGGCAAGCACCTCATAATCGAATTGGAAAGCAAGTTCAATCAGCTATAAATTCTACTATAAAAGGAGTATGGCGTATATTGGCTTCTTGTACTCGCTGTCCTCGAGTGAGGATGAGGTTATTTGGGAATGCTTCCATAGTAGGGCCAATGGATTAGAAAAACTGAAAATTATGGGAGAAAAAACCTGTATCTTTATGCGCGATTATGAATTATAATCAACTGGTTTTCTAATGAACAGACATCAGGAGTTGAATGACATGACGTTGAAAAAAAGCTTGGTTCTTATGCTTACTTTAGTTGTTGTGTTTACGCTGGCGGCATGCGGCGGCAAAAACAACGCAAATAATTCTTCCTCTAACGAAAGCCCGGCTGCATCCGCGGATAACGGTGCGGCAGAGGCGACAGGCAAGCTGGCCGATATTAAGAAAGCCGGCAAAATCGTTCTTGGCACAAGCGCTGAATATGCGCCATACGAGTTCCACAAGAATGTTGACGGCAAGGATCAAATCGTCGGCTTCGACATTGAGATCGCGAAAGAAATCGCCAAGGATCTCGGCGTTAAGCTGGAGATTAAAGATATGGACTTCGGCAACCTGCTTGCCGAGCTGAAGCTTGGCAAGATCGATTTCGTTATCGCAGGCATGACGCCGGATAAGGAACGCGCTAAAGCGGTTGACTTCTCCAAGATTTATTACGAAGCGAAACAAGGCGTTCTTGTACGCGCTGAGGATAAAGACAAATTCACAACGATGGCCGATCTTGAAGGTAAAGCGATTGGCGTTCAAATGGGTTCCACGCAAGAGAAAATCGGTCAAGGCATTAAAGGCGCGAAGCTGAAATCGCTGGGTAAAACAACGGATCTTGTTCTTGAGCTGAAATCGAAAAAGGTTGATGCTCTGATTGCCGAGCTTCCGGTTGCGCAAGGCTATGCCAATGTGAATTCGGATCTCGCATTGACAAGCATTTCGCCTGAATACGAGTCCGGCGGATCCGCTGTTGCGGTTAACAAAGGCGAGAAGGACCTTCTGGCGGAGATTCAAAAAACGCTTGATCATCTGACTGCGGACAAGAAGATTGACCAATGGGTATCGGAAATGACGCAAATCTCGGAGCAATAAACCAGGTTTACAAAAGGCAGGGTATAAAACATGGAATTAGCGTATCATTGGGATTTTTCATTTCTGAACGACTATGGTTCGTATTACTGGACAGGCATCAAAAAGACGTTAGAGGTATCGCTGCTTGCCGTTCTTAGCGGACTTGTGCTTGGCACTCTCGTGTCCCTACTCCGTTTGTCGGGACTGTGGCTGCTTCGCTTCATTGGAACGGTATACGTTGAAATCATTCGCGGAACACCGCTGCTCGTTCAGCTGTTCTTGTTCTATTACGGACTTCCGATCTTCCTTGGCTTTGATATCGGAATCTTTACGGCAGCCTATTTGACTCTTACCGTGAACAGCGGCGCTTATATTGCCGAGATTATGCGCGCGGGTATCCAGGCAGTGGATAAAGGGCAAATGGAAGCCGCCCGTTCTTTGGGGATGTCGAAAGGTTTGGCGATGCGCCAAATTATTCTTCCCCAGGCATTCAAAAACGTATTGCCCGCGCTTGGCAACGAGTTTGTCGTTGTCGTAAAAGAGTCGTCGGTATTATCGGTTATCGGTTACGCCGAATTGACTTACCAGGCAAATGCGATTAGGGGCGCCACCTATATTTCCATTGAGCCGATGCTTGTTTCGGCGCTGATCTATTTCGTCTTGATCTTTACGTTGTCCAAGCTGCTTGGCATTGGCGAACGGAGGTTGAAAACAAGTGATTAAAGTAACCGGGCTTAAGAAATCATTCGGCAAAGCGAATATTCTGAACGGCATTGACGCGGAGATCGCAAAAGGCGAAGTTGTTGTCGTCATCGGACCAAGCGGCTCGGGCAAAAGCACGTTCCTGAGATGCCTGAACCTGCTCGAGACGCCTACGGACGGCGTGATCGAATACGAAGGCAAGCGCCTTACGGACCGCAACGTAAACATCAACGAGCTTCGCCAAAGCATGGGCATGGTGTTCCAGCAGTTTAATCTGTTCCCGCATAAGACGGTGCTGCAGAACATTACGCTTGCTCCGACCAAGGTGCAGAACGTGGCAAAGGAAGAAGCGGAGAAAATCGGCCTTGAGCTTCTGCGCCGCGTAGGTCTTGAGGAAAAACGGGACGCGTACCCGAACCGCTTGTCCGGGGGCCAGAAGCAGCGCGTTGCGATTGCGCGCGCGCTTGCGATGCGCCCGCATGTGATGCTGTTCGACGAGCCTACGTCGGCACTCGATCCCGAGATGGTCGGCGAGGTGCTTGACGTCATGAAGTCGCTGGCGAAGGAAGGCATGACGATGGTCATCGTTACCCATGAGATGGGCTTTGCCCGCGAGGTAGGGGACCGTCTGTTATTTATTGACGGCGGCCAGATTGTCGAGCAGGGACCGCCTCGGGAAGTGTTTGCGAATCCGCAGCATCCAAGAACGAAAGAATTCCTTAGCAAAGTGTTGTAAGGATTATAGGAAATAATAAAAGAGACTTCGTATGGCGATTAGCCAAGCGAAGTCTCTTTTTGCAAAGCGGGGTTTGATCAAGCGGGGGACCGCTACTTCTTGATCGTAATATTCAACGCTTGAGCCAGCTTGTTGAAGATGGAGGTGTTCTCGTAAATGCCCGTGAACAGCTCCGAGCCTGCGCCTGTTGCCGTAACCGGAACGTCAACGCCCGTATGGCCGGAAGTTGTCCAGTCTACGACAAAGCTCATTTTGGAGCCCGCGATCGCAAACGGGCCGTCTTCGCCGGAGATGGTTTTGCCGTCGCCGGATTCATCCGAATCGTCTACCTCTTCTACCGAGAAGCCGCCTGTCTCGTGGTCGGCAAGAACGAGCACGAGCGTATCCGGATGCTGCTTGGCGAAGTCCTTCGCCACTTTTACGGCTTTGTCGAGCTCTTGACCGGCCTTGATCGTGAGTTTCGCGTTATTGTTGTGAGCCATTTCGTCCGTAGCTTCCTCTTCGACCATAAGGAAGAAGCCTTTTTTGTTTGCTGAGAGAGTATCCAGCGCTTTTTTCGTCATGTCAGGCAGGGAGACGATTGGGTTATAGACATCGCCTTGGCCCTCCGGCTTTTGCTGGAACATCTCTTCGTTGGCGAACAGACCAAGCAGCTTGCCTTTTGCTCTTGTCATGTCCGTTTTGTTTGTTACGTACGTATAACCAAGCGACTTCGCTTTTTTCACCAGGTCGCCTTGCGTTCCTTTGCTTTTCTCGGAAGGGTCGGCTGGTGTCTCATCGTCGAAAGCACCCTTGTTGCCTGCAGGGTACCAGAAGTCTTCGCCGCCGCCGAGGAGCACGTCAACTTTCGACTTCGTCAAATATTGCAGGGCGATATCGCTTTGCTTGGAGCGGTCCTCTACATGGGAAGCGAAAGCCGCGGGCGTAGCGTCCGTAATTTGGCTTGTTGTAACAAGACCGGTAGACATGCCTTTATCCTTTGCATATTCCATAATCGTTTTTACGCTTTTTTTGTTTGCATCCATGCCGATGGCGCCGTTGTACGTTTTTACGCCACTCGCATAAGCGGTTGCGGAAGCGGCGGAATCCGTAATGGCGGTTGTTGAGCTTGTATGAATGAGGCCGACGGAAGGCATAGAGTCCATAGCCAGCTGTCCGCTTTCGCCAACGGTAGCGAGTCGAATGGCATCACGCTGCGCGATGCCCATGCCGTCGCCGACGAAGAGAACAACGTTTTTCGCTTTTTGGTTTGCAGCGTTAACCTGATTGCCGCTCTGAACACCCGTATAACCGGTAACAACAAGTGCGGCAGCTGCTGTTCCAAGCAGTGCAGTTTTCAAGACTTTGCTTTTCATTCTTGTATCTCCTCCTATTTGATCGCTCGATTTCAACTGCATCTTACAGAGCGTCTATTAGGAGAATGTATAGGAGAAGTAAAGCTTTAGTAAAATAATGACGAAAATGGGAATATAGTTGGAGAATGACGGAAAATCAGATCTATAGTCTTACAAACTCCTGTACCCAATAAGTCCGATAGCGGCTGTTCATTGTCCCGGGTGCATACCCGACTCCCAGATGCGTAAATTTAGGAGACAAAATATTAGCCCGATGGCCCGGACTGTTCATCCAAGCTTCCATAACAGCGGCCGGTGTGCGTTGGCCGGCTGCGATATTTTCCCCGTAAGCCGTCCATTCCACGCCAAACTGCGTCAGCATTTGTCCGGGGGTGCCGTATGCGGGAGAAAGATGATCGAAATAATGGTTTTCCCTCATATCCAGCGCTTTGGCTTCCGCCGTCTCAAAAAGTGCTTCCAGTCTGATGAGGGGCTGTAGGCCGGCGGCTTCCCTTGCTTGGTTGACCAGGGCCAGCCCTTCGTCTTCAAAGCTTCCCTGCAAAGAATAAAGCAGCTCCGTCTCTGCGTTATGGCTTTCCGTGTTCGTTTTTTTTGCTGCGCCCGTTTTTTTCCCGACTGCTGCTTTCTTCTTCGTCACCCAAATGATCCCCCTAATCGCTCGTGCTGCTGGAATATGATATTCTATTCATACGATCAAGTCTGGTTTGGATGGTTGGTCAGGTTGATAGAGTAGGAGTGATATAAAATGTTCAACGCAAGCTTGTATACGGGTACAAGAGAAGAGAATTATACGTTGCTGATCAAGCAATTAACGGGACTGGTTGAGGACGAGAACAGCCGGATTGCCAATCTGGCGAATGCCTCGGCGCTGCTTCAGCAGTTTCTGGATGATATTAATTGGGTGGGCTTTTACTTGCTGGAGGGGGACACCCTTGTCCTTGGGCCGTTCCAAGGGAAGCCGGCCTGCACGCGGATCGCGGTTGGCAAAGGGGTATGCGGAACAGCCGTAGCCCGCAAGGAAGCCGTTTTGGTCGAGGATGTCCATCAGTTCCCCGGGCATATTGCCTGCGACAGTGCTTCGAACTCCGAGCTCGTTATTCCGTTATACAGCGGCGGTCAAATCATTGGCGTGCTGGATATCGACAGTCCGTCATTCAGCCGTTTCGACGAAACGGACCTTCGTTATTTGACCATTTTTAACGAGCGGTTAGGGGAGTATCTATAATATCCTGCTAAAAAAGGGGTACATGCTCAGTTTCTATGGCAATGTGCATCATTCATTAAAATTGAGCAAACGCACAATTTCGGTGAATGCCTATACCGATTGGGTTTTTAAACATAGGATACTGTACATTAGTTAAAGGAGATGAACAAATGAGCTACGGAGTTGGTCCTGTTGCAGGTGCCGGTTGCGGATATGGCGGCGGCAGTGCTTTTGGATTCATTCTTGTCCTCTTCATTCTGCTGGTCATCATCATCAGATCCGTATGGCTTTAATGTCGATTAAATAAAAAGAGGCTGCCCGTGCCATCCTGTGGAGCGGGGCAGCCTCTTTTCGTTTTGGCTTGACATGGTTGCAGCCGGATCCCGTAGCGTTATAATGAAAGGAATGACAGACGGAAAGGGAAGAGCAGCGATGAACGCAACGATCATACCGATTTATTTGCTGTCGGGTTTTCTTGGCAGCGGCAAAACCACGCTTCTAACCGGTTTGCTGGACCACTGGCAGTCGCAAGGGCTCAAAGCGGCCGTTATTATGAATGAACTAGGCGACATTAATCTGGACGGGCAGATGGTTGGGGACAATGTCCCGATGTCGGAAATGCTGAGCGGCTGTATCTGCTGCACGATCCGAAGCGATCTCAGCCTGGAGATTAAAACCCTCATAGATACGCATCAACCGGATGTAATCGTGATTGAATCGACCGGTGCGGCGAATCCGATGGAGATTATGGACGGAGTTACGGAAGCGGCCATGTATTGCCGTATTGAGCTGCAAAGCGTCATTACCGTCGTGGACGGACCTGAACTGCTGCAGCGGAGCCGAAGCGGGAAAGGGAAGACGTTTAAGCTGATGCGCGATCAGATCCGCTCTGCGACAAGACTGCTCCTGAACAAGTCGGATAAGCTGGCTCCGGACGAGCTGGTAGAGGCGCAGCAGCTAATCCGCGATATAAATGAAGTAGCTCCGGTGATGACAACGGTCCGCTGCAAGGTGGAGGACTGGGCCTTTATCGAACGGCAATCGGACGATGTCCCGCAGCTATCCGGCATACATAGTGAAGAGGCGGATAATGACAATGGGCATACGCATGACGGACATCACCATCATCACAGTCATGAGCATGTTATGGTTATGACTCATTATATGAACGGTTCTGTTGACAGCGAGGCATTTGAGGCGTTTCTGAAGCAGCTGCCGGATCATGTATACCGGGCAAAAGGCATTGTATCGTTCTGGGATACGGCCAGCCGCTTCTTGTTCCAATATGCTTATAAGGAAACGGACTTTATCCGGATCACTCCGCAAGGCGAAGTGAATGACGTAGCCGTCTTTATCGGCGAGCATTTCTCGAAGGAGGCCGTGCTTGAGGAGCTGCATAAGCTCGAACGCGAGGCTAGCGATTCGACAGAATAATTGGCAATGCGACAAGAGTCATGTCTATCTATTCCGATGCTTGGGAAAAATAATCCATGAGGGGCATCAACGCTCCGGCATCACGAATTGGATAGGAAGGTGTGGCAAGGCATGAAAAGAAAAATCATCGGCGCATTCGCAGCGACTATGCTGCTGCTATCGGCTCCAGTCTATGCGGCGCAGCCGGAGGAGAAGGCTCCGGCTGCTCAGGATAGCCGGATGGAGGATGGTCCTAAGCACGGTCATCATCATCATGACGGCGAGTTTGGCAAAAACTCGGAAGAACATCGGATGGAGAGGCTCCGCTATATGGCCGATTATTTCGGCATTAAGACCGAGGGCAAGACGGCCGAGCAGCTCAGGACGGAGCTGGAAGCGGCAAAGCAGAAGGATAAAGCGAAATGGGAGGCTTTCAAGACGGAGCATAAAGCGAAAGTCTTGGAGCATCTGCGTCAGAAGGCTAAGGAGAACGGCATTGCAACGGAAGGCAAGACGGCTGAGCAGCTTCGCGAGGAGCTTCATAAGCTTCACCGGATGCATCACAAGAGCGGTGCGCAGCAAGAGCCGCAGCGGGATGTCAAGCAAGGCTGAACGAAGCCGGGACTATAGAATTAGAAGCAAAGAGGCTGCTCGACAAGCGAGCAGCCTCTTTATTTATCAGAAATTCCGATAAGTTACAAAAATCGACAATATCCTGTCGAAGAATTGATTATTTTGTCATATTAATTCCTAGTTTTCCGTTGTATTTATCTTATTTTGTCAAGTATACTAGAACCATATCATAAATTGGAAAATACGCATGAGTAGGTCTATGGACAGATAAGGGGGATAGAATTTTGAGGAAAATAAGGCTCAGCATCGCACAGAAACTAATTACTGCATTGGGAGTTCTAATGCTGGCGTCTTATTCTTTGTTCGTTTCTTTCTATCTCACCAAGCTCTATCATACCAGCCTGGAAAAGGGCGAGCTGCTCGCGCAAAAGCAATCTATACAATATATCGACCAATTCACTACATCTATTAATACAAGTTTAGCATCTCTTGCCACCATAAGAGATGCTTTGCTTCAAATGCGGTCGGACGGCGTGCAGAATCGCTCTTATGCCGTACATATACTCGAAACCGTTGTCCGCAATAATCCGGATCTGATTGGCTGTTATACGGTATGGGAGCCAAATGCCTTTGATAAGGAGGATGCGAGGCACCGTTTGGCGAGCAGCTACGATGACGGGACCGGACGCTTTGTTCCTTACATCGTGCGAACCAATGAAGGTCTTAAAGCAATTCCGACCGTTGATTACAACATGATGAATGGAGACGGCGACTTTTATCAGGTCGTGAAACAATCGAAGAAGTTCACCTTGTTTGATCCGTACCCCTACAATCTGAACGGCAAGGGGATTATCGTCACTTCGTTTATTCTGCCGATCCTGGATGACGACGGACGGTTCCTCGGGATTGTCGGCGGCGATATTTCGCTCCAGACGGTGCAAGACAAGATCCAAGGCATCCGACCGCTCAACGGCCATGCAAGCATCATTACGTCCAATAATTATTATTTGGCTAACGGCGCGTATCCGGACCTTGTCATGAAGCTTTATGAGATGTGGGAGGGCGGTGGCTCTATCAACGACTATAAGAAGAGCTTCGCCACCATCCAGTACACGCCGGACCGGCACGCGAACGGGCAAATGCTGAGGATGCTGATTCCGATTCGGATTCAGGACTTTACTTGGCATTTCGAAATGGTGATTCCAAAGAGCAATATGCTGACGCAATATTATTCGTCGTTATGGAGCTCGATCCTGATTGCTGTGGCAACCCTTGCGCTGATGTCGCTGCTGGCGTTGTTGATGCTTAAGAAAATTGTCCTGGAAAATATAAAAAAGGTCATTCAAGTTACTTCTGCTGTAGCGATCGGCAATGAGAAGCTGAAGCTCGATATCCGGACGAACGATGAGTTCGAGACGATGGCTAATCATTTTAACCGGATGGTAGATTTCCGCAAGGAGGCCGAGCATCTGATCCAGCATCAGGCGATGCACGATTTGGTTACCGGGTTCCCCAACCGTTACGGCTATTCGCGGTATGCCGAGACGAAAACGGGCAGTAACGGTCAATTCGCCTTGCTGTATATTGATTTGGACCGTTTCAAAATCATTAATGAGACCCTTGATTATACGATGGGGGATATGCTGCTGAAGCAGGTCGGCGACCGGATCGTTGAAGCAACGGGCCAGTCCGGCAGGGTATTCCGGTTTGGCGGCGACGAGTTTGTTGTGCTTTTGGACGAAATCAGCTATTTGGGACAAGCAACGGCAGTTGCGGCGCGGATATTGAGCGTTATTGCGGAGCCGATCAAGATGAAGGGAAGACTCTTCTATCTGACCGCCAGCATCGGAATGAGCGTTCAGCAGGAATGGACGCCGGAGACCGGAGACCGTCTGGTGAAGGAATCGGATATCGCCCTGTATGTGGCGAAGAAGCAGCGCAATACGTACAAGCTGTATTCCCCGATGATGAACGATGTACCGACCAAAGAACTGATTTTGGAGAACAGCATGTTCGAAGCGCTTGAATCCAATCAATTCATGCTTCATTATCAGCCGAAGCTGGAAATCGGGACGGGCCGCATTCATGGAGTTGAAGCGCTGCTGCGCTGGAAGCATCCGGAGTTTGGCATGGTATCCCCGCTCGAATTTATCCCGATTGCCGAGAAGACGGGCTTTATTATTTTGCTTGGGGAATGGGTGCTGAGATCAGCCTGCCGGCAGGTAAAGCAGTGGGAGCGGATGGGACTGGATTCGATACTCGTCAGCGTAAATATGTCCATGCTCCAGTTCCAGCAGAAGGATATTGTAGCCAGCATCAAGTCGATTATTGCGGAAGCAGGCATACGTTCCGAACAGATCGAACTGGAATTAACGGAATCGATCTTTATGGAAAATCCGGAGCATACGCTGCGAATTTTGCATGAGTTGCAAGGGCTGGGGCTAAAGCTGTCTCTGGATGATTTCGGTACGGGCTATTCCTCCTTAAGCTACCTGCAGAACATTCCGATTCATTATTTGAAGCTGGATAAATCGTTTATCCGGGGAATTGTGACGGATATCCGCAAGCAGATGATCTTCAGATCGATCATTGTTATTGCCCATAATCTCAATATGAAGGTTGTGACGGAAGGCGTGGAGACGGCAGAAGAGCTGCAAATTATTAAAGAGCATAATTGCGATCTGATGCAAGGTTATCTGTTCAGCCCTCCGGTAACGCCGGAACGTTTCGTTGAATTGTTCCGGTCGGTTAAAACCTCGGATCAATAGCGTGCAAAGAAAAGGGCGCTCCTCTCGTCTTCGCGACGGGGGAGCGCCCTTTGTGATTATATCGTCCATTGGGAGTGAACGATGGCGCAAACGTACCAAGCGCCGTTATGCTGCTCGAGAACAAGAATCAAGCTCTCCCAATCCATGCCGCTATGCTTCGGGTCAAACCCGCTGAAATAGTAATCGAAGTAGGTGCTGTCCGGGTAAATGTCCCCGATATTGACCAGCGTATTGCCTTGGCCGAGTATTTCGTTTTGCCCAACCTTTTCGGCCTCGGCGAAGTTTTGATCGTATACGAATTTCTTGAAATAGTCCCGGAAAGTAAGGCTGATCGGTTCGCCCGAACCGTCGTAGCTTCCCCATTTATACAGTTTTGGATCATCCCATGCGGGCAGCCCGCCTGCTTTGAAGGTTAAGGCGGTTTTCTTCTCGATATGTCCGTAGGGAGAGAACAATAGCCCTTTCTCGGGATGGATATAGCTGGACAGCTTCTCTATATCCTGCTGCTTCAGGGCATTAATAATAGCTTTTGCTGTTTCTTGGGCCGTTGGTGCCGGCGTCGAAGACGGAGATGGAATTGGCGTAGGCGCAAGCGAAGGTTCGACCGAAGGCTCGGCGGTTGGGGATGCTGAGGGCATCGGTGACAGCGAATTATCATTCCCTCGAAGACCCCAACATCCTCCAAGTAACGTTATGACGGCCAAAATACTTAATAGACGCCACATAAGCCTCACTCCATTTTCAGCGTATTTTATTTTATCTTACCTGTTTTCTTACCCTATTAAACGGGAATCCCGCCGGGATGTTGCACCTGCCGTTTTTTTTTTCGCCCCTGTTGTTCACGAAGATTAGGACAGGGGCTTTGGGCGGTCCTTCATGTACGCGGTTGGCGTTTTGCCGGTCTCGCGCTTGAAGATTCGCTGGAAGTAAGACAGGTCGCGGTAGCCGACGGATTCGGAGATTTCTCCTACCGTAAGAGTGGAATCCACGAGCAAATAGAGCGCTTTTTTTACCCGCGCTTTATGGACGTATTCGCTGATGGTTTGTCCGGTAACCCGGCGAAAAAGCGTAGCCGCGTAATTCGGACTTTTGCGGATATACTCGCCAAGCTCCTCTTTCGTAATTTTCTGCTGATAGTAGTTCATGATATAGCTTTTCATCCGTTCGACCTGCTGATGGGCGGCGGATGAAGCCGGTCCTTCATCAAGCTCCCGATTCCAGAGGGCCAGGCATTCGTACAAGATGGCAAGGCCAAGCACATCGGCATACAAATGCTTCTCCGTCCATTCGTTATGCATGGTTTTGATTCGCTCCAGGATCCGTTCGTATGCGCCGGTTCTCGATTTCACCCAGTGATTGTTCTGCAGGAGGGGGAGCGGCGGAGTATCCCCGGTAAATTCAATGACATATTTCTCATGGAACACGGTTGGCACACATTTGCCATAATACGATTGGCAGGCCGGAATGTATAACAGATCGCCTTTTTCTAAAATAATTTTCTCGTTCCCAACCCAGTACACGACCTTGCCGTAACTCGACAATACGAGCGTGGATGCGCCTTCCGGGCGATTGCCGTTGTCGAACCAGTCGGTCCCTCTGTCTTGTCTGACTTGCTGCAGCGTAAGCATGGTCACCTATATCCCCAATCATTTAGAGTACTATATTTCTATAAGAGTACTATATTTCATAGTCGATTGGGAAGAAACAAGCTACAATAAGGTTATTCTTGTTTACCACTAATACAGACTTGTACAATCAGGAGGAATCAGCGACATTATGCGCAAGACAAAAATTGTTTGCACCATGGGACCGGCATGCGAATCGACGGAAGTTTTAATTGACATGATTAATGCGGGGATGAACGTTGCCCGTTTGAATATGGCACACGGAGAGCTGGAGGATCATGCGGCACGTATTGCGCGTATTCGCGAAGCTGCTGCGGCTACGAATAGTATTGTTGCGATTTTGCTTGATATTAAAGGTCCGGAAGTCCGGATCGGCAAGCTGGAGGAAGCCTCTTACTTGCTGAAGGTTGGAGAGAAGCTGACGCTGACTACGGAAGAGATTATCGGTAACGGCGAACGTATTCACGTGAACTATGCGGAGCTGCCGCTAGTCGTGAACCCTGGCAATAAAATTTTGCTCGACGACGGCCTTATCGAACTGGAAGTGGCATCCGTTAACGGAACGGAAATCGAGTGCGTCATTTTGAACGGCGGCGTCATTAAAGCGAGAAAAGGCGTCAACCTGCCGGGTATCCGCACGACGCTTCCTGGCGTAACGGAACGCGATATCCGCCATATCCAGTTCGGCATCGAGCAGCAGATTGATATCATCGCTCCTTCCTTTGTGAGAAGAGCGGAAGACATTTTGCAAATTCGCGAGCTGCTTCATGACGGCGGCGCAGGGCATATTCAAATCATCTCGAAGATCGAGAATGAAGAAGGCGTTAATAACCTGGATTCGATCATCGAAGCTTCGGATGGCATCATGGTTGCCCGCGGCGACCTTGGCGTTGAAGTACCGGCTTGGGACGTGCCTATGATCCAGCGCGAAATGATCGCGAAATGTAACACGGCCGGCAAAGTGGTTATCGTTGCGACGCAAATGCTGGATTCGATGCAGGTTAACCCTCGTCCATCCCGCGCGGAAGTAAGCGACGTGGCGAACGCAGTCCTTCAAGGCACGGACGCGATTATGCTTTCGGGCGAGACGGCTGCCGGCAAATATCCGGTAGAATCGGTTAGCATGATGGCTTCGATTGCGGTGAAGGCGGAATCCATGATGGATTACTTCGACGAGTTCCAACAGCGCAGAGGCGCTCAACCAACAACGATTACGGAAGTAATCAGCCAAGCGGTTGTAAGCTCGTCCCTGGAACTGAACGCAAAGGCGATCGTAACGCCAACGGAGAGTGGTTTCACGGCTCGCATGGTATCGAAATACCGTCCGAAATCGCCGATTATAGCGGTTGCTTCGGATGAGAAGGTTCTGCCTCGCCTGGCTGTTATGTGGGGAGTTATCCCGGTTAAAGGCGGCCGACCTAACTCCACCGATGATATTTTTGAATCGGCATTAACAAACGGCGGCAGCACGGGTCTCCTGGAGAAAGGCGATTACGTTGTTATCACGGCGGGTACGCCAACAGGCAAAGCCGGCGCTACCAATCTTGTGAAGATCGCGCAATACGGCTTATAATTGTAATATAAAGCGGCGAAGAACGCCCCTCGGAATCATCTGCCAGCAGATGATTCCGAGGGGCGTTTTATTTTATAGCAAGAGGAGATTTGTTATGAATGGATTTGAAGCGGCGCATGTTGAGTGGTTGAAGAGACATTTGGCAAAAAGGACGGGTGAGCGTAAAGGAAGGTTGGAAAGAGGGCATCAGCATGCGGAGAAGCTGTTTTTACAGCAGGTATGGTGGCCGTTGATGGGGACATTAGAGGATTTGCATCCGGAATATGAAATTCTCGATTGGCGGGGGAAACCGTATTATGCGGACATGGCTTGGCTGCCGGGGCACGTGAAATTTGTTTTTGAGATTAAGGGCTTTGGTCCGCATGTCGCGGATATGGACCGGAAGCGTTACTCGGAGGAGTTGAACCGCGAAACCTTTATGCAAGGCATTGGTTTTAGGGTGGTTTCTTTTTCTTACGATGATGTTGCTCAGCGGCCGGATCTCTGCCAAACGTTGTTAAGACTTCTGTTGAGTCGTTACCAATCCGGCAAGAGTAAAGATCTGTCCAACCGAATCAGAAGGGAAATTATTTTGCTGGCTCATGAGAATGGGGGATCTGTTCGGCCGGCTGAGGTTGAGTGTCATTTGCAGTTGAATCATCGGACGGCGGTGCGGCATTTGCAGGCGTTGTGCGGACAGGGGAGGTTTCAGGCGTTGCTCTGTGATAACGGCAAATCGTCCAAAGTGATGAAATATAGCCTTTTGCAGGAAGGGGTTAATGAAATTGATCGTTGGTAGTGAATGTTATGCTGCAAAAGTGCAGGACCTTTGCTAGTAGGAGAGGGAGTTTTGCAAGTGTAATGTAAAAGTGCAGGTGATTTTGACGGATGAAGGGTAATTCGGGTGAACCGGAGGCAATAAACTGCAGTATTGCATTCTAATGACCTATTATCTCCGCCTGCGGGGAATTTACATGTAGTTTTGCAGTAAATGCCGTTTAATTGCGGACCTGAACAAGGAAGTGCAACTAAATAAGCCCCTTTCCGGCCGGAAAGGGGCTTATTGGATGTTCTCTTAGGTGTTGCTTACGGGAGTTGGGGTGGGAATGGGGGGTTCGCTGGCGGTCTCGCGAGTCTCCTTTGAAACTTCGCCTGTTTGCCCTGCCGGTTCCGTTAATTCCTCTGCGGCTTCGGATGCAACGGCCGAATGCTCCTGAACCGTTTCTTCTTCGGCACTAGCCGCAGCCGCTTCCGCAGCCGCCGCTGCTTTGGCGGCTTTCTTCTTGCGGTGTCTTCTCCGGAAGAACAGGAACAAGACAATCAGCGGGACGGCGATAGCGAACAAATAATACGATGCGTTATGAACCATCTTCTCGGCCGCTTGGCCATAGAAGTAAATAAGTGCGCCGACCAGATAAAACTTTGCCGCTCTGCCTACTGCCGCGTACATGATAAGGCGCCATAAGGGAAAGTTCAGCGCGCCTGATAAAATCGTAAATACTTTGAATGGAATGGGGGTAAAAGAACCGATCAGTACAGCGGTGTCTCCATTTTTTTGGAACATGTTGGTGGCAGATTCGATCCATTCCTTCTTAAGGATTTTGTATAGAATGGAGTTGCCTAATAATTTGCCGATCAAATAGCCGATAGGGGTGCCTATCAAACAACCGATATATCCTACGGTAGCCAGCATAAACGCGTCATGCGGATTTACTAGGCTTAATGGAACCTGGAGGAATAAGGCCGGTATAGGAAAGATGATTGCATCAATCATAGAATGAACGAACAAACCCCAGGGGCCAAATTTCATTAGGAAGTCTACAATGTCTTGGAGCATGAAAATGGCACACACCTCTCTACGCGTGGAAAGCCGTAGTTAATTATACGATAGTTTAGGACTTAGGTTTCACTTTTTTTTCTGGTCACGAAAGAAATATAAGTAAGTTCCTTTTTACAAGGTTATTCCTTCCCCGTTATTCCATCCCCAGTCCGCCTCGATACCTCCGTGTTCAACTTATGTTAGTAATATGTTAGTTTATATAACAATAAAATCTACTAGAATTTCTCAAGTAAACAGGAAAAATGAAGAAAAACCTAGATAAATGCTGATGTTAACGCTTAACTTCGTCATAATAAGGTTTGTTAATATATGTGACATAAAATAGACTTATAGATGTTCGACATAAATAGATAGAATAGGGAGGAAGACAAATCATGACAAACGTTGTAAGAGGTGTGTTGGGTAAGAGGTTTATTGTTCTTCTTTTGCTGCTTTCCATGGCGGCAGGGACGGTCGGAATCGTTGTTTCAAGAAACTTGGCGAATGCTGCCGAACCCGTGCAGCTTCCAACGTTCAACATTCCGCCGGTCTCGGCTGAATTCGAGGCTTCGGAGAAGCCGAATGTTCTTGTTATCGCTACCGGGGGAACGATTGCGGGAGCGGCGAGAAACGGCGACAAAACAAACTTTCAGAACTATGCGGCAGGTACTTATACGATGGCGGACATGGTGGCGCAGCTGCCGGTACATAAAACCGCGGACGTATCTACTTTCCAGTTCGGCAATAAAGGCTCCGGCAGTTATACGATAAAGGATTTATACGATCTCTCCCTTGCAGTGGATACCGCTCTTGCGGACTACGACAGCGTAGTCGTAACGACGGGGACCGATACGATGGAGGAAATCGCTTATTTCCTTGATCTGACGGTGCGCAGCGAAAAGCCGGTAGTCGTTACGGGTGCGATGAGACCTTGGGACGTGATCGGAACGGATGCTCCGGCTAACCTGTACCAAGCGATCAAAGTGGCGAGCAGTAATAAAACGAAATGGTTTGGTACCGTATTGATGCTTAACGACGTGATCTACGCAGCGCGTGAAGTGACGAAGACAAACGCTCATCGTCTGGATACGTTTGATGCCCCGATGTTTGGCGCGCTTGGTTATGTAGATGATCCTGCAGTCCGAATTTATCGTGCTCCAGCAAGAGCGATCAAAGCAGGCACGGAACAATGGGCAACCCCGTTTGATCTGAAAACCATCTCCAAGGACAGCCTTCCAATTGTCGAAATCGCGTACAGCTACCAAGAAGCGGGCGGCGGCGCGATCCGCGGATTCGTAGAGGACGGCGCGAAAGGGATTGTAACCGCTGGAACGGGTGCTGGCGGCATCTCTTCGAAGATGAGTCAGGCGCGTTCGGCAGCCATTCAAAAAGGAGTAGTGTTTGTTACGACAACCCGGACAGGCTCCGGTACGATGTACGACAGCGGTACAGGCGCAACGATTGGCGGGGATAACCTGAATGCGGCGCATGCGCGTATGCTGCTTCTGCTTTCCTTGGCGTTCACAAGCGATCTGCCGACCATTCATTCCTGGTTCCAATCGTTTGGTACGGGAGACGTTGAAATTTCGGTGGACGAGAATACGGTATTAAAAACATCGATCGAAGAAGCGGCGGTAACGGAAGAGCCGGTTGTAGAGGTGCCTGCAGCGGAAGAACCTTCCGTGGATCCTTCGGTCGAGCCATCCGAGCCGACAGTGACGGAACCGGTAGAAGCCGCACCTGCGGTAGAAGAGCCCGTTGGCGTGAAATAAACGGGAATCGTACACGAAGGGAGGGTAACCGGATATGACTGTCATCAGCAATAATCGAATGCTGCGGAGATTTCTCTCTCCCCTGCTGATCCTAGCGCTGCTTTCCGGATTTATGGGGTATGCGCGGGCGGCCGAAGAAGCAGCTCCACAGCTTCCTACTTTTGATATACCCGCTTTATCGGCGGAGTCTATAGCTTCACCGCTGCCCAATATTATGGTCGTTGCGACCGGAGGCACAATTGCCGGCGCGGCATCGCGAGGCGATAAGACAAACTTCCAGAATTATGCGGCAGGCACGTACAAAATGGCGGATATGGTCGCACAGCTTCCAAAGCACAAAAATGCCGACGTTTCGACGTTCCAATTCGGCAATAAAGGCTCGGGCGGCTATTCGATGAAGGAACTCTATGATCTGTCCCTGGCCGTCGATCAAGCTCTTGAAGTTTACGATGGCATCGTTGTTACTACGGGCACGGACACGATGGAAGAGATCGCGTACTTCCTTGATTTGACGGTGCGCAGCGAGAAGCCGGTTGTGGTAACGGGAGCTATGCGTCCATGGGATGTTATCGGAACGGATGGCCCGGCGAACCTGTATCAGGCGATTAAGGTGGCAGCCAGCAACAAAACCAAATGGTATGGCACGGTGATTATGCTGAACGATGTCATCCAGGCCGCGCGCGAAGTAACGAAGTCTAATGCCCATCGACTCGATACCTTTGATACTCCGATGTTTGGAGCGCTTGGCTATGTCGATGATCCTGCCGTTCGGATGTACCGGCTAAATGCCCGGGCTTTGAAGGCCGGAACGCCGGAATGGTCTACCCCGTTTGATCTGCGGACGATCTCGAAGGATGATCTGCCGCTTGTCGAGATTGCCTACAGCTATCAGGAAGCGGGAGGCGGAGCGATTCGCGCCCTGGTGGAAGACGGTGCCAAAGGGATTGTCACGGCCGGAACCGGAGCGGGAGGCATTTCCTCCAAGATGAGCCAGGCGCGCAGCGCGGCGATTCAGAAGGGTGTTATCTTTGTTACGACAACCCGGACCGGCTCGGGCACGATGAGCGGCAGCGGCAACGGAATTATTGCCGGGGATAACCTGAACCCGCAGCATGCGCGCATGATGCTTCTTCTGTCACTGGCCTTTTCGAACGATTTTAATACGATAAAAGATTGGTTTGAGACGGTTGGGGCACAGGATATCGTGATGGACGATCCGGCTCCGCCGGTATGGCCGGCTAATGCGGCGCTTACCTCGGATGCGCAGACCACGGACAGCATTGCTTTAAGCTGGCCTCAGGCGACGGATTCAACCCGTGTGGCGGGATACGCCATCTACAAAGGTTCGGAAGAGACGCCAATCGCGAAGGTTGCTTCCTCCGTCAGAACATACGCAGCAAAAGGCCTTGCTTCCAATACGTCCTATACCTTTACGGTCAAAGCCTTTGACGATAAAGGAAATGAGAGCGTTGGCCTGGCCGGTACATTCAAGACGGGCTCAACCGGGCCTGGCTCAGGCGGTGGTGGGACAGTTACTCCTCCAAGCAGTAACGAGCTTACCGTTCCGTCCGGCGGATCCGGCGAGCTGAGCGTCTTTGACAACAGCCTTACGGTGAAGGTGCCAAGCGGGGCATCCAAAGAACAGCTTATCATTACCATTCAAAAGCTGGCGCAGGCCGGTGGCCTTATCAATGCGGATGATGTGCTGCTGTCTTCGATATTTGAAGTGGTTAAAAATAAAGCGGGCAACTTCCTTGTCCCTGTCACGTTGACCTTCAAATTCGAAGCCTCGCTGGTCAAGGAAGGCAAGAAGCCGTCTGTCTTCTATTATGATGAGGCGAAGAAGCAATGGATCGAGATGGGCGGAATAGTTAACGGCAGCACGATCTCCGTAGCAACCGACCATTTCACGAAGTTTGCCGTATTTGCGGTAGATGCCGGCACTGCCGTACCTGACTTCTCCGATATTTCCGGACACTGGGCGGCAGCTTCGATCCGGAGTGCGGTGGCAGCAGGTATCGTAAATGGCTACAGCGACGGTACCTTTAAGCCTGAGCTTACCGTAACCCGCGAGGAGTTTATTGCGATGCTGATGCGCGCGCTTAAGTCGAGTGAGCCGGGGGCGAATTTGACCTTCAAGGATAATGCTTTAATCGGCGCATGGGCGAAAGCTGCCGTTGCGCAAGCGGTCAGCGCTGGCATTACAAGCGGTTATCCGGATGGAACGTTTAAGCCGGGCAGCAAGATCAGCCGTGCTGAAATGGTTGTGATGATTGCGAAGGCGCTCAAGCTGACAACGGCGGAAGATGCCGTAACGGGCTTCTCCGACAATGCCGATATCCCCGCATGGGCAAGAGGCGCGGTGAAAGCCGTGGCGGACAAGGGCATTATCCAGGGCCGTCTAGACAATCGTTTCGTTCCTGCCGGAACGGCAACCAGAGCGGAAGCCATTACGGTTATCGTGAAGCTGCTCAATACTAAGTAAAATGCGATAAAAGCTGCTCTGCAGGGCTCATACGGCCTTGCGGAGCAGCTTTTTCGAATTATTTTTAATACAAGCTCCAGCTTGTCAAACTAGTCCGCATAATCGGCCAAGTCCCCTCATAGACATGTTACCAGTGGGAAAAACATTGTGAAGAGGGGATGATTGTAATGCGTCGCATGACATGGGCAGCGGCAATCTTGTTAGTGTTTTCACTCGTACTTAGCGCATGCGGGAAGAAGGACGCCGAGTCCGTGGTCAAGGAGCTCGACAAGGTTGTAAACAACATGGAGAGCTACCAAGGGACAGGCACTATGAAACTTCATACCGGTCAGCAGGAACTGACATACAACGTTGAAGTTTCTTACCAGAAGCCCCATTATTACCGCATTAAATTGACGAATGCAGAGAAGGATATTACACAAATCGTTCTGCGCAACGATGACGGCGTGTTTGTCCTTACGCCGCGTCTGAACAAGGTGTTCCGTTTCCAAAGCGATTGGCCGCAAAATCAAGGGCAGGTATACCTCTATCAAACGCTGATTCAAAGCATTCTGACAGACAACTCGCGCCAATTCGCGGTTGATGATAAATCCTACGTCTTTGATGTCATGGCTAACTATAATAACGGCACGCTGGCCAGACAAAAAATTTGGCTGAACAAATCGGATTACAAACCGGTTCAGGTTCAAGTCAGCGATGCGAATGCTTCCGTGATGGTGCAAGTAGACTTTACGAGCTTCGAGTTTGGTCCAAGCTTTGATAAAACAACGTTTGAGACGGAAGCGAACATGAAGTCTTCGCCTTCGAGCAGCGGTACCAGCGATCAGCCGACAATCGCGGAGCCGGATCAAACGAATGCGAAAGGCAGCGCAAACGGTGATGCTGAAGGCAGCAAGGACGCGGTAACGCCGGATAAATCCACGGACTCGAAAACGGATGGCAAAACAGATGGCAAGACGGACAATAAAGGGACAAAAGATGGCGACAAAAACGCGACGGCAGAAGATGAAGAAGACGCTGACGACACGGCAGCTAATCCGCAGGCCGGTGCAGCAAGCGAGCTTCAGGTGATGGTGCCGACAGCTCTTCCGAACGGCGTCGTTATGAAGGATAGCATGGATATCGTATTTGGCGGCTTGCCTGGCGTCGTGTCCCGCTATACGGGCACTTACGACTTCTCGCTGATCCAGACCCAGCCAAAAGATATGGCAGCTACGTATTCGGGCGGCACCTTCCTTGATCTCGGATTTACGATTGGCGAGCTGACCGGCGGGGATGATCAGAAGACGCTCACCTGGATCGTGGACGGCAACGAGCTTCGTCTGACAAGCAGCACGCTTCCTGAGACGGAAATGATCCGAATTGCCCAATCCGTTCAAGTGGATACAACGAAATAAAACACATCCAGAGCGGAGCGCGGGAAACTTTTTTCCAAGACGTGCTATCCGATTACGGCCGCCATTTCATTGACAGCCTAAGCGACAACGTATAACATTAATCCTATTGATGTTTACAGTTGCTCGGGATTGCTCGGGGCTGCCGAATGAGGAGAAGGTGAACCGACTTGGAATCGTATTACCGCCCGACGAGGGTAGAAATTTCGCTTGACGCGCTGAACCGCAACCTGCATGCGTTCCGCAGCGCTATGCCTGAAGGGCGATTGCTGATGGCTTCGGTCAAAGCGAACGCATACGGGCATGGCGCAGTGGAAATTGCCCGCGAAGCAGAGCGGTTCGGCGTTGATTATTTGGGCGTAGCCTTTCTGGATGAAGCGCTCCAGCTTCGTCATGCCGGGATTGCTACCCCAATTCTCGTGCTTGGATTTGTTCCGGCGGATGCGCTCGCTATCGCACGCGACAAAGATATAACAATCGCGCTTTTCCGGGAAGATATCTTGGAGGCGGCTGCGGCTCTTCCCGCTCATGCGGATGGCAAGAAGCTCAAAGCCCATATTAAGATTGATTCCGGAATGGGACGGCTTGGAATTATCGGCAAGGATGAAGCGATTGCTTTTATCCGCAAAGCGCTTGATGTTCCGCAGCTGGAAATTGAGGGCATGTTCACTCACTACGCCAAAGCGGACGAGACGGACAAAAGCTATACCCGCCGGCAATATGAGCGTTTTCATGCTGTTGCGGAGTATGTACGCAGCCATCAGCTGCCAATCCGTATCCTTCATGCAGCCAACAGCGCAGCAGGCATTGATACGCCGGAATATGGCGGCGACATGGTTCGCCTCGGCATTAGCATGTACGGTCTTTATCCTTCGGATGAAGTAAGCCGCGAGAGAATCAAGCTTGAACCGGTGCTTTCGCTTAAGTCGGAAGTCGTCATGGTGAAGACGGCGCCTCCAGGCTGGGGAATCAGTTACGGTACCCGGTATGTGACCAAGCAGGAAGAATGCATTGGCACGCTGCCAATCGGGTATGCCGACGGATTCAGCCGGATGCTGACCGGCAAAGCCCATGTGCTTGTACGGGGGGTAAAAGTGCCTGTGCGAGGAACGATCTGCATGGATCAATGCATGATTGCTTTGGATCCCGCAGCGGCGGATGCAGCCGTAGAGCCGGGCGAAGAGGTTGTGCTGATCGGACGGCAAGGCGGGGAAGAGATATCGGCGGAGGAGCTTGCTTTGCAGCTTGGAACGATCAACTACGAAGTAACCTGCATGCTGGCAGCCCGCGTGCCCCGCGTCTATGTGAGAGACGGACAGGTGGTCGCGGTATCGAATCCGCTCGTTTTAGGTTAGGAATTATTTACTAATCGCAACTTTTCGCGAATAATAGAGGATTTCCGTCGTCGATCGCGAATTAGTTAAATCAAATTTGGATATGCTCGGAGATGCAGTAAAATCATGCAGCATATTTGATATACGCATAACATAGCTATGATAAAGTATAGTGACAGCGAATTATTGTAATAATGAATATTAATGGTTTTGGAAAAGTTTTGGGGGTGCTAGTTCGGTGGCCAATATGCAGAACACCAAGAGGATCATGATCAGCTTGCCGGATCAATTGCTGGAGGAGGTCGACGGCATCGTCGCCAAGGAAAATTCCAACCGCAGCGAGTTTATTCGGCAGGCCATGAAGCTGTATCTTGTGGAACGAAAAAAACGGCAGATCCGTGAGTCCATGCAGCGTGGGTATCTGGAAATGGCGAAGATCAACTTGAACATGGCCTCCGAAGCTTTTCAAGCGGAGGAAGAAGCCGATCATACGTTAGGCCGTCTCGTAAGCGGGGTGTAGAGGTTGATCGTAAAACGCGGAGATGTGTTTTTTGCGGATTTGTCACCAGTCGTCGGATCGGAACAGGGCGGAGTAAGACCCGTATTAGTCATTCAGAATGATATCGGCAACCGCTTTAGTCCGACGGTTATCGTCGCGGCCATTACGGCGCAAATCCAGAAAGCCAAATTGCCTACGCACGTTGAAATGGAAGCGGCGGCTCACGGCTTCGACAGAGACTCCGTCGTGCTGCTTGAGCAGATTAGGACGATCGACAAGCAGCGTTTAACCGACAAGATCACCCATCTGGACGATGAAACGATGCGTAAAGTGGACGATGCTCTGCTGATCAGCGTTGGATTAATTGATTTTTAAACGCAGGGATGGAACAAGGACAGCCATATGCTGTCCTTGTTTTTTTGCGTGATGTCGTCGCATAATGGCGAATTTTTGGAAATTTTGAAAAAAATCTATAGACAACTATTTAATAATTTTGCTATTATATGGTCAATTGGTTGTTAAATTACATATACGTGCACGGCTTAGCGAAGAACGCTAGCAGATCAGCCTTATTTAGGCTACTGCTGCGTTCTTTTTTTTTCGCCGTGGATTAGAGAGGGGAGAGTCGATGAACAGAAGGAGAAATGCAGGCATTGGATTGCTGGCCGCCTTGCTGTCGGGGGTTCTGGTGTATGGTTTGTTCCAGTTGCAGAGGCTGCAGGTTACCCGCGGGGAGACGGTTGAGGTTGTTGTGGCCAAGCAGTTTGTTGAAGCAGGCAGGAGGTTAACGGAAGCGGATATCGCATACAAACGCATCCCCCGCGAGGGCTACGAGCAGGGAATGCTTGTGGACGCCAAGCAGGCGGTAGGCTTGGAGACCGTTATTCCGCTTGGGACGAATGAGCCGATTCTGGGTTGGAAAATCGATAAGTACCATCTGCTGCCGACGGGCATGGAATCAACCTTTCAAATTCCGCGCGACTACGTTCGCTCCATCTCTAACGGCATTCGCGCCGGCGATAAGGTAACCGTCTATTTGTCCGGCGAGAATGAACCATCCAGGCGGATATTTGATTCGCTTGTGACGGTCGCGTCGGTGAAATCCTCAAGCAACGTGGAGATCGACAATATGAAGGATCCTAATCTGCTGTCGCTGGCAGAAGGGGACAAGGAACGGATGTATGCTTCAAGACGCGATGCGAACGGCATGATTGAATACATTAACTTGAACCTGACGGAGTCGCAATGGCTGCAGATTGACGGTTATTGCAAGGATGGCCTTCATAAGCTGGTTATCGCCTACAGTCCGGAATCGCTGCAGCTGGAGGAGGATCATACGTGAATGCTATCACGGCACCGTTAATCACCTTTGTCGGGACTACGCCGAATATTGGCACCACCTCGGCCGCATTTGCCGCAGCCTTTCGGATGGCGGAAGCAAGCGGCAGGCAGATTGGTTATTTATGCCTTCATCTAAAAAGCGCAAAGCTTCACCGGTATTTGGGTATAGCCGAGCCCGCCGTGACGCTGGATAAGCTGAGGCCGGAGCTGAAGTCCGGATCATTGACGATCGACAAGCTGCAGCGGGCGGTGCAGCCGGTTAGAGGAATGCCGAATTTGCATGTGTTGTTCGGCAATATGATGAGGGATCAGGCAGAGTTTTATTCGCCGGAGGAAATGGAGCATTTGTTGCAAATCGCCGGGCAGACGTTCTCAATGGTTGTTATCGACGTAGGTGCTTACTGGGATAACGCGGCTACGATATGCGCCCTGCGCGAGGCCGATACGCGAGTTATCGTCACCACCGATGCTTTGTCCCATTTCCAGGAAGACGGAAAACGCTGGATTTCGCAAGTATCGCCGCTGTTTGGGCTATCAACGGAACAATACGACACGGTTGTTATTTACTCGCCATGGAGCGCAGGAGGATATCGCATGAAGGATATTTGCAAAGAAATGGGCACATCGAAACTTGGAGAATTGAGGTTTGGTCAACAATTCTACGCGCAGCTGGACAACGGTCATTACGGTCAGTGGCTGAAGGAGGATCCTGCCGGCAAGCTTGCCATGCAGGAGAGCGCGGAGCAGTTGATGGACCGTCATCATATACGCAGGGTAACGCCAACGCTTGCCGTACAGCCTTGGTACCGCAAGCTGCTTGCTCATCGCAACGGGGTAGGCTCTTGAGTTCGGGGACAAGCAAGTTCTCACCGTCGGATTATTCTGCTAGGTTGAGGCTGGATCAATATGCGGTCACGGATCCTTTGGACAGAGGGGAATCGGCCGGACGCGGAGCGGATTTCGGAAGGCTGGCAGAGGAGATCAGGTCCTACTTGGCAGCACCCAGGGGACTAACGGAAGAAGAGCGCCGGCAGTACAGCGAGACCTTGAACCGGGCCGTGCTTGGCTTTGCGCCGGAGAGGGAGCAAGTACTGGCGATTATAGCCGATAGGCTGATACGCCTCCGAATTCACCAGCTGGATGGTTATAAGCATCCGTACGCAACGCTTGCCGAAGCCTTGTTCGCGGAGGTAATCGGACTTAATGTGCTTGAGCTAGTGCTAGCCAGGAAGGACGGTCTCGAGGAGATTCAAGTTGTCGGCTCTCAGATTTATGAAGTAAGAGACGGCCAGACGATGCTGTCGCCCTATCGCTTCGACCATGAGCGGGACGTGGAGCGGATTCAACAGAACCTCGTGCTGTATAACAATGACCGAATTAACCCCCGGAAGCGGTGGGCGGAGGTTATGCTGAGGGACGGCTCGCGCGTCACGATGACCGGCTTTGGTTTTACTTCGAAGCCAACGCTTACGATCCGTTTTTTTACGGTGCGCAGCTTTAGTCTGGAATCCTTATGCTCTGCTCCGTACCATACGTTGAGCTTGGCGATGAGGAATATGCTGCTGGATGTGCTTGAAGCGCGGTTTAATCTGGTCATTATCGGCCCGACCAACTCGGGCAAGACCCATCTTATGAAGGCTTTGATCGCCGAACTGCCGGATGAAGAACGGATCGTCACGATCGAAGGGCGGTTCGAGATGATGCTTGGGCGGGATTTTCCCATGAAAAATACGGTTGAATACGAAGCGGACGAGGATGATCCGCAGCACCGGGCCGAGCAGGCGTTTAAGCTGGCCCTCCGCCAATCCCCGCAGCGCATCGTGCATGCCGAGATCCGCGATATGGATGCCAATATTTATGTAAGGGCATGTACGAGGGGGCATTCCGGCAGCATGACCACGGTACATGCCAATACGCTGGAGGATGTGCCGGAAGCGATTACCGACATGTGCATGCTGGACGGGCGCGGAATGAATCCGGAGCGTTTGACGAAGAGGATCGCCGAATACGTTACCCAAGTGGGCATTGAGATGCGTTATTTGGGCGGCAGGCGGGTCATTGCCCGAATCGGTGAGCTGAGCTGGACGAATAACGAGGTAATTGTCCGGGATTGGGCTAGATTCGATGAGACTAGCGGACAGTGGATTTATCCCGAGAAGCCTTCAGCTAAAGCGAGGGCTCGTCTTTCCGAAAGGGGCTGGAGGACTTGATCAAGCTGTCTATCGCGGCGGCGGCCCTTCTTCTTTTTGGCTTGTGGTTTATTTCCTTGTCCAGCTGGCTGCTGGTATGGACGGAACGTCAGGAGCGAATGGACAGACTTGCGTATCCTGCGAGGAATCGTCTGGGTTACCGGCTGACCGAAAAGCTGAAAAGATTCGAACGAATATACCGCCACTTGTCCGAGCTGCTTGAAACGCTTCAGTTAAAGCTGAAGCCATCCGGTCTTATCATCGGATCGATACTGCTCCTGCTGGCCGGGGTTGCCGTTGGCGGCTTCTTCTTTCAGAGCATCAAGGGGACGCTGTTATTTGGTCTTGTTGTCGGCTGTCTGCCCTATACGATCCTGCGGGCTATGCTTGTCCAGAGACAGATGCAGCTGCAAATGGACTTTTTGCCGGCTATCGAGCTGTTCTACCAATGTTATTTGGTAACGGGAGGCCGGCAGGTTCGAACGGCTTTGCAGCGCACGGTTGAAGAGCGGAGATTGCTTGGCCCCATGCAGTCGGTGTTCGAACAGCTGTACCGGAATCTGTCGGTTCGCGGCGACGACGAGGCAAGCTTGCGCATTTTTTCGAGTGCGCTTGGCCATGTGTGGGGAGATTATTTCGTCAATATTATGCGGGTAGCCTTAGCGGAGGGATCGCCTATCGCGGAAAGTCTGAAAGAACTGCTCGGAGATATGCGCAAAGCTCGGCGGGCGAACGAGCAGGAGCGGAACAAGCTGCTGGAGATCCGGATTGCCAACTTTACGCCGGTTCTGTTCCTGGCATTTTATATCGGCATCAATGTCCGCTACAACCGGGAGAACTCCTATTACTACTATCTGATTGATCCGCAGGGAAGAGATATGCTGCTTAACGCCATTGTTCTTATCTTTGCTTCTTTCTTGATGGGACTCTGGCTGTCACGGAAAAAAATGTAGAAGGGAGGTTGCGGGCCTATGGAGTCGTTTATCCGCCTGCTTATCGCTGCCGGGGAGTTTCTGTTTGGTTTCCTGGGCGTTTATATCATTCTTCAATCCATGCCCCGAAGAAGGCCGAGATGGTTCCATCTGGACGCCTTGAACTGGCGGACGGACGAAATGCCGGATAAGTGGTTGAAGCTGCTCCGTTTATCGCGGGAGAAGGGAACTTTCATCGAACGGGCAACCCTTCTTGCAGGCTGCGGAGTTACCGCGGACGCGGCTTGGTATTCGGCGGCGAGAAGAATCTTGCTTTTTCTTCTTCCCGCAATTGCTGTCCTTTACCGCGGCTTGTCAATCGAACGGGGAGCATGGCTTTGCTACACGCTGGTGCTGACGGGGGTTGTGCTGTTGTATTGGGATCTGCCGTGGTTGCGCTCTTTCAGGAGACTCCGCGCGCAAAGGATTACCAAGGAAATTTATTTGATGAGCAACCAGCTGCTGTATCTCTCCGAATCGGCTCTTCATATCCATACCAAGCTGACCCGCTGCATCCCGTTTACCCGGACGCTGCGCGGGGACCTCGAACGGCTGCTTGCCGAATGGTATCACGATGCGGAGCAGGCGCTTCGCCGGTTCAAGCACCGAATCGGCACGGACGACGGCATGAGCTTTGTGGAGACGATCGACTCCTTGCGGCTTCACGAGAGCCAGGAATATTACAGGCTTCTCCGCGAGCGGATTCAGGACTACAAGGAGAAGCTTGAGCTTGCCAAGGAAAGCCGAAAGGAGTCAACTTCTTACTTCCTGTTTATCATTGCGGGGATCCCGATTCTGTACACCTTTCAGATTTTTATTTACCCCTGGGTGCAGGAGGGGCGCAAGCTGTTTGAATCTTTGGGATGAACGGCCGATCGCTCTACCGCTCGAATGAGGGGGAAAACGCCGCGAAGGAGGTGAATCAAGATGCGCAATATTTTGATGACCGTCATGCTGCTTGTTGTCGTCATTGTTCTGTTCAACAACATTATTGCTAACGATACAACCGGAACAAGCAAGCAGATTCAGACACAAGGCAGCTCGGCTAACACAAAGATCGGCTCCATGTTATCAACCGGTTCGAACTAAGGAGGGGCAGCCGATGAGAGGCCTGCTAATAGCGATGCTGCTTCTGGTGACCGTCATTTTGCTGTATACGGGAATTACCGGAGGCGAAGGCGGCACGAAGCGGCAGGTGGAGCGCTCCGGAGCGGCGATCGGTGCCTATATCCGGCAGATGAGCCCATGAGAAATATATTAGTGTTTGTGTTGTTTGCCGCTATGGTGTGCTGGATGATGTTCTCGCCGATCTATAAGCATGTGCTGATTGCAAGGCAAGCGGTCTTGCAGCAGGAGACCGATTATTTGCTGGAGGTTGGCGCCAGCGGGAGCTACGGCTATATCGATGCCGTTATGATGGAGCAGTCGCGGGACCGGCTCGCCGCTTTCGGGATGAGGCCTGAGCTTGTCGAGTTTGACGTGACGGCAGATAACGGCCTTGCCGCGACGGACCCAACCTCTCCGCTTCCGAGGGGGACCGGGATTATGCTGAAGATGAGCTATCCGTATGAGAACCTGTCCGAGATCGACCGGTTGATTGGACTGGAGCCTATCGCCGAAGGCAGCCGCATGCGGACGTTTGGAATGAAGATGAGCGAGTACATGCCGTAAGGCCGGACAAGGAGATGCCATGTATAAGCTGATGTTGATCTTATTGATGATGACGGTATGGGTATCGATCCATTTTTTGCAAACAGATGAAGAAATGGCGATGAAGCTGCTCTATCAGGGGAAGCATGCGCTGAACCGCGCTGCCCATGCAGCCTCGCAGCAGCTGGATCCGGCAGCGATGGCCGAAGGTGTTCTTCGGATTGATCCGGATGCGGCTGAATCGGCCGCGGCTGCTTACCTGCAGGCGAATCTGCACCTGGATGCACTGGGGAATCCATTGCCGAACTCCCCTGTCCGCGAGCGGGTGAATGTGCTTGTATTCGAAGTCATAAATAATGATCGCAGCTTCCCTTATACGTACAGGAACGATCAATACGATTACGAGGCCACTCTCCAAAGGCCGGGCGTCGTCCTTATTATCCATGTCGTTTACCCGCGCGCGTTTACGCTGCTTGGTCCAATCGAATGGGAGATTAAAGGCGTATCGGAGTTGGCGGTAAGGTAGCCAGTCCAAGTCCGTATTGAATAT
Organism: Paenibacillus sp. MMO-177; assembly: GCF_037147795.1. Taxonomy (NCBI): domain Bacteria; kingdom Bacillati; phylum Bacillota; class Bacilli; order Caryophanales; family Paenibacillaceae; genus Paenibacillus; species Paenibacillus sp. MMO-177. Next base: position 14,349 of record NZ_JBBCUR010000010.1, on the reverse strand, counting down.
TAGTTGTTTAAAGGGGGCGAGAACGAAGCGAACATTCGCTTCCTGTTGACGATCCATCATAAAATTGATCTAATAAAGGGGGAATACGGAAGTTAGGAGTTGGCTTCGAATGGAGATTAAAAAAGACGTTTCCGAGGAAGTTGTGCGGGAAAGAATAACCAAGCTGCAGGTAGCAATGCGAGCCTCGGCGATGGACGGGTTTCTTCTGACCCAAAACATAGATCTTTATTATTACACCGGCTCTATGCAGAACGGATATGCCTTTATTCCGTCGCATGGGGAACCGGTTTTCTTTGTGAAAAGGAGCCTTGAGCGGGCTAAGCTCGAGAGCGGCATTTCCGTTAAGGAGCTTGGGGCCTTCCGTCTGTTTGGCGAGACGCTGGCACGGGAATTTCCTCAAGTTTTTAAAGCCGGAACGGGGAATCCGGCTGCTATAGCGGCAGATCTTGATGTGCTTCCCGCCCAAACCTATCTGAAGCTGTCCGGATTGGTGCAGGCCGCCGGCGCCGGTCCGATTGTTGACGGTTCGGCCATCGTTAGAAGACAACGGATGATCAAATCGACGCTTGAGATCAGCCGGTTCGAAGCGGCAGCCGCCGTTGTTGACGAGGCGCTGAACGAGGCGCTTAATTTCTTGAAGCCGGGCGTAACGGAATTGGAATGGATGGCACGCGTTGAATATGAGCTGCGTATAAGAGGACATATCGGCCTCATGAGGATGCGGGGTTATAACCAGGAAATTGCGACGGGTATGTTTATTGCCGGCTCGGCCGCTGCTGTTCCCACGTATTTCGATGGTCCTGCCGGCGGGCTTGGCCTTGGTGCGACGTCGCCGCAAAGCGTCAGCCGCAAAACGATTGAACGGAATGAGCCCATTTTGATGGATATCGGCTGCTGTATCGACGGTTACGTGATTGATCAGACCCGTACGGCTGTTATAGGAGAGCTGACGGAAAAGCTGGCTCATGCCTATGACGTATCCGAAGCCATTATCCGTGAAGCGGAGAACGGAATGATGCAGGGGGCAATCTGTTCGGCTCTTTACGAGAGAGCTCTCGAGCAGGCGGATGAAGCGGGACTCTCCCCGCATTTTATGGGCTATGGCGCTGACCAGGCCAAGTTCCTTGGGCATGGAATCGGGCTTGAGATTGACGAATGGCCGGTTCTAGCGAAAGGTTTTGACATTCCGCTGGAAGCGGGAATGGTAATAGCCGTTGAACCGAAGTTTACGTTTCCCGGCGATGGTGTAGTCGGCATAGAGAACAGCTATTTGATTACGGACGGCCGCCCGCGGGCTCTGACCTTTACCAGAGAAGGACTAATCAAACTGCCATAAACAGGTATGCCAAGGGGGCTTTGCTGGAATGGACCGTCTATTATCAAAAAGGCTTCACCGGGATTACATCACCGTGTATCGAATAAGCTCGCTAATTACGCATCTTGTGCTTTATGTGATTGTTATTGCCTATCTGACGTTTGCGGCCTGGAAGCATTGGACTTATATCCCGGGCTTAATCGGGCTGGCGGTTGTAAGTTTGTCGGCCGTATTGTTTGTATGGTTTATTCCGGAGGTCAAATACCGGCGGTTTCAATACGAGCTGTTTGACGAGGAGCTGGAGATCAAATCCGGGCTTATCGTTATTCGCAACGTCCTTGTTCCGATGGTGCGCGTCCAGCATGTGGAGCTGGAAAGCGGACCGCTCATGCGCAAATACGAGCTTGCCAGCGTGGCGGTTGTAACCGCCGCAACCACGCACCGGATCAGCGGCCTCAAGCAAAGCGAAGCGCATTTCCTGAAGAGGCGGATCGGCCAGCTCGCGAAAGTAGATGATCAGGATGATTAAGCGAAACAAGCCTCGCAGGCTGCATCCGATTTTTATCCTGTTTCCGTTGTTCAATACTGTAAAAGGGCTGCTGCCGCTCATCATTATTACCTTGATGCAGGGCGTAAACTGGTCGGGCGTAAACGGGTATGTCTATCTTGGGATTTTGGCTGCCGTAACCTTGCTAATGTTCCTTGGCTTGTTCGGCTGGCGCAAATTTTCCTTTACCGTAGAGGATGACCGGATCGTTATCCGCAAAGGGATCCTGTTCAGAGACGAGAAGACGATCTACTTTGGCCGGATTCATTCCGTAAATCTCGAGCAGCCCATTCTGCAGCGGCTGCTTGGCGTCACGCAGGTCAAGATCGAGACTCCCGGCGGCAACAAGAAGGCTGACGGAATACTCGAGGCCTTGACCGAGAAAGATGCAAAGCAGCTGCAGAAGCTTCTGCTGGCTCCTTATGATCGGCCGGCGGAGGCTGCCATACAGCAACAGCCGGTTCTCCCTAACTATCGATTAACCCCGGGCCAGCTGCTGCTTGCTGCCGCGACCTCTCTTAATTTTGGCCTGGTTGTTGCGTTTATCGCGGGGATCATCTCGCTGGCGGATGATTTCATCAACGAGCTGGCACCCCATTTATATTCTACGCTCTACAAAGAATCAACAAGCGCGGATCCCAGCTACACCGTTATAGCGGTTATTGCGGTATGCGGGCTTGCCGTTGCGTGGCTGCTTTCCCTTGTTTTGTATGTCATCAAGTTTGCGGGGTTTACCGCAAATAAACAGGATGAGCAAATCTCGATCTCCTACGGCCTCCTCGAGAAAAGGGTGCATCACTTTGATGCCCGCAAGGTGCAGGCGGTTATCGTAGCCGAAGGTCTTCTCCTTCAGTGGATCGGATTTGCCCAGATAGAGCTGCAGGTCATCTCCTCGGATAAAACGGAGCGATTGATGCTGCATCCGTTTATTCCCATAGCGTCGGTTCCATCCGTTTTGGCCTGCTTCGTGCCGCAGTTTACGGCCGCGGAGATTAGGGCAGCCGCCCCGAAACGGGCTTTTTTCGACTATGTTTGGAAAGGGCAGCTCGCTGCGATTCTCCTATGCGCCGTCTTTATTTACTTTTTCCATATTCATGGGTTATGGTCTCTTATTCTCCTTCCCCTTGCCGCAGCCTGGAGCTGGAGCTGTTTGTCAGCCGCGGGCATGAACTTGGAAGACGGACAGTTAACCCTTCGCAAGCGGAGTCTGACGAGAATGACTTATTACCTGCGCAGGCCTCAGATTGTCTCCATGGCTACAAGGCGGACCAGAGGACAGCAGAGAAGGCGGCTGCTGACGGTCTCGGCGCATGTGCTTGGCAGTATTCAGGCCTACCGCGTCTATTGTCTCGAGCGGGAGGATGTGGAGAAGGTATGGCGCTGGTACAGCCGGCATCAAATCGGGAAATAAAACAGGGGCAGCCGCTTGCTCTCTGTAATTGGACACCGCTATCATTTTTTAGTAGGATAATAGAGATAGACAGCGGCTGATAGACAGGAGTGAAGACAATGCTGAGTTTAGGGGCAAAGGTTGTTATTATCGCTGACCAATTCGAGCAAAATCTCCCTCTTGGGGAGTATGGTTATATAATCGCTTACGACCGCAATCCGGACAATGTGTTCGATTATGTGGTAAGAGTGCCTGCGGCTAACCGCAATTTCCTGGTTCCGGACGAGGATGTTGAACTGGAGGAAGTGCTGCTGCAGGAAGAGGTTGACCGGATCGAGAGGGAGGCGTTGATTGATTACGCGCTGGCCACCTTTAACGAAGAGCTGTTCAACCGGATTGTAAAAGGCGAAGAAAAGCCCGAGGAGAAGGACAATACGGGCGGCGAGAGCCAAACAACGGAAGACTTTATTCGCCAGGTTAATCTGAAGGCGTGGATATAACGGCAATCATCTTAGGCGGAGCTTATCCCTTAACGGGGAAAGGCTCCGTTTCATTTTGCCTGCCTGAACACTTTGTGAAATGACGATTATAAGCTATAATAGGAGGAATGAGTAGAAGGCTTGAAAGGGAGGACGAAGCATCCATGAGCATTACGATTAAAGACGTAGAGCATGTTGCGAATTTGGCGCGGCTGGAGCTCTCGAATGAAGAAAAAGAACAATTTACGGGACAGCTGAATGCGATCCTGAAATATGCGGAAAAGCTGGACAGCCTGGATACGGACAATGTAGAGCCGACCAGCCACGTGCTGCCGATTACGAACGTGATGCGCGAAGATATTACCCGCGAATCGCTTCCGATTGAGAAAGTGCTGCTTAACGCACCGGATGAAGAAGACGGCCAGATCAAAGTGCCGGCTGTATTGGAATAGAACTTACAGGTATTTGAAGGGAGGAACTGCTGTTGTCACTGTTTGATTTACGCCTACAGGATGTACATAGCAAGCTCAATAACAAAGAATTGACGGTTTCCGATTTGGTGGACGCTTCTTACCGCCGGATTGCGGAGACAGACGAAACGATTAAGGCTTTCCTTACATTAAATGAAGAGAACGCCCGCCGCCAGGCGGACAGCCTGGACAAGCAGCTTCTGGAGGGCGGCGAACGCGGCCTTCTGTTCGGCCTGCCCGCCGGCGTGAAGGACAACATTGTAACGGAAGGGCTGCTTACGACCTGCGCGAGCCAATTCCTGAGCAACTATAACCCGATATATGATGCAACAACGGTATCCAAGCTGAAATCCGCTCAGTCGGTTACGATCGGCAAGCTGAACATGGACGAGTTCGCGATGGGCGGATCGAACGAGAACTCCAGCTACTATCCGACGCGCAACCCGTGGAATCCGGAATATGTTCCGGGCGGTTCCAGCGGCGGCTCGGCGGCGTCGGTTGCCGCGGGACAAGTCTACTTCTCCCTTGGCTCCGATACAGGCGGTTCAATTCGTCAGCCGGCAGCATATTGCGGCATAGTTGGCCTCAAGCCGACGTACGGCCTGGTATCCCGCTTTGGTCTCGTAGCTTTTGCTTCTTCCCTGGATCAGATCGGCCCGCTCACGAAAAATGTTGAAGATTCCGCTTACGTGCTGCAATCGATCGCGGGTTATGACGAGAAGGATTCGACATCCGCTAACGTTGATATTCCGGACTACACCAGCGCTCTTACCGGCGATGTGAAAGGTCTTCGCATTGGCGTGCCTAGAGAGTATCTGGGCGAAGGCATTGACCCTAAGGTAAAGGAAGCCGTTATGCAGGCTCTCAAAACGTTCGAAAGCATGGGCGCATCCTGGGAGGAAGTATCGCTTCCGCATACCGAATACGCGATTGCGACTTACTACCTGCTCGCATCCTCGGAAGCTTCGTCCAATCTGGCGCGTTTCGACGGCGTTCGTTACGGCGTTCGCGCGGACAACCCGGACAACTTGATCGACTTGTACCGCAAATCGCGCAGCCAGGGCTTTGGCCCGGAAGTCAAACGCCGGATCATGCTGGGTACTTACGCGCTTAGCTCTGGTTATTACGATGCGTATTACCTGAAGGCGCAAAAGGTTCGCACGCTGATTAAGCAGGACTTCGATAACGTCTTCAACCAATACGATATCATCATTGGCCCTACGGCTCCGACAACGGCGTTCAAGATTGGCGAGCAGGTTGGCGATCCGCTGACGATGTACCTGAACGATATTTGCACGATTCCGGTAAGCCTTGCGGGCATTCCGGCAATCAGCGTTCCTTGCGGAACGGCGGACGGCATGCCTATCGGCCTGCAAATCATCGGCAAGGTATTTGATGAATCGACCGTGCTGCGTGCGGCTCACGCGTTTGAGCAGCAAACCGAATTCCATAAATTGCGGCCGCAGCTAGGGTGAAGGGAGAAATAACGATGTCTGAAGCGACTCAATACGAAACGGTAGTTGGTCTCGAAGTACACGTGGAGCTGCATACCAACAGTAAAATTTTCTGCGGCTGCTCCACTGCTTTTGGAGCTCCGGCTAATACTCATACATGTCCGGTCTGTCTTGGGCACCCGGGCGTTCTGCCCGTCTTGAACAAGCAAGCTGTCGAATACGCGATGAAAGCGGCAATGGCGCTTAACTGCGAAATTGCGGACATTAGCAAATTCGACCGCAAAAACTATTTCTACCCGGATTCGCCAAAAGCGTATCAAATCTCACAGTTCGATCAGCCAATCGGCCAGAACGGCTGGATTGATATCGAAGTAAACGGCGAGACCAAACGAATCGGCATTACCCGCCTCCATCTGGAGGAGGACGCCGGCAAGCTGACCCACGTTGATGGCGGCTACGCTTCCCTTGTTGACTTTAACCGCGTCGGTACGCCGCTTGTCGAGATCGTATCCGAACCGGACATCCGTACGCCGGAAGAAGCGAAGGCTTACCTCGAGAAGCTGAAAGCGATTATGCTGTACTGCGAAGTATCGGACGTGAAGATGGAAGAGGGCAGCCTCCGCTGCGATGCTAACATCAGTCTTCGTCCTTACGGGCAAGAGAAGTTTGGCACGCGCGCCGAGCTTAAGAACATGAACTCGTTCCGAGGCGTGCAACGCGGTCTCGAATACGAACAAATCCGCCAGGCTGAGATTCTGAATGAAGGCGGCCTCGTTGTACAGGAGACGCGCAGATGGGATGATACGCAAGGCAAAACCTTCTCGATGCGCGGCAAGGAAGAATCGCATGATTACCGTTACTTCCCGGACCCTGACTTGGTTCGCCTCAACATTAGTCAGGAATGGAAAGACCGTGTCCGCGCCTCGATTCCGGAGCTTCCGGATGCGCGCAAGGCCCGTTACACAAGCGAATACGGCTTGCCTTCCTATGACGCGGAAGTGATTACTTCTTCGAAGAAGCTTGCGGATTTCTTTGAGGAAAGCCTGAACTATACAAAGGATGCTAAAGCGGTATCCAACTGGATCATGGGTGATCTTCTCGGCTATCTGAACGCGAACGGCCTGGAGCTTTCCGAAGTGAAAATTACCGGTCAAGGTCTTGGAGAGATGATTGGTCTGCTCGAGAAAGGCACTATCAGCAGCAAGATCGCGAAGACTGTCTTCAAAGCCATGCTGGAATCCGGCAAGCTGCCGCAGCAGATCGTCGAAGAGCAAGGTCTCGTCCAAATTAGCGACGAAGGCGCGCTTGTAGCCGTTGTGGATCAGATCATCCAAGCGAACCCGCAATCGGTAGAAGATTTTAAAGCGGGTAAAGACAAAGCGATCGGCTTCCTGGTCGGCCAAATTATGAAAGAGACAAAAGGCAAAGCGAATCCGGCTCTCGTGAATAAGCTTCTGCTTGAACGTCTGAAAGCCTAATTGCCGATCTTTTGACGCCGCTCATCCTAAGCGATGGGCGGCGTCTTTTCATGGAATGCAGGTCCATATGCATACTAATATGGTACAATTATCATGATGAAAGGTTGTGCTGCCACTTGGGTCATGATCTCGCGAATCCCTGGTATATTAATGAGTTTCATCTCGGGTTAAGGTTGCTTCTCGCCATGCTCCTCGGTGGACTGATCGGCCTCGAGCGCGAACAGTCGAATCATGCGGCAGGGCTGCGCACGAATATTTTGGTATGTATCGGTTCTTGTTTGCTAATGCTCTTATCGATATACGGTTTTTCTTCTTTCGTTAATGAGACGAATGTCCGGGTGGACCCTGCCCGTCTGGCGGCCGCTGTCATAACGGGAGTCGGGTTCCTCGGAGCAGGTACAATTTTGTTTACGGGCAAGTCCATTACGGGGCTGACAACGGCGGCTTCCTTGTGGGTGGTATCGGCAATCGGACTTGCGGTAGGCGCAGGATTTTATTTTGCCGCGGTAACCACAACGGTTCTGGTTCTCCTTATTCTTTGGGCTTTCAATAAGCTGGAGAAAAGATACATCAGCACGAAGCGCGAGCATAAATTAGTCGTTCAGGCGGATGAACAGTCCACCATTGTCCTTACGCTAAACGCTTTGCTGACCGAGAAGCAGATTATTATCCGGAAGGTCATGCTGGAGGAAAGCGCGAAGCACGAGCAGGGTGTGCAGCAGTTTATGCTTCATTTGACCGTGCAGCTGCCGAAAGATGAATCGTTATTAGCTTTGCTGGAACAAATCAAGCAGATGGAGGGCGTGCATTGCGTGAGCTCGGATTAGATCGGCCAAAGAGCAGACTTCTTACCTTATTACTCGCATTTTTGCTTCCCGGAGCCGGGCATTTATATACGGGGCGTTATCAGAGAGGACTGCTTCTGACCGCCGGTCTAGTTCTTAATATAGCTGCTATTATCAGGCTGGCAGATGCAAATGCGGCAAGGCATCTGCTCTTTATTGTCTATTTGGGAATTACGCTGCCGGTATATTACTTTGTCAGCGTGTTTGATGCCTTGCAGACCAGGGCCGATGCCGAAGCTTGTTCTACGGATCAATTGTCGCCGGTTGCCGGCTTGTTAATTATGGCTGCCGGTGTACTGCTGTTTATTCTGACCGACCCGCCCGCGGCGCTTATTCCGTGGATGGATGACTTAGCGGAAATGTCGGTAGGACCGTTTCTGGTGGCGGTAGCGCTTGTCTTATGGTTCTCGCGAGCGAAGGGAGATCAGTCCATGTTTCGATTGGGGCGGTTCACAGCCGCCATATTTATTGTTGTTGTTGGGGGCCTACTCTTATGGGACCAAATAAAGGACCGTAATGATGTGGCCTTATTGGGCAAATGGTGGCCTGCCGTATTTATTTTGCTTGGCGCCGAAATTATCATCTATAGCATTGTTTACCGGAAGGCCGCTAGAAAGCTGCGGTTTGATTTTATCGGCGCGATTATTGCTATCGTTATATCCGTCGTTGCATTTACGGTAACCCAATACGCGGAGCTTCCGTTCCGCTGGCTGGATCAGTACGTTGATTTGAAAGGCACCCCCGATTATGGAGAAGAGAAGGGCTTTAAATTTGCAAAAGAGACGGATACGGTACCTTTTGACGCTGCGGCCATAACCAAACTCAAAATCTCCAATCCGAACGGGAAAGTAACCGTGCGGGGAGGGGATGCGAATCAGCTCGTTATTGATACAGAGGTATGGGTAGACGTAACGGATGAGCAGGAAGCCGAACAGATTGCGGCCAAGTCGGCCGTAGAAAGAGTATCGGATGCCGATTCGATGACGATAACGGCAAAAGGCGAGCCCTATGGTACGAACGGAAGCCGTAAACCGCGCATAAATATCGTTATTACAGTGCCGCAGACAGCTGTTACGGCCCAGGACCCCGTGGTAAATACAGACAATCCGTCTGCGGATGCGAATATAAATTCAAATTCAATTTCTGGTTTGGAAGCAGCGGAGACTCCGATAAACGAACCGGAAAAGAAATCGGCGCCTCAAATGGCCATAACGGTTGATGTCAATAACGGTCCTGTTACAGTCAGCGGGTTGAAAGCGCCTGGCGGAATCCAGCTGAAGAGCGATAATGGCGATATTGCCGTCCAGCAGATTGAAGGACACGTGGTGATTCACGGCCTGAATGGAGGAATTAAACTCCAAACTGTAAAGGGCGATGCCGAATTGTCCACGAAGAACGGTGCGATTACAGCGGATGCGCTGGCTGGCAATTTGACCGCCGAAACCTGGAATGGCGCCATGACACTGAGCGGCATTAAGGGGAGCGTGGATGCGGACACAAAAAACGGCAAGATTGCAATGAGGGAAGTATCCGGAGAAGTCAAAGCGTCTACGTTAAACGGGAATATCGAGCTGGCTAGCCAGACGGTGGGCGGGGACTGGGATCTGGACAGCACGGTTGGAGAGATTAAGCTGCACGTACCGGCAGTTGGAGATTACTCCGTATTTGGCTCGGTAACATTTGGAAGCATTATGACCGATTTGCCGCTAAAGGTAAACAAAAAAACGGTTCGCGGAACTATAGGCTCAGGTACTTACCGAATTCATGTGAATGCGACTAACAGTATTTACATACAGTTGTATGAGGCGGGTTGATGAGCGCTTTCATTGACAAACCGTTTTGAATGAACGTACAATAGCTTTATCTATTAAAAGAAAGGCGTGAGGGGAATGGGAGCCAGCGTTGCCGAAGCAATTGAACAGTTGAAGATGAATGGCGTCCGTATGACCCCGCAACGTCACGCCATATTGAGTTATTTGATGGGCTCAATGTCACATCCGACAGCCGATGAGATCTATAAATCGCTGTCTCCGAATTTTCCGAGTATGAGCGTGGCTACGATATATAATAACTTGAGGTTATTTGTCGAAGCGGGTCTAGTTCGCGAATTAACCTACGGTGACGATTCCAGCCGATTTGATGCGGATTTGTCCGACCATTACCATGCGATTTGCAAAAGCTGCGGCCAGATCGTAGATTTTGAATACCCGCCTCTGCTTGAGGTTGAGCGGGCTGCTTCCAACAAGACCGGTTTCAAGGTGGAAGGGCATCGCATGGAGATTTACGGAGTATGCTCCAACTGCAGTGAAACGGTTAAAGCGTAAATGGGTTAGGCTGTTTATAGTTGAGATGGAATAAGACGTGCATGGATGCGGTAATTCGCTGATTTGCACGTCTTTTTTTGAAAATTGTAAGCATATATTAATTCTCATATAAATATGGCATAGAATTCTCCGGATTGAAACGCGCTCCGCCGCCTAAAGATGGCGAAACCGTTTCACCTTGGGACGAATGCTTTCGAAGCAAGAATCATCACTAACAACCGTAGCGAGGCTGTTAGTGGTGATAATTCTTAGGTTTATGCTTTCGAAGCAAGAATCATCACGAACGGCCTAATAAGGCCGTTTGGGTGATAATTCTTTAGGTTTATGCTTTCGAAGCAAGAATCATCACTAACAGCCCTAATCAGGCTGTTAGTGGTGACAATTCTTTTTAGGAGAGTGAGCACTTGGAGACGATGTACACCAGAGCGCCGCGCAGCCGCAAGGGCGGGGGAGCATGGTATACGATGCTGTTCCTGATATTTATCGCAGCAGCAATGGGCGTTTGGTTTATTTATATGAAGTTTATCCCGAACTCGCATATCGCTGTTCCTGACTACGGGATGGAACATCCGATAACTTATCAAGGCGAAATCATGGATCAAGGTGCCTTAATTCAAAATGATGAAATAATGCTCCCGATATCCGCCCTGCAAAAGGCGCTTGGACCGGACGAGCCCGTATATTACGAAGCGGAGACCGGCTCCATCATTTTAACCACGGCCAATAAAGTATTGCGGCTAAAGACTGACGCTCTGACAGCAGAGCTTAATCAAAAGCCTTATGAATTGCACATTGCGGCACTGACCAAGGATGATGCCGTTTATATACCGATTACGCCGCTTGAAGAGCTTTATGGTCTGAAGACGGAATATAAGGCTGATTCCGGCATCGTTATTTTACTCCAGGCAGGGGAATCTATTCAGCAAGGGAAGGCCTTGAAGTCGAAAGGCAGCGCGATTCGGAGCAAGACAAGCATCCATTCTCCAATGGCGGAAAAAGTACCTCAAGGCGGGATCGTTCGGATTTGGGGCGAGGAACATGGATGGCTTTTTGTACAGGGGCCTCAAGGACAGCTTGGATATATGCAGAAATCCAATGTGGAGCTGGCCAGCATAGAGAAGGTTCCGCAAGCAGCCAAAGAAGAGCCTTTTATTCCATGGAAAGTACTCGGCAGTAAAATTAATCTGACTTGGGAAGCCGTGTACGATAAGAATCCGGCTCCGGATGCTATAGGTACCCTGAAAGGCGTTAATGTGGTAAGTCCAACATGGTTCGAGCTGCAGGATGGGAAAGGAACGATTAAAGGCAAGGCGGATCCGGCTTATGTGCGATGGGCCCATAATCAAGGGATGCAGGTTTGGGCTTTATTCAGCAATGGCTTTGAACCCGATCAAACAACGGAAGCATTGGCTAAGGCCGATACACGCTTTAAAATGATTCGTCAGCTGCTTGCTTTTGCCGAGACGTATCATCTTCAAGGCATTAATATCGATTTCGAGAACGTAAGGACGTCCGATAAAGCCAATCTTGTTCAATTCGTAAGAGAGCTGACGCCTCTTCTCCATGAACAGGGGCTCGTTGTTTCGATTGACGTAACGCCGAAATCCAACAGCGAGCTGTGGTCCATGTTCCTTGACCGCTCGGCATTAGGACGTACCGTCGACTATATGATGGTAATGGCATATGACGAGCATTGGGCTTCCAGCCCGGAAGCGGGCTCCGTGGCATCGCTTGGCTGGACGGCAAGCGCAGTAAAACGCATTATCGAAGAAGACGGCGTATCCGCGAACAAAATCATTCTTAGCATGCCACTATATACCCGTATTTGGACGGAACAAAACGGAAAGGTGACTTCCAAGGCGGTGGGCATGGATAAGGTTAAAGACATTATCGCGAGCAAAAAGCTTACCACAACGCTCGATGAAGCTGCTGGACAGAATTACGTGGAGTATAAGGAGAATGGCGCCTTAAACCGGATATGGATTGAAGATGCGTTGTCCATCCAGTCCAGGGTCAAGCTTATGCGCGAACTTGGTTTGGCCGGCGTGGCTACATGGAATCGTTCCTTCCAGACTTCCTCGATCTGGCCCGTCATTGACGAAGCTATTAACAAACGGCCTTAATAATTATTATTGATGTAACAAAAGAAGCAGCCCCGGTGACAAGCACCAAGGGCTGCTTCTTTGTTTTATTCGACCGACGGTTCATGAGTTGCCTGAGCGGGATCAAGCGTAAGCATCGTTTTGCAATACATGCAGCGATCGGTTTTTCCAAGCATTTTTGTCGGTCGGTGGCATTCAGGACATTCCAGCATGGTAGCGCTTGTCGACATCATGCCGGCCCAGAAATACACGACGCAGCTAATTAGGAGCGAGATCATCCCGATGACCATAAAGATCGCCGCGAAGATTTTGCCGGCGTGTCCCCACCAGACGATTCCGCCAGTTCCGATAATCATTACCCCCATGCCAACTAGCGTAAAGACGAGGCCCCACAAACGGAATTCATTGATTTTTGCCGATTTGAAAAAAATCTTATTCACTATTCCATTCCTCTCTATGACGATTGACGTATGTAACGTTAACGGTTTTCTTCTTTTGCAAGCAGGAAACCGCAACACTTTGTCGAAAAAGATAGGTACTATACAGATAATTATTATAGCTTAATCTAAATGGATTAGCTATACGGAGGCCGAAGTGAATACGAAACAGTATTTTATTGAAACGTATCGTTCGCAGCTGGATGTCGTTGGTCTGGCAGCAGTCGAGAATCCGTATCCTTATAATCCGTTGATTGAAGGATTGGACGTTTTAGTTCTTGTTGTGCGAGAGAGCGGGGTTAATGAAACAACCGAACATGTATGCCATCATGGCACACGGATAATGGTTCGGACGGTTGATACCGGTCGTTTGGAGCAATGGATTGCGGGCAGAAGCGGCAGCGTGATTCAATGGATGGTTCGGGGGGAGATATTGATGGAGCGCGACAATTACTTGACGAATATTCGTGAGCAATTGATGTTATTTCCGGATATCTTGCGGGAACAGAAGCGTTTTGCCGAGTTTTCCGGTTTCCTGCGAACCTATCTGCAAGCGAAGCAGGACCTTGAGGACAATCATATTCTGGATGCGCACAGCCATGTCATGGCAGCACTTCATCACTGGGCGCATATCGTACTTATAGAAGAAGGGCATCATCCGGAGCTGACGGTTTGGAAGCAGATCCGCAGAGTCCATCCGGGTGTCTACAAGCTGTACGAGGAATTGACGGCAAGTCCGGAATCTTTGGAACAGCGTGTCCGGCTTGTTATGCTTGCTTGCGAGTTTACCGTAATGAATAAAATGAAATCCTGCTGCTCTTTATTGTTCGAAGCAATCAGCAGCAGACAGGAACCGTGGACTATATGCGAGTTGCAGAACTATCCGCCTATTCAGGAATTGCATATTGATCTTTCCCTGGTTGTTCAGAATCTGGTTAAACGAGCTTACGTCCGTGAGGTGGCGGTTATGCCCGATAACGGAGATCCGGATGTGCTGGAACTAAGGTATTTGTTGACGGCCATTTGATACAATCCATGTAAAATACCCGCTGTTTTCGCGCGGGTATTTTATTTATAAAAAGGATTGACTTACTATTTGGCCCTATGGTACATTAATACTCGCCGCTTTTGAGGCAGGTCAAAATAAGTCGATATCGACATTTAAAAAAAATGTCGAATGACGAAAAAAAGTGCTTGCAATCATCTAGGCGACTGTGATATATTATAAAAGTCGCCGCTGAGAGAAACGGCGATGAACGAAAAACAAATTGTTCTTTGAAAACTGAACAACGAGCGAAACTGCCCCGTTATTTATAACGGAAAAGCGATAAAACAAGTAATGAGCAATCAAACACTTTAATGGAGAGTTTGATCCTGGCTCAGGACGAACGCTGGCGGCGTGCCTAATACATGCAAGTCGAGCGGACTTTGCCTTCGGGTAAAGTTAGCGGCGGACGGGTGAGTAACACGTGGGTAACCTGCCCATAAGACTGGGATAACATTCGGAA
>NZ_JBBCUR010000009.1:0-185818 GCF_037147795.1 Paenibacillus sp. MMO-177 | reverse complement strand
TCGGGCTTAGTGATCCGGTGGTACCGAATGGAAGGGCCATCGCTCAACGGATAAAAGCTACCCTGGGGATAACAGGCTTATCTCCCCCAAGAGTCCACATCGACGGGGAGGTTTGGCACCTCGATGTCGGCTCATCGCATCCTGGGGCTGAAGTAGGTCCCAAGGGTTGGGCTGTTCGCCCATTAAAGCGGTACGCGAGCTGGGTTCAGAACGTCGTGAGACAGTTCGGTCCCTATCTGTCGCGGGCGCAGGAAATTTGAGAGGAGCTGTCCTTAGTACGAGAGGACCGGGATGGACGTACCGCTGGTGTACCAGTTGTTCCGCCAGGAGCACCGCTGGGTAGCCAAGTACGGACGGGATAAGCGCTGAAAGCATCTAAGCGTGAAGCCCCCCTCAAGATGAGATTTCCCAATTAGTAAGACCCCTTGAAGACGACGAGGTTGATAGGTTCGGGGTGGAAGCACAGCAATGTGTGGAGCTGACGAATACTAATCGGTCGAGGGCTTATCCTAAAACGTTTCCGAAGGAAACGTACTTCGGAAGCATAAACAATTAATTACCCCAGAAAATGAAGTTAAGCATTGCAGCTTATACCGACTACTTTTCGGGGACCCCGGTGTGAAGCCGGAAACCAGCTAATGTTTTGCTCGAATCATATTCAGTTTCTTACGGTGTTTTATGTTTATAGCATAAATAAACACCCACCATGAAGTGGGTTTTTTATTGGGCTTTACCTTTTTTCTTAATGTTCCCTGATAGCTCAGTTGGTAGAGCACTCGACTGTTAATCGAGTTGTCACAGGTTCGAGTCCTGTTCGGGGAGCCATATAGAGAGGTGTCCGAGTGGTCGAAGGAGCACGATTGGAAATCGTGTAGGCTCTAACCGGGTCTCGAGGGTTCGAATCCCTTCCTCTCTGCCATATAACTTTCAATATGATACGGCCCGTTGGTCAAGGGGTTAAGACACCTCCCTTTCACGGAGGTAACAGGGGTTCGAATCCCCTACGGGTCACCAATTTTACCCCAAAAAGTGAAACAGCGCTTCGAGGTTATTCCGATTAATTTTCGGGGAGTCCGTTGTTACATAATATGGAGGCTTAGCTCAGCTGGGAGAGCATCTGCCTTACAAGCAGAGGGTCGGGGGTTCGATCCCCTCAGCCTCCACCATATATGCTTTAACAATGACGCGGGGTGGAGCAGCTCGGTAGCTCGTCGGGCTCATAACCCGAAGGCCGCAGGTTCAAATCCTGCCCCCGCAACCAAAACTTTACCTTCGGTTTGTACCGAGAATTCGATGTGGAGCTGTGGTGTAGAGGCCTAACATGCCTGCCTGTCACGCAGGAGACCGCGGGTTCGAATCCCGTCAGCTCCGCCATTTAATCAAACATCAGGCTCGGTAGCTCAGTCGGTAGAGCAGAGGACTGAAAATCCTCGTGTCGGCGGTTCGATTCCGTCCCGAGCCACCATCTTTGATGGTTGGAATAATTCATATGCCGGTGTAGCTCAGTTGGTAGAGCAACTGACTTGTAATCAGTAGGTCGTGGGTTCGACTCCTATCGCCGGCACCATTTTTTACGGAGGGTTAGCGAAGTGGCCAAACGCGGGAGACTGTAAATCTCTTCCTAACGGTTCGGTGGTTCGAATCCATCACCCTCCACCATTTTTATTATCGAGAGCCATTAGCTCAGTTGGTAGAGCACCTGACTTTTAATCAGGGTGTCGAAGGTTCGAGTCCTTCATGGCTCACTTTACCTTGCTTTTTGCGGTTGTGGTGGAACGGCAGACACGCTATCTTGAGGGGGTAGTGCCCACCGGGCGTATGGGTTCAAGTCCCATCAACCGCACCATACTATTTGAAATTTACGGAGCCTTGCTAAGCAAGACTCCTTTTTTGTTATTTCGATATTCATCGAAGCGATCTGTCCAAACGAAGAGCTGGCTGGCCATTGCAGCAATGCGCTTCTAATCTAAATTGGGCACTGAACGTCATAAAATAAAGGTTGCATATTTGATTAAAACGATATATAATCTTCATTACGCGTTATGAAAAATGCGGTCATGGCGGAATTGGCAGACGCGCTAGATTCAGGTTCTAGTGTCAGCAATGACGTGGAGGTTCGAGTCCTCTTGACCGCACCATTCGCGGAAGTGGCTCAGCGGTAGAGCATCGCCTTGCCAAGGCGAGGGTCGCGGGTTCGATTCCCGTCTTCCGCTCCACGGGATGTAGCTCAGCTTGGTAGAGCACCTGGTTTGGGACCAGGGGGTCGCATGTTCAAATCGTGTCATCCCGACCATTATTTATATCATAAAGATATCGTACATATAGAAGCCTTTTATCTGCGAAGATAAAGGGCTTCTTTTTGCATGCAGGTGGCCTTAAAGAGTAATAAAGAAAGTTCAAAAGGATTTAAGCGAAATTTGTCGAATGATAACCTGTCGTAAGATTGACAAAGAGGGGGACTGCCAAGTGGATACAAGGCAATGGATGTCGGTTTTGCTCTGCGTGGCGACGGCGCTTATGCTGTTTGTTGTGGTGCTCTCCTATCAGCGGCGACATATGCCGGCGGCCCGAACGATGATCTGTTTGATGGTCGCGGCTTCTTTCTATGCAATCGGCTATGCCTTTGAAATTCTGAGCGAGGATTTAATGAGCGTAAAGCTGAGCTATCAGCTTGAATATTTGGGAATTCCGTTCGTCTCCGGGTTCTGGCTGCTGATTGTCTTCCAGTTCACCGGATTTGCGGCCCGATACAGGAGACGGGTGACATTTGCGGTATTTCTCATCCCGATGGCTACATACCTTTTGTATCAGACCAATGACTGGCATCATCTCGTTTACCAGCAATTCTACCCTAACTTAAACGGTACGGTCCCCGTATACAACACGGTCAAAGGCTCGTGGTATTCCGTTCATGCCGTCTATAACTATACGATTCTTTTGTTCGGAATCCTGCTCTTTATCCCCATGTACCTTCGCGCCGTTCCTATCGTCCGCAAGCAGATCGTCATTCTCGTCGTCGGAGCGGCAGGGCCGATACTTTTCAACATTGCCTACATGTTCAACAAAGAGATCGATTTCACTCCTCTCGGCTTCGCATTGTCCGGCCTTGTCTACGCATGGGGGATATACCGTTTCCGGCTGCTCCGGCTGACGCCGCTCGCTTACGCGAAGATGTTCGATACGATTCGGGACGGCGTTATCCTGCTAGATTACGAAAATCAGATCGTAAGCCGCAACGGAGCGGCAACGGAGGTTTACCCCGAGCTTTCCGACATGGGTGAAGCGAGCATTGCGGCGAAGGAGCGGCTCGCGGCGACTCCGGCGCTGCTTGGCAGGCTGGAGGAGACCGATTGCTTGGATGCGCGGTTTCCTCTGGAGCGAGTGATAAACGAGCGGACCCGGCATTATATTTGCAGCTTGACGTACATCTACGATACCGGAGCGGCCCCTATAGGAAAAATGATCATGCTCAGCGACGTGACGGAGCTTAAGGAGAACGAGGATAGACTGCGCGAAAAATCGGAGAGGCTGATACAGCTCAATGCCTTCAAGGATAAGCTGTTCACGGTCATGGCTCACGACATTCGCGATCCGATCGCCCTTCTCGTCAGCCTGACGGAACTTCTCGAGTCCGAGGCTAACGGGCCGGACCTAACGATGAATGAGGTCTTGCCCGAGATTAAGAAGCAGGTGCGAGAAACGTTCGATCTTGTCGACAATCTCTTGGATTGGTATCGCAGCCAGAACGGCCGGATTGCATTCCGTCCTCTCACCTGGAACCTGCAGCAGGTCGCTCGGCAAGCGTTGTCGTTTGCCGGTGCGAGGGCTGCAATGAAGCAGATTCAGATTGAGGAGCGAATCGATGAGCAGCTGGCCGTATCCGCCGATAAGGAAATGCTGGACCTGATCTTCCGCAATCTGCTCGCCAACGCGGTCAAGCACACCGGTATCGGGGGGCGAATCGAAGTCGGCGCGGCTTTGGAGGAGAATAAGGTGACCGTGTACGTGAAAGACAACGGCAGCGGAATCGACGAGGAAACGGTGAAGCTGCTAAGGCGGGATGAGATGTTCTTCAAGGAACCAGGGTTCGCAAGCGGAGAGGACGGCGGAGAGATGCGCTTTGGTCTTGTGTTGACCCGGGAGTTTCTCCGCATGCACGGCGGAAGCCTATGGTTTGAGAGCAGACTCGGGGAGGGAACGACCTTCTCCTTCACGCTGCCTGGTTTCGCGAGCCATGCGGGGAAAGCGGTTAACGCAGACAGAGGAAGAACGGCGGTGGTGATAAATGAAAGTGGTGTTGGTTGACGACGAACCGGTCATGCATCTCATTATGAGAAAAATGCTGGAGAAGTACTCTGAGCTGAGCATTGTCGGCTCCTTCTCGAACGCGAAGGAGGCACTCGAGTTCCTGGACGCGAACGAAGATGTCGACCTGGCGTTCTTGGATATCTCCATGCCTGATGGTACGGGGCTTGCGATCGCATCCCAGTTGGGGGATAAGGGAAGCAAGACGCAGGTCGTTTTCGTTACCTCCCATAAAGACTATGCGCTGGAGGCGTTCGAACTGTCGGTGCTCGATTATTTGGTTAAGCCGGTCACCCAGGAACGGTTGGAGCGAACGGTCAGTCGCGCGCTGTCAGGCCGTAAATCGGTACAGCCTGTGCCCCCGTCGGAGCTGCCCGCTCGAGAAGACGCGAATCGGGTCATCATCTCGGCGCTTGGCGATTTCTCTGTCCAAAACGACAAGGGGCGAGTGAAGTGGATCTCCAGCAAAAGCGCGGAGCTGTTCGCCTATCTGCTTCTGAAACGCGGCAAAAGGATTTCCCGTCATCGGCTGCTGGCGGATATTTTCCCGGGAATGATCAGTTCCAGCGCCGAGAAGTATCTCAATACGACCGTCTATCAGCTTCGCAAGTCGCTGGAGCCTATCGGATTGAGAGAAGCGGTGCGTTCGGAGAACGACGGTTATGCGCTTGAACTAGACGAGGCTGTTATCGATTACGAGGCGTTTGAACAACGGATAGACGAGTTGGGGAAACTTGATGCCCGGAATGTAGAGGAAGCTAGGAAAGCGGAGAGGCTTTACACTGGCGATCTGTTCGGCAGCAAATCCTACGTTTGGGCGATCCATGAGACAGAGCATTTGGCTGCGCGCTATTCGGCTTTTGTGCAAGAGGCGGCTCAGGTACTTCTGGTGATAAAGGATACGGCGGGGGCATCGAAGCTGCTTCAGAAGCTCCGGGACCGCAATCCGCTTGACGAGAAGCCGGTCGCCCTGCTCATGAAGAAATGCGGGATGGAAAGCGATAAGAAAGGACTGACCCTGCATTATACCGATTACGTTAAGGTCCTGGGCAAGGAGCTAGGTATCAAGCCTTCCAAAGAGCTACTGCTGCTGTACGATTCTCTTATTACGGGACTTTCCGAGCATGCAAAATAATTTTTCTGAATAGGGACAAAAACCGAAAAGCCTTGCGGCTGCGCGGTTTTTGTCTTTTTTTGTCCCTTTCTTTCATTATTCTTTTATCCGGGTCTAATAGACTAGAGACGAAGGCTCGATATCTGTCTGCCTGCGGCAGTCCGATCATGGAGCATGGTTAAGGGTTGTGCAGAGGAAGGAGATTATAACGTGGGGAAAAGGAAATTCGGATTAAAAATAAAAACCGCGTTCGCGGTGATGCTTATAGCCAGCCTAATTGCTGGCCTGATCCCGCCTGGGCTTGGGTCCGCGTCGGCGGCAGGGGTGTTACCGGCCGCATCGGCAGCCGCGACCGCGACGGATATTTCCGGCCATTGGGCGGAGAAAGAGCTGGCTGAATGGCAGAGCTTGGGGCTGATTAACGGCTTTCCAGACGGCACGCTTCGACCGGATCAGGTCATTACCCGGATCGAGTTTGTCACCCTGGTAAACCGGTTGCTCGCGCATAAAGGAACGGGGAATACGGCATTCTCGGATGTGCCCGGCAGCGCCTGGTACGCTTCTGAGGTACAGGCGGCCGTTCAAGCCGGCTATATTAACGGCTTTCCGGACGGAACATTCCGGCCCGTCCGACCGCTCTCGCGGGTGGAAGCGGCCGTGATGCTCGCTAAGATTGTCCCGGTTGTCGAGCGGGAGGGGGCTAATTCGCTTGATGCTTACAAGGATCAAGGCAATATACCCGGCTACGGCCGAGCCTCGTTAGAAGCGTTAATCGAGCACGGCTATATTCAAGGCTTTTCCGACCGGACGATTCGGCCTGCGCAGCAGATGACCCGGGCTGAAGCCGTCACCATGCTGAATCGGATTCGTCAGCAGTCCAGTGTCGGCGTATCGGGAGGTATTGTTCCGGCCGCGCTTACTTTGACGAAGGCAGGAACGTATGGACCGGAATCGGGTGCTTTTACCGTTGCCGGAGATCTCGTCGTCAACGTGCCGGGAATAACGCTTCGCAACCTTGCGGTCAAGGGAAACCTGACCATTGGCGAAGGGGTCGGGGAAGGTGAAGCCTTCCTGGATCATGTGAAGGTAAGCGGAAGCACGTTTATTCGAGGCGGCGGAGTGAACAGCGTGCATCTGGACAACTCCGAGCTTGGAACCGTCGTGATCGAGAAAAAGGACGGCAAGATTCGCGTGGTTGTCTCGGGAACGACGGTCGTCAGGCAGATGGACGTTAAGTCGGATGCTTCCGTCGAATCAAGCGGCGGAATCGAAGGCATTACCATTACGGCGACGGGAGAAGTATTGCTTAGCGGTGAGTTCGCCAAAGTCGAATTAGCGGGCAAAGTCAGCGTCATCGTATCCTCGGGGACCGTCGAGAGCTTAATTGTAAGCAAGGAAGGCAGCTCCTCGGCGATTACGTTAAACGACGGCGTGCAGGTCGAGAATATGGAGCTTCACGGCACGGCCAGCGTAAAGGGCAAAGGCGAGATCGCAAAGGCGCTTGTCGACGCGCCTGACGTCAGGTTCGAGACGGCACCGAAGGTAATCGAGAAAACAGAGCATGCGGGAGGCTCCAGCGGCGGAGGTGTACCAAGCGGCGGAGGAGAAACCCCCTCGACGATAAGCGTGACCGCCGAAGCAACGGATGCAACCGCCAGCGGTTTCCGCCTGCTCCTGAATCCAGCCGTGCCGGGGTTGACAGCTTCGGACATCGGGCTGACGGATTCATCCGGCGCTAAGGTGGCCATCGCTTCGGCCGCCACCTTGACGGGAGGCAGCACGTTTCGGATCGTCGCGAGCCTGAAGGAAGGCGAGACTTACACGGTGCGTTTGACGCTTAAGGGGTACAGCTTTGGCGCTGACATGAAATTTACCGTTCCGGATTCGACTCCGGAAGAGACTTTGGTAACGGCATCCGTCAATGGAATCAGCGCATCCGGCTTTACCGTCTCGCTGAGCAGGGCCGTGCCGGGAATGACCGCGCACAACTTCTCGCTGGCGAAGAGCGGCACGGGCGGGTCCGTGGGCGTTACGGAAGCGGCAACAAAGGACGAGGGGCTGTCGTATGCCGTGTCGGCTTCCCTGGAAGAGGGGGCGACTTACTCGCTTGCCATTAGCCAATCGGGCTACAGCTTTGGCGATCCGGCAACCGTGTTTGTACCCGTAACCAATTCGGAGACAATCCCGGTGGAGACCAGCGTGGGAGGAATCGAAAAATCCGGCTTTACGGTATCGTTCGAATCGCCGGTTGCGGATTTGACTGTAGGCGACTTCTCGCTGACGAAGGATGGCGGCGAGGCCGTCGCTATCTCGGGCGCTGTTACCCGTGACGAAGGTCACACGTATGCTGTCTCCGCGGAGCTTGAAGCGGGATATGTCTATACGCTTGTAATCGAGAAGCAGGGCTACAGCTTTGGCGCCGCGCAAACCTTCTCGCTGCCAAGCGATGAGGATGTAGTCGTGACGGCGACGGCAAGCCATGCGTCGGTGAGCGGGTTCCTTCTGACGATGGACAAGACGGTATCCGACCTGGATGCGCTGAATTTCAACCTGGTCGACCAAGACGATCAGTCGATTAGCATCGACATGCTTAGCGCCGTTGTCATCGGCAGGCAATACGAGGTGTGGGCAAGTCTTACAAAGAACAAGGTTTACAAGCTGTCCTTGAACAAGGAAGGGTATACGTTCAGCCAGCCTGCAGAGGTTAAGGTCGAGCCGGTCAAAATTCCTGCGACGGTCGGCATGTTGACGCACGGAGGATTCAAGCTCACGTTCTCGAGCCCGGTGTACGGGCTGACGGCGGACCAGTTCTCGTTGACGGATCCAAGCGGAGCCGCTGTGCCCGTCGAGAGCTTCCAACTGGCCGCCAATGCAAAGTCCGCCGTTGTTACGGCCGATCTGTCAACAGCGGGCATCTATGCCTATCGGTTTGAGACGGACGAGGCAAAATATGATGAAGGCACGATTGATGTGCCGAAAGCGATTGCAATCGGAAAGTACACGACTTTCAAAGGCTATTCTGGTGGCTATACGGGACTTGTCGTGCATTTCGAGCAGCCTGTACCCGATTTAACGGCTGATGCGTTTACGGTGACGAGCCTGGCGGGGACGAAGATCACCCTCGATTCCATTGCAACGGGGGACGAAGGAAGCACGTACGAGCTTGCCACGGCGGGACTTAACTCGGGAGGGCCGTTTAAGCTTGCCATTGCCGCCGACGGGTACGAATTCGGAGAGCCGGCGACGCTCATTAACCCAACTCTTAACGTGTGGGGCGCCGGACATATGCCGACCCAGTTCATGGCCGGCCTGAACCCGAATGTACCCGGTTTGACTACAGCCAACTTCTCGGCCCAAGACTCGGCGGGCAACGATGTCCCGATTCTCGACGCGAAGTACGACACTTATTATCGGATGTATATCGTTTCCTTCGGCGGCTCCGGCGGCAACGATTATACGGTGTCGGTCCATGCGGACGGCTACGATTTCGGCGCGCCGAAGAAGATACATGTCTACAGCCAAAGCGACGTCTCAAACGTAACAACTTCCGGTTTTACGCTGGCGCTTGTGCCTTCCGTGCTGATTAATACGACTTACGGATTCCATCTGACGAAGACATCCGGCGAATCGGTAACGATTCAGTCGGTAAAGACGGAAGACCAAGGAGGAACGTATCAGATCAAGGCGAATCTGTCGCCGGGCGATTACTTCCTCCGCGTCGATGCCGATCTGGACTCGAACGACTTCTATGTCAGCGTTCCGGCGGTCGCTACGCTATCCGTCGTTCAGATATCGAACGGCGGCCTTACGGCGAAGCTGAGCTATCCGGTCAATTATCTGGACGCGAACAGCTTCAGCCTGACCAATACCGACACGGGCGAAGCGGTAAGCATCGCGTCGGCGATAACGGACGACCAAGGTGGTTCGTATCGGTTGATCGCGAATCTGTCGGCGGGGCATTACAACCTGAAGCTGAACGGTCACCTGCCGGAAGAAGGCGTTGACCTCCAAGTGGGCGATCTGATCCATGCAGGAGCTGCAACGGTCTCTAACGTGTCGACGGCGGGCTTCGACCTGGCTTTCGAGAACGGCATTGCCGGTCTGCTTCCTGCAAACCTCGATCTCCGGGACGAACAAAACAACAAGATCGGCGGCATGAAGCTGACAACCAACGATAACGGGCTTACTTATCGCGTCAGCGCAGCTCTCTCCGCCAATACGAATTACACGCTCTCGTTGCAGAAGGATTACGTCGTCTTTGATTCGTCGATCGCTTTCCGCGTCAAGCCGGTCATCAAGGGGACCGTAACGGACGTGACGAACAACGGGCGACTCATTCTTCGTTTCAGTCCAGCGTTCCCGGAAATCGAGAACTACCTTGGCTTGTCCATTACGGATCCGGACGGGCAAGTGATCATGCCCAACTACTTCGAGTCATCGGATAGCGGGGCCAGCTATGAGATCGGAGTGCCCAATAACGGTCTCAGACCGGGCTTGACTTATACGATCCGGCTTAACCACGACAGCTATGCCATGGAGCCGGTCAGCTTTACGCTGCCGGGACTGCTGTCCGTAACTGAAGCGACCTCATGGGGCTTGAAGATCAGCTTCGAGACGCCGACAGCCGGGCTCACGAAGGCGAATTTCATCGTCAAGAGCAGTTCTGGCGAGACCTATACGATGTCATCCGTCGCGACGAATGACGGCGGTTCGACCTACACGATCGCCGGCAAGCTTACGGAAGGCAAAATGTATACCCTTCAATACAAGCCAAACGATCTGAAAATGAGCGTCGATCCGGTGCCGTTCGCCGTAACGAAGACGGTGACCGCAACGCTGAGCGCCATTTCGGCGGGAGGCATGAAGGTGACCTTCAGCTCCAAGGTTCCGGAGCTGCAACTGCTGCAGCTAGGTATCGCCAAGGGCGGGGTCGAATACCCGACGGATTATTACTCGCTGAAGACGACGGATGGCGGACTCAGCTATCAAGTTGCTTTTAAAGGATTATATCCGGGCAACGATTACACGCTGAATCTAGCGAGAGAGGAATACAGGCTGGCCTCTCCAATCTCGTTTACGATTCCTTCGGACAGGACGCTTAAATTGCATAGCACGACGGAGACGCAAATTATCATCGATGCCAGCGTTACCGGATTAACGGCGGATCAATTCGCGCTGTACGACAGCAAAGGGCAGAAGGTTGCCGTTACGGTCTCGCAGAATGACAGCTCAACCGCCTTCTATGTTTTGACGGGCACATTTGATATCAACCAGACGTATACGCTCAAAGTGACTCATCCCGACTATACGTTCGCTCCGCTTACCGTAGGTTTCAAGATCGAAGTGTCAGCCTTCGTATTCGGCTCCCAGAACGGGTTCAAGCTGCTTCTGTGGCCAGGCGTCGAAGGACTTGAGCCGTCTGACTTCACGGTGACGGATGACCGGGGAGGCACGGTGGCGGTTACTTCCGTGCAGACGGCGGATTCCGGCTGGACTTATTATGCAAAGGCGCCGCTCGCAAGCGGCAAAAACTATCGGGTCGCGATTGCGGACAAAGGGCCGTATACGTTCAAATTCGCGTCCAACCAGTCCATTTCGCTGAGTACGAATGGGGTATCGGTCGACCAGCTGACTCTGAAGGGCTTCCGTATGATTTTCAACAAGCCGGTTTACTTGTACGCTGGCGACATGAGATTAGTGGACGAGAACGGACAAGAGGTCAACATTCGTTCCTTCTACTCTTCGGACGGAGGACTTTCCTTCTACCTGGATGCGGCGCTGGAAGCGGACAAGAATTACATGCTGCGGTTCGATAAGATCGGTTACGACTTCGGCGGTAATATTTCGTTGTCTGTCAGAAGCGTCAAGACGACGTTTGAGGGGATGGAGAGCGGCAATAATAACGCATTCACCCTAAGCTTCGATCAGGCTGTCCCCGATCTGAAGCCAAGCGACTTTACGATAAAGAGGAATGGACAGAAGGCCCCTCTCCCTGTACTCAACGCAACAACCGGGGACGGGGGCTACACCTACCGAATCGAGTCCAGCTTCTGGGGCTCCGAGACAGTTACGGTGCTTCCGTCCAAGAACGGGTATGATTTCGGCGGGGCCGTTCAGATTCTGGTTCCGACCATCGTGAGGCCTATCGTGCTGAGGACGGGGGCGAACTATGTGGACATTGGCTTTAATCCGTCCGTCCTCGGCCTTCAGACCAAAGATTTTATCGTCAGAGACGGCGACGGACAGACGCTTGCGCTCACTTCCGCGGCATCTTACGACGGGGGGCAATCCTATCGGTTAGCGGGACCGTTCATCGGCGGCGGTACGTACACAATAGCTCTAAGCCACGCGGGTTACGACTTCGGTCGGGAAAAGCTTACCGCCAAACTAGCGAGAGCCGTAACGATCGAGATGGCGGAGATCGGCGAATCGGGGATGACGATCCTGTTAAACCCCGGAATCGAGGGCCTGTCTGCAACCAGCTTCTCGCTTCGGGACAATTCTCATCAGTCGGTCTCTATTCAAGGGATCGAGGAATTAAACGACGGTAAGGCCTACCGAATCCGTGCCAAACTTACTCCCGGCTTGACGTATTCGGTCACGGCGTCGGCGGCAGGCTTTGAATTTGGCTCATCCGCGTCCGCGAAAGTGCCGATTCCCGTCACTTTCTCTTATGATCGAGTCTCGACCGATGGCCTTACGGTAAACTTCGGCAATATGGCGATTCCTTTACCCGAAAGCAGCTTTAAGCTGATTGACGAGAAGGGGCGGAGCGTTCCGGTCGACTCGGCTGCGTCGATTAACGGCGGTTCCGGCTATGTCTTGAAGGCGGCATTGCCTTACGGCCATACCTATAGCCTCAGCATTGCCGCCGTAGGCTACGACTTCGGTGCCGGGCTAGCCTTCTATGTGAAGGAGCCGGCAAGCGTCTCCGCACGGAACGCCATGCAGACGGGCTTCACGTTGAGCTTTGATCATGCGGTAAACCATTTGACGGCAGCCAATCTTTCGCTTAAGAACGTTACCCATGGCAACCCGGTCGTTATCCAATCCCTGACGACTTCCGATAATGGGCTGACGTACAAGGCAATTGCCGGGCTGACCGTCGGGGAGACATACACCCTTGCGATTTCATCGTCAACCGTCGACTTCGGTTCGGCGCTTGAGATCAAACCGCAGACCATGATTGCAGTTGCTCTCTCGGGTATCGGGACTACCGGTTTCGACGTGACCTTCAGCGAGCCGGTCCCGAATCTTCAGAATATGGAGACATTGCTTGTCTCTGGCGACGGCACGGTTAATCCGGTGAGATGGATTGCCCAGTTAAATTCCAATAATACCCGTTACCAGGCGCAAGTCGAACTCGCCTACGGCGTCGAATACACGCTTACGATTGAAGGAAAGGACCGCGCGTTTGAGGTTCCGGTCAAGTTCGTAATGCCGATCGATGCGACCAGCAAGGTGACGGGCGTCTCCGACAGCGGAATCTCGATCGAGACAAGCCGGAAAGAGATCGAGCTTACGCCGACGGATGTCGAACTGTTGACTTCGGACGGCGATTCGGTTCGCGTAAGCGCGGTTATTCCGGGAAAAGAGGCCGGAACGTTCACGATTAAGGCGGCGCTGGCGCAGGGCAAGACGTATTCGCTGCGCATTAACAAGTACGCTTACCATTTCGGAGCGGCGACAAATGTCTATATTCCTTATCAGGTCAGCGCCAAAGTCGTCTCCATTCATGAAGGCGGATTGACGATTAGCTTGTCGAAGCCGGTTGCCGGCCTTGATGTAAAGCTGATCTCTTCCGCAAACGGGAGCGATTATGCGGGTAAGGTTACCGCTATAGACGACGGTCTTACGTATGTCATCGAAGCGGCCTTGTCCTATAATAAGAGCTTTTCGCTAAAGCTCAGCAAGCCGGGCTACGAGTTTGGAGCAGATCTGGCCGTTAACAATGCGAGCTCTCCTCCGCAAGTGACAACGGCGGTAACAAGCGCCGACGGCAAGAGCATTACGCTTACCTTCGACAAGCAGTTGTCCTGGACGGAATGGCGATCGGTGTTCTCGGTCAAGATTAATTCGCAATGGCAGAGCTCCGTCTTGTCCGTCCTTGGCACCGATAAGAAGCAAATCGTATTGACTTGGGACGGCAAGGTTATTGATGAGAATTCGACCGTAACGGTAGCTTCCAGCAGCGTGAATCGGGTGTACGCGGTCAATCTGACCTATATGGCGCCTTTCGAAGAGATCGGCGTGACGAATGTCGCGACGCTGATGGGCATGATCCAGAGTTACGCGTACAGGGAAGATCTCGAATACCCGGCATCGTATCCGGCGAAAGTGCTTCACGAGCAATATGGCTTGACTCCGTCCGAGGCGGCTCGCAAGCTTCTGGAAGGCGGGTTCAAAAGCGTAGGTCTCTACAGGGCGGTCATCAAAGAATATCAACTGGACGGCCCTCAGGTTGCCGCGCTGCTCTATTCGATGAATGCCGGCACATCGACGGTTTACGATGTTTACCGCACCATTTATCCTTACGGATTTGACGGCGCTACGGCCGTCGCCGAATGGAGAGGAGCGGGATATTCGGCTCTCGAGTACGGGCCGGTTCTGCAACAGATGGGCTTCTCAAGCCGGAATGCGGTACTCGCCCTTAAGAAAGCCGGAACAAGCGCGAATGACGCCGCGCAGATTCTCCGGTCCATCTTCAACGAGACAAGCGGCGGCTCAGCCGCGCTAATGAAGACCGTCAACTATAAACCGAGCGAGATTGCCGCCGGCGTAAAGACTGCGTACGGACTCGATGTCCCGTATACGGTTCAAGCCATGGCGGACGGCGGGCTGGCTGTAGGCGATATCGCCGCGGTCGCGCAGTCGCTGTATGGCCAGGATGCGGTGAGCAATGCCAATCTGCTTTCTCGAGCCGGGTTCAATGCCTCGGCGATTGGTTCCGCTCTGGCGGAATTGTACAGCTACGGGAACGATAGAGAAGCTTTGGACGTCTTCCTCGGAGCCGGCTTCAGCGTAACCGATTCTTATGCGATCTTGCGTAACGAATACCCTCGCGAAGCGATTGCTTCGGGGCTTCTGGACAGAGGGTACCCTGCCAAGCAAGTCGGAGGAGCCGTTCGTTCGGCCGCGGACGGGGCAGGGGTGATGATTAGCGTTATGAAAATGAAAGGGAGCTCGGATGCGGAGATTGCCCAGCTCGTCAAGGACATCTGGTTATCCTCGGGAACATCTTTAAGCAATATCCTTACGGAATTCGCAGGAAACGGATATACCTACGAGCAGCGCGCCGCTTTGCTGCGGGAGCAGTTCGACGCGGATGTCGCAACGGCGGTAAGCGCGATAGATTCAAGCTTGAACTACAGCACGAGAAGCAGCATTTACAAGTACATGCTGGCAGGAGGATACGATCCTTCGGAGTTGATGTTCTACTTTATGAAGAACGGAGTCAACGATTTCGAAGTATACCGGCAGTTCAGGCAAGCAGGCGTGTCGACCGTCGATGCCTTGCAAAGCGTATACAATGCCAAGCTACGGAGCGGTGCGGCCTTTGGGTTGAAAGACGCAATGGAGGTTGTACTAAGCGATTATAGCCGGCCTGCTTCGGCATCCGAGGCCATCTCGGCTCTGAGGACGGTATTCGCTAAAGATGACAGCGTTAAGCTGGACGCCGTTACCCTTGCTGCTGTATCAGCAAATTATTGGACTAAAATCGATATCGCTAAGGCGATTAAAGACCAATTAGGCATGACGCTTAAAGATTTTGTCAATCTGGAAGGGTCAAACGGATTCTCGAAATTCGGCTGCCCTTGTTCCGCGGTAACGGCGGTCCGGGATTCGTTCTACTTATTCCCGGGGCTTACGATTCAAGATATTACCACCGCACTAAGCATGTCCAGCGCGTACAGCCTTCGGGACGTGGTAGACGCGAACTTCGAACTTAATTACTCGCAGTACGGACGCGACAAGAACGCGGCCAGCCCGTATGTCTTGTCGGCCCTGAAGAATTCGGGTTATGCCTTCGAGGACATAGCGGCTGAATTCGATCGCTTAGGACTGAACAATTGGATTGTGGCATTCAACAAGAACGGAATCGCAGCCGGTGACGTTGCCGCTTATTTGAAGAGCAAAGCCGTTACAGCCGCTGATGCTATTGTCCGGCTCGCTCCTTATCCTCTGAAGGATCGCGCGCTCGTCCTTCGCGAGGTATACGGGCTCGGCTCGGCCGATGCGATAGCAACGCTGCTTGCCAAGGCGAACGAGGATGATGAAGATATCGGGCGGGCAGTCGCATGGGCTTACGGAGGCAATGCGATTCAATTATGGATTCAGACCCTTCGTGTGCAAGGAGGGACGGCGACTTCCGTCATGAATACGATTTTAGCCCGATATCCGAGCTATCGCGATGCCGGTACCATCGGACCGATCCTTATCGGTGCCGGATTCTCGCCTGATGAGGTTATGGAGGGCATGATCACGATAGCGTATCGTTATTACGGGGTCATTCAGCTCAAAGATACGATTCGCGTGCTTCAATCGCTGTATTCCCAGCAGCAGGTGTCGATTGCCCAGCTTCTGAAGTCGGCTTCGCTGACGACGCCGGAGAGCGGGATCGAGTTCCTGTCGTATGCCGGTTACAAGATGTCGGATATCGCGGGAAGCTTGAAAAATTACTACGGTTTGACCGCAGGAGAGGCGTCGACGCTTCTCGTTAAGAAGTATCCAAACGACAAGAAAGAGATCATAGCTCTTCTGGCTAATCTCTATGGGCAGAACCTTTCCGCAACGATGGCGGAAATGCTGGAAGCAGCCGGAATTACGACCGGGGAGAGTGCACTCGACTACTTGCGCTACGAAGGCTTTGGTATCCAGGAGCTTGCCGCCTTGTTCAAAGACCGGTTCGACTGGACGGTCGGCCAGACGGCATGGGCCTTCAGCCAAAGGAACATGGGAGGCACCAAAAACGTTCTCGTCACGGCGGTTGCGGCCGTTTACGAGCTTCCGGTGGAGAAGGTCATCTACGAGCTTCTTCTATCGTCGGGGACGAATACCTACGCCGGAGCGATCTCCTTCATCTACCAGGCTCCATTCAGTCTGGCAACCAGTGTCAAGGTTGCCAAGGACGGCTATGGGGTGTCGTCCGGAGAAGCGTTAAATGCTCTGCTAAGCACATCCTATTATTCGCAATCGGATGTTGTCGCTGCCGTCGCTGACGGATACGGCACGCCGCAAAGGACGAGCATCGTTGATTCGCTGAAGTCCAAAGGATTCGACACCCTGGCAAGCGCGGTTACGTTCTTGGGCCAAATGGGCTTCGGGTTGAACGACGCCGTTCGCGTAGGCAAAGATTATTACGGGCTGACTGCAGGAGACACGGCTGCTGCCTTGAGCGGCTTCTATAATTCGGATGATATTCAAATAGCGGTGGCTTCCGTATACGGGCAAACGATGACGCAGACGATGCTCGACACGCTGACCGCCATGGGCAAACCGAATTACTCCGACGGCATCCTTGAGATGCTGAAGCTTCAATATGCTTTGCCTGACATCGTGCTGGCGGGCAGAGACTATTATTCTCTGAGCGCGGGAGACGCGACCTATGCACTGCTTGAGTCGAAGAAGTTCACGACGGCTAACGTCCTGGCTGCCGTAGCCGAGTATTATGGCAAGCCGATTACCGAGAGCACGGAAACCCTGCTGCGAAAGAGCGGAATTACCGGCATTGGGGACGCAGCACTGCTTCTTCGATCCATGGGGTACTCGCTGCAGGATGTAGCGGAAATCTCCATGACGTATTACGGCAATTCTTCGCAGGCAACGATCGATGCTCTTACCGCGCTTGGCTCCGAGAACAAAGAAATTATCGAATGGACGGTGCGGAACGTATACGGACAAGCATCCGGAGGGGCTTCTAACTCACTGACACCGGCTGAAGCGCTGGAGGAAGCTGGCATTACCGAATGGAACGCGGCAATCGACTATCTGTGGAACGCAAGGTATTCCGTATTGGAGATCGCCCGATTCTTGAAGGAGTTTCACGGCAAGTCGGCTGCCGAGGCGGCCGGAATGCTGCTTGCGAACCCGTTGCTTGACCGTACGGCCGTCTTGTATAGCATGAATGGCGTATACGGCGCCGCTTATGACGGAACGATGATCGATGCGTTCAAGAAGGCAGGGGTGTTCGATTCGGCGGACACGGCAGCGCAGATGCTTGGCAATAGCGGTTACCGGATGTCTTATATCGCCGAGACGATGAAGATGAGCTACGGCAAGACGTATGCGGAGACGCAGGAAATTCTAGCCGGTCTGGGCTTGTATTCGGCATCGGCCATCGAGAAGACGATCGCGCAGGTGTACGGCTCGGTCAGCGCGTCCTCCGGCACGCTTAAGCAGCTGCTCGACCTCTACCGAATTACGGCCAAAGAGAGCGCCGTTACGTTCCTGAAGGAGCAAGGGGTTAAGGTTCTGGACATCGTTCAATACTTGAAGGATGTTTACGATCTGGATGCCGACGAAGCAATGGAGCTGCTCGTTCCGTACTATCCGGGATCCGATCTCGGACTGGCTGTCATCCAGGTCTATTACAGCGACAACAGTATTTATTACGTCACGCAAGTTATTTCGGGCGATGGGGCTACGCCGAGCACGGTCGTCAATGCGATGAAAGGCAAATTCACGAATGTTCAGCTCGCCCTTGCTTTGAAAGTGATGTTCAGGTTGGACGCGTTAGGGATCACCGACGCGATGACAAGCGGGGGAATTGCGGCCGAAGCGGTTCGTTCCGCCGTAACCAACGTGTTTGGGGCAGATCCGTTGTTCGCTTACCTGAAGCGGATGAAGGACAACGGCAAGACTGCATACGACATTGCGGTTGAACTGAATCAACGAGGCCTTCTTGAGGCGAATCCAGCGGGCTACCTGGTCGATTTACTCCAGCAGCTTGGCTATGACAATGGAACCATTCTGCAGGTGAGGTACCTCTATTACAACACGGGGCTCCTCAATGAAGGCACCGAATCGGAGCAGGGGACCCAGTTGGCTCAGCTAGGCGTAACCTCGCCAAAGGATATCGTCTTGGTTCTGAACAAATGGAACATGCTGGCGTACAAAGTATTTAACATCGTGAAAACGGCAAATCCAAATGCGACGACGGAAGAGATCGCGTTGGCAATGAAGGATTATGGCTACTGGTCCGTTCCAAATATCATGGGCGGAATAAGCGCTATTGGCGAAAAGCCGTCCTTGCTTGCTTCCAAATTCAAGAGAATGGGCTTAACCGCACGGGAAGCTATGAATTATGCGAATGATCTTCCTTATGAGGATATGGTTCGCAACCTGGTTGCGAACGGTTACCAGATAACCGATTACTTCCAGTACTTGTCGATATCGGGTAGCAGCAAGGCGGGGGCTGTCATCGAAGTCCTTCGGGAAGGAGGCTACAGCGCCAGCGATCTGGCGAAGCTGATGTCCCGTTACAAGAATATGGACTACTACTGGATTGCCCAATACTTGTACGACGGAGGATTCACATCCATCAGCGAAGTGGGCAAAGCTCTTATGGCTGCGAATTGTTATCCGAGGTGGCTCATTTATTACATGGATCAAGTCGCCGACTGGACGATTGAGGGAATCGCCAAGGAGCTGCATGATTCGGGAGTGCTCTCCCTTGTTGAATTGGTGGATCCTATCCAGTATGCTAACGGCAATCGATGGGACAACACGTACTCGATTCTTCGGGAGAATTCGAAGCAGGAAAGAACGGCCTACTACGATGCCCTGGACTCGGTGAGCCGCAAGTTTCTGAACGATAACGACATCGCGCTGATCGTTATGGCGAGCACATTGCGATATGCGAATGTCAGCCTGACGAACGTCGCCGAGCAGCTTCTGTACACCGAGCACGAAAGAGATCTTCTGACGGCCATCAAAGTTATGGTATATGCGGGCTTTAATCTCGGCGATGTTCTCGAGACGATGTGGGACGTGTACCGGGATGTTATCGGCTTTACCATCCTCAAGGTCATGGTTGCGAAGACGGCCTCAAGCTTTATTCCGGACTTCAAGCAATACTACGATATGGCGACTCGGCTGTATAGAATTGTCAATTTAACGGTTAAAATCGTCGACGTTAATACCTAAGCCTGACTCCAAGAAGGAACTGTCCCCGGTCTGCCTGGCCGCTGGGGGCAGTTTCTTCTATTATGAGACATAATTCCCAGACGTCTCTCCTCCCCGTCAGGCAGGATAAACTCATCAAGCAGCGAATATTGTGTTGTTCCATACTTGTTGAGAGGTGATGGAGGTGCAAGGCAAACGCTTGTTTAAGTCACCAGTAACGGCTCATAAGAAGCCCGGAATTCTGTCCATGCTGCGTAATCGGTTGTTGTTCTCCTCTCTTCGCAAACGCATTATGGTGTTACTGACCATTGGCTTTGTAGGCTGCGCCATTCTGATGGCATCTGTCTCCTACAATGCAATCTATACGATGCAGCACGATAAAATCAAAACCTCTATGGCATTTGATCTGTACCAGCAAACGACAAAGCAGAACCAAATGTACAATAATCTGCTCCAGGTTACTCAACAGATGACACCTGAAGGCACGGTAGGCCATCTGATGGAGACGTACGTCTCCACCGCAGACATTTATAGTCAGCGTCTTCTCTCCCGCGATATCTCCTATAACATTGGTTTAATTACGTTCTCGAACCCGGCTATGCAGCTGGTGATGTACTATAACGACGCAAGCGGACAAGCCGCTTTAACGAATTTGCCGGTGCGCGCGGACTTTAAGCTTGAATCCTTGCCGGATGTGGCCGGTATGGGGGAGCTGAGATACCAGTCCCCGCATAAATCCTTATGCCGGTTCAGCGATGATCTGGTCGTCTCGGTAACCCGGGAAGTTACCTTTTCGGACGGAACCAAGCTTGTCGTCTATGTGGAAGCAAAGACCGATATTCCGACGGATATGAGCTCGGTAACGGAAAGTTTAAAAATGCCATACACGCTTGTATTTACTGATCCCGCAGGCTATGTAACCTATAGCAGCAATGCAACCGCATTTGAAGCGGGCCAGCATCTTGGGCTTAAGGGGCAATCCGGCACAACGGATGATTATGTGTGGAATCGAATGACGGGTGATTACGGCTATGACATTACGCTGCTTCTTCCCGTCTCCTATTACAACCATGAGCTTTATACGTGGAAAAATCATATGTATTGGATCCTCGCGATCGCTCTCCTGATGATGTTTATGCTTACGCTTGTATTGCGGCGGCTCATTAACCGGCCGTTCCGGTTGATCGAGAAGGAGATGAGGACGTTCGGCAAAGGATACATGGGTACCACGCAGTATCATACGGGGATCGACGAATTCGACCGGATTTTCGACCAGTTCAACATTATGAAGCGCCAGATTCAGCAGCTCATCATGGATGTGGAGCAGAAGGAAAAGCGCCGGCATCAGCTGGAGATCGAAAAGCTCGCTTACCAGATCAACCCGCATTTTTTGATGAATACGCTTAATTCGGTGCGCTGGCTGGCGGTTATGCATAAGCAGGAGGAAATCGAGAAATTTATCTCCTCGTTGATTATTTTATTGAACTATAATCTGGGCAAATCCGAGGAAAAAGCGACCTTCCGATCAGAAATTCAGGTCATGAGAACCTATCTCGAGCTGCAGCAGATGCGGCATGATTTTGAAGTGAAGCTGAATGTTGCCGAAGGGACTTACCTGGATAGCCCCGTCGCAAGATTTATCCTGCAGCCTATCGTGGAAAATGCCGTCTGTCACGGCCTCGATGACAACGGTATGCTCGAAATCAGCGTTTCGCCGGATGAGGCGACGCAAATGGTGCGCATTATGATCCGCGACGATGGCAAGGGGCTTAGCCAGGAAACGCTGGGCCTGCTGCAGCGCGACACGCCTGATCAACAGCAGACGGGCTGGGGAATCGGACTGCGTTACGTCCGCTCCATGCTGGAATCCTTTTATGGCTACAAGGCCCGCATGGGTATAGAAAGCATGCCAAATCAGGGCACGACGGTTACGTTAACCCTTCCTTTTCTCGAACAACGAAAGGAGAGAGCCATGTGATTCGTGTATTAATCGTTGACGATGACAAGCTTGCGCGCAAAGGCTTTATTTCCATTATGCCTTGGTCCAATCACGACATGGTTGTCGTTGGAGAAGCGGCGAACGGCGCGAAGGCGCTTGAGTTCATGGAGCAGCATGAGGTGGATCTTATGTTCGTCGACCTGTCCATGCCCGTCATGTCGGGAATGGAGCTGCTTCAGGTGACGCGCCAGAGATTCCCGGGACTTCGTTCCGTTATTCTGTCGTTCCATGAAGAATTCGAGAATGTGCAGACGGCTTACCGCATGGGCGTGCTTGATTATATATCCAAGGTGCGTCTGGAATCGGAGGACGACGAGCAGATTTTGAAAAGAATTCAGCAGCAGATGACCGGCGTGATGGCGCAAGAAGCGTCTGGTCAGCCCTCGGCGGCCTTGAAGCCCGCGTCTTCTCCTGCCTCAGAACAAAACGTCCTTACACAGGAGGAGGAAGGCTGGGGCGGGCTGGAGCAGGAGTGGCGCGCCAACTACTGGCTCTTTAATGAATCGGTCTTCCAGCGGTTATGCAAGCAGACTGCCGGGGCCAAGGTGTCCTTCCGTCGTCTGGAAGGATTGTTTATGCGCGTGCTGTCCCAGCTTGAGACTGAGCTGCAGCTGGATGCGGAGCTTCGTTCTGATGCGGATGACGTAATGTCGGCGGTTGAGTGGATGCGGGATTACAGGAAGCGCGTATATGCGCAAGTGGCGGCAACCACCGATTTTACCAATACGACAACAAGTATTCTGAAGGCGGTGCTATTTATTCGCGAGCAGGCTTCGGGTACGCTGCATGCCGAGGACGTCGCCGATCACGTACACATGAGCCGAAGCTATTTCTGCCAATGCTTCAAGAGGCTGACAGGATCAACGTTTAACGATTATTTGAAGCAAGAGCGGATCAGGTCCGCTGAACGCCTGCTGTGCGAGACGAATCAGTCCATCGCATGGGTTGCCCATGCCGTGGGCTATAACGACTCCAAATATTTCTCCCAGCTTTTTTATGAGCAGACCCGTCTCCTGCCTTCCGAGTTCCGCGCGCAATTCACAGGGGGGAAGATTGA
The DNA here is from genome assembly GCF_037147795.1 of Paenibacillus sp. MMO-177. NCBI lineage: Bacteria > Bacillati > Bacillota > Bacilli > Caryophanales > Paenibacillaceae > Paenibacillus > Paenibacillus sp. MMO-177. The sequence continues at coordinate 163,219 of NZ_JBBCUR010000009.1, read as the reverse complement.
TTACAATTAATCGAACAAATATCTACCCCCGTTTCTTGATTGATCACAAAACAGGGCACATCCGTCTGACTTTTTTTAAGCGCTTTCATTGTACAATGGGTAGGCAAGGAACGAACGAAGAGTTCTAGGAGGGGTTAGATGAAAAGGAATATGGCACTGATGCTTTCTGCTGCATTACTAGGTGTAAGCTTGACAGCATGTTCTTCTTCCAATGATTCATCAAACAACAATGTGAAAGCGTCTTCAAGCCCTGAGGCAAGTTCTAACGCAAGCAGCTCCGAGAGTCCCGCCTTGTCTGGGGATGACCTCGCCTTCTCCAAATTCCCTAAGCCTGTTGATGTTCACATCGGTATGGCGGTGGACCCGACGGACAAAACGCTGCCGGAAGGCGACAGCGTAAGCAACAACCAATATACGCGTTATCTGAAGGAAAAGTACAACATTAACGTCATTGTGGATTGGACTGCCGCTACAGGCAACGACTTCAGGCAAAAGGTCAGCCTGACGATCGCATCGGGTAAGCTGCCTGACGGTATGGTGGTCGACGACCGTTCCTTTATGACGAAAGCAGCCAGCTCGGGGCTGCTGTACGATATTGGCGATCTTTTCAATCAGTATTCCTCCCAGCAGGTGAAGGACATTATGGCCAGTACCGAAGGACGCGCTTTGGAAAACGCCAGCTACAAAGGCAAAATGGTGTCGCTCCCGAACATTACGGTGGACACCGACGGCGTACACGTCATGTGGATCCGCAAGGACTGGCTGGATAAGCTGAGTCTGCCAGTACCGAAGACGGTAGCTGATCTCGAAAAAACGGCTAAAGCGTTTATGGATAACAAAATGGGCGGGGATAAAACGATTGGTATTGCCGGCCCATCCAAAAATACATTCCCGTACTCCACCTTCCTCGTGTCCTCTAACAATATGGCTGGTTTTGACCCGATCTTCGGCGCGATGGATGCTTATCCGGGCTACTGGCTCGATAATGGGGACGGAACGGTATCGTACGGAACAACCTCGGAGAATACGAAGAAAACATTGGCCCTGCTGGCCGACTGGTACAAAAAAGGACTTATCGATCCTGAGGTGGGCACCCGCGATAACGTAGGGGATCCGATCAATGCCAACCAAACGGGTATTTTCTTCGGACCATGGTGGAATGGCGGCTATGGCAACGGAGACTCCTTCAAGAATGATCCAACAGCGAACTGGCAGGCTTACCCGGTCTTCACCGATGACGGCAAGTGGAATTCGCATATGAAGACAACGGGCAGCAGCTACACCTTGATAAGCAAAAATGCCAAGCCGGACGTTGTTAAAGCTATTCTGATTATGAACAACGCCCTTGTGCGCGATGAAGCGACCTTCGACCTGTCGGTTGCCGTAGGCTGGTATCCGCTCCGCAACGTTATGGCCGCGGCCAACGAGACGGAATACGAGTACACCGAGCTGCTGAAAGTACTGAAAGGCGAGACGAATCCGGAGGATTACAACAAGCCGAACAGCTTGTACAAACTGATGTACGCGGATGCGAAAAAAGTGAAAGATGTCGTGAAGCCTCCGTTTGACGATCTGGGCGTAAGCAACTTCAGTACGGCAAACTTCGGCGACTTCCAACGCTTGTACTCCCTCTTGATCGGGGACCGTCCATTCGCAACAACTCCAATCGACAAGAAAGTCTACAGCGTAACGTACAACCAGACGCCAACGATGGAGACCAAATGGGCTAACCTGAAGAAGATGGAAGACGAGACCGTTCTGAAAATCATCCTTGGCCAGCAGCCTATCGACTCCTTCGACAAGTTCGTGAAGGATTGGAAGGCGCAAGGCGGAGATGAAATCACGGCGGAAGTTGCAGAGCTCTTGAAGAAATAATGATGGGTAAAGCTTGCGGAAGGCACATGCGTTTCGGTGCTTTTCGCAAGCTTTATATCCTGCTAGAGGGACAGGAGGTTTGCCGTTATGAGGAAATTAGGCCATCAGAAGCATTATTATTTGATGCTGCTGCCGGGTATGGTCTGGCTTGTAATGTTCAGTATTGTGCCTATGTTCGGGATTCTGATGGCATTTCAGAATTATAATCCGGGAATGGGTTTGTTCAAATCCGAATGGGTCGGGCTTGAAAACTTTAAGTACATGTTCCAGCTGAATGACAGCAAGACGGTTATTACGAATACCTTTATTATCGCTATCGGCAAAATCGTGATGAATTTGATTGTTCCCCTTGTCTTTGCCATCTTGCTCAACGAGCTTCGCAATTTGCGCTTCAAGAAGCTGGTGCAGACCGTCGTTTATTTGCCGCACTTTCTGTCGTGGGTTATCATGTCCACGATTGTCATTGGAATCTTCGGCTATTATGGCGTTGTAAATACAATTATCGGTTATTTCGGCGTGGATCCGAAGTTGTTTATGGCGGATTCGAGTATATTCCGGCAGCTGATTATCGGTACGGATGTGTGGAAGGAGTTCGGCTATAACGCCATCATTTATCTGGCGGCACTGACAGGCGTCAATCCCAATCTGTACGAAGCGGCCGCTATTGACGGAGCCAACCGCTGGCAGCTGATCCGCAATGTTACGCTGCCTGCATTAACGACAACGGTAGTCCTGCTTGGGGTACTCAGTCTCGGCAACGTGCTGAACGCCGGCTTCGATCAGGTATATAACCTGTATAACCCGCTTGTGTATTCGACGGGAGATATTCTGGATACATGGGTATACCGGCTAGGCTTGCAAAATCTTCAGTTCTCGCTGGCGACGGCGGCTGGTTTATTCAAGTCGGTCATTAGCTTTGTACTGATCTATATATCCTATCGTCTGGCATATCGTTATGCCGACTACACGATATTCTAAGAGGAGGGCGCTGCCGTGGTTAGAAATACAACGTTAGGTTCGCGGGCGTTTGATATTGCCAACATCGTCCTTCTCGGTCTGCTGCTCGTTAGCTGCGTATACCCGCTGTGGTACACCTTCTGCGTATCCATCTCCGACAAGGCCGCCGCTAACGCGGGTCTGGTAACGATTTATCCAATCGGCTTCTCCTTGACGCCGTATAAGGAAATTATCAACGACAGCATGTTCTTTAACGCATTCTGGATTTCCATCCAGCGTACCGTGCTTGGCACGGCGTTCTCCTTGCTGGTGACCGTATTAATGGCTTACCCGCTGGCAAGACCGAAGAAGGATTTCAAGACGCGCAATATGTTCATGTGGATTCTCGTCTTCTGCATGTTGTTTAACGGCGGATTAATCCCTTGGTATCTGACCATTCAGAACTATCACCTGATCGATACAATCTGGGCGTTGGTATTAGGCGCAGGGGTACCGGTATTCGACGTCATCCTCATCATGAACTTCTTCCGCAATCTGCCGAAGGAGCTGAATGAGGCGGCTGTCGTTGACGGTGCCGGTCCATGGTCGGTCCTGTTCCGGGTTTATATCCCATGCTCGATCCCGGTGCTTGCTGCCGTAGCGCTCTTTATCAGCGTATACCACTGGAATGAATTCTTTAACGGATTGGTGCTGAGCAATACGCAATCCAGCTATCCGCTTCAGACCTATATTCAGCAGCTTGTCGTCAACATTCCGGTAGGCACGAACTTGACGCCGGAACAGTACAAGAAGCTGTCCGAGCTGTCTAACCGGACGCTTAACTCAGCCAAGGTATTTATCGCCATGGTGCCGATGCTGGTCGTTTATCCATTCCTGCAGAAATACTTCGTATCCGGTATTATGCTGGGCGCCGTGAAGGAGTAAAGCGAAATAAACCAAGAACCACATCCCGATGGGGATGTGGTTCTTTTTTGCTATCTCACTGTCTCTGCCATCGATGGTTTGAAAAAGCCGCACGGTACAACGCCAGCTGAAAGCTCAGCACGACCAGGTAGATGGGGATGGAGTAGAGGATTTGATAGCCGTGTTTATAATGGAACACGCCGACCTTGAATCCAAGCCATTCGAACAAGAGAGAGATGGCCGCCCATCCGAGAATATAGCCGATTGTTATGATTCCAGAGATCCGGAAACGCTCAAAGCCGTAGACAAACAAGTACCCGTAAGGGGCATACATCAGATAAGAGATTAAATCAAAAAACTCATAGCTTGAACTATCGCCAACATCGTACAGATCGAATGGAGGCACGGCAATCGTATGGTCAAAAATGAGCCCCAATGTCACGCTGATAAGCATATTAAAGATGGTCTGCAAGGGAGATAGCGTTCTTGGCAGCAGCCTATACACGGTGAAGCCTACTGTCATCAGAGCGATAACATACAGCTCATTACTATTGAAATGATGGTCATAAATGACTGATTTCATTATCGAATCCATCCTTCTTTTGAAGCCATCCACTGAAAGATCTTCCCGCATAATAAGGTGTATGCCAGAACCAGGAGAATCATCAGGGACTCATTGAGGTAGTTCCATTCTTTATAAATAAGAACCTGATTCCGGCGCAGTTCCATGCCGAGCAGCAGTTGTAAGCCATACGCGTAGACGGTTATACCGATCCTTACGCTGGTTTTTGACGATAAGAGAAAAACGTTTGCAAAAGCAAGCAGGATAAACGTTATGGTGAAGTCATTATGCAGAATCAAAGCGATAAAATGCGGGATGTTCTGATTGATTTGGAAAGAGTTAAGGTTGTGGCCGCTAATGGTCAGCTTGTTCGTAAGCACGACTTCAATGGCCATAAATAAAAGGAAGTTGACCGCAAGCGGAAGCTTAAGGCGCAAATTCATCAGCACTTGAATGCAGAACCACGCGTAAAGAATAAAAATAATGATAACCACGGGGGAACCCCCTTCCGTATCCAATCCAGTCCTGAAGGTAGATTTCCCTTTGCATGTTAAGAATATCCTTTAAGACACCACAAAAAAGCAGCCAGGCTTCAGAGCCTGACTGCTTAATACTTATTTCCGTTCCGTAGCGAAGTACAGCAGGGCAAGGGTCGGAAATGCGATTCCAATCCACAACGCCGTGCTCCATCCGCCTGTTGCGTAAGCCCATCCTCCGGCAGCCGATCCGATAGCTCCGCCAAAGAAGAAGATTGCCATGAACAACCCGTTTAGCCTGCTGCGGATATCCGCGCCAAGCGAGAAGATCGAGCGCTGGCTGAGTACGAGATTGGCCGACACTCCAGCGTCGAGCAGTATAGCGGCGATAACGAGAACAACCACGCCCACAGGCGAGCTGGTCTGAATCAGAAGAGGCAGAAGCACGGAGACGATAACGGTTATAAGGGCAATTGCGGTTGCGGGTCTGGTCCAGCCGCGGTCAGCCAGACGGCCGGCGAGCGGCGCCGCAACGGCGCCTGCAACTCCCACGAGCGCATAGAGGGCAATAGCCGTCTGCGAGAAATGGAATTTAGGGCTGGCCAGGAGCTGCGGCACGGTGGTCCAGAACAAGCTGAACGCCGCAAACAGCGTTGCGTGATAAAAAGCTCGGCGGCGCAGAATCGGCGTGGTCGGCAGCAGTCGCCACATGGAACCAAGCAGCGTCGTATAGCTCGTGGCTGCCGTTGGTTTTCTAACCGGCAGTACTTTAGCCAGAACAATGGCTAGAATAACAATCGCTGCGGCGGAAATCGCAAAGATGGCATGCCAGCCGAAGAAGTCCGCAACAAGGCTTGATATTGGTCTTGCGAGCATAATGCCGAGCAGTAGACCACTCATGACGTTTCCAACGACGCGTCCGCGTGAAGCATCGGATGCAAGGTAGGAGGCGAAGGGGACGAGTACTTGGGCGGCAACCGAACCTAAGCCAATGACAAGGGTAGCGGCTAGGAAAAGAAACGGTTGTTTCGCCAGCGCTGCGGTGACCAGCGCAGCAGCGGTAAGGAGCAAGGCGGTGACAACCAGCTTGCGATTTTCCACGATATCGCCCATCGGTACGATAAACAGGAGTCCCAAAACGTATCCGATTTGGGTCAGCGTTACAATCAGACCGGCGCTGCCGGCGGACAGACCGAGGGAGGAGCTGATTAATCCGACCAGGGGCTGTGCATAGTACAGATTGGCAGCAATCATGCCGCATGCGGTTGCGAGCAGTATCGTTAACCATGCAGGAATATTTTTCTCGAGCGTTTGCCCATTTGAAGCAGTCATAAGTACCACTCCTTGTTTGAAATTTTAATTACTGAACGCCGGGTTCACTAATTACTGATTAAATAATATACTGAACGTTCAGTTTTGTAAATAGGTGAAATGATTTCTCTTTCGGCGTCTTTTTTTGTATACTGAACGTATCGTTTCTAATCTCCCAGTCCAGACTCAAACCGTTGAAAGGGATGGTTCCGGTGGAAGCAAAAAGAGGGCGGCCGCGTAATGTGGAAACGCAAAATGCGATTCTTACCGCTTCTTATGATCTGTTATTGGAAAGCGGCTTTGAAATGGTCACCGTGGAAAAAATCGCCGAGCGCGCCAAGGTAAGCAAAGCGACGATATATAAATGGTGGCCGAACAAGGCGGCCGTCGTTATGGATGGATTCCTGTTTGCCGCGTCGGCTAGACTTCCCGTGCCCGATACGGGTGCCGTGTTTAGCGACGTTCTCATTCACGCATCGAATGTAGTCCGTTTCTTAACAAGCCCGGAGGGCAGAGTGATTAGGGAACTGGTCGGCCAGGGGCAGTTCGACGAAGGATTGGCGGAAGCCTACCGGACCCGGTATTTCAAGCCTCGCCGATTGGAAGCGAGAGGCCTCCTCGAGCGAGGCATTCAGCGCGGGGAATTGGAAAAAGATTTGGATATCGGTCTAGTTATCGACCTCATCTACGGACCGTTTTTCTACCGCTTGATGATAACCGGCGAAGAGTTAACGGAAGCTTATGTACGGCAGCTGGTAACAGCAGTATTCGATGGGATCCGCGCGAATCAAGGCGGATAAAAAGAAAAGGATCCTCAGGCTAACTTAGTTTAGCCCGAGGGTCCTTTTTTTCATACGGCTATTTAATCCGGATTTCTCCGTCATACGAAGCGATTACGCCATACAGATCCGGACGGCGGTCGCGGAAGATGCCCCACTCGATGCGCTGCGATTCCAGCTGGTCGAGATCGAATTCGGCAACAAGCACGCCATGCTCGTCGCGGCCGGCTTCGGCAATCAGATTGCCTTGAGGGCCGGCAATGAACGACGAACCATAGAAGTTGATCGACGAGTCCTCGTCAACTTCTTCGCCGATACGGTTGGATGCGATAACCGGCATCAGGTTGCATGCGGCATGGCCTCTCATGCACATTTGCCAATGATCCTTCGAGTCGATGCTGCCGTCTTGCGGCTCCGATCCGATAGCCGTCGGGTAGAAGAGCAGCTCCGCGCCCATAAGCGCCATGCTGCGCGCCGCTTCCGGATACCATTGATCCCAGCATACGCCAACGCCGATCGTGGCATATTTCGTTTTCCATACTTTGAAGCCCGTGTCTCCGGGATTGAAATAGAACTTCTCTTCATAACCCGGACCGTCGGGAATATGGCTCTTGCGGTATTTGCCAAGCACTTCGCCGTCAGCATCAATAACGGCAAGCGAGTTGTAGCGTGCCCAGTTCTTCTTCTCATAAAAGCTGATCGGAAGCACGACGCCAAGCTCCTTGGCGATGCCGCGGAAGTGGTTGACCGCTTTGTTTTCCTCCAGCTCGGTTGCATAGACGTAATAATCCGCCTTTTCCTTCTGGCAGAAATAAGGTGTCTCGAACAGCTCCTGAAGCAATATGATTTGCGCGCCTTGTGCCGCCGCTTCGCGTACGAGCGCCTCCGCTTTGCGGATGTTTTCTTCTATATTCGATGTGCAGCTCATTTGCGTGGCTGCTACTTTGACCGTTCTCATGAATGGCGTACCTCCTGAAAAGTTTTGCGAAGCGAAACTTGCTTCGTAAGTTTTCCTTGTGACACGTATATTACGCCCGGCGAGCAGGCATTTGTTGCGTTGTGCAGTGTACGTTGCCGCCTTCGCGGATAACCGCCATGCCGTCGATCGGACGAATGCGGTGATCGGGGAATGCCGCCTGCAGGGTTTCAATAGCCTTGCGGTCGGCTTCCGCAGCCGCGCCGCCGAATATAGGCAGGATAATGCCGCCGTTAACAAAATAGAAGTTCAGGTAGCTCAGCGTCAAACGAGTGTCCTCGTACTCCGCGTAAGGCGGCTGCTCGATTTCGATAATCTCGAGCTTGCGGCCTTTGGCATCCACCGCTTCGCTCAGGATACGGCGATTCTCTTCCGTGATCGCGTAATTCTCGTCGGAAGGATCGTTGCAAACCTGCAGAATAACTTTGCCCGGAGCCGCGAAGCAAGCGATGTTGTCGACATGGCCGTCGGTCTCGTCGCCGCTCAGGCCGCGCTTCAGCCATACGATCGTGTCCACGTTAACGAATTCTTTGACGTAACCTTCGATTTGCTCGCGGCTGAGCTCCGGATTGCGGTTCGTATTAAGCAGGCATTCCTCGGTGGTCAGAAGCGTGCCTTCGCCATCGGTATGGATAGAACCGCCTTCCATGACGAGCGGAGCATCGAATTGCTTCACGTCAACATGCTTCAAAATTTGCGGTGCAACGGCATCGTCCAGATCCCATGGCGAATATTTGCCGCCCCAAGCGTTGAACTTCCAGTTCACGCCCGCCAGCTCGCCTTCGGGATTCACGACAAACGTTGGGCCGTTGTCGCGCAGCCAAGCATCGTTATGCTCAATGGGCAGACATTCGACCGCATCATTGCCTGCGAACAGGGCGCTGACCTTCTCCAGATCTGCCGGGTTTACAACAACCGTAATCGGTTCGAATTCCGCGATTGCGGTAACAAGCTCGGCATAACCCGCGCTTACCTGCTCGTAATGCTCCGGATAGACCATCGAAGCTTGTACCGGCCAAGAGATGAATGTACGCTCATGCGCCGTCCATTCGGCCGGCATTGTATAGTTCAATTGTTTAGGATTCATATTAGGTAATATTCCTCTCTTATCGCAATGAAAATGTGTCTTTAGCGGGCCTAAGCCGCCTGAACCCCTCTTATCATATAACAAAAAGGTTGACAGCTCAATTACGGGGTTTATCCAGTTTTTTAGCGGGATTTTCCGTTTTGCCGCCGGATAAAGATTTGGTCTGGTATTGACCTTCATTAAGAAGACCCCCGAGCCTAACGGATCGAGGGTCTTCTTGTTGTTATGGGGCTATTATTGGCGGGCTACATGCCAGGCCAATTGGTCATGCTTATCAATCAGGTCGCCAACGGACGGCAGGATGAGTCCGGCATAGGGAGCGAGCTCTTCCCGCTGGCTTGTGCCGGATAGAACGCCAATGGCAAGTCCGGCCTTCGAATGCTGGGCGAATCTCATATCGGTTAACGTATCGCCAACGATGGCGACTTCGCTTGGCTGCAGTCCGGTCATGGCGCAAAATTCGTTCATCATGACGGGGCTTGGTTTTTTCTCGTAACGGTCCGAGGTGCCAATAAAATCAAAGTAGTGCGCAATTCCATATTTGTTCAGGAAAAAGAGGGTCGATTCATAATCGTCGGCCGTAGCGATTCCGAGCTTCAATCCTTTATCCCTCAGTCGTGGCAGCACGTTCTCCAAATCCGCCGTAGGCAGCAGCTGGTCGCGATGGGATTGGGTGAGCCTGTAAATCTCGTCCGTCATCCATTCATGCAGTCCTGCCGTTTGTTCCGGCCCATAACCATACTCGGAAAGTACCTTTAAGTAAGCCCCGGCAATATCCGCGGTTGTGCCCCCAGCCAGATACCCCTTCGAATCTACCTTCCCGTCCGCGCCGAGTCCAATGGACTCGAGCAGCGTTTCTTTTAAACCGGATGTTGGCTCATTCGCATCCATACTGGATAACAAGTGATCCGTAAATTCCTCCGCAATCGGTACCCAGAACGAATGGAATTGAATCAAGGTACCGTCTTTATCAAACAAAATTCCTTTAACCAGAAAATCTGACATCATTATCCCTCATTTAAATTGCTGTTTTTACGCATAAAAGCCCAACCTTGCGCGGCTGGGCTTTTTGTGAGCCGTAAGCTTATTTCGCGTTTTCATCCGGCTGATGAATGCCAATCACATTACCTTCGGTATCGATGTAATAGCCTTGCCAAGCCATACCCGGCAGCGCGTATTTCGGCAGGGCTACCTGGCCGCCAAGACTAAGAATTTTTGCCTCCGTCGCATCGTAGTCCTCCACGCCCATCGTGCATGCAAAGCCGCTTACCGGTTGTCCCGGCTGTGGAGGAGGACCCATGCGCTTCATCAGCGCTCCGTTAATCCCCATCGCATTGGCATCGCCCGTAGTAGCTCCGAAATAGGGCATACCCGCGTATCCGCTCCAATCCTCGAATGTCCAGCCGAATACCTCGCCGTAAAACTTCTTTGCACGCTCCATGTCATCGACATGAACTTCGAAATGAACGACTCTTCCCATAATAACCCTCCCAATTTTGGACTTCCTACTTTTTTCTTCTCATAGCGTTACCGTTCCTGCTTGAGATAAACCGTTTACGGAAATTATAATGTATCGAAGCAATTCCTTAGGCAGTGGAGGGGACAAGATGAACGAGAATAAAGCGGAGAAAACGATAACGCTTGGCATGGGCTGTTACTGGAGCCCGGAAGCTTTGTTCGGCGCGGTTCCAGGCGTGATCGGGACACGCGTGGGATTTGCCGGGGGAACAACGGCAGAGCCGACCTACCGCGGCATGGGCGATCATACCGAGACGGTTGAGCTGGGTTCGACCCTGCCCTTGTTTCCTATGACGAGTTGCTGGAGGTATTCTGGAACAACCATAATCCCTATAACATCAACGGTTATAAGGACATGCAATATCAATCTTTGCTGCTCTATCGGAATGAGGACCAGGCGGAGGCTTTCCGGAGGATGAAGAGCCGTATGGAGGACGCGAAGGGCATTTTGGATACGGAGCTGGCGCCCTTTAAGGCTTTTTATCCCGCTGAATCCAGGCATCAGAAATATTATTTAAAGCGGTTCCCGGATGCTGTGGAGAAGCTGAAGTCTTTGTATTCGTCAGAGGAGGAGCTGGAGAGATCCACCTTGGCCGCAAGGCTGAACGGAGTAGCGAAGGGGTTCCTCAATCTGGAGCGTCTGCAGCAGGAGATGTTGGGGTGGCCGTTAGCCGAAAACGAGCTGAAGGAGATGCTCTCCTTAATTCGACAAATTCGGTGGTAAGTAGTTCTTTCTTCATAAATGTTATAACATGTTATACTAATAATAAGTAGTCTAAAGGATTTAATTAAATATGATATATTGACATAATATTGACCTGATTTTATATTATTAGGTGACTGAAGCCGATCGTATACCCGCATGCGAATCGGCTTTTCTTTTGCCAATTCATATTTTTTCAGGAGGGATGTTTGTGACCGGTAAGACAAGAAGAAGGTCAAAGCTTATCGTATTGCCTATTGCTCTTGCACTCTCTGTTAGTCCCTTGATTCCAAACGGAACACCCCGTGCCCATGCCTTTGAGGCGGCAGACGCGAAGACCGCGATTGAAGCCTACAATAACGCGTTCTGGGATGCGAGTGCGAAGTACTTCTGGAAAACCTCCAAGCATGACGGGTATCAGGACTTTTGGGTGGAGGCCGAGCTGTGGGAGCTGGTGATGGATGCTTATCAGGAGGCAACGGATCCGGAGCTGAAGGCGAAGCTGCGCACCCAGATTGACGACGTGTTCGACGGCGCGGTAGCGAAGTATGGCCAGGATTGGACTAACAACACGTTTAACGATGACATTATGTGGTGGGCGATGGCTAGCACAAGAGCCTATCAGATTACGAATGACGCGAAGTATCTCGAGAGAGCGGAATATTATTTTAACTATGTGTACGATACCCAATGGGATGACGGGTTTGCGGGCGGCGGCATTTGGTGGAAGAGCGATGACCGTACGACGAAAAATGCCTGCATTAACTTCCCTGCCGCGGAAGCCGCGGTATTCCTGTATAACGCGACTGGCAATGCTCACTACCTGGATGCCGCTTCAAAGATCTATCGTTGGGGCAAAACGATGCTGACGGACGGCAACGGCAAAGTATTTGACCGGATTGAAACGCAAAAAGGGCCGGTTCCGGATGCGACCCACTATAATCAAGGCACGTTTATCGGCGCAGCCGTAGGTCTCTATCAGATTACGGGAGACAAGGTTTATTTGGACGATGCGCTCAAGGGGGCAACCTTTACAAAGGAGAGACTGGTCGATGCCAACGGGCTGCTGCGATACGAAGGACCGAACGGGGATCTGAAGGGCGGCAAAACCATTCTGATGCGTAACCTCGGCTATCTGCAGAAAGTTGTTAATGCCAGCAGCGAGAGCATGTACAAAACCTTCGCGGAGAGCTATAACGAGTGGCTGGCGTTTAATACGGATATGGCTTGGAACAATCGCAACGCGGCCAATCTGGTCGACAGCAACTGGGCAGGCCAGCAGCTGTCCGGTACCTTCGAGTCGTGGAGCTCGGCAGCGGCCGTACAAGCGCTCACCTCTTTGGAGCCGCAGGATGCGGAGCAGCTGGAGTATGCCGTTAAAAATCCGTATAACAAGGTCGAGGCGGAAAGCTTTAATATCGTAAACGGCCCGGGCATGGAGGGCAGCATCGAAGGCTCGATGCAACTAGGCGGTATTCAGGACGGCTATTATGCGGCTTATAAAAACGTGGATTTTGGCTCGGGACAAGGTGCAAGCGGTTTCATTGCTAGGGCTTCAAGCGGCACGGGCGGCGGTAAAATCGAGGTTAGGCTGGATGCTTTGGACGGTCCGAAGGTAGGAACTCTGAACGTCGAAGGTACTGGAGGCTGGAACAACTTTATTGATGCCGTTACGGTGCTGAAGGATGATCAAGGGAATACGAGCAATGTGACCGGTAAACACGATGTGTATCTGGTATTCAAAAAGACGAATGACTCGTATCTGTTTAACCTGAACTGGTTCAAATTTACGAAGACCGACCCAACCCGGACGGATGCTTACGCGAAGCTGCAGGCTGAGAATTTTGCGAGCAGCAATGGACTCAGCGTTAATTCCTCCGGACAATTTGCGGACGGCATTCACAATAATGCGTACGCGTCTTATAAGGATATTGATTTTGGCTCGGGAGCGGCAGGCGTAACGGTTCATATCGCCAGCGGCAATCAAGGCGGTTCGATTGAAGTGAAGCTGGACGGTCTTGACGGTCCAACGGCCGGCGTAATCGAGGTCCCCGCCATGGGCAGCTGGAATAAATGGGTGGATGTAACCTCTATTATCGATGATTCGCTGGCTGTTGGCGTTCATGATGTGTATCTCATTTTCCATGGGGCGGATGGCAGCGACTATCCTTGCAACCTCGACTGGTTCACCTTCTCGCAGATTAAAGGCACGGCAAGGGATGCTTACGGCAAGCTGGAGGCTGAAAATTTCACGAACAGCGTAAACGTGGGCACGGAGAATGGCGGCAACCAGACTTATCTGGCTGGCGTATACGGCCCGAATAACCCGTATGCGATGTACAATTATGTTGATTTTGGCGATGTTGGTCCAACGCAGTTCCACGTTCAGGCGGCAAGCGCAACAAGCGGCGGAACGATTGAGGCTAGAATTGACGGCATTAACGGACCTGTCATTGCCACGGCTAAGGTAAGCGGCACGGGCGGCTGGCAGACGTTCCAGGTCTTTGACGGTTCGATTGCGGCTGCGGCTCCGGTTACGGGCAAGCATCTGGTCTACCTGTTGTTCAAGGGGAATGACTGGCTGTACAACCTCGATAAATTTACTTTTGGCGATGCATCCGTCTTTACCGCCCCAACCTTGCCGCCAGATCCGGTTGATGACGGGGTTCCGCCGGGAGAGGTCGAGAATGTCCGGTTCACGCGCGACAATAGCAAGCTGACCGTGCAGTGGGACGGACCTTATGCGCTGGACGGAGATGTCGTGCGGCTTAAGCTGCTTCAGAGTGGCCAGCAAGTTGGCGAAACTGCGGAAGTGAAGCGGGGCGTTCAGTCGGCTGTGCTGAGCGGAATCGAAACGGACCAAAGCTATACGCTGGTGATCAGCGCGGCAGATAAGTCGGGCAACGTGTCAGCGGGTATTACAGTGGAAATCCCGGCAGTGCCCGTCTATTCTTTGACGGCTAACGGATCGAAGCTTGCGGAAGGCGCCGTGCTCGAGGATGATGGGTACTTAAGCTTCCAGGCCGGAGACGGCAAGACGACGGTCCGTTCGGCCAGCCTTACTTTTGACGGTAAAACGTATGACGGAACAAAGCTTAGCATTGAGCTCGCCGGTCTTTTGGGAGCGAAAGCTGTCGTTGTAGCCGTGGAGGATGCGGCAGGGAACAAGCTTCAGAAGACGATTCAGATTCAGGTGAAGACAAGTACCGGAAGCATGAGCAAGCTGGTTGAACGGTACCAAGCTTCGGGCGAGGTCGGCAAGTCTCTTGCTTCTCAGCTTTCGGCGAGTCTAAAGCAGGCGCAGCATCACTTGGACAAAGGACATCGCGATCAGGCGATCAAGCAGATGCAGGACTTCATGAAGCAGCTGGATAAGGCGAAAAGCGGCGACCTTACGGCACAAGCCAAAGCCGTATTAAATGCCGATGCGGCAGCGCTGATCGCAAGTTGGAAGAAATAATAGACTGAGTAAAGGAAGAAAGAGGTGTAACATACCCCTCCTTCTTCCTTTTTTTTGTCCAGACAAATAAATGCCAAATGGAGGAAACTTTTGGATCTATTCGGAAGTCTAATAGTTAGTAATTGCAAAGAATACGAACAGAGACGAGGGAATTCGATTTTGCCGAAGCGTAAAACTAGCGCATGCCAACTCCTTATGGGGTTAGCGGCGGCTTCATTATTATTTACAGGCTGTTCATTTGAAAAGGAAGCCGCTTATTCTTCTTCAGCAGCAGATGAGACAGCTGGAGCTCCGCTTGCATCGCTGCCTGAACACCATATTTTTCTGTATGCTGGAACAGATGACACGGTAAGACTGCAAATAGAGGGTAATGAGCATGAGATGAGTTGGATTCCTACAACGCCAAGAGGAATAATGCCAGAGCTAAAGGTGTATGATTTTGACGGGGACGGGGAACAGGAGCTAGCTGTTATTCTTAATGTTGGATCGGGAACGGGTATCAGCCTCTATGAGCTTCACGTTGTTGAATATCAATCTGCTGGGGCTCGCGTTGGCCAAAAACTGCAGGACTACATCTTTGCGCAGAATGACTATATGAAAAAGCTTGCAACGGAAATTCAATTCAAAAAGTCCATAAAAAACAAGGAGCTGTTCGGACAGATTGTCCTTGGCGGTCAATCCTATGAAGTAAAGCTTGCTGAGTATCAAAAGGAATATGGGGAAGAGAAAATCGGTAATCAGCTTGGATATGGCGGAATTGTACGTTTTGAAGCGGCAGAACAAGGGTTGAAATTAGTTGTAGCTATCGGTCTGGCAATAGAGGGTGTTGCGGAGCCTCAGTATATTGGCGAGGTAGATGCGAAAGTTACCTATTCTTCCGAAGGTATTTTTACCCTGGACAATTTTCAATTTAGAGCAGTCTGAAAGTAGAGAAGGAGGGGGCAGGCTGCCCCTCCTTCGATTTTTATCCCTGTTTTTATTGCAGCTTCCAGATGCGGTACAGAATAACCGCTGCTTCCGCGCGTGTCAGCTGGTCTTGCGGAGCAAGCTTGCTGCCGCTGCCTTGAACAACGCCGGCTTTTACAAGCGCTGCTACGCTGTCTTGCGCATAGCCCGCAACACTTGCTGCGTCGGAGAATGCGTTCAGGGAGCCGCCTGCCGGCAGCTGCTTGCCGAGTATAGCAAGAGCACGAGTAGTCAGCACCATCATGTCTTGACGGGAAATGCTGCTGTCTGGTTTGAACGTATTATCCTCAAAGCCGGTCGCGATGCCCAGCTGCTTCGCAACAGCCAGCTCATTATAGTAATAAGCGTTGGCCGGCACATCGCTGAACATGGCGACATTCGTAGTTCCGGTGCCATGGAGTTCAAGCGCTCTTACCAGAAGAGCGATAAAGTCAGCCCGCTTAATGGAAGCAGCAGGGGAGAAGGTGTTCTCTCCAGTGCCTTTGATCACGCCGCGGGAGGCCATAGCGTCAATCGCTTCTTTGGCCCAAGATACATTTGCCAGGTCGCCAAACGTTTTGAAGACGGATACGGCTGCATAAGTGCTGAAATGCGTCGTTTGGAAAACGACTGCTCCAAGCTTCGCGTCATATCTGCTGTTTGGTACCGGAGTTGCTTTGCCGCTGCCATCGATATACCAGATCACGATATGCTCCGGATGCTTGAGCTCTTCGGCAGTTGGCGTGTAAGGAATAGCAACCGTTACAGGCGCGGCAGGGTTGTTCCACGCGATTACATTGCCGCTCGCAACAAGGCTGAGGTCGATAACCGGACGGTTGCCGATCAACTCGCGGGTCGCGGTATCCACGTTATCCAGTGAAGCCTTCGCTACCCGGATGGAAACTTGATCCGTAGTCACATTCGTGTTCGCCAGCATATTGCTTGGAATTTGGATAAAAGCGTTGGCGATTTTGGCCGTCAGCTGGTATCCGTCTTGGTTCTTTAAGCTTTGTGTCGGCAGTTGAACAGCATACGAAGCCGCATTTGCCTGCAGCGGCACGTCGATGACGACTTGCTTCTTGCCGCCTGCCGCCGGAGTCGCCTGCTCGAGCGCCTTTTTCAGGTCGTCGCCGGTAACCGTGCCAACGGCATTGCCGTTAGTTGTTTGGACTTCAGGCTTCAGCGTTGTGGAGCCGTCAGGGTTTTTCACCACATTGCCGGTTTGCGGTAAGGAGCCGCTAGTGTCGGTTCCGCCGGTGCTTTTGCCAGCCAGCGTAAGCTCGCCGTATACCGATGTATCCTGGTAACCGTTGCCGGTCGTGTCATTCCATGCGGCAACGCTGGTGCGAGCACCGTCCGTTGCGTCATTGATTTGTACGTCGAAGCCAAGCTTCTTCTGATTGGCAGGCGTTACGGCCGTCAGAGGAATTTTCAGCTCAACGGTGTAGCTGTTAGCCGTTTTCTTGGTTTGAGACTCGAAGCCGGCTGCAATGCTTGGCGGACTAAACGAAGTTTCGTTGTCAAAGTTAACGCGGTATTGTCCGTCATCGCTTTGATAGAAGGTCGTTTTTCCATTGTTTTGGTCCAGGAAGACCTCGACGGAATCCTGTTCCCATGCGTTGTTGTTAGCCTTGTTGAGCTGAGTGTCGCTGACTTGTACGAGCACGTACAGGTTCTGATCGTCCCAGAGCGCTTTGGCCGTACCGGTTGCACCCTGCCAAGCCATCTGGTAACGATTGACCGGGATAGACTGTGCTTTGCTCCATACGGAATCTACGGTGCCGTCAATTACCGGCGTACCGTATTGGGCTTCTGCCTGGTTGGCATCCTTTGCTTGAGGCGCATGATCTTTGATGTATTTGTCCGGGTCAATGACGCCGTAGTAGGCCGGTTTAGCCTGCAGGTTCTTGTCGAACAGAAGCGGGTTGTTCTCGGCTCTCCAGCTCGTGTTATCGTCCATGCCCCAGAACGTTACGCGCGCGATATGATCCGCATGCTCCTTGTAAAGCTTGAACAACTGGGCGTACAGATAGGCCTGAGCTGTAGACAGATTTTCAGGAAGCGTGTAGTTGGTTCCTGCCGTAACGTCAAGCTCGCTTACGCTGACTTCAACGCCCAGAGATATAAATTTCTCCAAGGAAAGCTTTACGTTCTCCGGATTGGTGTTGATGTTGTAATGCCCCTGCATTCCGATACCGTCGATCAGCAGCTTGCCGTTGTGGGCTGCGGCGTAACGATCGTTAATATCTTTTACCATGTTGTAGATAGCCGTTGCTTTGTTCTGATTATCATCATTGTAATCGTTGTAGTACAGCTTGATGTTCCAATCCTGATGGTCATCGAGCACTTCCCTTGCGGCAAGGAATGCCTGCTCCACGTAGTCCGGCCCGATGGCCTGATACCAAGGAGTCTGACGCAGCGAGGCTTTATAATCGGCCGGATTGGACGGATTGTCGTTCATCGCTTCGTTTACAACGTCCCATGAGATGACCTTGTTGCCGAAATGCTTCATAACGGTCTGGATGTGCGTTTTCAGGTTAACCAACGCCTCGTCGCGTCCGAGCGGTACCGTGTTGTTGTTGGCATCCTTCTTGGTGTTCAGCCAAGCAGGCGATTGCTGGTGCCAGACCAGCACGTGGCCGTGCATTTTCATGCCTTCCGCCAGTACTTTGTCGACCATGGCGTCGGCTGCCGTGAAGGTGAAGTTGCCTTTCGTTGGCTGCAGGGCATCCGGCTTCATCGCATTGCCTGCGGTTACAACATTATGATGCATCTTCAGCAGCTCGAGACGTGTTCCTTCCAAATCTTCCGCGGAGATGGCGTTGCCGATCAGGAAGTCGTTTTTGTATACGTCTTTAAGTGGAGCCAGATCCTTCTGAATGCCGACAGGGCCGGAGCCTGTGCTCTCGAAGCTGATATCGTCAATATAGTAGGATGCTGTTGCATTGGAGCTTTGCACGTAAATGGTCAGATATTCGCCGCCTACGCTGTTATAGCGATAGTTGCCTTGCAGCTGAACCCAGCCGTCTGCGGCGGTAACCGTTTTGCTTGCCAGACTTGGGTAGTTGGCGCTGCCGCCGTCTCCGATTTGGGAGGAAAGCTCAAGCTTGGTGCTTGTTTCAGGTGACAACAGCTTCACCCAAGCGGTCACTTTATACTCATAGCCTTTATCTACGTACTTCTCCACACGCAGGGAAGGGCCGTGCCAGTCTACTGTTCTGCCTTCTACCTTCAAGGCATAGGAGCCGTTTGCCGTATGGTTAGCTTCATTCGTAACCGTCAGCGTTTCCGTGCCTGCACGGCCCGTAAAGCCTCCGGTTGTTTGATCTTCAAACGTAATGGTGTTGAAAGGCAGGGCTGGAGGTCTGGTGTAGGTGATCACGATATCTCCAATGTAGAACGGAACGGTTTGTCCCACACTGTTGGATTGAACGCGAAGCGTTGTATCCTTGCTGGTATCAACAGTAAAGGTATTCGTTAATGTAAAGGCGGCTCCGGCTGCATAATTCGCGCTGGCGACTACGCCATAGCTGCCGATCGTCTGCAGATAGGCTTTCGCGCCGGAAGGAATTTCAGTGCCTGCATCCACATAGCCGGTAACCGTTACTGTATAGGTTTTACCGTTTTCCAGGCCGATGTCAGCATAGTCGAAATCAGCTGCGTCATAGTCAACCGATCTGTTGCTGACGTATAAAGCTTTTCCGTCTTCATTGCCAGCAAAAGCTTTGTTTGTGACCGGTGTGAGGGTGGCGCTTCCCGATTGTTTAGTCAAACCCGCGCCAGCTGCAAAATCCTCATGGTAAATCGTAGTTGCGTCTGTGCCATTGCCGGGTTCCACAGAGTCAACAGAAGTAATGACAATATCGCCGATGTAGAATGGGACGCCCGCGCCTTCATCATTCGATTGAACACGAAGCTGCGTACTCTTGCTTGTATCGAGCGTAAATTCTTTCGTAAGAGTAAAGGCGGCTCCGGCTGTGAGTGCTGCATTCGTCAAGAAGCCGAAGTAGGAGGTGCCGTTTACGTCTTGAAGATTAGCCTTGGCGCCTGCAGGCACCGTCACATCCCCGTCCACGTAACCTTTCACGGTTACCGTATAGGTTTTGCCGTTTTGCAGACCGATGTCGGAGTATTTGAAGTCGGCTGCATCCCAGCTGTCCTTCCGGTTACTTACATATAAAGCGCTTCCATCTTCATTGCCGTCAAATACTTTCCCTGTTATGGTAGTCAAGCTGGCACCGCCGGATTGAGTCGCCTTTCCTTTATCAACTGCAAAGTCTTCGTGATAAACAACGGTTGGATTCGCTGCCGCTTCCGCAACAGGCGCTAGTCTGCCAATCGGGATCAGCAGCGCAGCTGCAAGCACGATCGAGACAAGCTTTTTCCAGGATCTACTCATGTATGGCATTCCCCTTCGAAAATATTATTTTTATTAAGCGCTTACAAAACGTTGTAGAGGCCCCTCCTTTCCTAGAGAGATTATAGCGTGTATTAAATTTGGAGTTACTATAAGAACTAAATGACTTACTGCACTTATTTAACATTTCATGCAAAAAAAGAGCACGGTATCGTTAAGGCTGCG
Organism: Paenibacillus sp. MMO-177; assembly: GCF_037147795.1. NCBI lineage: Bacteria > Bacillati > Bacillota > Bacilli > Caryophanales > Paenibacillaceae > Paenibacillus > Paenibacillus sp. MMO-177. The sequence continues at coordinate 143,085 of NZ_JBBCUR010000009.1, read as the reverse complement.
ATGACGTCAGTAAAAGCAGGGCTCAACGATGCGGCGCATCGCTAAGCTGCCAAGAAAGTCCCGTTTTGGCCGTAAATCGCGCGAAAATGGGATCCTTAACGATGTGCGGCATCGTTAAGACCGCCTAAGGGGCGGAAAAAGCAGAGCTTGACGCTGTGCGGTATCGTTAAGGCTCTCGAGGCGTGATGCGTCACATCGCATCGGGCTTTTTAAAGGGCAAGCTTCTTCTGCTTTTCGCGGAAAAGCATGTAGAAGAGCAGCGAAGCGGTCACGTACAAACAGCCCGTGATGCTGAACGTAACCGCATAACCCCAATAGTAGCCGTGGGATGAGATGATATGCGATTGCACCGGGCCCATGGTGGCCCAGCCGAGCATAAAGGCGGTCTGCATGACCGAGTTAGCCAGGCTTTGACTGCGGGCGGAGACCCGGTTCATGAGTGTCGCGGACAGAAGCGGGTTTGCCGCGTTCATCAGCGCCTGGCGGAATAGGAAGCTGACCGAAGCGACCAGCAGCATATTCGTAAAGCCGGTAATAAGCAGGAACGGCAGCGACAAGGTCTGGAAAATGACGATCGCCTTCACTTGTCCGACCCGGCTGGCCAGCGTAGGGCCAATCAGCATGGAGAAGATGGTCATCACTTGTCCAAGCGAGAGAAGAAAGCTCATGCCGCTGAGCGAGATTTCAAAGCGGTTCGTGAAATACAGGTTCAGGTAAGGGATAACAAGCCCGGAACCGATGCCGATCAGCAGCTCTACAGCGGCAAAGGCAGCGATGAAGCGAAGTTCTTTGTTAACCGAAACAGGCGGAGAAACTGCCGGTTGGTGACGCTGTTCCTTCGCGGTGACTGCCCGTCGTTTGCTTTCCCGCATCGCCTGAAGCGGCACGAATGCCCCGATTGTCGCGATACTGCCTGCCAGCAGGACAAGCTTGAACGAGAGCTGCGTGCTTACACCGGCATCCTGCAAGAAGTCGGAAATGACGCCGCCGCCAAGACTGCCGGCTACCTGAGCCGCCAGGACAAACGCGGAGTAGATGCTGAAGATGCGCAGCCGGTCTTTTTTGTCCACGTTGTCGGAAAGGAAAGGGATGGCCAGCACCTGAAATACGGTCGCAAAAATCCCGGTCAGAACGGCCATCGCTACCAGACTGCTCTCCGATTCGAATAACGACCGGCCCGCCAAGATAACGCCGCTGCATAAGGCGCCGATAACAAGCAGCCGCTTGCGGCTGATGCGGTCGCCAAACAGGCCGATCGGAATAAAGCAGATGGCCGTGGCGAGCGACTGCATGCTGACGACCGTCCCGCTCATGGCGTCGGGGTAGCCTAGCTCGTGAATATATAAGTTGTAGAGTACCGAGAACAAGCCCGTACCGAATTGATATAACATGTTCGACAGGAAGAAGAGACGGATATTGCGGGACCAGCCTCTCCATTCCGCGGCGGTAGATTGAATGAATTTCATGATGTAGGTGCCTCCCGATGCTATTCCAACCATCTACAATACTACCGGCCCGGCTGTAAAGCAATCGGAAATTGTTGCGGATCATGTTATGCTAGAGGAAGAAAATTGAAGAGATGAGGGAACGAAATGCAGACGTTTGTTGTGCTGGGTTGTATTTTGATGGCCGTAGCGGTAGCCATAGGCGCGTTTGGCGCGCATGCGCTGAAGAGCCGAATCGAACCGGACAAGTTGAAGGTGTACGAGACAGGCGTGCAGTATCACATCATTCATGCATTGGGATTAATCGGCGTTGGTCTCCTCGCGGACCGTTATCCGGATTCGGGTATGATCTCAACGGGAGGCTGGCTCTTGGCAGTGGGAATTGTATTGTTCTCCGGAAGCCTGTACGTGCTGAGCCTAAAAAGAGTGCGTCTGCTTGGCCCGGTCACGCCGCTTGGCGGCTTGTCCTTTATTGCGGGTTGGGTGCTCATAGCGATTGGCGTGCTGTAAAAAACGGAACAGTATCCTGTATTTGCCGACTATGCTTGCTGCCAGGTGTTTGTCTTATCATTATCGCTTGTTCGACGAATGCAGAAAAGCCAGCCGCAAAGAGGCTGGCTTTTTTGCATGCTGCCTCCGGCTTCCTCGATAAAGCCATTTCGCCTTTGACGAAGCAGAAGAGGCAGCCTAAGCTTTGCATGGAACATGGCTGCGGCTGTCCTTCGGAGACGCATCTACTCGGAACCGCTGCCAAAGCGCTTCGCGTTTCGAATCCGCGCGCGCTCGATCTCGACCTCGCGATTACGCGGCTCGGCATTCGTGACCAGCGAGCTAAGCAGCTTGCGCGCCGCCTCGGTGACCTCTTCGATCGCTAGATGGAACACTTCCTCATTAGCCTTAGACGGCGTGTTGAATCCAGACAGCTTACGGACGAACTGGAGCGCTGCCGCCTGAATTTCCTCATCGGATGCCGGCGGATCGAAATTATACAGCGTCTTAATATTTCGGCACATAAAGCTTCTCCTTTCGGTTGTCCAGCGTTGCCTTTATATTACTACATCGACTGCGGCCGGGCCAGCCGGGTTCTTGCGGCCCCATGCTCATTAAATATAAAAAGCCAGCCGCAAAGAGGCTGGCTTTTGTGCGTTTGGATAGAGAGGAGATTACTCGGCCAAAGCCTCTTTTGTAATCTGTTCGATGTCAATCGGAGATTTAACGCCCTGCGAGACGAGGTCGGGGAGAATATGAGCGAGGAAGTAATCGACGCAATGAAGCTTGATTTCTTTGATTTTAATAAGCGCCGACCGGTACATCACGATAAATTCCTTTTCGGTATTTCCAAGCTGCAGTTCGATAAAAGCCTCGTAAATTTGATCCAGCTTATCCGCCACCTCAAGAATTTGGCCCTCCACGGACTGGTCCTTTCCTTCGCGGAGCTGTCTGCGGAAAGTGGGCTTGAACTCCTCCGGAATATGATCGTCGATAAAATGCGCGACCATGCCTTCTTCTACCTGCAGCAGCATCGAGCGGAGCTCCATGGAGTAATGCTTAACGGGCGTCTTGATATCTCCGATAAAGATTTCGCCATAGTCATGGCTGCTCGTAATCTCATAGAGCTTCTTCCAATCCACCGCGACACCGTTCATTTCTTCAATATCCGCCAAAGTCTTCGCGTATTGAACGACCTTCCAGGAATGCTCGGCTACGCTATGCGCCTGAAATTTGAATTTCCCCGGGCAGCGAATAATCCTCTCGAGGTCGGTAAGCGACTGAAAGTACGTATGAATTCCCATAGGCTGAATTCCTTTCTTGGAATAAGGTAGTTTATATTCTGCTGCACGGCTCCAGTATATATCCCAATTGTTATTGGATCGTTAAGAATACAAGGAAAATAATGTATGGCGGCTGATTTGTATAATTAACAAGGAAAAATAGTCGAATGTTTATTGTGTTTTCGCGATATATAATTTGTTATGATAATACCTAGTGCTTGTAGAAACTGATTAGGAGATAACATAATGAATACACATGGCATTCCATTGGAAGGTTTTGCGGCGTTCAGCAGGAAGGTAGCGGCGGAAGGCGCGGTGCTGCTTAAGAATGACGGACAAGTGCTTCCGGTTCGAACCGGTGAAAGCGTTGCAATCTTTGGCCGGACGCAGGTGAATTATTACCGCAGCGGTACAGGGTCGGGCGGCAGCGTAAACGTCACCCATACGACAAACCTGCTGGACGGCATGAGAAGCAAGAAGAACGTTAAAGTTAACGAAGAGCTGGCGGCCGTATACGAGAAATGGATTGAGCAGAATCCTTTCGATAACGGCGGAGGCGGCTGGGCGGCGGAGCCTTGGCATCAGAAGGAAATGCCGCTGTCGGCAGAGCTCGTATCGCAGGCGAGAAGCCAATCGGATAAGGCGATTGTAGTCATAGGACGTACGGCAGGAGAAGATCAGGACAATGCGGCAAAGCCGGGAAGCTATCTGCTGACGGATGAAGAGATCGCTATGCTGCAAGCCGTTGCGGCACAGTTCGAGCAAACGGCGGTCGTGCTGAACGTATCCAACATTATCGATATGAGCTGGTTAAACAATATTGAAATGAAATCGATTCCATCCGTTATTTACGCTTGGCAAGGCGGTATGGAGGGCGGCAACGCGATTGCCGACGTGCTGGTTGGAGACGTAACGCCAAGCGGCAAATTAACGGATACGATCGCTTATTCGATTGACGATTATCCGTCTACGCGCAACTACGGCAATGAGCTCAACAACTTGTACGAAGAAGATATTTATGTCGGCTACCGCTACTTCGAGACGTTTGCGCCGGAGAAGGTTCAGTTCGAATTTGGCTATGGCCTGTCTTACACAACCTTCGCCAGCGTGCCGGAGCAGGCTAAGCTTGCGGTTAAGGACGGGCAAGAGTGTATCGAGCTTGGTGTTACGGTGACTAATACAGGTAAGGTCTATCCGGGCAAAGAAACGGTGCAGGTCTACTATGAAGCGCCGCAAGGGCTGCTGGGCAAGCCGGCAAAATCACTCGTTGCATTCGCCAAGACAAAAGAGCTTCAACCAGGCGAATCGCAGCGGCTAACGTTAAGCTTCCCGGTTCATGCGATGGCCTCCTATGATGATGCAGGCGTAACGGGACATTCTTCCGCTTACGTGCTGGAAGCGGGGACGTACCGTATCTTTGCCGGGAACAGCGTCCGGAATGTCTCGGTTGCAGCCGTGGACGGGAAAGAAGGCTATATTGTAGAAACCCTTCAAGTGGTGGAGCAGCTCGCGGAAGCGATGGCACCAACGGTCGGCTTCACGCGGTTGAAGCCTGGCGCCCGCAAGGAAGACGGCACGTACGAGCTGACTTCCGCTGAAGTGCCGGTTCGCAAGATTTCCCTTGCGGAGCGGATCGAGAAGAATCTGCCGGCGAGTCTCGCGCAGACCGGTGATCAAGGCTATAAGCTGCAGGATGTAGCGGACGGCAATGTAAGCATGGAGGCCTTCATCTCACAGCTGAATGATGAGGATCTAGCCGCAATCGTCCGAGGCGAAGGCATGTCCAGCCCGAAGGTGACGGCAGGAACGGCATCGGCTTTTGGCGGGGTTAGCGAAAATCTGCTTGGCTACGGCATTCCGGTTGCCTGTACGGCGGACGGTCCATCGGGTATCCGCATGGACAGCGGTCATAAAGCTACGCAGGTTGCAATCGGCACCTTGCTTGCAGCTACCTGGAATACGGAGCTTGTAGAAGAGCTGTATGTGCTGGAGGGGCGAGAGCTGCTAAGCAACGATATTGATGCCCTCCTTGGACCGGGTCTTAATATCCGCCGCAGTCCGCTCAACGGACGCAACTTCGAATATTTCTCGGAGGATCCGCTGGTATCTGGAGCTTTTGCAGCAGCATGTACGAGAGGAATTAGAAAAGGCGGCTCGAATGCGACGCTGAAGCATTTCGCCTGCAACAACCAGGAGCAGTACCGTCACCGCGTGAACGCGGTTGTATCGGAGCGCGCTCTTCGCGAAATTTATTTGAAAGGGTTCGAGATTGCCGTCAAAGAGGGCGGAGCCAATTCGATCATGACCTCCTACAATCCGATTAACGGCCATTGGGCGGCCTCCAACTATGATCTGAACACAACGATTTTACGCGGCGAATGGGGCTTTAAAGGTATCGTTATGACCGACTGGTGGGCGGTTATGAATGATGTTGCAGAGGGCGGCCAGGCTGACCGCAAGTTCACGAACTGGATGGTCCGTTCCCAGAACGATCTGTATATGGTTGTGTCCAACTACGGCGCGGAATCCAATGTATGGGGAGACAATACGCTGGAATCGCTGGAGGACGGAACCTTAACCCGCGGCGAGCTGCAGCGTTGCGCCATGAACATCTGCGATTTTATTATGAAGGCGCCGGTATTCGGAAGAGAGCTGGTGACGGAGGAGAAGGCAGAGCGGTTTGAGCCGGACGCGGATTTGTCCGCGCCGCAAGCGCAGTCGCTGACCAACCGTGCTCAGGTGGCGTTTACGGCGGGAGAGCCGGCTGTGATGAGGGTCGAGCAAAGCGGCGTATACCGGATTACGGTTCATCTGATGTCGACCGAGTTCGCTTGGGCGCAAAGCGCATGCAACGTGCTGATTAACGGCAAGCTGATGACTACCGTTCAGACCAATGGTACGGAAAGCGCCTGGATCCGACAGAAGCTGGTGAAGGTGGAGCTTCCGGAGGGCTTATACGAGCTTAAGCTGGATTTCGTAAAGCCGGGCATGCAGATTGACTGGATTGAGTTCGTGCAGGAATAAACGATGACCATAGAGAGGGACGCCTTCCTGGGCGTCCCTTTTCCAATTCTAAGTGTCTTACCTTGGCAGCCTTATTTGAAATTATTCCGTTGTCCGTGTATGGTAGAGTCAGCGAAAATTTTGGATTGTCTTCAGAAATCATACAATTAAAGGAATGGTGTAACGTTTTGGATGAATTAATAAAAGAATTGCAGCAGATGAACATTCAGTTTGCGATTAAAGGTGAGGTTAAGACCAGACTTGCTGATATTCTATCGCTTTTGACAAAGGACAAGCTGAATCTGCTGGCCGGCAATTACGAGATCAAAGGACGCTCCAAGCTGAAGAAACAGGAGCTTGCGGATGCGGTTCAGACCTCGATTATGGCTTCGGAAGAACTGAGAATGGCGCTGCTGATGGCTACCTCCCAAGAGTGGGGGCTAGTACAGAAGCTTCTGCCGGTTCCGTCGCTGCAGGACGATACGTTGGTTCCCGGCGCCTATATTTTTCTGATGAACGCAGGGCTTGTCTACTCGTTCTACGAAGAAGACAAGCTGTATTACGTGCTGCCCGAAGAAGTGAAGGAGGCATACGCGAAGGTTGTGAATCCGGCCTTGCTGAAGGAGCGCGAACGCTGCCAGCAGGTGTTCGACTATATTCTTGCGGCCACGAATTTATATGGAACATGCTCGTTTGATCAATTGATCGAGATCTATAATGCGCAGAATGAGGATCAGCTGAATGAGGAGGAGCTTGAACGCATCTGCCATTTGCTGACCCGCCGAGAGCAGAGCTGGCATGTAGAGGGCAACAGACTGCTTGCGGATTATTTCGATGAGGACAATCAGGAGGAGCTGGAAGAGCTGCTGGCGAGCGTTGCCGGCAAGCCTTACTATATCCCGGATAAACAAGAGTTTCTCCGCTATGCGGACTATGGCTATTATGAGGTAACGCCTCAATTGGCCGGGCTCGAGAAATATGTTCTCCAATATTTGTGCCCGGAGACGGAAGTTGTCCGGGATCTCATCTCGGAGATTCAATTCGACTGCTCCATGGCAAAACCGCTCGAAGAAATTATGATGGGCTTCGAGGCACGGGGAATCGATATTCCTTCAAGAGAGCAGCTGGAGATGGTTGTTCATCTGGTTATCAATGTCTACAACAATACCCGGATGTGGTCGAATGGCGGCTTCAAGCCTAACGAACTGGATTCGTCCGGAACAGGCGTTGCGTCTGTCAATAACGTCGTGCCGATGCAGCAGCGTGCCGTATCGGCCAAGGTTGGCCGAAATGAGCCTTGTCCATGCGGAAGCGGGAAAAAATATAAAAAATGCTGCGGCGCTTAATAGCATTGCGAGAACACCTTCAGCCTTTACGGTTGAAGGTGTTTTGTTTTTGCCCAATGGAGGAAAATGCCAAGTCTATGTCGAAACATAAGGGAAAATAGGGAAATTTGTAGGATGGCATTTGGAATAATTAGTCGAAGGGGTAAAGACAGCATGTATATGTTTCGGAGCCGGTTAATACTGAAGTTGTCTGTCATGATATTGGCGATCCTTGTTCTCCTCTCGTCTGCCTTGATCTACATTCAGGTTCAGAACACCAAGAAGGCAAGCGAGGAAGCGATCGGGAATTTCAATATTCATATGGCGGAGGCTTATGCCGGGCAGTTTGATGTAAGCGCTTATGCGGAATTTTTGAAGGACCGGCAGGAGAGCGATCTGTACTGGACGATCCGGGAGCAGATGAATGAGTACCGGGAACGTATCGGGGCGATGTATGTCTATACGGTGCAGATTAATGATAAGGGTGAGCCTATTCTGCTGATCGACGGGCAGCCGAAGGATTCGGATTCCGCTTCGCCGATTGGCGAGGTAACGGACATTCCGAAGGACGCCATCGAGAAGCTGAATAACGGAGAAACGGCCAAATCCGGCATTATCCGCAATGAGGAATACGGTGATTATATTTCCGCCTATGCTCCTTTGCGCGATGCAAGCGGGACGACGGTTGGAGTGCTTGGCATTGATACGGATGTATCGGTATCGAAAACGATTTACAAGGATGTTATTCGGAGCAGCATGCCGCTCTTTATCATCATGGGGGCGCTCACTCTGCTGGTCTTCTTGTTTATTGCCCTCTTCCTGTCACGCACGCTGAAACCTTTAGGGGCAATTGTAAAAGGGGCCGAAGCGATCGCCCAAGGCAATCTTGCGGAGGCGCGGCAGCAGCTTCAGGTAACGAAGGTAAAGTCGAAGGACGAGATTGGACAGGTCTATTCGGCCATGACGCAGATGATAGCGCGGTTGGGCGTTACGCTTGAGGATGTCGTCCGCGATATGGCTTTGACTACGCAGAGCATTGTTTATTCGACGGAGCAGTTCGGAACCGAAGCGGCACAGATGGTAGCGATGAACGAGCAGCTGGAGCATTCCGTAACGACGATGGCCGATGGCGCGCGCCATCAACGGATTGGGGCGGAGGAGAGCGCCAGCTCGATGGAGGATATCACGCAGGCGATTCAACGTGTATCCGAGGCTTCCATGCAGGTATCAAGCGTATCCCATGAAGCGCTGGAGTCGGCGGAGCATGGCAGGGAATCCATTCACGGGTTGCGACAGCAGGTCGAGCTGATGGCCTCGGTAGCCAAACAGACGGCAGACTCGGTGGAGCTTCTTCAGACCTATATGCAGCAGATTGAGCCGGTGCTTCAGTCGATTGCGAGCATCTCGGACCAGACGAAGCTGCTTGCGCTGAACGCTTCCATCGAAGCTGCTCGCGCAGGCGAGCACGGTTCGGGCTTCGCCATTGTAGCCGGAGAGGTACGCAAGCTGGCCGAAGCGTCCGCGATCTCGGCCTCCCAAGTAACATCTTTACTCGAACTGATTGGACAGGAGTCCATCCATATCGGCGAGAGAATGCAGGCGGGCAGCGTGGAGATGGTAAAAGGCACGGAGCTGTCGAGCCGGGTGGAAGCTTTGTTTGACCGGACGATGGATCAGTTCATTCATGTAAATAGCCAGATTCAGGAAATATCGGCAGCGGCCGAAGAAGTGCTGGCCGGCTCCGAGGAAGTAGCCGCCTCGGTTGAACAGATTGCCCAGATTTCCCGCACAACCGCAGACAGCTCGGCCACGCTGGAGCAGATGTCGAAGCATCAGCTGGAAGCAGCCAAGCGGATTGCGGACACAACTGAGCAATTAAAGAGCCGAAGCGCAGGCTTGGAAGCTGCGGTAGGCAAGTTTAAGCTCTAGCCCTGTATAATGAAAAGAAGCTCGGCCTCCTATGGCTGGGCTTCTTCTTCGTAATACACCTGCAGCGTGCTCAGTGAATGGACGATCCGGTCGATGACGGCTTGCGTTTGAAAGTATTTACGGTGGGATAAAGGCGTCCAGCTTAGCAGACCCGGGCACTCTACCTCGATATCCGCGGTGACGACTTTTTTATAGCTCTCGTTTAATGGCTTGATGGGATAGGCGATGACATCGTCGGTGTCGTAGAAGTTCACCCACTCGCCTATTCCAATTCCTTGAAGCGGGGGAGCGGGCACCGCAATCGGCACGCCAAAATCCTTAAAGCGCAAGGACCATACAGCAAGCGGACTGCCAAGCGTATAGAAATGAGTCAAGGTATCGCCATGCACAAGCTTGGACTCGCTTGCTCCGACAACCTCCGAGACTTTGGGCGTCAGCCGGTTATTTTGCAAATCGTGAAAAAAATTGCTCGATATGATAGACCCCAGGCTGTGAGAGATCATGCAGAGCGGAGCGTCTTGTCCTGCGAGATCGGACAGGCGCTGCAGGCATACGGCAAAACGCCGGTGAATCTCGTCATAAATATAATCATCGGGAGAGGGATCATTGTCGCGGGGAACAGCCTGGTAGGCAATGGCTTCGCCAAGCTGGTTAACGAAGAAGGGTCTTAATCGCATCCATTTGGCCCAGCGCAGCGGCTTGCCCCTAATCCGGCTCCATAACCGTTCCTCCAGCCGGCTCACAATATCTCCCCAATAGATGCCTTCCACGTGCAGCTTTACGCTCGGATTCACAATAGCCATCTGGGCACACAGATTGTTAGCCAGCTCGGCGTGGAAATTCTCCCTGCTCTGACCGATCCCATGTATGACAGCAACGGCAATTTTCACGGGGACAACCCCTTCCTATGCGCAGATCATACATTAATGTATTCGCATACATTCGCTTTCGTTAAAGCAGAAGCCCCGCTAGCTGTGAAGATAATGCGGTCCTGCAGGCGGTTCCCATCGGGAGTTACGTTTGTTATAGGGAAGGGCAATGGACTGCAGAGAATTGGAGTGAACTGGAGTGAGCTGGAGTGTACTGTACTGGAGAATGGCTACGCCGAAATGGTCTCTTTAAACTACGATGGATTTCATCCAACGTAGAGTAGGTTAAACGTATCTCTGCCCCGCCTACATTGGATTCGGTACAGTAAAATTCGCTTATATCGCTCAGTAACCTCGCTTTTGGGTGATTACACTGGAGTGAATCCAGCGTAGATTATTCCGAGCAGCAGAATAACGTAATTTTACTGGAGGGATTCCAACGTACGTTGCTGCGGGGTGCCGCTTGTTCGCCGCAGGGTGCAGGTTAAGGTCCCTTAGGGACCTTAACCTGACGAAATTGCTAGCCAGATAAGAGGATAAGGTCCCTAGGGGGCTTTAAAGTCTGCCGAATGCAGCAACTGCCGCCGATATTCGGCCGCTACAGGATCGTTAAGGTCCTTAGGGGACCTTAACCTAGCGAAATAGCTGGCTAGATAAGAGGATAGGGTCCCTAAGGGACCTTAACCATACCACCTCAAACGATAAGACCCTGGGAGGGTCTTATCCAACCAAAAAAATCCATCAAATAGTTCGATAAAGGATGCGCAGGGTCTTATTTCATGCGAATTTGGTGCAAGTGGGGCTGTCTTAAGCCAGCTACATTTTCCCGAAGAAGCCGATCACAAAGTCGCGGAAATGGACAGCCGCCTGCGACAGATAATGCATCCGGTTCCAGGCGATGCCGAAGGTGCGGCGGCAGACCGGGTCCGAGATCTTGAGCTGCACGGTGCCCGGGCTGGACGCCCGGTTGCCTAGCGACAGCGGAAGGGTAAAGGTGATGCCAAGGCCCATCTCGACAAGCGTCTGGATGGAACTGACCTCTTCAAGCTCGAAGGCGATCCGCGGCTCGAAGCCGGCTTTCCGGCAGAAGCCGTCCGTAATTTCGCGGAAGTTGGAGCGGGAGGAGAGCGAGATAAACGGCTCGTCCGCCGCTTCAATCAAGGAGATGCTCTCCCGCGAGGCGAAACGATGCCCCTTTGGCACCGTCAAGCACAGCTCCTCTTCCGCAAGGGTAAGCCACTCAATGTCAGGTCCGTTCATTTGCGTTGTGGAAATGCAGAAGTCGATGTCTGCGTTCTCAAGTTCGCTAAGCATGTCCGAGACGGAACCCAGCTGATGCTGGATAATTCGGACATGCGGATGCTGCGTCAGAAATTCCTTCAGCATCATGGGCAGCACATAAGGCAGCGTAACGGAGATGGACACGGTGCCATGCTCAAGACCGGCCATATCGGTAATTTCGCGTTCGCCTTCTTCAAGCTCGAGAAAGGCTCGTTCGACGCGTTTGAGATAAGTCTTGCCGAAGGCATTCAGCTTCACATGCCTGCCCTGCCGTTCGAAGAGAGGCAAGCCAAGCCGCTTCTCCAGCCGGTTGATGGAGTTGCTGAGCGACGGCTGCGACACATTCAGCTCTTTGGCGGCTTTCGTAATATGCTCATGCCGGGCGACGGCTTGAAAATATTTTAACTGGAGGAACTCCAAGCGGATCACTCTCCCTATATAACTTTCATGTGATGGTTTCATTATAAAATAAGTATTATACTTTATAAATTTCTGATTTTATAATGATTCAGCATATAGAGAAAGTTTCAAACAGGGATTGGAGAGCGTTGACCTTGCTTAGAGAGAAAATCTGGACGAGAAACTTCGTCACTATTTGCGTGAGCAGTTTTTTCATGTTCCTGACCTTTTATGTCCTGACGACCGCTTTTCCGCTGTATGTCCGGGATAGTCTGCACGGCGGCCAGCAGCAGATGGGTCTTGTCATTACGATTTATGTTATTGGCGGCGTGCTGATCCGGCCATTCTCCGGCCAATGGGTCGACCGCTTCGGCAAACGAAAAATGGCGATTATCGGGATGATTATTTTCCTGCTCGCCTGCCTCAGTTATTTCGGAACGAAAGGCATTATTCTGTTCCTTATCGTCCGCTTCATTCACGGCATGAGCTACGCGGTTGCTTCAACGGCGATGAGCACCGTTGCCGCAACGATCGTTCCCGTATCCCGGCAGGGTGAAGGAATGGGCTATTATACGATGTTTATGAGTATCGCGATGGTTGTCGGACCGGCGCTGGGGCTGTTCCTGTGGAAGGACCAGAATATTAACGTGCTGCTGCTTGCGATAGGCATCATTGCGGCATTGTCGCTTGGCTTTGTTTTTGTCTTAAGGATGCCGGGCGAAAAAGGGCTGAACACAGCGGCCGTTCAAGCCGCAGTTGCAACCGCCGATCCAATTGCGCCTGAGCAGCCGGCGAAAAATGGATTGCGTCTGAGCAGCTTCCTCGAGCCTGCGGCACTGCCGATCTCGCTGGTGGGCTTTATTCTTTCTTTTGCCTATAGCTCATTATCCAGCTTCATGGCCTCGTTTACGGATGAGATCCACCAGTCGCAGGTGACGGGCACCTTCTTTATGGTGTTTGCCGTGATGATCGTGGTCTTCCGGCCGGTTATCGGCAAAGTGTTCGACCGTTACAAGGAGCACTATTTGTATTATCCGGGCATTGGCCTGTTTGCGGTGGGCATGTTCCTGCTGAGCCAGGCGCATTCCGCGGCTATGGTATTGTTCGCCGGCGTCATTATGGGGATCGGCTATGGCGCCTTGCTGCCATGCTTCCAGACGCTTGCGATCAAGCTGTCGCCGGAGCATCGGCGGGGCAGCGCCAACGGCACTTTTTTTCTCATGTTTGACCTTGGTTACGGTCTAGGCTCGTATTTCATGGGGATGATCGCTTCCCTAACGGATTACCGGATGATGTACCTGGTGGCGGGCATTATAGCTGTCATTTGCGCCGGAGGTTACTACATTTTGCATCATCGCCCTCGGGCAAGGGAAGCTGTTCGCACGGAGCAAGCAAATGTTGCGTAAGGCATGGAATAGAAAAAGAAGGGCCGTAACGGGGCCTGATGCAAACAAAAACGGACTAGCGCAATGCGAGCGCTAGTCCGTTTTCGTTTGTTCATTTTTCGCCTTTTTGAGCTGATTTCGCTCGACATGGACTTTTCCCCACTGATGCAGGGACTCCAAAATCGGAGCCAGGCTTTTGCCGTATTCCGTGATGGAGTATTCCACTTTCGGCGGGATTTGCGGATAGATGACTCGTTTAACGATTTCTTCCTCTTCCAATTCGCGCAGATGGAGCGTAAGCATCCTTTGCGTGATATCGGGCAGCAATCTTCTTAGCTCATTGAACCGCAGAGGTTTGCCTTGAAGCAAATGATAAAGGATAATCGGCTTCCATTTGCCTACGATCGAATCCAGCGCCGCAACGAATTGACATTGAACAGGGTTCTTTTGCATACGTTCGCCTCCCCGCTTACAGTACCTTTTTTAATACTATACCACATTAATGTGCGTACTTAAAATAAGTGAGTATATATAATATGATTTACCTAGCAAATGAATTTCATTTCATAACAGAAGGGAAGTATCGAATTATGGCAACCGTATTGTACATTACCGCACATCCCCTTGATCCTGAGCAATCCTTTAGCCTCGCGGTAGGCAAGGAATTTATTGAAGCGTATCGTCAAGCAAATCCAACGGATGAAGTTATTCATTTGGATTTGTATAAAGAACATATTCCGCAATTTGATGGTGATGTTTTGAGAGGCTGGGAAAAGCTTCGGTCGGGTTCATCTCTCGATCAGCTGACGGATGGCGAGAAAACAAAGACAGCCCGTCTTGCGGAGGTTGTTGATCAATTCGTGGCTGCCGATAAGTACGTCTACGTGTCCCCGATGTGGAATTTCACGGTCCCGCCGGTATTGAAGGCATACACGGATGCGACTTCAATTCCGGGCAAGACTTTCAGATATACCGCGAGTGGTCCTGAAGGTTTGTTAACCGGTAAAAAAGCGTTACACATTCAAGCCAGCGGTTCCGTATATTCGGAGGGTCCTTTAGCTCCGCTTGAAATGGGCTACAGCTATTTGAAAAAGATTTTGCAGTTCTATGGGGTTGAAACCATCGAAGCCATTTTTATCGAAGGAACGGCATTACAATCACAGGAGCAAGCACCCGCTATCAAAGAAAAAGCAATCGCGCATGCGAAAGAGGTCGCCAAACGCTTCTAATAGATTGGTACCCCAATAAAAAATCCCCACTTACGTGGGGATTTTTTATTTCGTTTCGGCTTCCTCAGCCTTGCGGCCTTCGCCGTATAGCTCGTTCAAATGTTGGATATGCATAGTGCCCCAATTATTAATCGCTTCCAGGAGAGGGGTCATTTTCATCCCGTATTCCGTAATCGAATATTCAACCTTTGGAGGGATCTGCATATAAATTTTCCGGTGCACGATGTCGTGGTATTCCAATTCTCTCAGCTGAGAGGTCAGCATTTTCTTCGTAATGTCAGGCAGCGCGCGTTGGAGCTCGCTGAACCGCATCGTACCGTTAGTGAACAGCTGATATAAAATAACAGGCTTCCATTTCCCGACTAAAATTTCTAATGCGGTCTCTACCCGGCTGCAGCTTTCGTCTGCCATAATTCCTCCAATCCCAAGCGGGGCTTAAGGTTTCTTTTTGGATACTAGGTTTATTTGAGGTGCCTACTTCCGCTGCATAACCCTTGGGTTTATTATATCGCTATAAACAAGACGTAATCAAGGAGGATGTATGATATGAATATTGCATTGTGGATCGCACAAGCGTTGTTGGCTTTAATGTTTATTCCGGCGGGTGTAATGAAAACCTTCCAGCCTAATAAAGTGAAAAGCACGATGCCGTGGGCAAAGGATGCTTCCACAGGCTATGTTGCTTTTATCGGCTTGTCCGAGCTGCTTGGCGGATTGGGATTAATTGTTCCGTGGGCAACCGATATCGCGCCGGTTCTGACGCCAATCGCGGCAATCGGAATCGCGGTCATTATGCTGTTTGCCGCCGTGTTCCATGCCAGACGCGCGGAATACAGCAGCATCGGCATGAATATCATTATGCTTGCCATAGCTTTGTTTGTGGCAATCGGCCGGTTCTAAGCGCCGAATGAAAGAAGGAGGGTGCTGCGCGAGGCAGTACCCTCCTTCTATTTTTCGCTACATCATAATGGATCGCACAACGCTGTAGATCTTGTTATCCAGCAGCTTGCCGTATGGCGCAAGAGCCGGCTGATGGAGCGCGCCGAGGAACGAGGATGGCCGGTCAAACGATATAATGGCCCCGCGCGGGCTGCCATTATCGTACAAGGTGACGCGGAACGGAACGTACAGGCCGGCTCTTCGGTCGATAGCAAGAATAGGCTCCGCGATAAGCGGATTGCCTACCAGATACAGACGGCTTTTCTTGCTGCCGTTCTGAAGCGACAGGAGCTCCCCTTGATTCACCTCAGAGAAAATCATCAGCCCATGCGGGCCTTCCATCTGTTTAACAGCTGATTCTACCTGTTTCCAGGAAGCCTGCTGCTGGACCAGCTGGTTCCCCATGTCCGGAACCCATCTTCCCATCTGCCGTTCAAATGCGGCGACAAGCGCTTCATAAGAAAGTCCTGTCGGGATATCGTCTCTTACGATCATCGCATAACCAGCCGTTATTGGCTCTCCGTGTCTCATCCGCGATCCTCCTTTTTTGCCGGGATAAGCAGTCAGCAAATTGTATGAGAGGAGGTGGAGGCATATGACAGCGAATTAGGAAAGTCCAAGCATCCGGAGGGCAAGCTTGACGCTGCTGTGCTGCTGCTGGTCGGTTAAATAGGTGGCATATGCCCGGATCGACGGCGCCTTGAAGGTGCAAGACAGCTCGAACAAAGCCTGCGAATCGAGATAAGGCTGCGCAATGGAGCGGGGCAGGAAGCCGAATCGGCCTCCTTGCAGCAGAATCGTCAGCATAATGGAGGAATGATCGATCTCCAGGGAGGTAACATAACCCGTGCCTGCAAGATCTGCGAACCACTCCGGAAAAGGAATCCCCCACGCCAGGTGGCAATAATCCGGGGATCGGAAATCCTCTTGCCGCATAACGCCGGCTTTAGGCTGCTTGGACACGAGCAGGAGCTCCTCCTCGAACAGCAGCTGCCGGGTCACCTTTGGATGCTCGGGCGGATCAAACCGGATCGCAAGATGCACCATACCATCGAGGAGCAGATCGCGAACCATATAGCTGGGGTCGATATGACTGAAGAATTTCACGGCGACCTGCGGATTGTCGCGCTTGAAGGCAAGAATCCGGGACAAATACCGGTAGTGCCATACCGAGCCCGGACCGCTCATTACAACCGAATGCTCGAACGTATCCGACAGCGTCAGCTTGCTCTCTTCGAACAACCTGAGCATTCTTTCGGCATAAGGGTAAAAGGCGATGCCTCCTTGAGTCAGGCTCACATTCCGGTTATCCCGCCGGAAAAGCTCTTTGCCGACCGCGGCCTCGAGTGCCTTAATCCTTGCGGTTATAGCCGATTGGGAGATATGGAGATGCTCAGCCGCCTTCGTAAAGTTAAGGAGATGGGCGATTGCGATAAACGCTTCAAGCTGCGAAGAATCCATATGAACGATAACGCCCTTTCACTATTGAAAATATGAATCGCAATGACCAATATTATTCGTTATACAAATCATAACTATGCCATTATGATGAGTCTATAGGCAAGCTCTGAAAGAAAAAGGGAGGGAATACAGTATGAGCAATAGTATGGTTATCGAACAATTAACGTCGTTAGAGACTTCGCTTGAGGAGCTAGCGGATTTGCTTGTCCACGTGGTGGAGGACGGGGCATCCGTCGGGTTCCTTCCGCCGCTCAGCCAAGAGGAAGCGATAGAATATTGGAGGAGCGTTCCGGATCCGGAGGTGATGCTGTTTGCAGCCAAGGTTGACGGACGGCTTGCAGCCACGGTACAGCTGCAGCTATGCGGCAAAGCGAACGGCTCTCACCGTGCGGAAATTGCTAAGCTGATGACTCATCCGGAATACCGCCGCAGAGGGATTGCCCGGAAGCTGATGCTTGCGGCGGAGGAAGCGGCGCTTGGGGAGAATCGGTCTCTGCTTGTATTGGACACGAGAGA
Source organism: Paenibacillus sp. MMO-177 (assembly GCF_037147795.1). NCBI lineage: Bacteria > Bacillati > Bacillota > Bacilli > Caryophanales > Paenibacillaceae > Paenibacillus > Paenibacillus sp. MMO-177. Next base: position 125,532 of record NZ_JBBCUR010000009.1, on the reverse strand, counting down.
AGGAGATCCTTCCAATCTGCTGTACATGTCCCTTGGCTACCAGCTGGCGGGGCGTATTCCGGATTTCGCGAGATCGGCTGACGGAAGCCTGGATGCCACGATGATTTATTACAAGAATATCGGCCGCTGACGGTGGCATAGGAACAACCAACCCCGGACCTTACAAGGCCGGGGTTTTCCGTTTGCCGCCCGGCTTCCACACGGAAAGAATATACATGACGATAATGGATGCCGTCTGCAAAGCAATGCCGATTATAAGCCAGGTATGATGGACGGTTAGGCTTCCGTTGTCGTTCAATCCCCGCAAGGTCCATTCGTATAATCCGATAAAGCCGATACCGATAGCAAGCAGGGTAAGCACCTCTTTGGCAATTACCCAATAATACCGGAACAGTCCCCAGGAGGTCAGCGCCGACAGCGCAATGCCGGTTACCGTGGTGCCAATCGTAGAGGCGCGTACGCTGGTACCGGCCAGGATGTGCATAATGGTGTAGCAGGACCTCAGCACGGCTGCATCATCCGTAACGGATGCAGTTAAGGCCAGAATAATAAACGCAACCTGCACGCCAAACATAATTGCCGCAAAAAGAATATGAAGCAGGAGTAAAATCCGCCGCTGCTGCAAGGTGATTTTTTTCAAGCGTTCCATTCCTCCCCCTTAAATATTGAACCGGTACCCGACTCCCCAGATCGTCTCGACATATTGAGGCTTCGACGGGTCGCGCTCGATCTTCTCCCGCAGCTTGCTGATGTGGACGGTAACCGTTGCGTGATCGCTGCCGATCGCATCCATTCCCCAAATCTGCTCGAACAGATCCTCTTTCCGGAAGACACGGTTCGGATGGGTGACGAGATAGAGGAGCAGATCGTATTCCTTGGCGGTAAAAGGCACCTCGCGCTCGTTGACGAACACCCGGCGGGATTGCTTCTCGATCCGGATGCCGTTCAGCCGCAGCTCATCTCGGAACTTTCCGTTTTGACCTTGTCCGACCAGCCGTTCATAGCGCGACAGATGAGCCTTCACCCGGGCTACCAGCTCGCCAAGGCCAAACGGCTTCAGGATGTAATCATCCGCCCCAAGTCCAAAGCCGCGGATCTTATCGATCTCTTCCTTCTTAGCCGACACGATAAGGATAGGGACATTACTCTCTTCGCGAATCCGGCGGCAAACCTCGTAACCGTCCATGGACGGCAGCATCAAATCCAGCAGGATGAGATCATACTCGCCTTGAAGCGCCAGCTCCAGGCCCGAATCGCCACGGTCGGCAATATCGACCTCAAAGCCGTGGGCGAGCAGATAATCCTTCTGCACCTCGGCAATAACCGGATCATCTTCAATAATCAAAATCCGTTTCATTGTATACCTCCATTCTCCGGCTTCGCTGCAGGAAAACGAAGCTGTATCGTTGTTCCTTCACCTTGCTGGCTGGCAGCCGCCGCGGTTCCGCCATGAGCTTCTATAATTTGCTTCACAATGGCGAGGCCAAGTCCGCTGTTGCCTTTGCCCGGGCTCCGCGAGGACTGCGCCCGGAAGAACCGGTCGAATACGCGGGGCAGAGCATCGGCCGGAATGCCCTCGCCGTTGTCCCGTATTTGCAGGAGATACAAGCCGCCAGGCTCTTCATCAAGCGAGAATTGCAGCTTTTTCGTCTCCCCCTTCATATATTGGAGGCTGTTGTCGGCCAGATTCATAAGCGCGCGGTGGAGCTTCTGCCGGTCTGCTTGGATAAGGATCTGCTCCGTGCCTGCGCTTGGTGTGAAGGTAACCTCCGTACCGCTGAAGCGGGGATCAAGCCGCAATTCGTTAACGAGCTGAATCATATAGGCCGTTAAATCAACCGTATCCCAATGGAAAGGCAGTTTGCCCGTATCCAGAGTCGAATACAGCTGCAGCTCCTCGATCATCCGGTTCATCTCTGCTATTTTGCCGGCAATCATTTGCACGTACTTTTGCCGTTTTCCTTCCGTATCGGCAATGCCGTCCCGAAGGCAATCCGTGCAGCCTTGAATGGCGGTTATCGGCGTCTTCAGATCATGGGAGATGTTCGCTAGAAGCTCCTTCCGGCCTTGCTCCAGCTCAAGCTGGGCTCCCAAGGAGGCCTGAAGGCGAACGCGCATTTCTTCAAACGCCGCCCCAAGCTGCCCGATCTCGTCCTGCCTCCGCAGCTGAATGGGATGGTTCAGATCGCCTTCCCGGATCTGGCCGGCTGCTTCCTTCAAGGCATACAGCGGCTTAATGATGCTGCGAGAGACAAAATAGGTAAGCAGGCCATTGGTGACGATAAGCGCTCCGAGCAGGGTAAGCAGTACCAGCGGTAAGAGCCGCTTGAAGAAGTCCGCGACCGGCTTCATATCGGAGACAATGACTAGCTTGCCGCTGCTGCCGTCCGGACTCAGAAATGGGATCGTGTCCCATTGGTTGCCGCTTGGCGGACCGGGATGCTCCGCTTTCATGCGCCCGTCAGACAGGTTAGCCAGAATTTTATCCGTGGGCAATCCGGGCGAGGCATACGCTACTTCATCATTCCGGATGACGATCATCCCGGACTCGACCTCCTGGAGCTTCGCTCCTGTATCCGTTAGGAATGCCTGATCGAACAGCAGTTTGGGATCATGCTCGGCGATGAACTTTAGGCCGGAAGCTAGCTCATTGCGTCCCATAAACAGCTCGCGGATGGAGCCGAGCGGGAACGAATGCCCGGATTTCCCGCCTGCTCCGGCACCCGGAAGGGCGTCTTTTATGAGCAGATTCCCCAGCAGTGCGATCGTCAGCCCAAACAAAAGGATGGGAACAGCGATCATGGCCGCGTAGGAGAGAATCAGTTTTTTTCGGATGGACATAACTCCATGCACCTCATTTCTCTATCATTGTAGCCTGCCCGTTCAAATTTTCTATAAAATAAGTCTGAAAAAAGTATAAATTAATGAGGTATACATTTATTTCACAACTCCGTTATACTACAGTCGAATGTATCCATTTAAGCGAAAACCATTGGCAATGGCCTTATATTTAGGAGGATTCTAATGAGCGAGTTAAAGTGGCAGATTTCGAACTGGGCGTTTAAGAATAGCGAAGAGCAGGAGTGGAAGCCGGCTTTTGTGCCGGGCTGCATACATACGGACCTGCTGAAGAACGGTCTTATTTCCGAGCCTTTTGCCCAGACCAACGAGAAGGACCTGCAGTGGATTGATAAAAAAGTATGGGAATACGAATCCGTATTTGATGCCTCAAGCGAGCTGCTTGCCCATTCCCGGCTGGAGCTGGTGTTCGAGATGCTGGACACGTACGCGGACGTGTATTTGAACGATGCTTTAATTTTGTCGGCGGACAATATGTTCCGCACTTGGACGGTTGACGCGAAGCCTTACGTCCGGGAAAAGGGCAACCGCCTGTACGTTCGCTTCCGCTCCCCGATTGAAGAGGGATTGGCTAAGCTGGATCGGTATGGAGCCGGATTGCCTGCACCTAATGACGACTCGGTTATTGGCGGACTTGAAAGCAAAAAGGTAAGCGTATTCTCGCGCAAAGCGCCTTATCATTACGGCTGGGATTGGGGTCCGCGGTTTGTCACAAGCGGGCTTGGCAGACCGGTATATTTGCGGGGCTGGAGCGGTGCGCGAATCACGGACCTGTATGCTCGGCAGGATGAAGTGACGGCGGCCGAGGCGAAATTAACGGTTCAGCTTGCGGTGGAAGCGGAAAACGGCGGCGAATTTGAGCTTAAGCTCCATACCGATAACGGGCAGGAATGGACCCGCAAGGTTGTTCTGGAGCAAGGCGCGCAGACCGTCGCTTGGCCGCTTGCAATCGAACAGCCGAAGCTATGGTGGTCGCGTGGTCTTGGAGAGCCTCATTTGTATACGTTTACAGCTGCTCTCTCTCAAAGGGAATCGGAGCTGGCCCAAGCATCCGCAGTTACCGGTCTTCGTTCCGTTAAGCTTATCCGCAAGCCGGACGAGTGGGGATCGTCGTTCTACTTCGAGGTGAACGGCATTCCGGTGTTCGCGAAAGGCGCTAACCATATTCCGAACGACAGCTTCTTTGCCGAGGTGACGGATGAACGTTACCGCCACGAGATTGCAAGCGCGGTAGAATCGAACTTCAATATGCTCCGTGTATGGGGCGGGGGGATTTACGAGCAGGATATTTTCTACGAATTATGCGATCAGAACGGGCTTTTGGTCTGGCAGGACTTTATGTTCGCCTGCAGCATGTATCCCGGCGATGAAGCGTTCCTGAGCAGCGTGCGAGCGGAAGCGGAAGACAATGTGCGGCGTCTGCGCAACCATCCAAGCATCGCGTTATGGTGCGGCAACAATGAGATCGATACGGCTTGGTCGCAATATGCCGAGAATAGTGGCTGGGGCTGGAAGCAGCTGTACACCGCCGAGCAGCGGGAGCGAATCTGGGCGGACTACGAGGCCGTCTTCCATCAGGTGCTGCCGGAGGTTGTGGCGGCTATGGCGCCGGATGTTGAATACTGGCCGTCATCGCCGATGCAGCGCCTGACGGGCAACAGCGAGCAGCATGCGACCAACAACTCTTCGCATGGCGATATCCATTATTGGGCGGTATGGCATGCGCAGGAGCCATTCGAGCAGTATAACCGGAATATCGGACGCTTTATGAGCGAGTACGGCTTCCAGTCCTTCCCGGAATACAAGACCGTTCGTGCATATGCGGATGAGAAGGATATGGCGCTGGATTCCGAAGTGATGCTGCATCATCAGAAGAATGGCCGGGGCAACTTCCTGATCAAGGATTATTCGGACCGGTACATGAAGCAGCCGAAGGATTTCCCTTCCTTCCTCTATATCAGCCAGGTGCTGCAAGCCGAAGCGATGAAGCAGGCGATTGAGGCTCACCGCCGCAGCATGGACTATTGCATGGGGTCGCTATATTGGCAGATCAATGACTGCTGGCCGGTCGCATCCTGGGCGAGCATGGATTACTACGGCAGATGGAAGGCCGCCCAATATCTGATCAAGAACAGCTTTGCCGATGTTCTCTTGTCTATCGACCAAAAGGAGAACGTGACGAACTTCCATGTTGTATCCGACCTTGGGCAGTCCATTGACGCCGTGCTGGAATGGAGCCTGCATGAGTTGGACGGCTGCCTGCTGAAGTCGGGCTCCGAGACGATTGCCATTGGCGCCCGCTCGGCTAAGCTGGTTCTCTCCTTATCGGCCATGCAGCTTGGCGAGTTTAATCCGAAGGGAACGGTACTTGTCGGACGCTTGATTCAAGCTGGTCACGAGCTGGCAAGCTCGAAGCATTATTTTGTCTACACGAAGGAGCTCGCGCTTTCGGATCCTGAGCTTGTGGTGGAGGAAGCAGCCGGCAGCGAAGGAACGGCATTTGTGTTAACGGCCAAGCGGCTGGCCAAGCAGGTATGGGTGCAAGCGGAGGAGGAAGGCATCTTCACAGACAACTTCTTCGATCTGATCCCGGGTATTCCTGTAACGGTGCAGTTCAAGAAAAAAGCGGCGGACCAAGTGTTGTTCGTCCCTGCATCGCCAGGTCAGGTAACGGTTCAGTCGATGTTTAACTACGCGAAATAATATATGCAAGGCAAGATGCCCCATTGTTGCGTTAGCGATGGGGCATCTTTTTTTGTTGGCCGGAAGTGGTGTTGATGTGGGCGTAGTTAAGACCCTAGCAGGGTCTTATGTGGCATGGGAACCGATGGAGAGTAATCAATAAGACCCTGTCAGGGTCTTATTATTTCGTAATAGCACAATTTGGTGCTGAAACGGGCCGCGTGCAGCGAGATAAGACCCTGAGAGGGTCTTATGCATGTCAAGAACGGTAGAAAGCCAATCGATAAAGCCCCTACAAGGTCTTATCGATTTTTGAAGCGGGTGTGGGCATGGAAGTTAAGGTCCCTAAGGGACCTTAAGCAAGCAAAAAGAGTTGCTAGTTAGACGGTTAAGGTCCCTGGGGGACGTTAAAGCCGCTGAAGTGGCAGACTCGAGAGCTGAAGCAGGCGTTGGCGTGGAAGTTAAGGTCCCTAAGGGACCTTAAGCAAGCGAAAAGAGTAGCTGGTTAGACGGTTAAGGTCCCTGATGGACCTTAAAGTTGCTGAAGTGGCAGACTCGAGCGATGAAGCAGGCGTTGGCATGGAAGATAAGGTCCCTAAGGGACCTTAAGCAAGCGAAAAGAGCATCTAGTTAGACGGTTAAGGTCCCTGGGGGACGTTAAAGCTGCTGAAGTGGTGGACCCGAGCGATGAAGCAGGCGTTGGCTTTTTAAAAAATTAATGGATCAAGCCTCCCCCCAGGCAGATAAACGTTCTTAGAACGACCGCCAAAGCCATATATTTGCTATATAAGCTTATTGGGGGGTGTGAGACATTGGGGGTATTGATCACAGCCTTACTCGTATGCGCCTCAGCCATGGGGTTTGTGTTATTCCGAAGAAATGCGGTGCCTGTCAGCCGCGAAGGACCCTTTCAGGAGAGGAAGCTGTCGGTTATTATTCCGGCCCGTAACGAAGAGACCAATCTGCCTTTTTTGCTGGGTTCCCTTAAGGCTCAGTCCTATAAACCGTATGAGATTATTGTGGTGGACGATCATTCGGAGGACCGGACGCGGACAATTGCGGAGAGCTATGGCATAAAAGTCATCTCGAACCCTGATCTCCCAACAGGGTGGACAGGCAAGAACTGGGCGGTATGGAACGGTTACCTGCAGGCTGAAGGGGATCTGATCCTGTTTCTGGATGCGGATGTCCGCCTTGCGCCCGATGCGGTACGTTCCTTGCTTGCTGCAAGAGAGAAGGAGGGCGGGGTCATCTCGGTTGTTCCATTTCACGTAGCGGAAAAATTTTATGAGCGGCTGGCGCTTATCCCGAACCTGCTTGGCTTATTTGCCTTTACGTCTCCCATGGAGCGGACAAACCCGGATAAAGGCTTATACGGCTCCTGCATTCTCGCCACAAGAGAGGATTACGAGCAGGCGAAAGGGCATGAGAGCGTCAGGGGCGAGGTGCTTGACGATCTCAATCTGGGAGCGCGGTTTATCCAGGCCGGAGTGAAGGTGACGAATTATATCGGCCGGGGCATGGTTTCCTTCCGCATGTATCCGGGCGGGATTAAAAGCGAAATTCAGGGCTTCAGCAAAGGAGCGGTGCTCAGCACAAGCAAGCTGCATATCCGCACAACATTGCTCGTAGCGGGCTGGCTGATCGGGCTGATTGCGGCGGAAGCGGCTCCTTTTGTCATTGGAACGTCCGCGCTGCTGCCCCTAGCCATCGGTTATGTGATCTACACGCTGCAAATTTATTATTTTATCCGTTATACAGGCCGCTTCGGAATCTGGCTTCCTGCCGTACATCTATTAAGTACAGTCTTCTTTTTATACATTATGCTTTATTCTCTGTATCAGGTGGTGTTTCTTCGGAAGGTGGCCTGGAAGGGCAGAAGCATTGAGGTAGGGGGGCGTGGCAATCCATGATTATCGTATGGACGGCGGCAGCTTTTCTTGCGGGCTCCTTGATGTTCTCGTATTGGATCGGGAGGTTAAAGCAGCTTAATCTGAAAACCTACGGCGACGGCAACCCGGGAGCGATTAATTTGTGGAAGGTAGCGGGATACGGGTATGGTCTCACCGGCATTGTGCTGGATGTTCTGAAAGGCTATTTGCCGATGCTCTGGATGCAGCATAGCGGCGCGGTCACGGGCTTCGGCATTATTTTTCCCGCGGGTGCGGCTATCCTGGGCCATATGTTCTCTCCGTTTACCGGATGGAAGGGCGGCAAGGCCATTGCCGTAACCTTTGGCGTCTGGAGCGGGCTTACCGGCTTCGCGGCTTCTCTTGCCTACGCGATTATTTTGGCGGCGCTGCTATTGGCATCCAGACAACTGAGCAAGGGCAGACCTACCTCCCCGGAAACCGACGCCTTTCATGTTGTGCTGGGGATGCTGCTCTTATCCATCTATCTGGTTCTGGACAATTATTCCTGGCCGTACGTGCTTCTCGGGTTGGTTAACTTTCTCCTGCTGGCCTATTCGCACCGGAAGGAGCTGATAGGAGTCAGGGACACGAATTAATTAACGATGCGAAAAAAGGCAAAGCCCTCCTGCAAAATGCAGAAGGGCTTTATTTGCTGAATTCTAGTTTTATGATTGAGCCTGCGGCTTTTTGAAAGTGAAGGCCTTGTGCCAGGTCTTGCCGCCGTCGGAGGTCGTGCTCAGCACTGCGGCATTGGTTGCGTCCGTCGTAATGAACCAGATATGGTTGGCATCCGATGCACCGATAAATTGCGTGCCATAGCCCGTAAATTCAGATTTGCTGATTGTCCAGTGCTTGCCGCCGTCCGTTGTTTTCATGATGGTGTTTGGTTTGTCGCAAGCCGAGCATTGTCCGCCCATAATCGCGGTTTGCGGATTTACGACATACAAGGTGCCGGGGGCTGAGCTGGTCATGCCTTTAGGAACCGACGCATCGTCCATCGTAAAGCCTGGTGCCGGGCCGGAGCCTGCCCCGTTCCTCACGATTGCCGGAATCCAGGTTTTGCCGCCGTCCGTCGTATGGAACAGCGAGTAGGAGGTTTGGGACATGCCGGAGCCTCCAATAAGCTCAATCCAGGCATCGTTAGCCGCTGTGGAACGGATAATGACGTTAGTAGGAGCCTCTTCGGTTTTGCGAGTCATAACCGTATTCCAAGTCTTGCCGCCGTTCCCGGTATGCATGAAGAGAAGCCGGCCGTTCACCACTTGCACGGCCCAGCCGTTGTTCACGTCATGGAAGTAAACTTCGCCGATCTCTTTGCCCGGCGTTTGCAGCTCCGTCCATGTTTTTCCGCCGTCTTTGGTCATCGCGTTGCCGCTGAAAGCAGTTTTGTCATTCGTGAAATGGAGGAAGCCGTGATTAGGCACCGTTCCTGCCTTCGTCCATGATTTGCCGCCGTTCGTCGATTGAATGAGGATCAGGCTTTTGGCATTGCTGTCGCCAATTGTAGCCCATACTTTATTGCCGCTAAGGGCAAAAATCTGATTAATCGGCCTGCTTCCGGTATACTGAAGCTTCCAGTGCTTGCCGCCGTCGTCCGTTCTTGCGATTTGGCCGCTGCCGGCAACCCAGCCGGTCTTTGAATCGGCAAGACGAAGAGCTGTAACATTGGAGATCTGTACGGTTTGATCGTTGGTGCTGATTGGAGTCGGATTCCCCGAAGTGCTGCCCCCGTTATGGCTTGGCTGCGGCGAGGGGGTCCCCTCCGGTTCGGCGCTAGGCTTGTTTGCGCCTGCATCTGTCGAACCGGTATTCGTATTATTAGAGTTTGACGACTGGTTGGTGGAGTTGTTTGACGCAGGTGTATTGGACGATTGATCAGCCTTCGAACAGCCTGCCATAAGCAGGGTTAAACTGAGCGTGACGAGTAAGACTAGGGTGCTGATTTTTTTCATGATGTTCACCGCCTGGTTTTTATTAATAGCTTAACCTTCCTCTCCATAGACGAACCATGTTTGTGCAGAGTTGCAGGTAATTTTAGTAATAAGGCATTTTAGTCATTTGGTAGGGGGGGATTCGACAAATAAATGTGGAATTTTGTGCCTCAATATAAAGGATTATGCCAAAACGTGTCGAATAATGGGCTCAAAGACTCATATGAAGATGCGAAAATATAGTTCTTTAGTCTTTCTCGGTTCGCAACGTAGAGTCCAATCACCAGGAAGGGAACGATGACATGAACGTACGAATGAACAGCTCTTGTCTTTCGAAGAGAGCAGCTTGCGCCTTATCAGCTTTCCTGCTTACAGTGCCGCTAGTTGGCGGACAAACCGTGCATGCAGAGCCGGTCAATACGTTGTTGACGCCGGTAACGGGGGACAGCGGATGGCTGAGCGCCGGCATGGCGGTGAATGGAGACTCTTTCAGTTTTGACGTCAGCGGTGTATTCCCGCAGTTTACGGGTCCGGTAACTGTAACGGCTTCATCTAGCAAGTCAAACGTGGCAACGGCCACAGCTGCTAATGGCCGGATCGAAGTCCGTGTCAAAGAGCCTGGTGTTACCCGTCTTGCGATCACGGGCAATGATTCTACCTCGCTTGCTTTAAACGATTACGTAGATCTGAACGTAACTCTCCTTGGGGATACAACGGGGGACGGAGTATTAACTTCAGCCGACGTGCTGTACATCTATAAAGTGATTAATTCCAAGCTTCCCATAACGGATCAGGAGAAAAATAGGCTCGACGTTAACCGCGACGGCGTCATTACGACGGCCGATGCAACCGTGCTGATGAATAGCTATGTCGGCAAAACGCCGGCGACAGGGGGAGTGAAATTTATTGCCGAGCTGAAAGACAGCAACGATGCGCCGGTCGCCGACAAGGTTGCGATTACGGGAACGGTACAGACGGGCAGCACGCTAACGGGCGGATACCGCTATGCCGATCCGGAGAACGATGCCGAGGGCTCGACGCTTTATCAATGGTACCGCGGCACCCTGGCTGACGGATCGGACAAGGCGCCTATTGCCGGTGAAATAACTACAACGTACACCGTTCAGGATGCAGATGTCTATCATTACCTCTTCTTCGAGGTTACTCCGGTTGATTCGAACGGAGCAGCGGGCTCAGCTGCCCGGGCAGGCACAATCGGTTTGGTTCCCGATACTTCGCCGCCTGTCGTAACGGGAACGACGCCGGTAGTTCTTTCGAATGCCGCAAGCCGTACCGAACAGATGCAGATTGTCTTTAATGAGCCGATCAAAGCGGCAGCAGGCAAAAGCATACATATATATCGTGTCTCGGACAATCAACTGATGGCGACCTACCTCGCATCGGATACCTCGAAAGTGACGGTGACGGGCACCACGGCCGTTCTTGTTAATCCGGGACTTGGCAATGCAACGGCTTATTACGTCACGATTGATGCGGGCGCCTTTACCGATCTTGTCGGCAATCCGCATGAAGGTATTTCCGGCAGCACGGGCTGGGGCTTTACAACCGTAGATACGGAAGGGCCGGTTACGGCCTCGTTATCCCCGGCGAACGGAGCGGTGGATGCCAATAAAGCGTCGAACTTCACCTTGATGCTGGATGAGAATGTACAAGCCGTTAGCGGTAAAAAAATAACGATTCTCAACGCGGATCATAGCAAGCTTGTCTCCTATGACGCTGCGGATACCTCGAAAGTAACGATCAGCGGCAAGTCGGTGGCGATTCATAATCCGGGCTTGGCCGAGACGACGTCTTACTCCATCGAAGTGGAGGCGGGGGCATTGACCGACCTTAGCGGTAACAACTTTGCGGGAATCAACGGTATGGATTGGTCGTTCACCACGCCGGATACGATTGCGCCTGTTCTTCAGTCAACGACACCTGCCGACGATGCCTCCGGCGTAAACCGGACAGCCGATATCTCGATGGAATTCTCTGAGCCCGTACAAGCGGTAAACGGTAAGACCGTGCGAATTTACCGGAATTCAGACAACAGTCTGTTCAAGACCTATAACGTGATGGATACAAATGCCGTCCAGATTAACAGTAATACCGTAACGCTGCTTAATCCGAACTTGGCCGACGGCACAGATTTTTATGTGGAAATTGATGCGGGAGCCTTCCGGGATGCTGCGGGCAACAACTATGCCGGCTTGCAAGGAATATTGGCATGGAATTTCTCCACGCCGGATACGATTGCGCCGGTTGTTAGCAACTTGAATCCTTCCAATAACGCGACAAAAGTAAGCCAGACCGATCAGCTTACGGTCACATTCAGCGAACCGGTCGTGCCGGTTAACGGCAAGAAGGTAACGATCCTCAATAAGACTGATCAATCCGAGTTTGCCGTATATACATTGGGCACGGATTCGGAAATAGCGATTAACGGCGATACCTTGACCATTCAGCATGCTCCGTTTGATACGTTGAAGGGTTATGTTATTCAGATTGAAGCGGGAGCGTTGAAGGATGCTGCCGGAAACAGCTTTGCGGGGATCGCGGATTGGAATTTTACGTCCAAGGATACGCGTGAAATGCTGGCTGTCGAAGATCCTGGTGCACCGCTCGTTGAAAGTGCACTAAATTCCGGGGCCTTCATAACGCTGACGCTTGACGGGGATACATTCATGGCTGATGCGGATAGCGACGATTTTGTCTTGAACCATGCCCCGGCAGGCCTATCGATTATCGGTGCGGGAGTGTTTCCTGATGGATCGGCTTATGTCATGTTCGATTATGACGGTACGGATTTTGATACGGACATTACGGATTTTTCGGTTACGGCATCATCTTCGGCTGTCGCAAGCGGGCATGCGATCACCTCGCAGAACCTGACGATTAAGGCGGAAATCGAACCGGACGTGATCAGTACGGTTCCTGCTGCGGGAGCAACCAAGGTGAAGAAGGCAGATCCGCTTACGATGACCTTTGACAAGAACATTTCGGCTGCTGCAGGGAAGAAGATTAAGATCTACAAAAAATCGGATAACAGTGTCGTCGAGACAGTTGATGCGGGTGACGGATCCAAGGTATCCGTGAACGGTTCAACCGTAACGATTCAGCATAACGCTTTCGTTACAAACACCGATTACTATGTTGTGGTCGAAGCGGGAGCCTTCGTGGATGCCAGCCTGATCGGGAACAAAACGGTTAATGCCTTTGCGTTCAAGACAACGTCGGTTGAAATCGTGCCAGAAATGTATATTTCGGAGTTTCTGAAGGGGACGGAGGCAGATGATATAGCGGTAGAACTGTATTATCCCGAGAGAGCTCCCGGCCCAAATCCAGTTCCGAGCAATACCTATTCACTGTCGATCTATCATTATGATTTAAAAAACGAAACAACGGTTGTTAGCTCTCAGAAGCTTTTCACAAAAGCATGGAAAAACAATGTTTATATATATATTGATAAAGAATTTTATGAGTTTATGACATATACACAAGCACCTTATTATAATCATGAGGTTCAATTTAATATAAATCCTAACTTTATCCTGAAAGGAATTGTCCTAAAAAAGGGCGATCAAGTGATTGATGTCCTTGGTGACCCTTATGCAACTGGCGCGGGAGGGATGTTAGCTACCCCTAAGACTCTTGTTCGAAATTCGGGCGTTAACGGAGCATCTATTGAATTTGATGAAGATCAGTGGACGACTTACCCTGCTAACACATTCCAGTACATGGGCAATCATACGCCATAAAAACTTATTGGAGGCTCAACATGACCTTACAGCGGAAGATGTTTAACCCTTTACTGACGGCTTTGCTGGCTGTTACCCTGCTGCTGGGCGGATTGTCCTTTGACAGCGCCCGCGCGCAGGCTTCGGCAGGCGTGCCTGTCCAGCTGACGATTGGCGACGTGTCGGTTAATACCGGCGGGACAGTGGATGTTCCGGTATCGATCAAGCAGCCGGAAAGAGGGATTGGCTCGTATAATGTCCAGCTGAATTTTGACCCAAAGGCCCTCGAAATCATTAGCGTTAAGCCAAAATACGGTGACACGAATACCGAGACATGCAGCGCATCACAGGAAGGCTGCTTCGTGTCCAATACGGATCAGGATAACGGTTGGCTGCGCGTGATCTGGGTTGATACAACCGGCGGCGATCGGTTGATTAACGAGGCTAAACAGCTGTTTACGGTACAAGTAAAAGCAAAATCAGGCTCGGAATCCGCCAAGCAGAAGCTGACGGTTGATAAGGAAGATCCTGCCAGCCTGACCTTTACGGACGGGGACATGCACTCCTTGCCTGTGGCGGTAACGGAAGGCGAGGTTACGGTGTATCCAAATTTACCGATCGATACCGGCAAAGTGAAGGTGATTGTGGACGGCAAGGAGCAGGGCGAATCGGCTACGCTGTCAAGCGTTGTCGTTAATGGCCGGGTTGTTACGACCATCAGCGTGGATAATGAGAAGGTTGCCCAGCAGCTGAAACAGAATCAGATCAAAACGCTGACGCTTCCAGTGGAAGGCAGCCGCGAAGTCGTCGTTGGCGAGCTGAACGGACAGCTGGTCAAGCTGATGGAAAATAGGGATGCAGCGCTTGTCATCCAGACGAATCAAGCAAGCTATACATTGTCCGCTTCGCAGATGAATATCGATCTGGTTGCAAGTCAATTAGGTGCGGGAACGGCGCTGCAGGATATTAAGATCCATGTGACGATTTCGGCTGTAAAGGATAAGCAAGGCGTGGAGCAGGCGGCCGCTAACAGCGGTGCGGATCTTATCGCTACGCCGGTTCAGTTTGAAGTTACGGCAAGCTACGGAGGCAAGTCGGTTACGATAGACCGCTTCTCGAATTACGTGAATCGCACAATCGAGATTCCGGATGGCGTTGATCCATCCCATATTACGACTGGCGTTGTGATGGCAAGCGACGGAACGGTTACGCATGTACCTACTCTGATCACGCAGTCGGGCGGCCACTACTACGCACAGATTAACAGCTTGACGAACAGCACGTATGCGGTGGTATGGCATTCCAAAACCTTTGCCGATGTAACGAATCATTGGGCCAAGGCAGATATTAACGATCTGGCATCCCGCATGGTTATCCAGGGAGTATCAGCAGACACTTTTGCGCCGGACCGCTCCGTAACGCGGGCGGAATTCACCGCTATTTTGCTGCGGGCTCTAGGCATTCATGCTTCCAAGGACGATACCCAAGTATCCTTCCGCGACGTGGGTGCGACAGCATGGTACCATGACTCGGTAGTGGATGCCGTATCGTATGGTCTTATTACGGGATATTCGGACGGAAGCTTCCATCCGAATGCTTCGATCTCCCGGCAAGAAGCGATTGTGATGATTAATCGGGCTTCCGCCATGACTGGTCTGGTACAAGCTTCGGCTAGCGAAACTGCGGGGCTCATCAGCCCGTTCAGCGACAAGAAGAACATCGACAGTTGGGCTCTTGAGGCGGTAGCATCCGTAGCGAAGCAAGGCATTGTAAAAGGAACAAACGGCAAGCTTCTGCCAAAGCAGCCGGTTACCCGCGCGGAATCGGCCGTTATGATGAAGCGCGTGCTGGTTGCAGCCGGACTTATTAATTCCTAGGCGGACATGAAAAAGCTATCCCCCTGCTCTTGGCTGGGGGATAGCTTTTTTCGCTGCATTAAGCCTTTTTCTTGATCGGGATATAGATGTCCATCTGAATCTCCGAGAGTGCGGGGTTGCAGCGCTCGTCGTACAGCTCGAACTCTGGCGTGCCGGCATGTTCGTAGCCCGAATGAGGGAACCACTCGCCAAAGACGGTCATCCAAGTATTCTGAATTGAGGAGGAAAACTGCTCGCGCGGCACCTTTGGCGTGGTGAACACGGCATATTCGGCTCCGTCGAACTCGCGGCATACGAGACCTTCGCCTTCTACGCCTTCAAAGGTTTCCGCTTCCATGCCAATCAGGTATGAGAAGCTGTCCGAGCCCATGTCGAAGTTATAGCAGATGCCAAGCTCGACCGGAGATTCCTTGTGCACGCGGTTCGGGATGTTGTTGTACAGCTCTTTCCGAATATACTCCTGCCAGAAGGCCGGGATCTCTTTATGATTGTCTCCGTTTGCCCGGGTACGGATCTCGTAGCCGATGACCTTGAAGGCAGGTTTGGTTATGATCTTGTATTCCATTCGTATTCCTCCTAAATAGGGATTGTACTTGCGCTGCAGCACATTCAGCCTGGAGTAGGCAGGAGGCTTAATCCCCCGTTTGCGGTACTCGGCCGGCGTCATTTCGAACATGCGCTTGAAGGCGCGGGTGAAGGTCTCATGGTTCTGAAACCCGGTATCGAGAGCGATATCAATCAGCCTTGCATCCGAATAAGCCATCTGGTAAGCGGATATCGCCAGACGCCGTTTACGCACATATTCCATTACGGTCTCTCCTGCCATGGATTGAAAGACTCGGTGGAAATGAAAGTCCGAGAGCCTCGCAACCTGCGCCAGCCGCGATAAAGACAGCTCCTCGCCTATATGCGCTTCAATGTAATCAATCGTCTGCTGAATCTGCACCAGATAGTCCTGCTTCACTCGAATGTTTGCCTCCTTGTTCTCCGGGTGACCTCATTGTATACGAATGGAAACCCATAATCTTGATGATTCTTGCTATATCAAAAGAAACAGCCCCCGGCGTTAAACCAGAGGCTGCTCAAGATCTTGAAAGTTTCTTATGGCAAAATGTTGCCTGCCGCGCGGTAAATTTCATACCACTCTTCGCGGGTAAGCGTAATGTCGGCTGCTTTTACGCAGTCCTTCAGACGCTCGATGTTCATCGAACCGATAACCGGCTGCATTTTGGCAGGATGGCGGAGCAGCCACGCAATGGCGATCGTTGTGTTGCTCACGTCATATTTGCCGGCAATCGCGTCGATCGCTTTGTTGAGCTCAGGGAACTTGTCGTTATCCAGGAATACGCCTTCGAAGAAGCCGTATTGGAATGGCGACCAAGGCTGAATCGTAATGTCGTGCAGGCGGCAATAGTCCAGGATGCTGCCGTCGCGGTTGATCGCGGAGCTGTTCTCCATGTTCACGTTAATGCCATTGGAGATCATGTTCGCGTTCGTGATGCTGAGCTGAAGCTGGTTCGCCACGATCGGCTGTTTCACCGATTTTTTGAGCAGCTCGATTTGCATCGGGTTCTGGTTCGATACGCCGAAGTGGCGTACTTTGCCGGAGCTTTCCAGACGGTCGAACGCTTCAGCCACTTCATCGGGCTCAACCAGCGCATCCGGACGGTGCAGGAGCAGAATGTCGAGGTAGTCGGTTTTGAGGCGCTTCAGGATTGCGTCCGTCGAAGCAAGGATATGCTCCTTCGAGAAGTCGAACATTACGCCAGGCTTAATGCCGCATTTGGACTGCAAAATAATATTTTCACGAACGCTGTCGTTCATATGAATCGCTTCCGCGAAGATTTCCTCGCAGGTGCCTGCGCCGTAAATGTCCGCATGGTCGAAGAAGTTCGCCCCTTGCTCCAGTGCCGTTTGGACAAAACGCTCTGCCCCGGCTTTATCCAAGGAATTGATACGCATACAGCCAACCGCAACTACCGGTACCTCAAGCGCAGTGCTTCCGAGTTTAATGGTTCTCATTAATAAGTCCCTCCTAAAATGGATGTTTACACAAAGCGTGAATCACGCTGCTTGTGATGATTCTTGTTGCAGGAATCGGATTGGAATGCCGCCAACTATGTAATCGGTTGCAAATTTGCGGGATACGGACACTGTCCCGCGTATCCTTCTCGATTGTGACATAGTTGCTGGCTGGTTTCAAGGCATGGACTTAGGAAAGTTTGTTAAGTTTCTTTAGCGTTTACGCTACAATGAAAGTAACGAATAGAGGCGAAGCCTCTGGCAGGGGGCAGAAAGCATGACTACGGCGCATGATATCGGACTGGTACTGGAAGGCGGCGGCATGCGGGGTGTGTATACGGCCGGCGTGCTGGAGTATTTTTCGGAGCATAACTTGTATTTCCCTTATATGATCGGCGTGTCGGCGGGGGCTTGCATGGGGGCGAGCTATCTGTCGAGACAGCTTGGGCGCAACCGGACCGTCAATGTGGAATGGGTAAGCGATCCGCGGTATATCTCTTGGAAAAACCTCTGGAAGAAGCGGCAGCTCTTCGGCATGGACTTTATCTTCGACGAGATTCCGAACAAGCATGTGCCGTTTGATTATGCGGCTTTCGAGCGGAACCTGGAGGAGTTCGTCATTGGTACAACCGACTGCGAGACGGGAGAGACGGTCTATTACCGGAAGACCGAACCGGACTTCGACCTGCTGCAGCTGCTCCGGGCGTCCAGCTCGCTTCCTTTTATCGCGCCCATTGTGGAATATGGCGGGCGGAAGCTGCTGGACGGCGGCATTTCCGATCCGATTCCGCTCGGGAAGGCTGAAAGCGACGGCTATAAGCGCAATCTGCTTATTCTGACGAGGAACGAGGACTACCGGAAATCGGCTGGCAAGTTCGGCTGGATCGTCAGGCGCGCCTACCGGAAATACCCGAAGCTTGTGGAGCTCATGCTTGGGAGGCATGAAAGGTATAACGGGACGCTAGACTATATCGCCGAGCAGGAGAAGGCCGGCAAGGTATTTGTGATTCGTCCGCATGAGACGCTTGTGGTGGGACGGATGGAGCGGGATCCGGCGAAGCTTGATGCCTTGTACAAGCAGGGCTACGAGGATGCGAAGCGGATGATGCCGCAGCTGCGGGAATGGATGGAAGGCTAAGCCGAGAGGATTGCGGGCGGAGCCGGGTTTATTTTATAATCGAGAGGTAAAGGGAGGCGGTAACAATGGCAAATCAATTTGCCGGATTACGAATCAGCTTCATGCAGAGCCTGAATTAGGGGCGATACTTTGCATGGGGCGTACTTGAAGGATGGTCGCCCGGCTATCGTTTCTAATAATGGGCTTTGCACCTTATTTGAGAGTAAGTCGATCAAATAAAAATAAGGGGCTGACAAAGCAATGTGTACACCATTTATTAGAAACCATCAACTGAATTTGATTAAGAAGCAAGTAGGAGAGCTGCAAAAGGCCTGCAGCACGGTATCCGATCCGAAGGTTATCGCGTCCGTGCGGTCAAATACGCCTTTTAAAGTGATGGAAGCATTCCCGGGGGCAACGGAAGCTGAGCAGAAGCTGCTCGAAAGCTTTGCGTCGTTAAATACCCCGCTGGAGTTTCAGGGTTACCTGAGGTCGCTTGAGGAATACGTGAAGCCGTTCGATTCAGTAGAGGAGAAGCAGCTGAAGAAGCTGTTCCCGAAGGCCAAAAAGCTGAAGGTTCCCGATCTCGCGGCAATTGATCTGCGTTACGTGACTTATCTCGGCTGGACCGATATCGCAACGAATAAAATGTATCTCGCGTATCATCTGAACGGCCGGCTTGTAGGGGTGGAAGGCAGATTTACGCCCGTGCAGAAGAAGAGCGTATGCTTCCTGTGCAACCGGCATGAGGAAGTGGCATTGTTCTCGGCCGTAACGAAGTCGAGACCGGCTAATGCTTCGCCGGATTACTACAAGGCCATCGGCAATTATATGTGCGTGAACAGCGAGAGCTGCAACAATAATATTACCGATGTGACGGTGTTGGAGCGCTTCATTTCCGATATCGTTCTTTAATCGAATAGAGAGAAAGCCCGCCGGAGACGGCGGGCTTTTCGTTTGTCACCACAATAGAATTAATAATTTCAAGGATAGTGGAAACTGAAATTCTATTTGGCGATAAAACCTACCTCTAAACGCGGTCGCTCATCTTCGAATGGCATCGATAGAGGTTTTCTCATTTTGCTTTTGCAGCCTGGCGATAGCGGAACTGCTTGTATTGGAAGTACATGAAGCAGCCGAGGCAGAAGCCGCTTAAGGCGGCTACAACGGCAGCGGTCAGCATGCCAAGAGCGATGTAAGACAGAACCGTCAGCCCGAGATAATGCGCGGCAAGGGTGACAACAAGGAACAGAATCGCGAGCAGATTGTTAAAGCGCAGCAGCTCGCGGGCTTCAGTCCGCTGGCTTACCGGGAGCAAAGGCGAGAACAGGCGGACAAACAGATTATATTTGACACCGTACGTACGGCTGACGAGCTGAACGGCCAGCGGCAGGATTAGAATCCACCATTGCTGGGTCAAGACCGTTGCAATCACGCTTAACAGAATGCCAAGCTGATTGCCGCGGACGTGGTGCAGGGGCACTTCCTCCACACATTCGTAACTGAGGTTAACGGTAGGTTGGGACATTAATAGATCCTCCATTCACGCGATATGGTTTACGTGACGACTATCCTCAGTATATAATAATTCTTAGTTTTCTGGTAGGGATTTAAGTATAAATAAATTGAGAATATTTTGAGATTGACGCTCTTTCCAAAACTCATTAAAATGGAACGAGCGCAATTTTGTACGGCAGCTGACTGGAGGTAAAACAAGAAGCTCATGAACTTGAAAACCATAGCAATTTGCCTGTATGTGATGCTTATTTATTGGCTTTCCCTGCATTTTTCTTTCCTGGACACCTTATTTTTCCCAACGCTTGGCGCGTTTAGCTTTCTGTTCATATCCCGTTCCTCGACGATATCCGAAGTGGGCAAAGTCACCTTTGGCGCGGTTGTATCCTCTGTCATCGGGACGGTATTGTACTACATTTATCCAAGTCCGATCTCGCTGTTTGTTAACGTCATTATTACCATCTGGCTAATCAATAAATTCAAATGGAATGCCCCGCCGATTGTGGCTGTGGCGCTGATCCCGTTCTTCTCGCACTCCACCCATCATTGGGCGATACCGCTCTCCGTAGGCGTGGCGCTGCTTGGTCTTATGCTGGTGCTTTACATCGCCCGGAAGCTTGAGAGCAGAAGAGCGCAGACGTACGAATCCTCCGAATCCACGGCCGCTTAAGGCAAGTGGATTTTTTTGTGGTCATTTGGAAATCCGTCATGGACAAATCATGGCGATAGTAGTAGCTTAGTAGGTAGTTTAAGGTTCGCCAATTCAACGAGAAGAATGAGATGATGATATGGGTATAGGACGACCCAGACTGAGAGGGAAGCATGAGGCTTTCCTGGAAAAGCACTTCACGGGAGTGTCGATTGATTACCGGCAAATTATTGCCTTGTTTATTCCGATTTTGATTGACCAGGCGTTTATCGTTGGCCTCAACCTGGTGAATACGGCAATGGTCAGCTCGTCCGGCGTAGATGCGGTTAGTGCCGTCAACATGGTCGACTCGCTGAACATCTTCCTGATCAGCGTCTTTATCGCCGTATCGACAGGGGGGACGGTTGTTGTTGCGCAATACAAAGGCAGCGGCAATCATCAGATGGTATCGAAGTCCGCGGCCAGCTCCGTCTCGTCGGTTACGCTTGTCGCTTTTGCGATCAGCCTGATCGTTGTGGTGTTCCATAGCCAGATGCTCAATCTGCTGTTTGGAGCGGCTTCGCCGGAGGTATTCCAGGAGGGTCGGACATATCTGATCGGTAGCGGCTTGTCTTATGTCGGCATCGCCATGATGGAGGCGGTATGCGGGGCGCTTCGCGGGATCGGAAGAAGCAGGGCATCGCTGATGCTGTCGCTTGTCATGAACCTGACGTACGTGCTGCTCAACATCGTCTTTATTAACTTGATGAACATGGGCGTGCTGGGGCTTGCCATCTCCGTTAATATTTCGCGGTATGCGGCAGCTATTCTGGCCATTGTCTATCTCGTGAAGATTGACACGAACCTGCGGCTTCGCCTTCGGGATATGCTGTCGGTCAATTTTTCGATGCTTCGGAAAATCCTGTTCGTCGGGCTGCCGTTTGCGGCGGAGCAGATGTTCTTCAACGGCGGCAAAATCGTTACCCAAACGTTTGTCGTTGGTCTGGGTACCTTCGCTATCGCAACCAACGCCATTAGCGGCTCGCTTGCAAACGTGCTGCAGATTCCGTCCAATGCGCTGGCGATTACCGCCATTACGGTCATTGGCCAATGCATGGGCCAGCGGAATATCGAAGACGCGCGGAAGTTCACCCGATCTTTCCTGTGGCTGTCCACGGCTTGCCTGTTCGTGATGGCTTGTCTGATGCTGCCGCTATTCTATCCGCTAGTGGGGCTGTTCCATCCTCCGGCTGAGATTGTGGACGATATCTTCATCATTACGATTATTAATGCTCTTATGCAAGTTGTATTCTGGTCCATCAGCTTTATTATGCCGTCGGCTCTTCGGGCGGCGGGCGACTCGAAGTTTACGTCGGTCGTTTCGCTGCTGTCGATGTGGCTGTTCCGGATTGTGCTTGGTTATCTGCTCGCGATCGTATTCGACTTCGGCATCCTAGGCGTCTGGCTGGCGATGAACCTCGAGTGGGGCGTAAGGGGAGCCATCTTCCTATGGCGCTTCCGCGGCAAGAAGTGGTACCGGCATCGGTTGATTGACTAGCTGAAATAGAAAAAGCCTCCAGCTTGTGCTGGAGGCTTTTTTATTATTCGGGAGGGAAGGGCTAAGTCCATGCCCAGAAGAAGCCGTCCCGGTCCCAAGCGATCCGTCCCTTATGAAGCTTGCGGAAGGCCTTCTTCACTTCTTTTTCCAAGGAAGCATTCCCGTTCTCGTTCACAAAGATGTACTGCTCGCCAAAATGCTGCTTCACATGCTCAATCGCTTCTTCTTGGCGAAGCATCCCTCTGAATTTAATCTCATTAACCATCCACTCCGCGATTTGCTGCTCGGTTGTTGTTTCCACGTTCTTATGCGACCTCCAATACCTGATTGGCGTTATTATATCATAGTAGGCGGGATGCCTGTTCAAATGACAAAATGCTTGATGCCGCTCAAAGATCGAAATAGTGAGTATCTCAATCTAATTCGCACGTTGTTCCCGACCAACTATGAGGCTACCCTCACTGCTGCACAAAAATGCCCGCCCGAGGCACGTATGAAGCGCGGAATGCCTCACTAATTAGTGAGGCAGCCTCATAGTTACTTCCTCGCGGGCAGCAGGTGGGTAAATGGAAGGTGCAACGTTGGCGGACGGTAAAGTGAGTGAACAAAGTTAGTGTATAGGCAATAAACGGACTGCGAGTATTTAGAAGTCATTGGCATAAGAAAAACCGCCTTCCCGAAAGGGGAAGCGGCTTAAAGTTTAATCACCTAAATCTTATCGCTGGATCGGCTCGATCCGGTAAGAGTCTGCCGCGCCTTCGACCGGCTCGATGGACCAGCCGAAGGACAGTGCCGTCTTCACGCGCTCCAGCTGTTCAGGCGTAAGCTGCGCGGTAACCGCTTCTTGCCCAGCTTCAAGCTCAAGCTGTGGCTCGTCGCCGAAGGCGACCCAAATCCAGCTGCGGATGCCGCGTACGGTATTGTATTTGATCTGGTAGCCGCTGCGAACAGCCGCTTCAAACGTCTCCGGCTCCTTCTCAGCAAAAGCTGCAAGATCGCTATAGTTGAATTGGAAAATGCTATCATCGGCCGGGAGATCAACTCCCGCCTTCACTTTGGCAATAATCTCGTCATCCGACCAGCCATGTCCCTTGCGGAGGGACTCCACAAGCAATGCATCCCATTGCGACAGCTTTACGATATTCGTCATTTGGTTTCAGCCTCCCTTAACTTAGCTCTATTAAATATCTTTACGGCAAAGCAACCCAATGCCCCGGGCTTACTTCTCGCAGCACCGCAGCTTCTTCGGCCTCGGCATCCGGCGTGTAGAGGACCCGTTCAACCGCTGCGCGCGGGTCCGGTATAGGAATCGCGGACAGCAGCGCCTTCGTATAAGGGTGAAGAGGATTGTCGTAGAGCTCATCGCTGTCCGCAATCTCTACGAGCCGCCCGTGATACATCACGCCAATCCGGTCGGAAATATGCCGTACCATGGACAGGTCATGGGCAATAAACAAATAGGTCAGGCCGAATTCGGCCTGCAAATCTTCAAGCATGTTAACAACTTGAGCCTGCACGGACACGTCGAGCGCCGAGATCGGCTCATCGCAGACCACGAAGTCCGGGCGTACCGACAATGCGCGCGCAATAGAGATCCGCTGGCGCTGGCCGCCGCTGAACTCATGCGGGTAGCGGTACAGATGCTCGCGCTTGAGACCAACCCTCTCGAGCAGGGAAGCAATAACTTCCTTGCGCTCTTCCGCATCCTTGTACAGACCGTGAATATTCATGGGTTCGCCGATCAAGTCCAGCACGCTCATGCCGGGATTAAGAGACGAGTATGGATCCTGGAAAATCGATTGGATCCGCCGGCGGAAAGGCTTCAGCTGCTTCTCGCCAAGCTTCGAAATATCTTGGCCGTCGAACTTGACCGTCCCGTCCGTATAATCGTACAGCCGCAGAATAGAGCGGCCAACGGTGGATTTACCGCTGCCGGATTCGCCAACAAGGCCAAACGTCTCGCCCTTGTTGATCTGGAAGCTCACGCCGTCAACGGCTTTCAGAACCTCCGAGGTACGGCCCCAGGCATCGCGGCTCTTCACGAAATGCTTCTTCAGCTGCTGGACATCTACCAGCACTTTTTTATCCTCTGACATGGGCAGCGCTCCCTTCGATTTCCGGATGGCGCGCTAATTCAGCCTGAACCTCGGCATCGTTCAGCCAGCAGAGGGCGCGATGGCCTTCGCCGATCTGAAAATGCGGCGGAAGCTCCGCGCATTTCGGCATGGCATGCGGGCAGCGTTCCATAAACGGACAGCCCGGAGGCGGATCGAGCAGATCCGGCGGAGAGCCTTCAATCGGCACCAGACGCTCATGCGTGCCGCCTTGCCGCTGCGGTACCGAACGCAGCAGTCCCTGCGTATACGGATGCTTCGAGTTATAGAAAATATCTTCTACCGTTCCTTCTTCCATCAACATGCCGCCGTACATCACGATAACGCGGCTGCATACCTGCGCGACCACGCCAAGGTCATGGGTGATTAATGCGATAGAAGCGCTGGTCTTATCTTTCAATTCCTTCAGCAGATCAAGAATCTGCGCCTGAATGGTTACGTCGAGAGCCGTTGTAGGCTCATCGGCGATTAAGAGCTCCGGCTGGCAGGATAAAGCCATTGCGATCATAACGCGTTGGCGCATGCCGCCGCTGAATTCATGCGGGTACTGCTGGACGCGGCGCTCCGGCTCGGTAATCCCGACCTGGCGAAGCATCTCAATCGCTTCTTTCAGCGCAGCTTCCTTGCTAAGTCCGCGATGTCGGCGGATAACCTCCGTCATCTGATCGCCAATCTTCTTGACCGGATTGAGCGAAGTCATCGGATCCTGGAACACCATGGCGATCCGGTTGCCTCTAATCTGGCGCCATTTGCGCTCGGATAAGCCGTTCAGCTTCTCTCCGGCAAAGGTAATGTCGCCGCTGATAATCTCGCCCGGAGGCGGAATCATCGCCATAATGGCTTTTGCGGTAACGCTCTTGCCGCTGCCGGATTCGCCAACGATGCCGATCGTCTCGCCTTGATCGATATGAAGGCTGACGCCGCGAACCGCTTTATTTTCTCCGCTGCGGGTATGGAATGACACTTGTAGGTTATTGACGGTTAGCAGCCTGTCTGCCATCTAACGTTCACTCCTTTCGGAAAGGCGCGGGCAAGGGTAGGAAGGGGATAGCCCCTGATTACCGCTTGCCAAGCTTCGGTTCGAAGCCAACGCGCAATATATCGCCTAGAATATTGAAGCTGAGCACCGTCAGCAGAATAAATAAACCCGGGAACAATGCAAGGTAAGGCGCTTGCGCGATATAGCCCTGCGCATTGTTCAGCATGCTTCCCCATGTCGCGTTTGGAGCTTGTACCCCAAATCCGAGGAAGCTGAGGGACGATTCCATCATAATCGCGGAAGCCACGTTGTTCGTTGCGGCAACGATAATGACCGGAACAAGGCTCGGGAAGATATGACGGAAAATAATGCCCAAGTGATTCTGACCGGAGGCTTTCGCATACAGCACGTACTCGCGCTCGAGAATTGTCATCGTCTCAGCCCGTATGATACGGGACATGTTCATCCACATCAGAAGCCCGATAATGAGAACGATACTGGTCAGGTTCGGCTTCAGGAATACGCTGAGCAGGAGCATAACCAGGAAGGTCGGAATCGACAAAATCACTTCCAGCAAACGCATCAGCACGTTATCGATCCAGCCGCCGAAGTAGCCGCTGACAACGCCAACGACCGTGCCGATGGTAGTTGCCAGAATCATCGCGGAGAAGCCGACCATCAGCGATACGCGTCCTCCGTACAAAGCCCGGGCGAAGTAATCGCGGCCGTAGTCGTCCGTTCCGAACCAGTGCTCGGAGCTAGGCGACTTCAGGCGCTGCAAGGCATCCAGAGCGTTGGGATCTTTAGGGGAGAGAAAAGCAAAGATCGCTCCTAATATAAAAATAACGAGAATCGCGATTGCGACGATCCCCATTTTGCTGCGTGCGAGCTCGAGGCCCGCATTTCGCCATTTGGTCCGATTCATGAGCTCACCTCGTTGATTTGATTCTCGGATCGGCGAATCCGTATAAAATATCCGCAAGCAAGTTGCCGATGATCAGGAACAAGGCGGAGAACAGCGTAATGCCCATAATAACGGGATAATCCATCCCTTTGACGGCCGTCATGCCAAGCGAGCCGATGCCCGGCCAGGAAAAGACGGTTTCCGTTACAATCGCGCCGGTAACCAGATCCGCCATGGACATGCCGAGCAGCGTAATAACCGGCAGCAGAACATGCTTCATGACGTGCCGGAACAGGACTTGCCGGCGCGAAGCGCCAAAGGCGTATTGAATCTGAACATAATCTTCCTTAAGCTGGCCGATCGTGCTGGAACGGATGTACCGCACATAGACAGACAGGAAGCCAAAGGCCAGAACGAAGCATGGCAGAATGCCATGCTTGACGACATCCCAAGCGGAATGGACGCCAATCGTCCGCATGCCCATAATCGGAAGCCAGTGCAGCTCAATTGCGAATAAATAGATAAGTAAAATAGCCAAGTAGAACAGCGGTACCGAAATGCCGACGTAGGAGATCAGATTAATGATCCGGTCCTGCCAGCGGTCACGGTTCGCACCGGCGGTAAGGCCGAGCGGGATGGCGATAATAACGGCCAGCACAATCGCGCAGCCCATCAGTCCCGCGGTTGCAGGCAGACGGTCCAGGATCTGGTCCATAACCGGCTGGTGATTCACGAGCGAATAGCCCAGATTGCCTTGAAACAGCTCTTTGAGCCACAGTAAATATTGAATATAAGCAGGCTTGTCGAGCCCGAGATTATGACGGATGCGTTCGATATCCTCGGGATGCATATTTGGCGTCACGAAGGATAAGACGGGGTCTCCAGGAGCCAGCTTGATTAGGGCAAAGCAGGCGATCGAGACGAAGAGCAAGAGCGGAATCGTCTGCAGTAAACGTCTAGCGATGAGTTGTCTCATGCGATTGTCTCCTATGCTGTTTACGGCAAAAAATAAACTGGGTTACCCCCAATGTCATTAATGTAGAGCTTCATTTAATGACATTGGGGTAGCCCCAGCTATTTTTGCCTATATCCATATTTAATTCAGGATTACCACAATAGAATTTGTAAAATTCTATTTGGCGATAAAACCTACCTCTAAACGCGGTCGCCCATCTTCGAATGACCTCGATTGAGGTTTTCTCATTTCATGTACAACTTGGACGGATCTTCGAAGATTACGACCGGTTTCAGAACAGCTTCATTCAGGCCGCCGAAACGTTTGTCGATCGCAACGATTGTTTTCGTGTAGCCGACAGGGTAGATAACCGCGTCGTCCGCGATGATTTTTTGCAGCTGCTGGTAAGCTTCGCCGCGTTTTGTTGCGTCTGCTTCGCCAGCGCCTTGTTCGAACAGCTTGTCTACTTCAGGGTTGGAGTAGCGGGCATAGTTGGAGTTCGAACCTGTTGTGTAAAGAATGCGGTAAGCGTCCGGATCATAGCCCATGATGTAGCCTGCATAGGACAGCTCGTAGTCTTTCGATTTCAGGTCAGTGAACTTCTGGCCGTAAGCGGAAGCGTCCATGCTTTGCAGTTCAACCGTGATGCCGACAGCCTTCAGCTTTTGCTGAATGTACAGGGCAGCAGCTTCCTGCGCTTTATTGCCGCTCGATACGATGAAGCGGAGCTTCAAGTTGCTTTCGCCGGCGGAAGCCAGCAGTTCTTTTGCTTTATTTACATCGTTGTCAAACGAAGGAACGTCGTTTGTTTGGAACAGGCCATCCGGTGTTACGAAGGATTTGGCAGGATCTGCGTATTCGCTCGAGCCGTATACCGTTTGGATCAGCTCATCGCGGTTAAGAGCGTAAGAGATCGCTTGGCGAACTTCTTTTTTCTTCAGGGCGCCAGTGTCGCTGTCTTCATTGAAGAGCAGGTAAGCCAGACGGCCTTCGGAGTATGCTTGAATATCGAAGTTGCCCGTGCTTTCGATGGTGGATACGTCTTGCGGATCCAGGTATTTTACGTTGATTTCGCCGTTTTGCAGAGCCAGGTTAGCTGCATTGGAATCCTTCGCGATACGGTAAGTAATCGAGTCCAGATGCGGCTTGCCGCCGAAGTAGTTATCGAAACGCTCTAGCGTTACGTACTCGCCAGTTTTGTACTCTTTGAACTTGAATGCGCCGGAACCAACCGGTGCGTTGTTCTTCGTGCTTTTCTCGATATTCGCTTCGCCTTCGAAAATATGCTTAGGAATAGGAGTCAATTGCACGAGAGTTGCTTCGAACGCCGGGTTTACTTGCGGCAGTTGGAATTCAACCGTTGTGTCGTCAACCTTAACCGCTTTGATC
The DNA here is from genome assembly GCF_037147795.1 of Paenibacillus sp. MMO-177. NCBI lineage: Bacteria > Bacillati > Bacillota > Bacilli > Caryophanales > Paenibacillaceae > Paenibacillus > Paenibacillus sp. MMO-177. The sequence goes on along the minus strand of NZ_JBBCUR010000009.1, from coordinate 97,349 downwards.
GGCTTGCCGTTAATGATCAGGTTCTCGCGGAAGAAGCTGTTTTGTTTCTCGTCGAGAATCGTATCGAACGTGAAGACAACGTCGTCAGCTGTCAGAGGCTGACCGTCATGCCAAGTCAGGCCGCTTTTCAGCTTCAGGGTATAAGTCAGGTTGTCAGCCGAAGGCTCAAGGCTGTCCGCCAGGTAGAAGGTTTTCTTGCCGTTGTTCACTTGGAACAGCGGTGCGTAGAGAGCTTGGTCGATTGTCAGGCTGACACGGTCGCCAGCGTAGATCGGGTTAAGAACAACAGGGTCGGCTTGTACACCAAGGATCAGGTTGCCGCCGTCCTTCGCTTGTTCGGCCGCTGCCGTGTTCGAAGGCGATGCTTCGGAATTGTTGCCTGCCTTGTTGCCGCCATTGTTGTTGCCGCTGCAAGCACTAATCATTACTGCTAGAATAATGAGGGTAAGTAAAGCGGGAATGCTTTTGCGCATGATTCCATCCTCCAGTTTGTCTGTGGTGTTCTAATGTATTATATAATACATCGGATTACTCGGAATTACAATCTTTAAATTTCCACAACTGAAATTTTCAAAATCAAAAATTTTGTTTGGGAATAAATCCTTCCATTAAGAGCGGTGGCTCATCGTGAATAAGCTTCAATAAAGGATTTATTATATTTCTCTCATTATGCTCCAAAAAACGAGAACTGTCGATGCAAGGAAGCCCCTTTTATTCCTGGATATGACAAGGTTTCCCTAATGCTTGGTGATGTTATTCATAAATTTAATGTAACCTTTACCGCAGAAGCAACGTTTGTAATAGCGAGCAATGCTTGCGAATGCAGAAATGCTGCAAGTACATGAACTAGCCACTCAAAAAGAGCAATTCCTTTTAGGAGGTATAAGTATGAAGAACAAAAACATCACGACGAAATGGACCATCCTGCTAAGCAGTACGGTACTGGCGGCTTGCCTATTGTCGGCCTGCAGCAACAATAATTCAAACACGAATGCGAACTCGTCGCCTAGTCCAACGGTATCGGCGTCTCCTGCTCCGTCGGAATCTGCTTCACCCGAGGTTGCAGCCAAACAAGGAAAAGGCGTATTTGTCGGCTTGGCCGACTCTCACACGGTTGAGATCACGGTGGACGGTGAAGCCGCTGCCTACCAGCTGGGAGAAGGAACGGACAGTGCGGTAGCTGCCCTTAAAGAAGGCGATAACGTTAGCTTCGAATACACGGAAGCAGCTATCGAGGGCGATGCAACGGCGAAGCTGCTCACAATCACCAAGATCGAGAAGTCGGCTGAGGTCCTGCCGGCACAAGAGCTTCCTGCAACGAAGGATTTCAAGTTCCAGCTGGAAGGCAATGAAGAGACGCGTACCGGCACGCTTGCGAAGGGCGACGGCTATGCACTCTACATCTTCGAGCAGTTCAAATTCGATAAGGCGGCGGGCAAGCTGATCATGAACGTGGACAACAACTACAATGTAGAGATCAGCAAGCTTCCGGAAGGGTTCAAGCTGGACGATGTGAAGGCGGATGCGGAAAAAGAACTCAAAGCCGTAGGCGATGTACAGACGATGGATCCGAAGGATGTCAATTCGATGATCGGTGGCGTCGACCTGATGGTCGTTGGCCGCAGCGATAAGCTGACGAAGGAAGTTATCGTGAAAACGGTGGGCGGCGCAAGCTTCCTGTTTAAAGTAAATATGCCGGTAGGCGAGCCGAGTGAAGGCTTCGGACCGCTGGCGTTTGCCTCGATGGGTTCGATAGTAGCGCAATAGGGTAATAGGTAATGAACAGCTTCCGGGGAGCTTCGCGCTCTTCGGGGGCTGTTTTTCATTTGCAATCGTATTCATTTCCGTGTAGAATACGCCCAAGCTAAGGTATAATGACCTAGAAAAGCGAAGGGGGGGTGTGGATGGAATATCAAATAGACATCGAATTTAAACCGTTGAACGAAGCGATCAGTAGTTTGCATACCTATATCTGCCGAAAATCGCATAAGAAGCTTGATCTTTCACCAAGCTGGGCGCAGGAAACCCGTGCCAAGCTGACGCCGGAACTGGCTGACTGGCTGGACGACCTTTCCATTGACCAGGAGTGGAAATTTGCGTTTCTGCTTGTTTATTTGAGCCCTGAGGCTGATGTTCCCGGGTTTGTGAGTTGGCTCTCTAAGCAGAGCACAGGTGATCTGTATGATAGGATGTCACCCTACAGCAGCAGTTTCCCTGTAGACATGAATGCTTTTAAAGATAAGATCTTAAAGCTGTTCACTCTATGGCAGGACCAATATTTCGAGTTGATCAGTCCTCAAATAATAAGAAGCTTGGAAGAGGTTGCGACGGGGAGAAGAAGGGTCCAGTCCATCACACCGGCCTGGCAGTTCGTGGACGAGACAACGAATGGACTTATATTCGAACCTATAGCGAGTTTAAATAAGCTTGTGCTGATTCCTCAGTTTCATTTTCAGCCCATCAATATCGTATCGCACTTTAATCAACTAACGCTTTGCTACTACTCCGCGAGAGTGGACCTCAGCGAAGAGGATTTTATGTCCGCCCATGATTATCGGATATTAAGAAGTCTGGGAGAGAAGAGCAGGCTGAAGATCCTGCGTTATTTGCATCAAGGGCCTCGGACTTTTATCGAGATACATCGATATTTAAAACTGTCTAAGGGGATCACGCATGATCATATCTCCAAGCTGCGCAGCGCGGGGTTGATTCATGCTCATTTTGAAGGCGAGAACTTAACGGTATACAGCTTGCGTGCCGGAGCGCTTGATCGTTTGCAGCATGTGATTATGGATTACATAACCGGCAATTAACGAATTTTTAAATGCCGCTTTCTCCAACTAGGGGAAAGCGGCATTTTTGTTATTTCTTAGTTTTCTTTAAAAAAAGAATTATTTTTAAGTTCTCTCTTTACAGAACTATATTGGGTTTCTATAATAGGGACTAACGATTCCAATTCATAGTTTACCAATCGGAATTAGGAGAAGTCATATTGTAACTTATGGGAGGGTTTTTATGAAGAAGATAACTCTAGCCGCAACATCCGCCGTGCTGGCCGGCACTTTGCTCCTTGCTGCTTGCTCTAATAACGGCAGTAACCAGGCGCCGGCGAATTCGCCGGAGTCCAGCAATTCCAATGTTCAAACAGGCGGCAGCAATAATGCCAGCTCGGCTCCCCAAGGCTCGGCCGATACGATTCTTGCCAGCGATATCAGTAAATTGCCTGATCAAGCGAAGAAGCGGACCGATACGATTATCGTCGGACTCACGGACCCAAGCGGCGCATTCACCCCTTACTTCCAACAGAGCGGATATGACGGAAATGTATCTTCGCTTCTCTATACCCCGCTTGTTACCGTGGACAATGAAGGTGTTCCCCGGCCGGGATTGGCTGAGAAATGGGAAGTATCGCCGGATAGCCTCACCTACACGTTCCACCTGCGCAAGGACCTGAAATTCAGCGACGGCACTCCGCTTACAAGCGATGACGTAGCATTCACTTGGACGATTCTGAACGACAAGTCCTATGACGGCGATTCGCAGGTCAATACGCTCGCCATTAAAGGCAGCGCGGCATATAAGGACGGCAGCGCAACTTCCATCGAAGGAATCAAGGTCATCGATCCGCAGACCGTTGCGGTTACGCTCGAGAAGCCTAATGCGGCTGCGCTTGTGCTTCTGGGGTCGGACGTTCTTTCGAAGGCGTATTACGGCAAGGACTACAAGCAAGGCAATCTGGATTACATGAAGCAGCTGAGCTCGAAGCCGCTTGGCACCGGCCCGTACAAGCTGGAGAAATTCATTCCCGGCCAAGAGGTGCGTTTCACCGCTAACGACAACTATTATGGCGAGAAGCCAAAGACCAAGAACTTTATTTACAAGACATCCGAAGGCGATACTTGGCAGTATCTCGAAACAGGCGAGGTCGACTACGCCACATTCAGCGCCACAACCGAAAATATCGACAAGCTGAAATCGCTAGGCTTCGTAAATATCGTTCCTTATACGCCAAGCAACTACGGCTACCTGCAGCTCAACTTCGACCATAAGCCGCTTCAAGACAAGAAAGTCCGTCAAGCTCTGACTTATGGTCTGGATCGTCAAAGCATTTACGTGGATGCCAACCAAGGCGCGGGCGTTGTGGCCAATATCCCGTCTTCGCCAATCTCGTGGGCTTACACCGAAGACAATATTAACCCGTATAAGTTTGACACGGAAAAAGCGAAGTCGCTGCTCGATGAGGCCGGCTGGACCGTCGGTGCGAACGGCATTCGCGAGAAAGACGGCGAGAAGCTGAAAATCCATTATCTTGGCTCGAAGAGCAAGAACACGGATATTTTCATCGCGGTTGCCAAAGAAAACTTTGCGGCGCTTGGCATCGAGTTCGAGCCTGAAGTATTCGCCGACTTTAACTCCCTGGTCTCCAAAGTAGAGGGCGGAGATTATGACATGGTATCCTTCTCGACTCCGCTTCTGACGGATCCGGCCGACGGCTTGTTGCAATTCGTAGACGGCGAGATTAAAGGCTACGACAATCCGAAGTTCAAAGAGCTGTACGAGAAAGGGCTTGCCACAACCGACATGGAAGAGCGCAAGGCGATCTATAAAGAGACCTTCCAGCTGCTCAACGACGATCTGCCGGTAATCTTCACAAGCTACAAGAAGAGTGTCTTTGCCTATAACGCGAGAATCGAGAACTTGTCGATCAGTCCATTCTACGGGCTTGCCCAAAGCCTGCCGAATTGGAACTTGAAGTAAAAACAATGTCCCCTGCCAGGTCATAAGCCAGGCAGGGGACATGAGGGTAAGGAGCCGATATGAGCGCTTATTTCGTAAAGAGATTTACCTACATGGTCATTATTCTGCTCGCAGCTTCCTTTCTGATCTTCAGCCTGTACGCTTTGACGCCAGGTGACTTCATCACCGGCAATATTAAATTAACCCCGGAGCGTAAGGCGGAGCTGCGGGAAATTTATGGGCTGAACAAGCCGTTGATCGAGCGGTATTTGACCTGGATGAAGAATGCCGTGCATGGTGACTTCGGCTATTCGCTAGCCCAGCAGAAGCCGGTGCTCACCTTGTTCAACCAATACATCTGGAATTCATTCCTGCTAGCGATTGTATCTACTTTCTTAACGTGGTTAATTGCTGTTGTGGTGGGGGTGATTGCGGCCTATAAACAATATTCCTGGTTCGATTCGCTGGTCATGGTGCTTATCTTCGCCGCGATGTCCATTCCATCTTTCTTTATCGGGCTGTTCCTGATCAAGGTGCTGGCCGTCGATTTGAAGTGGCTGCCTCCGGGGGGCATGATTACGACGGGGAGCAACGCTCAGGGGCTGGCGTATATAAAGGAAATCATTCATCATATGACGCTCCCGGTTATCGTCATGACGCTGCTGGGCGTGGGCTCGCTGACGCGGTACTTCCGCAGCAACATGATTGATGTCATTAAACAGGACTATATTCGGACTGCCCGGGCAAAAGGGCTGACGGAGCGCAAGGTGTTGTTCACCCATGCTCTTCGCAATGCGTTGCTGCCTGCCATTACGCTGGTTGGCTTCGAGCTTCCCGCCTTGTTCGGGGGATCGCTTATCATCGAACGAATCTTTAACTGGCCGGGTATCGGACAATTGTACATGCAGTCGTTCGGGCTGCGGGATTATCCGCTGCTCATGGGCTTTACGATGTTTATCGCCGTGCTGACGGTGATCGGTACGCTGCTGTCCGACATTCTTTATCACCTCGCGGATCCGCGGGTGAAATTGTAGGGGGAGGGCTTATCCATGTCGATTGCCAGCGGTGAAATGGCCCAGGGAGTAACGATTAATAAAAAGAAATCGAATGCCAAGTCTTCCTTATGGCGTCAGTCCATCCGGAGACTTATGCGAAATAAATTGGCGGTTACGGGATTTGTCGTCGTCGTGATTATGTTTGCGGCTTGTTTCATCGGACCGTTCTTCTCGCCGTATGCCGATAACAAAATCAATATGGCGTTAATGAATCACGCGCCAAATGCCAAGCATTGGCTTGGTACGGATACGCTTGGCCGGGATGTGATGACCAGGGTGCTTCAGGCTGGGAGAATATCGCTCACTGTCGGGCTTGCTTCCATGGTGTTGTCCGTCTTCATCGGCACGCTGCTTGGCATTATTGCCGGTTATTATCGAGGCGTGGTTGACCAGCTCATTATGAGGGTGGCCGACCTCTTGCTTACGATTCCAAGCCTTCCGCTCTTATTTATTGTTGGCGCGCTTCTGTCGGAGTGGAAAGTACCGCCGGACTACCGGATGTATATCGTTATGCTGATGCTCAGCGTCGTCAGCTGGCCGGGCTTGGCCCGAATGATCAGAGGTCAGCTGTTGTCCTTGCGCGAACGGGAGTTCATGCAGGCAACCATCGTGCTGGGGCTAAGCGACAAAAGAAAACTGTTTCGGCATCTGCTGCCGAACCTTGTACCGCTTATTATCGTCATTGCAACGCTTAATATCGGCGGCGCGATTCTTAGCGAATCCGTGCTCAGCTTCTTCGGCTTGGGCGTTATGCCGCCTACCCCGACTTGGGGCAATATGATTGACGCCGCTAATAATATGATCGATTTCCAGGAGCGGCCATGGCTATGGCTGCCGCCGGGCTTCTCGATTTTTGCGACTGTTATTGCCATTAATATTTTTGGTGACGGCCTGCGCGATGTGCTGGATCCGAAACAGAAAAGGTAGGTGAGCTTCTATCATGAAGGAATTGCTAACCATTGATCATCTTCAGACCTTCTTCAAGACGGAAGCGGGGACCGTCCGAGCTGTGGACGATGTCAGCCTGCAAATCAAGCCGGGCGAGACCGTCTGCATCGTAGGAGAGTCCGGCAGCGGAAAAAGCATTACGGCAATGTCGATCATGGGACTCATTGAAAGTGCGGGCGGCAAGGTGGAAGGCGGCAGTATCCAATTCCAGGACCGCGATCTGCTGAAGCTGTCCCGCAATGAGCTTCGCACGATTCGCGGCCATGAAATCGCGATGATTTTCCAGGAGCCGATGTCGTCGCTGAATCCGGTTCTTAAGATCGGAGAGCAAGTGATAGAGCCGCTGATGGAGCATCAGAAGCTTGGCAGGAAGGCCGCGCGCAAGCGTGTAATCGAGCTGATTAAGCAAGTCGGCATCTCCAGAGCGGAACAGATTGTTGATGCGTACCCGCATGAATTGAGCGGCGGCATGCTGCAGCGCGTCATGATTGCGATAGCGATCTCCTGCGGTCCCAAGCTGCTTATTGCCGATGAACCAACCACCGCGCTCGACGTGACCATTCAGGCGCAAATCCTCGATTTGCTTCGCAGCCTGAAGGAAGAGAGCGGGATGTCGATTCTGCTGATCACCCATGATCTTGGCGTAGTGGCGGAGATGGCGGATTACGTAGCGGTTATGTATGCCGGCAAAATCGTCGAGCAAGGCGAGGTGGAGGCGATCTTCGCTAATCCGAAGCATCCTTATACGAAAGGATTGCTGCGTTCGAAGCCGATTATGAATCAGCTACAGGATGAGTTGTATTCCATTCCCGGGCAAGTACCCAATCCGCTTGAACTGACGGAATCTTGCTACTTCCATGACCGGTGCGAGCAGTGCATGGCGATCTGCCGGACCAAGCAGCCGGCGCTGGTTCCGGTAGGCGAATTGCAGCAAGCGGCTTGCTGGCTGTACGAGGAGGAGAAGCAGTATGCCTGAAGCTTTGCTGGAAGTGCGCAATCTGAAAAAATATTTCCCCATCCAGTCCGGACTTTTGAATCGGACGGTTGGTCATGTGAAGGCTGTTGATGACCTCAGCTTCACGATCCGCAAAGGCGAGACCTTTGGTCTTGTCGGCGAGTCGGGCAGCGGCAAGAGTACGGTTGGGCGTTCCATCGTCCGTTTAAACGAAAAGACCTCGGGTGACGTCTTCTTTAAAGGGACGGATATCTACTCGCTTTCGAAGGAAGAGCTTCGCGCCATGCGGCCTTCCATGCAGCTGATTTTCCAGGATCCGTACAGCTCTTTGAATCCGCGTGTACGCGTGGGCGACGCCATTGGCGAAGCGCTGCTCGATCATCAGCTGGCTGACAAGACGGAGATTCGGAGCAAGGTTCTGGAGGTGCTGGAGCTGTGCGGATTATCGTATTATCATATCGACCGTCTTCCGCATGAATTCTCCGGCGGCCAGCGTCAGCGGATCGGAATCGCAAGGGCGCTTGCGCTGAATCCCGAGCTTATTATTGCGGATGAGCCGGTGTCTGCGCTCGACGTATCGATCCAGGCCCAGATCATTAATTTATTCCGGAAGCTGCAGCAAACGAACGGTCTATCCTATTTGTTCATCTCGCATGATTTGAGCGTCGTCGAGCATCTATGCACGCGGATCGGCGTGATGTATCTCGGATCCCTGGTCGAGACGGGAACAAGGGAGGACCTGTTCCTCCGCCCGCAGCATCCGTATACGAAAGCCCTGCTGTCGGCCGTGCCGATACCGATTCCGAAGCTGAAGCGGGAGCGTATTGTGCTCAGCGGCGATATACCGAACCCAGCAAATCCGCCTTCCGGCTGCAAGTTCCACACCCGCTGCCCCTACGCGACGGAACGCTGCAAGGAAGAGGTGCCGGCCCTGCGGACCATTGGCACCGACCATATGGTTGCTTGCCATTTGGTGTAAGGGGACGCATGGAAAAGGACTCTCCAGCCGTTATCGGAAGATAACCGTTGAGAGAGTCCTTTTTAGTTTACTCGCTTTATTTCTCCAGCAGCTCTTTCATGATTTTTCTTCCGGTCGGGGTCTGGGCGAGCCCGCCTTTGGCCGTCTCCCGCAAGGATTCGGGCATCGCGGTGCCAACCTCGAGCATCACCTGCACGACTTCGTCGGACGGGATGACGCTGCGGACTCCCGCAAGCGCCATGTCCGCCGCCGCAAGCGCGGTTACCGCTCCGAATCCATTGCGGACGATGCAGGGCACTTCGACCAGACCGCCGACCGGATCGCAGACGAGGCCAAGCGAGTTTTTGAGCGCTAGTCCCACGGCATGAACCGCTTGGGCTGGCGATGCGCCCCTTAGGTCGGCGAGCGCGCCGGCTGCCATGCCGATCGCCGATCCGACCTCCGCTTGGCAGCCGCCTTCCGCACCGGACACAAACGAATTATTGGCGATGACGTAACCGATGGCGCCGGCTGCGAATAAGCCCTCAACCATTAGCTCGTCGCCCCAGCCGAACCGTTCCTGACAGCTGATTAGAACGCCGGGTATAATGCCGCATGAGCCTGCCGTTGGCGTTGCGATGATCCGGCCCATGGAGGCATTTACTTCGGATACGGCCAGCGCGTATGCCATCGCAAGGCTTGCGTCTTCTCCGAGCAGACTTTCCCGTTTGTTCCTGTAAGCCATAACGCGCTTGGAGTCTTGTCCGGTTAAGCCGCTTGGGGAAGTGGTGTCCTCCATTAGCCCTCTTCGCACGGCTTCTTTCATCACTTCATAATAGGAAGCCATCTGCGCAAATTCCGCTTCCGGCGCTTTGCCCGATTCCTGTGCTTGTTCCTGCAGCATATAACGTCCAATGGACAAGCCGCTTTGCTCCGCTTTTTCGGCTAGTTCCTTCAAAGTGCGAAAATTCATTCGTGATGTCTCCTTTCTCCTGTTGACGCCCTCATTTCACTAAGCGGATGGCTTGAATGCCCGCGTAGCCGTTCAATTTCTCCAGCAGCTCCGCGGAAAAGGCCTGATCCGTCTCAATGGCCATCATTGCCTGTCCACTCCGGTTCTTCCGGTCAACCGACATATAGCCGATATTGATGCCTTCCTCCTGTAGGAGCCGCGTCACCTCGGCGATCATCCCGGGAGAATCGGTATGCCAGATCACAAGCGTCGGGTATTGGCCGGTCAGCTTCACCTTGAATCCGTCAACGCTGACGATCTCAATGTTCCCGCCGCCAATGGAGGTGCCAACGATCGTGAAGGAGGGCTCTTCCTCCCTTTCCCGGTACAATCGCAGCTCCGCGGTATTCGGATGGGGGAATAGACCTTTCCCCGATTGAACCTCCACCAGCATCCCTGCATCCGCAGCTATCTTGAGCGAATCCGGCAGGCGGATATCGTCCGTCTCCATGTCCAGCAGACCGCCAACGATAGCGGAGTATGTGCCGTGTCCAATGTAGGTCGCGGCAAAAGAACCGTAGAAAATCACGTCCGCTCGAGCCGGCAGGGCTCCGAACAATTGTCTGGCTACACGCCCGATCCGGGCTGCGCCTGCGGTGTGGGAGCTGGATGGGCCGACCATAGCCGGACCAATGATGGAAAATACGTCTTTGAATCTCATGATTGCCTCCCTCGGTTGAAACGCTGCCGGTTCGGCAGCCGATTAGCTTCGAACAGCCGCCTGAAGCTCCGACATCCGCGGCGGCGTAATTTCTTTCGGTACGAGGCAGTCATAGGAATGCCCGTCCAGCCGCTTCTCGAGCTCGGCTTTGGCTGCCGCCGCAAGCTCTTCGCTTCTCAGTACCTCGACCGCGGCACAAGCCATAACTTTGCCTGCGAGCAGCATTCCTTTATGCGCGTAAGAGGATTGTCCCTGCGCCACTGTCTGCCAGGCATGCAGCGGCGTGCCGAATGCCATCGTTGTTGTGACGCATTGCGCGGTTGGCACGTTCCAACTAACGTCCGCAACATCCGTCGAGCCTGCCATCCACATTTCCCGCTCGTCGTTGTAAGGGGCAACGAATCCGGGGAGCGGCCGCTCCGCGAGAAGGGCGGCGAGCTCGCGGCCGAACGTTTGGCCTGCTTCAAGCTTGTCCTCGGGGGACAGCGATTCGTAAATGGCCTTGGCGTAGCCGTATTCCGCTTCCGTATATTCAGGCGCGCCGAGCTCGCTTAAATGCTTGTGCATGACGGCCTGCAGCGTGCTGTTCGGTACCAGGTTGGCGCAGGCGCCTTCAATGGTATGCTCCATCGTTGTCCCGGTCATAAGAGCGGCACCGCGGGCAAGATCAACGACCCGGTCGTACAAGGCGCGAACCATGTCCGTCTTGGGAGCCCGGATCAGATAGGTTACTTCCGCTTCCTTCTGCACCACGTTTGGCGACAAACCGCCCGAATTGGTTATCGCATAATGGAGTCTCGCCTTGTCGACAATATGCTCTCGCAAATAGTTTGCCCCGATATTCATTAACTCGACCGCATCCAGCGCGCTTCGTCCCTGATGAGGAGCTGCCGCCGCGTGGGCGCTTTTGCCGAAGAACTTGAATGTTGCGTGAAGCACGGCGTTCGAGGAGCCGTGCATGACGGCGTTCAAGGAAGCGGGATGCCAGCTGAAGGCCGCGTCAACGCCGGCGAATTTCCCTTCGCGTGCCAAAAAGGTTTTGCCGTAGCCGCTTTCCTCCGCCGGGCAGCCGTAATATTTGACTGTCCCCGGGAGGCCGTTCGCGAGCATGTAATCCTTCACGGCAACCGCTGCGGCAAGCGCGCCGGCACCGAGCAGATTATGTCCGCAGCCATGCCCATTCGCGTTGGGCGTCACGGGATCGAATTCGGCTTTTTCCGCTTTCTGGCTAAGCTCCGTCAGCGCATCGTATTCGCCGAGAAGGGCGACAACCGGGCTTCCGGCGCCAAAGCTGGCGATAAAGCCCGTTTCCAGCCCGGCGGGGCTTTGCTCGATGCTGAAGCCCTCCTTCTCCAGAATGCCGCTTAACAAAGCAGCGGACCGGAATTCCTCAAACCGCGTTTCCGCGAACGTCCAGATTTGATCGCTGGCGGAGATGAATTGCTCTTTTTTGCGATCGATAATCTTCGAGATTTCCTGCGTGATTGCTATGGTCATGGTTGAACACCTCGCGTGAGTTTTAGTTGGTAACGGAATCGGCGATCGCTTGGGCTTGGGCATTTGCTTTCGGACGAGCCAGCATGAGCGCGGCCGCGCAAAGGACGGCAAATACGACGAGCAGGACGAAAGCCGAATTGTAGGATCCGCCCGAGGCATCCACCATAAAGCCCATCAGCATCGGCGTCAGGAAGCCGGCAAGCTGGGCGCCCGTATTAATGAAGCCGTTCGCCGTTGCGACTTGCGATTCGTGCATGGTCTTCAAGCAGTTGGATGCGATCAGCGTTGCGATAAAAGCGAACAGAACGCCAATGATGGTCTGATAAGTAATGAAAAGGTAGATGCTGCCGGCGCTGCTCATGAGATAGAGGCAGACCCCGACCAGCACGGCGAGCACCGCGCCTGCTTTCTTGTCCTTGCCTTCCGGAATCCGGTCAAGCAGATAGCCGCTGAACAACATCGCGATGATACCCGCAAGGGATGGGAAAATGCTGAGCGTCCCGACCTGCGTCATATCCAGCCCGCGAACGTTGATCATGTAAGTCGGCATCCATGCGGAGAGTCCCCAGTTGACCGCATAAATACTGAAGTAGCCGATAAAAAGATTCCAGATCATCGGGGTTTTGAGCACGGTTTTGAGCGTGGATTTCGGCTTTGTCGCGGGTTGTCCCGAAGGGTCCTCCTGGATGGCTGCGCGCTTCGGCTCCTTGAGGAAGAAGAAAATAAAGAAGCTTACGACAAGGCCAACCGCGCCGATGATGTAGAAAAGCTTCTGCCAGCCTATGGTTCCGCTGGATGCCGCATAGATGAAAGGTGTCGCGATGCCCATAATCGCACCGGAGGAAAGCATCAGCGCCATCGCCCGGCTGCGTTCATTGAGCGGAAACCAGCTTGCGATGGCTTTCGAGCCGGAAGGGAAGAAGCTGCCCTCGCCAAGGCCGAACAAGAAGCGGATTGCGATTAGGGATATGGCCGACCAGGCTGCGCCGGTCAATATGGTAAAGATCGACCACATGAAGATTGCGGTCACGATAACCTTGCGGTAACCGAACCGGTCAGCCAGCGCGCCGCCCGGTATTTGCATAAGCGCATAGCCAAGGAAAAAGCTGCTGAGAATGACGCCTTGAGCGGATGCGCTAAGTCCGAGATCCTTCGTAATATCAACGACGGAGTAGTTGATGACGAACCGGTCTAGATTGCCGAGACACCAGCCAAGAAAAAGCAAGATTAGAACGACATATTTCTTTTTTGAACCTGCTGCATTCCCCATCTTTGTTACCTTCCTTCTCATGTTATGGTAGATATCGATTAGGTATATTCTTAAATTACAAGATTGAATCGCTAGAAACAATGTGCATTCCTACAGAAGAATCGCTATAATACTGTACATATAAACATTGCTGGCAGGTGGAGCTCTATGTATCGGAATATGGAGAAATCACTCATCATACAAGGGAATTACGAGATTTGGATCAGCCAAAGCTTTAAATATTGGGCCTTATTGGAATCCCGGGGAGAGATGGAGCCGGATGCATCGGTTTTTGCGAATCCCTTTGAGATAAGCCAAGCTTATTGGGAGAAAAAAGCTGGATATATGTTAGTTTATCTGCCATACAATATTCATACTGTCATTGCGGTTCGTATCCAAACCGAGCTTCTTGAGCTGACCGAGGATGATTTATTAGGCTTGTCGACCGGACTGTACCCTTATTATTCTGAAGCGAGCTTGAAGCAGCAGGAAGTGAAGCTGAACAAAATGATGGAAAGCATTCGGGAAGTGACGCAATCGGTTGATTTGGACGAGCTGCTCAGCAAAATTCTTACGAACGCGCTCTCGGTTATCCCTTATGAAACAATAGGCGTGTTATGGATGTATGATCCCGCGATTGGCCGGCTTAAGGTGCGGGCGAAGGCAGGAGAAATCGGAAAAGAAATGCTTAAGATGGCCATAAAGCCGGATGAAGGGATGATAGGGAAGACGTTTCGCAGAGGAACGCCTAAGCTGTACCGCGACTTCGATGAGATTCTGATTGACTTCGGGGATATGACGGAGGAGAATGTGGTGCATTTGACGCACGCGTACGATTTTGTGCAGAGCAAGTCGATCGTCACGGTGCCGATTCTCGTTCATAACAAGCCCGAATGCGTCCTTATTGTCTACCAGACCGGCAAAAAACCGCTGTTGACCGAGCAGGATATGCAGCTCTTGCAGGGGTTCGCCGATCAAGTATCGATCGCCATTACGAATGCCCGGCTATTTGAGGACTTGCGCAGACAAAACCTGGAGCTTCGCAGAAGGGATGAGATTCATGCCTCTCTCGTCAAGCTGTCTCTTCAGAATAAAGGAGCCGCCTCTATTGCTTCGGAGCTTAGCAAGATGATAGGCCTGCCGCTTATTTATGTGGATCTGCTGGAGAATAAGTGGCATCCCGAGCGGAAGCGGGGGGCTTCGGGGCTAAGCGGAGAGGAGCTGCTTCGGCTCTATGCCCGCGAGCAAGGTCCTTCTTACCGGCAAGCTGAAGAGTCGGGGAATAGCCTCGGCAAAAAGCTTTTTTGCTATCCCATAGTGGCATCCTCCGCCTGCTTGGGGTATTTGCTCGTCGAACTGGCGGGAGGGCTGGATTCTCTGCGTCAGATTGCAATCGAGCAGGGGGCCTCCGTCTTGGCTCTGGAGCTGCTGAGGAAGCAGTCGCTTTCCGAATTTTATTACAAGAAGACGCAAGATACGTTTCTTGAGCTTCTTCATGCGAAAAATCCCGACGTATGGAGGGAAAAGGCCGACTTGCTCGGGATCGACACAACGCTTCCCTTGATGGTTGCGGTATCGGAGTTAAGCTCTCCCGTCCCATCTGCGGAGCTTAACCTGCATGTTTACCGTTTTGTCATCGATTTGCGCGAAGCGCTGGGACAGCAAATCCTCGTGCCCGTCATCTTCGCCAGCGGAAATAAAGTGACGATCGTGCTCCAATCGAGGAAGAATGAAGCGGCGGTACTGAAGCGATTCCGTTCCTTCTTGGCCAGCTGGGAGCAGTATTCGAATCTCAGAATCCGGACGGGAGCCGGTTCGTTCTTCAAGGATCTTCATGCGGCAGGCAGCAGCCATGGCGAGGCCGATAAAGCCTTGTCTTATCTGGCCGCAAGAGGAAGCTACGCCTTTATGCTGTATTCGGATATCGGGCTGAACCGTCTGTTCATCCGCCATCCGAAGGAGGAGCTTGAAGCGTTTGTCCGGGAAATCTTCGAGCCGCTTCAACAGGCGAAGAGTCAAGGTGCCGGGCTCACCGACACGCTGCTGACGTACATGGCCTCCGACCGTTCAGCCAGCCTTGCCGCCGATAAGCTTCATATTCATATCAATACGCTGTACCTTCGCTTGAGAAAAATTGAAGATCTGCTCGGCTTATCGTTCGACGATCCGGAGAACGTACTTCGGATTCAGCTCGCCTGCTACCTGAAGCAGTCCTCTCGTGAGTAGATAGAGGTAAGGTTGGATATAACGAAAGGAAGCGCATAATAAAACAGCGGCCAAGGAATACATAATTCCTTGGCCGCTGTCTGTTTGACGACGTTAATGATTCTGTCGGAATTCGCTCGGCGAGATCTGGAAATGCTTCTTGAACACGCTCGAGAAATAGGGGGAGTCCTCGAATCCGACGGTCTGGCAGATCTCGGAGATTTTCACCGGCAATGGATTTGAACACATCTATGAACGGATCGTTCCGTTCTCGCCCACCCTAGAGTTTGCGGTTCTCGGGACGCAGTGCCCACGATGCGATATTTAGCGCGGCGTAGAACAGCGGAAGGATTACGTTGAACCAGCCGGCTCCGTAATCGTGATCAAGCAGATGGGAGAATGCGGCGCCTGTCATCAAGAAGAAGATCCCGGCATGCGTCCATTCCTTCAGCCGCGGGAAATGCGGTGCCAGGACGGCAATCACGCCAAGCAGCTTCCATACCCCTAAAATTTGCATGATATACAGCGGGTATCCCAGATTCGCGACGAGATCGACATTCCCGCCTAATTTCATCAGTTGCCCGAGACCGCTTAACGTTAGAGCCCCTGCAAGCAGCATGGTCACGGACCAATAGGCGACCTTTTTTTCTTGAAACTTAGTTCCTGCGTTTGCGGATGTTACCGCACCAACTGTTTTACTCATTTTCATTTCCTCCTAGAATGGGTTTGTTTTTATGCGAGCTGCGACTTAGCTGTATGTACTTTGCATAATAGGACACCATTTAGTGTCGGTTTGTGTTTTTAGTATAGGACACCTTTTAGTGTCATGTCAACGGCGTTTTGGTAAAAATTGTAAAAACTTTAGAGGGACAGGGCAATGCAAACAAACGAAAAAACCGGAAGGGGAATGACTCCCTTCCGGTTCTGCTGAAGATCCGAATTGCTAGGTTCCCGGTAAACCGGGCTTACAGCTTATTAATGACTCCGTAAAGCATTTGAGCGGCTTCCGCGCGGGTCGAGGTACCAAGCGGAACAAATTCGCCCTTCGCCCGTCCTTGGACGATGCCAAGTGAAGCGGCTTTCTTAACGCTATCCAGTGCCCAAGCGGAGACGGAGGCTTCGTCCTTGAACGGCTCGGCAGCCGTAACCGGCGGCTGGCCTTTCATTAATTCGTAGCCTCGCATCGCAAGCGTAGCCATCTCCTGACGGGTAATGTTGGCGCCAGGGGAGAACGTTGTGCTGCTTACGCCTTGCACGATGCCTGCTTTGTAAGCTGTGGCAACGTCGGCCGCATACCAAGCGCCTGCAGGAATATCGGAGAAGGCAGGCTTTCCTTCCGCCTTCAGGCCAAGCGCCCTGACAAGCAACGCCGTGAATTCGGCGCGGGTAATGCTGCGGTTCGGCTCGAAGGTGGAGGCTGTCGTGCCGGTTACGATTTGCTTCGCGAAGAGCTCTTTGATTACGCCGGAGGCCCAGTAGCTGCTTGGGACATCGGTGAAATTCTTGCTGATCTCAAGTACCGCGTAAGAGCTGAAATGCGAGAGCTGCGCGACATAAAAGCCATTCCCGTACGTCCCGCCAACAAACTCGGGAGCCCCGCTATCCGGGAGGTAGAAGATGGAGGCCAGCTTCGGATTGGTCGAAGCGTCTACCGGCAGCCGAAGCGTCACGGGCTCTTTGAATTGATGCAGATCGTACGTCTTGCCGTCCGCAGCGATCCATTGCAGCTTCAGCTCGTAGCTGTATCCGCTTAGCTTGGTATCTGTGCCGAGTGATGGTGTGGCTGCTCCTTCAACCGGCTTGATGGTCAGGGAGATTGAGCCTCCTTGCAGTTGCGCGGCGGTTAAGCTCGTCTTCAGTTCGCTGAACACGCTTGAAGGTATGTCCAGCTCGGCTTTGCCGGAGGTGACGATATTCAGCGTGCTTTTTCCAAGCAGCTCGTCGGTATTGGACGGCAGCTTAATTACGGCAGCGGATGTCGGTACCTCAATGAATTTGCCATTCTTTATTTGATCTGCTGTTACCGTTAAGGTTCCTGCCGGTTCGACGGGCGAGCCGCCCGAGGATCCGCCGGATCCCCCTGAACCGCCGGAGGGCCCGATTTGAAGGGAGGTGCCATAATGACTGTCAATCGTGCTTGCAGCTAATTCCGAATTGACGAGCCGGATCTTCCTGACCTCGACGTCGGCTTTTCCGTTAGAGGCTGCTGTGAAGGTGAAGGATACGAGATCCAGATCGCCGCTGTCGCCTGGCGAGCTTCCCGACTTCGTGTGGGCGAACACGAGATGAGATTTGCCTCCGCCGTCTGCGACAACCTTGGCAGGCGTACTGAAGCCGACTGCGGCCGTTTTTTCGCTGCCTGTTTTGAATGTCAGCAGATCGGAATCGTAATATACGTGCAATTCGTAAGCATATAAATCCTGCAGCTTGCTTCCTTTTACCGTCACGGTGACCTCATCGCCGCTGTTCAGGGCGTTTTTGTCGGTTGAGACGGAAAAGGAGGGCGGATCAGCCGCGGCCATCGCATATTGGGGGACGAGCATGGCTATTGCCAAGCAGATTGTCGCAAGCAAGGAAAGTCGTTTACGGGCCATAACAGATTCGTCCTTTCTCGTATAGTAAAACGCCGGCGAAAACGAATGCCTTGTGTTTTATTTGCCGGTCAGAGCAGGAACCGACTTCGGCGCTTCACGGTGATGCGTTGCTTGTTCGTAGGCATAGCCAAGCTTGATTAGCTCGCCTTCCTCGTAAGGGCGTCCAAGCAGCTCAATGCCAACCGGCAGACCGCTGGATACGTAACCAGCCGGAACGCTGATTGCCGGGAAGCCGGAGAATGGGCTAAGCCGGTTTGCGTTGCCTGAGCCGGAGCCCGCAGGTCCCGAAGTCGAAGGATACAGGATAGCATCGAGATTGTTGTCGGCCATCAAGCGAAGCAGCGACTGCTGCGTCGTGCGCGGACGGAACAGCACGATATCCTTGTATTCCTGGGTATCAAGCGACTCGACGCTATTTCGAGTGGTCAACGTGCCCTTCAGAACCGACAGGAAGTCAGTGCCCGAATTGATGATATCCTGCAGCGAATGATAGCGGACCACGTTAGGGTCGACAAACCTGGTGTTGGACAAGTAGTCGTTCAGATTGAATTTGAATTCATAACCGCTGAGGCTCGGATATTTCAAAATATCGGCGATATTCGGAATATTAACGCCAACTACCGTTGCGCCTTGGTCGCGCATATCCTGGGCAGCTTGATTAAGCAGAGCCAGCACTTCCTGATTGCTGCCTGTAACGCTGCTGTCCATGACAAGGCCGATACGGGCGCCTTTAAGACCGTTCTTGTCCAAAAATCTCGTGTAGCTGACTGGCTTTCTGCCGACGCTTCCTGCTGTGGCGATATCGTTCGGATCGTAGCCGCTGACCGCGTCAAGCAGAATGGCTGCGTCGGATACGTTTCTCGCCATTGGTCCGCCTACGTCCTGGGACAGCGCGAGCGGAATGATGCCGTCGCGGCTTGTCAGGCCAATCGTTGGACGGATGCCGACAATGCTATTCCATGACGAAGGGATGCGGATCGAACCGCCTGTATCGGTGCCGAGACCGGCTACGCCAAAGTTGGATGCAAGCGATGCGCCTGTACCGCCGCTGGAGCCGCCCGGGTTTAGTTTAATATTGTAAGGATTCCACGTTTGTCCGCCCAACGAGCTGTTCGTGTCCGTGTTAATCGCGAATTCGCTCAGGTTGGCCTTGGCCAGGATGATCGCTCCGGCATCCTTCAGCTTCTTGATCATGAAGGCGTCGCTCACCGTCTGGTTGTCCTTCAGGCAGGTACAGCCTGCGCTTGTCGGCATGCCAAGCGTATCGTAGTTATCCTTAACGATGATCGGAATGCCGTGCATAAGACCGCGCGGACCTTGCTCCTTGCGCTCTTCGTCGAGCGCTTTGGCGGTAGCCAGCGCATCCGGATTAACCGTGATAAGCGAATTGATCGTATCGTCGTATTCATTGATCCGGTCCAGATACATCTGAACGAGCTGCTCGGAAGTCAATTTGCCGGCCGCCATGGCATTCTGAATGCTCAAGATATCGGCTTCCATCAGTTCGAAGGGCTGACCGTTGTCGTAGAGTACCTTTTTGCCCAAGGTGGCGAGATCCTGGACATCGATGGTATTGTTTTTGTTGAAATCGCCGTTTGCAACCTTCGTCCAGTTTGAATCGTCCGAGGCAATACCGAAGTATTTGATCAGGACGGAGAGATCGCCCACGTCGATTACGCTGTTATTATTCAGATCACCCTCGGCTGCGCCCGTAATCTGGACGGCAAGCGATTCCTCCGGCGTTTGAACCGTGCTTCCGTCGTCGATGCCAAGCTCAACCGTGCCGGTGATTCCGCTTAGGTCCGAAGCCGTATTGGCTTTGAAGGTCAAGGTGAGGAGAGAGCCGGCCGTTGTGAGGCTGCCCGTTGTATCCGTGGTTACGATGGTCACTTTGCCGGACTCGGCGTTTATTCCGGCAATGGTTACGGCCGAATTGGCTGATGTCGCGGATAAATATTCAAATTGAGTCGGGTCGTACTCGAAAATGAATTTGCCTGCGGTTGCATCGCCGGTAGCGCCCGTTAGCGATACGGTTACGTCGAAGGAGTTGCCGACCGAGGTGAGGGCAGGGCCGGAGAGCTGAACCAACGCCTTCGGCTCCTGTGCTTGGGGCTGCTCCAGAGCGGTTGGCGTGCTAGTGCCGCTGGCATAAGCGCCGGTATCCAGGATCGGTGTGAAAAGAAGCGAGGTGCTTAGCATTACAAGGCTGGCTAATTTCGTAATCGGTTTAATCATGGCGTCCTCCTTGGGTTGGCACAGGCCAGTCTATCAATGTCAAATATAATTACTTAAAAGGAAAAGAAGGCAAAGAATATTGATTATATGTGACATATATATTACATAAATAGTACCTCCCTTGAATCTCTCTATCAGTCTTTTGCTTAATATTAGTTTTGTTAGCTAGGTTAATCAATCAGGGTAAAAGCTGAAGAAACCGCTTAAATGCTATGTTTTTAATGTTTTAGTCGCTTTTTCGACAGCACTCTCCTTAGAGTGCAAATTATGTAATATAAGTGTTAATTTTTATGACATAATAATTTAAAAAATGGAAATAAAAAAGAGGCTGTCATAGACCAAAAGGTCACGACTGCCTCTAATTGTTCTTCTATGGATGAATGTTTTCTGGGTGCCACGTTGGAATAGATTCAGTAAAAATCGATGAAAAAGGCCAGATCGATCCCAATATGCTTATTACGCTGTATTCCATCCAATGTAGCTAAAAGCTGCCGGGCGACATACCCGTTACACCTAAAACGGCGAGCTTCTCAAGCTCGCCGCATCCTTTGCTCCAGCCTTACTTGGCGCCCGTTCAGCGCTTGTTCATCGGTGGAGGAGAAGCTGGAGCGTGTGCTGCCTGCGGAGACACGCAAGCAGACGCGGGTTTTTTTCGTGAAGGACCATTCCGTCGGCTAAAATAAAGAAACAAACGGGCGCTGCCCCATTGGAGTGGCAACGCCCGTTTGTCTTGGGTTTTCATAGGCTTTTCAGGAAGGCTTTCAACCGTTCCAGCTGTGAGAAATGATGCCGGTAGTGCATCTCTACTAGCAGAAACCACTCGGCGGCGTTTAGTGCTCCGAAATTAGGGTGGGGGACGGTATTCTCTTGAGGCGCTTGGATTAAAGTTGGTTCCGTACCTTTCATACGTTCCACAACGTCTTGAAGTCCTTCGATCAGCTGCTCCTTATTGTCCGGCTGCTGTGGCGTGTACTGCGGGGAGGCAGGAACCCGGATTCTAATGGGCGGGAAGCTTCCAAGCTCAAAGGCAGCTTTGCCATTCTCCGTTTTGACGCCGGTGCCTACCAATACCGCTTCGCTTCCTGCGATGCATTGATCCACATTGCGCAGATGCATGTATTGAGCGGACCGAATTAAATGGACGTACATTTGCCCAATCGACCAGTCTTCCTCGCTCGGCTTAACAAGTAATTGCTCTATGCTGAAGTGATTCAGTTCATCTATATACCGTTCAACCGATTTTTGAAATGCTTGCAAGGCTTCCGTTGTGCTTCTCATCTCAACAACACTCCTTCAATATTTCGGATAATCCCAATATAAAAGAACGCTACTGACAACAGTATGTCAGTAGCGTTTTAACATTTTTTCGGCTTCTTCCCGAACGCGGCGGCGTAAAGACTCCGGTTCCATGACCTCGACGTCTCCGCCCCAGCTAAGGATAAGAGGAAGAATTTCCTCCGGTGCACGAACTCGTAAGTGTACCCAGAGACCACCCTCGCGCTCCTCGGCCGATTCGATATAAAAGTTGCCGGTCTCTGCGATTTTGTCAGCAATGTCGGGATTTGCCCGAACCCATACATGCTCGCTGCGGTCATCCTCCGGACGGTAGCGATTTAGGCTGAACCCATGCGGCATGGCAAACGACGTGTCCAGCACGGTAAGCTCCGTCATTCGCGACAACCGGAAATGGCGGATATCCTGACGCAGGCCGCAGTGCCCGATCAGCATCCAATTGCCTTGAGCAAAGACCAATCCGTACGGAGCTACCTCGCGGGTGCTTTTCCGGTTGCCGTCCGCCTCCGGCGTCTTTTTCTTATAGGAGAAGCTTATTTTACGACGCTCCAAGATGGCGCGCCGCACTAGCGCAAGAATGTCTTTTTCCTTTAAGCCGGTTCTTGGCTCTCCGGCATTCAGAAGCCGCATCGTTTCCCGGACGCGTGCGGACTCCTCCCGTACATTCTCCGGGAGAATAGCTTCAATCTTGCTTCTCGCAGCTTTCGCTACTCTTGCGTAATCGCCATCGAGCCGCTGCTCGATAAAGTCAGCGCCCATCAGCAGAGCTACCGCTTCCTCAGCCGAAAACCCGATGGGCGGCAGAAAATAACCTTCCATCAGCGAATAGCCATGGCCGGGAGCGCCAAAGATGGGAACGCCCATCTCGCTCAACGCTTGAATGTCCCGATAGATGGTCCGCACGCTCGTCTCGAATAAGGAGGCTAAATCCTCCGCTCTTACTACCTTGCTCCGCTGCAGCTCAAGCATGATCGCGAGCTGCCGGTCGGTTTTGTTCATTTTTTACCCCCGGTTGATTAGTTGATGCTTAGCACCTTCTCTTAAATTATAGTTTTTATACCTTCCAAATTATTCCTACAAAGTATAACAATCGACTTATTGTATTGCTAGCTGGCGCTGCGTTGGAGTTCCTCCAGTAAAATGGTGCGGAAACGTGCAGATCGTTCGGCTACGCTGGATTTTATCCAATGGAATTGGCTGTGGCGGGCTAGGTTGAGGCTAGAATAGTGAATTCTGCTGTATGCAATCCAACGTAGGTTAAGGAGTTAGTTAGAATGAGTCAATTATGCTGGACGAAATCCAACGTAGGGTACGAGAGGTGCTATGGAAATGATGAAGCGACAGCCTCGGGCTCATAAACGTTCAAGCTGTCGCTTATGCGGTTCAAATAACTAGATATCGTTATCTTTGTCATTTTGCTGTTCTCTTTTCTGTTGTCTATAACGCATGATGCCAACCGGCAAATTCAAGATTCCCATCAAGAAGCAGCTTATTATCGGTACTAATTGAAGAAACGTAGGGTAATGGGGTTTACCATCGCCAACGGGTCCTATTTTCGGCTGATGCATATCCCAAAACATATATAGCAAGAAGATTATCGGCAATAGAATGCATACGATGCTCGCAACGATATGGAATACTGACCTAGTCAAGGCAACGACCTCCTACTCAGAATAGTCCTCTAAGAGTATTCGCAATCAGAAAGGTATTTCCTTTGAATGTAATGACCTCGCCTATCTCAGTGCTCAAAAATGAATAAAAACTTTCATAAAGTGAAAAATAATATTTTTTTACTAAAAATCCACATAGCCGTAACATGCCTCTTACAATCGGGCTCTATCATTTAACTCGAGAGACAAACAAAGATGAGGACGTGGAGAGCCCATCTAATAGGAGGAAGTTATCCTTATGTTCATTTCGAAGAAAAAAACCGCTTTAGTTCTGCTTACGGCAGCATCCGCAATGACAATCATGTCGGCCTGCGGCCAAGACAACAAGAGCTCGAATACACTCTCGGATGCGGTACCAACAGACGCGCCGGCAAGTACAAATGCAAATGCTGCAACGCCTTCCGCCGACCCGTCCGCTGCACCGGCAGCCGAATCGGTGGATGAATTGTACGCGACAGCGAAGGAAGAAGGCAAGCTGATCGTCTATTCCACCTCCGGACGCGCGAACGATGCGGCGGAAACTTTTATGAAGCAATATCCGGGTATCAAGGTTGAAGTCAGCAAGGTGAAGTCCGACGAGATGATGGACAAGGTGACGAAGGAGCAGGAAGCGGGGCAGTTCAACCCGGACGTTATCATTACGAAGGAAGTCAGCGGAGCCGTTGAGGAAGAGATGGTGATGACGGGCCGCTACCTTAAATACCTGCCGGAGGATATCGCGCCGATGGTCGACGAGCCTTACCGCACGCAGGCGGAAGCTTATGCGAACTACGTGGAGTTCCGGACTCTTTTCTACAATAAATCTACATACGACAAAGCGCCCGTAACCAACTGGTGGGATCTGACGACTCCGGAGTTCAAGGGCAAAGTCTACACAGCTGATCCGCTCAGCTCACCGGCCTTTATGGACCTGTTCACAACAATGGTCATTAACAGCGACGACATGGCAGCAGCTTACAAAGAGAAGTTCGGCAAAGATATCGTCCTGAACGGCACGGACAACGCAGGCTACGAATTTATCAAAGAGCTGTTCGACAACGGCCTTATCGTGTTAAAAGGCAGCGACGACGTCCTCGACGCCATCGGCAAAGCGAGCAGCGACGCTCTTGGCCTAGCGGTATCGGGCGACGTATCGAAGAACGAAGAGAAGGGCTGGACGATCGCCCCGATCTACGATATTAAGCCGAAGACGTCGGTTCCGGATTCCGGGTACTTTTTCATCGCGAACAAAGCTCCTCACGAAGCGGCGGCGAAGCTGTTCATCCGTTGGATGATGGGCGAGAAAGACGGCACGGGCGTTGGTCTTGAACCGTTCAACAAAGTCGGCTCGTGGGTGCCGCGTTCGGACGTGAAGACGAAGAACGACATCTCCTTCGAGGAGCTGAATCTGTGGCTGTTCGACGGCGACGCCCTGTACAAGACCGCACCGAAGGTGCGCGACTTCTGGATTAAGCAAAAATAACCCCAAGCAAGGTGGAGAGAGAATTGGCGAATAAAACGGCGCTAACCGTAAGAAACACGCGGTTCTATAACGGGCTATTCAACTGGCTGAGGAGCCCCATTCATCTGATTGGGCTGGCGGCCCTGCTCTTCCTGGCGTATACGGTTCTCTGGCCGGTCCTGAAAATTCTGTATACGACCTTCTTATGGAGGCAGCAGGATGCCCGTCTGACGGGGGAAGCGAACCCGGGGCATTTCACGCTGTACCATTGGACCCGCGTGCTGGCGAGCGATATGAGCATGAATTTGTTTTACAAGCCAATTCTTAATTCGCTTGGCGTTGGCTTCGCCGTCTCGGCGCTGTCGATGCTGATCGGGTGCGGACTGGCGTGGCTGGTCGTGCGGACGGACGTTCCTTGGAAAAAGACGATCGCCTTCCTGGCCGTCATCCCGTATCTGCTCCCGTCCTGGATTATCTCGCAGGCGTGGCTCACCTTCTTCAAAAACGGCAAAATCGGCGGAACGCCCGGCATTATGGAGGCCCTCTTCCATGTGTCTCCGCCGGACTGGCTGTCCTACGGCTTTGTGCCGATCGTGGTATCCCTGTCGATTCACGACAGCGTGTTCTTCTTCCTCATTGTTGGGGCGGCGCTTAGCTCGATGAACAGTCAGCTCGAAGAGGCGGCAAGCGTGACAGGGGCGGCTCGGTGGACGATTCTGCGGCGGATTGTGTTTCCGCTGGTGCTGCCGTCGATTTTGTCCGGTTTTATCCTGATTTTCACGAAGGCAATCAGCTCCTATGGGGTTCCGGCCTTGCTCGGCACGCCAGTGAACTTCTATATGATCTCAACCATGCTCTATTCCAGCATGCGCTCACGGCTGACGACCGAAGCCAATGTGCTTAGTCTAACGCTGATGTTGATCTCGATGCTGACGATTTACCTGAACCAACGGGTAGTGGGGCGGAGAAAAAGCTTCGTCACCGTAACGGGCAAAGACAGCGCCAGAACGCTGGCCTCCCTTGGACGCTGGAGATATCCGGCAGCGGGGACGGCGGCGGTTGTGATGATTCTGATCTCCGTGGTGCCGCTGCTCGTGCTGCTGTTCCAGTCTTTTATGCTGAAGGAAGGTGTCTATTCGCTTAGCAACTTCACTACGCATTACTGGTGGGGCGGCTCCGATCCGAACATCAACACCGGTGAGAAGGGCGTCTTGCAAAACGATATTTTTATGCTTGCGCTGAAAAACTCCCTGTACATCGCGGGGGTCGCCTCCGTCATTGCGGCTGTGATCGGCCTTATCTTGGGCTACGTTGTTGCTAGAGGCAGGCAGTCGTGGATCGGGCGGATGGTGGATCAGGTATCTTTTCTGCCGTACCTTATTCCGGGCATCTCGCTTGCCGCGATCTACATCTCCATGTTTGCGAAGCCAACCTTATTCATTCCGGCTCTGTACGGGACGATTACGCTCTTGATTCTAATTACTGTCGTAAAAGAACTGCCGTTCACCGTCAAAGCGGGCAGCGCCTCCATGATGCAGATCGGCAAGGAGCTGGAGGAAGCGGCGCAGATCAGCGGGGCTTCCTGGCTTACGCGGTTTCGGAGGATTTTGCTGCCGCTTAACCGAAAAAGCTTAGTGTCGGCGTTTCTCCTCGTGTTTATCGGGGCGATGAAGGAGATGGAGCTCATCATTATGCTGATCACTCCGCGCACGGAGACGCTGACGACCATTACCTTCTATTATGCCGAGAAGGGCTATGAGCAGCTGACGAACGTTATTCTGATGATCATTATCGCGATCGTCATTACGGTATATTTCCTTGCGGTTAAGTTCGGCAAGGCCGATCTGACGCAAGGGATTGGAGGGCAATAACCATGAACGCAATCGAGCTGCAGGGCATCCATGTCGCATTGGATGGGAAGCAGGTTCTTCAAGATATTGAATTAACGATTAAGCAAGGGGACTTCATGACGTTCCTCGGGCCTTCCGGCTGCGGCAAAACAACGCTGCTCCGCACCATCGCCGGTCTCCAGAAGGCCAATGCGGGAACCATCACGATCAGCGGACGCGAAGTCGCAAACGGCGAGACGCAGTTCCATATGGAGCCGTCGAAGCGCAGGCTGAGCCTGGTCTTCCAGAGCTATGCGTTATGGCCGCATATGACCGTGTACGAAAATGTCGCCTTCGGCCTTCAGGTTCGGAAGCTGGCGAAGGCAGTTGTACGCGAAAAAGTAGAAGCGGCGCTAGGCAAAATGCGCATCGCCGAGCTTGCCGGGCGCTACCCAAGCGAGCTGTCCGGCGGCCAGCAGCAGCGCGTCGCCATCGCCCGCGCCATCGTCACCGAGCCGGACATTCTCCTGCTCGACGAGCCGTTGTCGAATCTCGATGCCAAGCTGCGCGTCGAGATGCGCGCCGAGCTGAAGCGGCTTCATCAGGAGCTGAACACGACGGTTATCTACGTCACGCATGACCAGCATGAAGCGATGACGTTATCGACGCAGATTGCGGTCTTTTTCGGCGGACGGATCGTCCAGCTGGATAAACCTCGGGAGCTCTATAAGCGTCCAAAAACGCTTCAAGTCGCCGAGTTTATCGGAAGTGCGGGGATGCAGATGAACCGGTTAGAGGGAGTTGTCCGTACAGATGAGGAAGGGCTATGCTGGCTGGAGACGCCGGTGGTGTTGATTCCTCTTGCTGGTGACAGCTACTCCAAACCTCCTCAACTCGCGAGTGATATCAGCCTCCCCGATTCTTCACACCTCAAGCGAGGCGTAAAAATGGAGGATGGGCAGGAAGTGGTGCTTACGATCAGGCCGGAAGATATCCGGCTGTACGAGGAACGCCGTCCGGGAAGCATCGCCATGTCCGTGTCGGCGGTATTCCCGTCCGGTGCGGAGACGCTTGTCCAACTGGACGCCGCAGGCATGTCTTTGATGGCCCGCGTCATTGGCGAGTCTGAATACGAGCCAGGCACCACTTTATACGCGGTACTCCGCCAAGAGCAGATGAATGCTTACGATAAGAAGACAGGTATCCGAATGGAATTACAATATGCAGCACACAACAATGAACCGGGGGAATCCACTCATGAAGATCGACTTTCATATTCACGTTAAACTTTCGAAGAAAACCAACTTTGAGATTGAACATTTTAATAGCATGATCAATGAAGCGAAAGCACATGGACTTGATGCCATTACGCTGACCGAGCATTTCAACACGTACCGCTTCGAGGACGTATACGGAACGCTCGATAAGATGTATCCTTGCAACAACCACTATTACAATGTCGACGGCTTCAAGCTGTTTACCGGCATGGAAGTCGACGTAGCCGAAGGCGGCCATATCCTCGTCAGCGGACCAAAGGATAAGCTGCTCGAAGTGCGCACCGTGCTGGAGGATCACCTGACAGCGGACCGTTTTATCGGATTGGAGCGCTTGTTCGAGCTGTGCCACCCGCGCGGCCTGATGGTCATCGGCGGACATCCGTTCCGCGAATCCAATCATCTCTACCATATCGACAAGGAGCTGCTGAAGCGGTTCGATGCGTTCGACCTGAACGGCAAAGACCTGCATGAGATCGGCATCCAGGAAAATATTGCGAAGGTTCTGACGCTTGGCGCCGAGCTTGGCGTACCGGTTATTGCGGGAAGCGACGCGCACCAAATGTTTCAGGTGGGCTGTGTATACAACCAGTTCGAGGGAGATTTCGAGACCGTAGCAGAACTAAAGGAAGCGATCCGTTCTGGGGCTTACAAGCGTGTGATTTCGCCAAGCCTCGATCTGCAAGTGCGCGCGGCGAATTACGTGAAGAAGCTGCTGAAGAAGAAAGTCGAAGTTGTAGTCTAACAGGGTGCAGACGGGGGGAGAATCGGTGCTTATGATGCAATTTGAACATGCAAAGCTCACTCGCGGTCACCAGCGGATCGCGGATTATATAAGCAAGAACATGGACGATGTACCGTTCATGATAGAAGAAGATATCGCAGCGGCATGCGGCGTGAGCGTCTCCACCGTCTCTCGCTTCTGGGCCGAGGTTGGCTCGAAGAACCTGAAGGAATTCAAGCAGCGCGTCAAGGACGAGGCGCTGCTTTCTCCTGCTCGGAAGCTGCAATCTGCCTTTGAGAAAATGGAAGGCGACTGCAGTGCGGCAACTAATGTGCTGGGCGTGGCAGGATATATTGAGCAGACGGCTGACCGCTTGGATCAGACGGCGTTTGACGCGGCAGCAGGGATGCTCGTGGGAGCGGGTACCGTCCACATCTACGGTCCCGGCTCCGCCGAATGCTTAACCGCGTTAATGGACTTCCGCTTATCGCGGTTTGGCGCCGACGTCCGCCGCCTGGACCGTGGCGGTCACGAGCTGTTCGAGAGTTTGGTACCGATCCGTCCGGAGGACGTGATCGTCATCTTCGGCTTCGTCTCCGAATCCCCGGAGATGGCCGTGCTTCTCGACTTCGCCCGCGAACGCGGCTGCCGTACCCTGCTCATCACCGACCTCGCCGTCAGCCCCATGCTCGCTAAAGCCGACATCTCCCTCTTCACCGCCCGCGGCCAGCTCTGGGAGTTCCACTCGATGGTGGCTCCGATCGCCGTCATCGAGGCGTTGATTGTCGCGGTAGGGAAAGAAAGAGAGCAAGCTGCGCTTGCTGGGGGTGAGGAGCTGCATCGGTTGAGGAGGAAGTATGCGAAATTGTTGCCGAAGCGGGTTTGATTTTAAAAAGTAAAAGAAGCTGGCTATTAAAGCAGCCAGCTTCTCGGTAGTATTTTTATACTACAGCATTATGCAGACCTCTAACAGCTTGAAGGGTGCGTTCAACATAAGTCATTAACTCAGCATCATTTATAGGTTCACTATCAGCAAAGGGGTTCTGGTCATGGTGAAATTTTTTGCTATAATCATTAATTTCTTCAAGCTCTGATAACTGAAACTGCATTTGTATAAGAGGTTCTTCAGTTGCGGATCTTACTTTTTCAATAAAACCTCCCAACCACTCCGTACTCTTAAAATGACGTGGAAATCTAATTCGTAAGTTGCCTTCTAACAAGGGTCTAATACACATTGCAACAGCACGATAATTCATATTAGCTTTTCCCTCTAAGAAATCAGCTAAGGTAAAGAAGCTTTGATAATAATCAGATTTTGTTGCTTCTTCAATATCCCAGATGTCAATTGTACTATCCTGTATCCCATCTCTTCTTATACATAGCTGAGTTAAAAGAGTTCTCTTGTCAGCAAACTTGCCCCAGAGTACTCTTGCGAAGAAGGTATCGTGTGTTAGTACGATTACTTGTTTTGCCATTTGTGAAAATTTCATGACTTGGTCTGCAGTATGACTTTTTCTATGGTTGTCTAAACTTGAAATTGGATCATCGAAAATGACAACCTTTTTATCTATTTCCGTATCAGATTCAAGTTTGGCGAGAAAAAACGCAAATGCAAGACTACTTTTGTCACCCTCGCTTAAAGTGTTACTAAATGTAGGAGTAGTTAAAGGAGACTTCTCATTTCCTAAGTTAACTTCTACGTTATTAATTAGCAACGAGAAATTACTACTAGGTTTACCTCCTTGGAAGCTTGATTTATAATCTGATATTTTAAAGCTCGCCCCGCAGTTTTTTAAATGATGGTTTATTCGAACTTCGTATTTAGCAAATATATCTCTGGTATATGTATCTAACTGGGCTCTGAGCTTTTTCTTGTGATTCTCAATTTTCTTTATTAATAGTTCCTGCGATTGATATTTATCAATTATAGCCTTCTTTTCATCACTATGCCGTAATTTAGTGTTCATTAAGTAATTTAATCGGCTTTTAATATCCTGTGCCTTTAAGTGATTAATAGTTGCTTTTCTTTCTTCAATTTTCTGATTTGTACGATCGATTTTATCATTGTAGTCCTTGAGTTTTTCTAATGCAGCTAGATAGCCGTCAATAATGGAATTTAGCTCTTCTGAAATTAGTAGTTCCTCTAGCGGCGACATTTTCTTTGTATTAATTGCTAGTTTAATTTCAGCAGTAAGTTCATTCCATACCGAGATTACCTCATCAAAAG
Source organism: Paenibacillus sp. MMO-177 (assembly GCF_037147795.1). Taxonomy (NCBI): domain Bacteria; kingdom Bacillati; phylum Bacillota; class Bacilli; order Caryophanales; family Paenibacillaceae; genus Paenibacillus; species Paenibacillus sp. MMO-177. The sequence continues at coordinate 66,785 of NZ_JBBCUR010000009.1, read as the reverse complement.
CTAAACTCATTGTATCATCAATTATTACATACTGTTTCCAGAATGTGAGTAGTTCAATATTAGTAGCAATGTTCTTCTGAAAATTAAATATAACATCATTGCTAAATTTTTGAGTAAAACCAACTTCCATGGCATCAATGGTTCTAATCGTTTTCTTATATTCTTCACTAAAATAGGTTTTGAATGCGTTTATTATTTCTAGACCTTGAATATCTTGATTACAAAATGGGCATGTCTCGTCTACTATTTTGTTCATGCCATATTCAATCCATTTTTCTCCATTATGATCTAGCTTATTTACTATATATTTTCTTGTTAAATCCGCTGCATTATTAATAGCATGTCCAATACCAGTTCCTAGCAGAATGCTTTCTAGTTTATTTTTATCAATTATAGGTAGTTCGAGTTTTAATAGTAGGGATTTTCCTTTAATCTCAATATCTTTATCAGATGCACGTAATGCCTGTTCATTAAGAAGAATTTCATCATTAATATTTTCTTTAACTGGGAGTTTCATAAAATCAGTAGTAGAAAGAACTCCGGTTACGCCCGAAAGTAATTCTTTTTCGATTAACTTTTTCAAACCATTTTCTTTTTTTAAATCCTCATCACATTTGAATAATTCTTCTGCAAGAGTTACCCCTTGTTTTCCAATTGTAAAGAGATACAATTTTTTTTTTGATCATGTTCCACTATATGTCTTGAATAAACATTCTGACTTACAAATAGAGAGTCAAATATCTCAAACTCAAAATCCGTCTTGTTTGACCACTGATTATCTTTATATTTAATGAGACCTTTATCAGTAAGAATATCAATGCTTTGTCCACCATTACTTCCCAATGTCTTTCTTCCTATAACTAATTGAGGGTCTTGCTCACTTAGAGACCTAAAAATATTAGAGAGAGTAGTCTTACCACGTCCATTTTCAGAATAAAGTATGCTTAGTTTATTGAATTGAATATCTCCTTTAGGAGTGCAGGCTTTAAATTTTCCGGTGTTTTTAATACTTACAATTTTTTTTATCACATAGATTCACCCTTTGTTATCGATTTGTTGAAACTTAATGTCATACCGCTTTCGACAAAGTGGGACCTTTTTCCTTTACAATCGTGATCTTTTTTGTAAGAATATGTTGAGGTTTAGAATGTGTGAAGTATTATTATGGCGGAGTTTGATGGTTGTTATATCTTATTATGGGGGATATTAATGTTCATAAAAGAGATAAAAATTGAGAAATATAAAAAACTAAATAATTTTAAACTTAAATTCAATAAAGTTAACAATTTACACTTTAATTTATCTGTATTAATTGGCGAGAATGGAACCGCAAAAACCACAATATTACAATCAATTGTTAACTTATTATCTAAATCTGCAGAAAGAAATAAAATGGTTGATTCATATATGATGTATGAGTTTGATAATGATCATTTAACGGGGGCTGATTATAAGCTTACTTTATATAGTGATCCCGACAAATTACCAAGTAAATTAATTATCTCTTCTTATACTCCAGTTGAGAAAGTTTATAAACAAGCAAAAAAATCTAAAGTAACATTGTGCCCCATAATTTATTCAGAAATGGGGATTAGTAAATTAAAAACTATAATAGGTAAATATATTTTAGAAAATGAAGGAGAAACAAAAAAAATTTACGATATCGTTAATTACATAGGTTATACTCCCGATCAATATTTCGTTGAATTTAATGAATCTATACTTTCGAGATCTACCTTGGAGACTTTTAGTAATAGTCTGCAGAGTGGGGATTATGATGAAATTCTAGAAGGAATAATAGCAGATCTTGATATTAGCTTAGATGCTGGAGTTAAATTAGTTGAGTTTGAAGGAAATATATTAAATTATATAGATTCACTAGATTCTAGAACTTTAAGGACTAAGAGAAATTCAGTATATTACTATATGGATATATGGAACGCTGCCAACAATAAAGGAAGCAAATCTAAGTTTACACATGAGCAACTTAAACACGTTTATATTGAATTTGTGTATATACTACAGAAAATAAAACTCTTTTCAAGAGCCAATTTTGAGACCATAAATTCGTATTATAAAGGAAGTGACCAAAGATTAGTTCATTCAAGTCTTCTTTTTAAATATTTTGAAGGTAAGTTAGAGTTTTATAAAGATTTACAATTTATTATGCTATTTAATAAATATGTAATAAATGATCTATGGTTTGTATCGCAAGAAACGCAAGATTTGGTTCCATTATCACTATGGAGTTCGGGAGAATTGAGTTTATTCTTACGATTAGTGGAAATTGCCACCTCAGTAACTAATAACTCACTACTATTAATAGACGAACCAGAAACACATTTACATCCAAGATGGATAAATAGTTATATACAGATATTAAAAGATATTATTGACGTGAGTTGTCATGTAATTATTGCAACTCATGCACCATTAATTGTTTCAGATATTCCAAATGAGGGAATCGTTTTGTTGAGAAGAGAGGGACCATTAGTTAAACAAAGCAATATTGAAGAGAGGACTTTAGGTCTTGATGTTGAGGATATTTTAAAAAAAGTATTTAATGTTCAAGAAAAAGAAGGTACAGTTCTTGAAAGTTATGAAAAACAAATTCTTAATGCGCTAGCAAAAGAAGACCTTGATACAGCTATAGAGTTATATGATGAGTTAGGGGATAGTCCAACTAAATTCGATCTGTTTCTAAAAATAAAAAAACTATATGAAGCAGGAAAGAGTAGAGAATAGTCTATGTATAAAGTTACTGAAAATATATATTACCTTAAACCGTATCATAGTTTTATGTGTGATATTTTAAAGGCTATGAGAAGATCCTTTAGAGCTAATTCAGATTATACGATTTCAGAGTTAGAAGCTAATATATATTTAATTAACCCCAACGCTCGTTCATTTATCAAAAGAGGGAGTTTGTTGGAAAATATCTACAAGTTAAAAGATTGTCCTGTTGATTTATGTAAAGAATACGGATGGAATGTTAGTAGATATAAGTCACTTCTCAATGGTAAATGGAGAGGCAATACTAAATTAACTGAAGAGTCTAATGAAGATTTTAAAAAAATATTTATATTTTTCTATGAGAGTTTATTGGGATATAAAACTTTTAACAATACATTATTTCAATCTCCAAGTTCTTTAAGCAAGTTTAGAGCTATGATGTCATTAAATCAGGTTTGTCCTTATTGTGATATAACAAAAATAAATAAAGATATAGTATCGGTAGATCACTTTTTACCAAAGGCTGTATATCCAGTATTATCGATTTACCCTGATAATCTAATCGTTGCTTGTAAAGCATGCAATGAGGTTATTAAGGGGGAAAATATAATACTCCCAATAGCACATCCATATTATGAAGATGTGTCGTCTCATATTAAATTTATGGTAGATGATTCTGATACGGATAAGTACGAGATTAACACAATCATAGATCCTAATACTTCAAAATTAATGAATACAAAAATAAGCAATTTTTTAGATCTATTTAATATTAAAAATAGATACGAATTAAACATGATAGCAGAGTTACATGATTATAGATCTGAAATAAGAAAAAAGGCTATAGCTGAATTAAGCGGAATAGCCCAAGCTAGAGCAGTTTCTCGTGGAGATATTGAAACTAGTGTGAAAAAATATTTTCATGATTCTATAATTAACAACTTGAACCTAAAAAGAGCTGTAGATGGCTCTAAGCTCAAAAATGATTACGTCCGCCAAATTCTTGAAAATGAAGACTATCAGAGCGATGTTGAGTATATAGAAGCTCAATTCAACGGAGCAAAACAGACATTCAACAAATAATTTTTTCGGTACAATAGGATGCTCCTAATGAAGGAAAAGTATTATTATTAAATTTTATTTTAATATAAGTTTGGAACATACTATAAAGTTAGAGGTGTCCCCATGAAACAAGGTCTCTACGAACAACTCATCAACAACGTAACCTTACAGCAGCTAACTTTACTGGACACCTCTTCTTATGACATTGGCAAAGAGACTCTCGATCCAGAAGAAGCACGCAAGCTGCTGTCTAACTATATCGCTACCGTTACACGCCGGGCCTTAAAGGCTGTGCGAGAGAACTCCGACACAGACGAAGAAGCCGTACTAGCTCAGGTCCGCGCTTGTAACGACATTATTTCCACCCTCAAAAACGCATTAGACCAGCAAGACTTTGAAGAGTTGCAGCTCGCTGAACAAGGGGAAGTGTTGACCTATGTTTATGCGAAGCTCAACTCTATTCGTGCGGTTAAGGAAGAGAAGGTGCTTCGTCCGACGACTCCTCTGTCGCAGAGCTCCCTTTTCACTGGCTCCCATGCTGAGCCGAACATGCTCAGTGAACTCAAGCATGAAATCCTTACTTCAGATCGTATCGAGTTCCTGGTTTCCTTCATCAAATGGAGTGGCCTTCGTTGCATGATCGAGCAGCTTGAGCAGTTTACGGCTAGAGGCGGGCAACTGCGGGTTATCACGACTACATATATGGAAGCAACAGACTTCAAGGCCATTATGGAGCTGAGTAAGCTGCCGAATACGGAGATCAAAATCTCCTATGACTCCACTCGGACGAGGCTTCATGCGAAGGCGTATGTTTTCAAGCGGGACACCGGCTTTACGACGGCCTATGTGGGTTCTTCGAATCTTTCCAACCCTGCTCTTACAAGTGGCCTGGAATGGAACTTGAAGGTGACAGAGAAGGATTCTTACGATGTCCTCAAAAAGATTGAAGCAACCTTTGAGAGCTATTGGAATGACCGAGAGTTTTCAGAATTCTCAGTGGACAACCCTGCCCATGAGGAGCAACTCAAACAAGCATTAGGCAAAAATCACTCCAAAGATCAAGCCCCAGATGCCCTATTCTTCAAGTTTAGTATCCAGCCTTACGATTATCAGAAGGAGATACTTGAAAAGTTGGAGGCGGAGCGGACGTTATACGGCAGGCATAAGAACTTGCTTGTGGCCGCAACTGGCGTTGGAAAAACGGTCATTTCGGCTTTTGACTATCGACGCTTTGCTCAGCGGAACACGCAACGTGCGCGGCTTCTGTTTGTGGCTCATCGCGAAGAGATCCTGAAACAGAGCTTGGACACGTTCCGTTTTATCCTAAAGGATTTGAACTTTGGTGAGCTTCATGTTGGCGGCAATCAAGCGAAGGCGCTTGATCATCTGTTTATAAGCATTCAAAGCCTCAACTCAATGAAGCTTACGGAAATCACTACTCATGACTATTACGATTTCGTTATCGTCGACGAATTCCACCATGCGGCAGCACCTTCTTATCAGAAGCTGCTCGCGCATTATCAGCCTCAAATCCTGCTTGGACTAACTGCTACGCCTGAGCGGATGGATGGCAAGGATGTGCTGCGCTACTTCGACGATACGATTGCAGCCGAGATCCGGCTGACCGATGCCATTGATCGGAAGCTGTTATGTCCATTTCAGTATTTTGGTGTGAGTGATCATGTGGATCTCTCGCAGGTGAAGTGGACCAGACGGGGATATGATCAGTCCGAGCTGGAAAATCTGTTTACGAACAACAAAATCCGGGCGACGCAAATTCTCAATAGCTTGAAGAAGTATGTGACCGACCTGGATGAGGTCAAAGGGCTCGGATTCTGCGTTGGCGTTGAGCATGCGCTCTATATGGCCAAGGTATTTAATGAAGCTGGCATTCCTTCGATTGCCCTGCATGGCGGCTCCAGCGATGAGGATCGGGATCAAGTGAAGGGCAGGCTGGTTCGCGGCGAGATTAAGATGATCTTTGTTGTTGATCTGTACAACGAAGGCGTGGATATTCCAGAGGTGAATACGGTGCTGTTCCTTCGCCCAACGGAGAGCTTGACCGTGTTCCTGCAGCAATTGGGCCGGGGACTACGCTTATCCGAGGGAAAAGAATGCCTGACCGTCCTCGATTTTATCGGACAAGCTCATAAGGATTATAACTTCCACGACAAGCTGCGGGCGCTGCTCGGCAAAACCAAGCATTCCGTCCAGCACTATGTGGAGCATGGCTTTTCGAGTCTGCCTAGAGGTAGCTTTATTCAGCTGGAGAAGGTTGCTCGCGACTACATCCTGCGGAACCTGAAGCAAGCAACCAATAATCGTCGAAGTCTCATTCATAAGATGAAGTATTTTGAGGGCGATTCGGGGCAAAAGCTTACCCTAACGAATTTCCTGCGTTATCACGGCATGAGCATTTATGAGCTCTACGGAGGCCGGTCGGGTAACCGTACTTTCCGAGGACTGATGGTGGAAGCGGAGCTTCTTGAACCATTCGAGTTCGAAAATGGCGATTATTTAACGAAGCGAGTTCCAGCTCTTCTAAGCCTCAATTCCCGGAAATTGTTGAGGTTCCTCATCGCTTATCTCTCGGGCGAAAAACAAGCAAGTACCGAAGAAGAGCAGCTAATGCTGAATCTTTTCTACTATACGTTTTACCGGTCTGAGCCTAAGAAGAATGGCTTCGATAGCATCGAGCATGGCATTCGTTCCATTGTGGCCTGTCCACAGTTCCGTGATGAGTTGCTGGAGATTTTGCAATATAATGAGTCGCATATTAGCTTCGTAGATGAGTCGAATGCTTTTCCTTATGCTTGTCCGCTGGATGTGCATTGCAGCTATTCGACGGATCAAGTGCTGGCCGCGTTTGGTTATTGGAATGAGGCGAAGTCGCCGGCTTTCCGCGAAGGGGTCAAATATTTCGACGATAAAGAAACGGATATTTTCTTCATCACGTTAAATAAGTCGGATAAAGATTTTTCGCCGTCTACGCTTTATGAGGATTATGCGATTAACGAGCGGTTGTTCCATTGGCAAACGCAGAGCCGTACGTCGGAAGAGTCGAAAACCGCGCAAAGATATATTCATCATCGTCAGCTCGGGACTCGTATTGCTTTGTTTGTTCGGGAATACAAGGAAGAGAATAACTACACGTCTCCGTTTATTTTCCTAGGTGAGGCGGAGTACGTCAGACATGAAGGCAACAAACCAATGAGCTTCGTGTGGAGGCTCAAGACAGAAATGCCGCCAGCCCTCGTGCCAGCAGCGAATAAAGCGATTGTTTAGGACGTGAATGACATGATCGAGGTTGCGGCAGCTATTATTGAGAATGGACAAGGTCAGATTCTGATCGCAAGAAGGAAGCAGGGAAAGTCTCAAGCGGGGATGTGGGAGTTTCCTGGCGGCAAGATTGAAGCAGGCGAAACGGCTGAGGCTTGTCTGAAAAGAGAGTTGCTCGAGGAGATGCATATCGAGATTAATCCATATGCTTATTTCGGAGTTAATGATCATCACTATGGGGCAACTCACATTAGGCTGATCGCTTATAAAGCGACTTTTGTCAGTGGTGAGATCATGCTGGTTGATCATGATGAGTACCATTGGATCACTGCTGCCGAACTCGGGGAGTTTACGTTTGCTCCGGCGGATATCCCGTTTGTTGAGATGCTGAAAGTAGGGAAGTAGCATGGAGGTTTAGTTCCCTCATATGAATAGTTCATCTTAAGAGCGGAACAAGAAAAAAGCAGGTGAAGAATAGCGATGCAGAAGATTAGCAGGCAACGAATCATAGAAGGAACCAGGATTCCGGGCATTATTTATAACTACCATTACCACTATGTCAACCTTGATGTATATGAGGATGGGATGATTAATGGCTGGGAGCTGGTTGATCTGTCTGGTCTGAAGGACAAACTCAATAGTCAGTGGATCGTACCTCAGGTCCCGGTGGGGGAATCCCTCTCCATTCATGGATTAGGCGCATACAAAGTGCAGTCCGCTAGGTGGCTGTTTAATAAGGCGAGTTATTATCGGCATGTGAAAAAAATAGTTAAACGCCTTAATTCTATGATGGAGAACATTTATACGATTTCCAAAGGAGAGAAGCAGCTGCAGGAGCAGCGAAAAGTATTGTATTCCCCCAAAGCGATTGATTTTTACGTGAATAATGAAACGTTTTATCAGACCGTCGAGGGAGAGGGCTTTAGCATCTTTCTCAAGCATGAGAAAAAGAACTATATGGCCAACCTGGTTTTCTATAAAGATGGGCGAGTGACTTGTTACACCTCTGCGCTTCAATTGCATTATAAGCTCAAGGACATAGAAGGCTTGTTTCAGGATGGAACGTTCTTCACGGGCTTTGATCAACCGACAACTATTACCTTTGAGAGCCTTGGTGAGATTACATTTGGCGAAGCGGAATTTAGCGTCGATAGTAATGAGAAGTACAAGGAGCTCGTGGATACCTATCAGAAGCTGACGGGTAAGCAAACAACACTGGAGCAATGCAGGGAGGCCTACTATTCTTATCTTCGGTCCCCGTCGGAGCAAACAAGAGCAAGGTTAAAGGAATTATACGAATTAGTCCCGGCGCATGAACGAATTTTCCTTGGCGATATGGACAGTCGCGATTCCGATTATATTCGAATTATTTATCATCCGGATCAAAAAAGAGAAGTTTAATTCGTGTTGCTAAGGGGTCTGAATCTTTAATGATTCGGGCCTTTTTTATTGGCATCTTTCCGTTTATCCATTTTATCCGGCTTTTTAGCGGTACTTACACGTTATAATAAAATCACTGGAATTTTTACGCAGAAAGCGAAGTGAAAGCCATGCTGAATCAGACCATGGAGCAAAGCTTAAGCAAGTTAATGACAAAGATCCTTCGGCATACGCCGGAACAGTTCGGGGTCAGCCTTCATCCGGAGGATGGTTCCTGCGGGATACATGTTCTGTTAGAGGCGATACAAGCTCAGCCGAAATGGGCTGGGATCACAATTGAGGATATAGAGCAGGTCGTCCGCAACTCGGAAAAGCAGCGTTTTGCCATCGAAGATGGACGTATTCGGGCAAGATACGGGCATAGTCATGATCGAGTCCAATATACGGCTGGCGATCCGCCAGCTGTTCTCTATCACGGGACGAATAAAAAAGCTCTGCCCTCCATCTTGATGGAGGGACTTCATCCGATGAACCGCCAGTATGTGCATTTGTCGGAGGGCACTCATTTTGCAACGCTGGCTGGAAGCCGCAGGGGAGAGCTTGTTATTCTGAAGATTAATACATCGCGTGCAAAAGCTGCGGGGATCGTCTTCCATTACGCAGGCAACGAGGTATGGCTGGCGGACCATGTTCCCGCAGTCTGCTGCTTTGTCTTTGAGTCGGAAAAAGGGAGTAGATAACAATGACGATGACGAATTCCATTATAGATATTGGTGTGAATCTGATGCACCGTTCTTTCCATGAGGATCGTGACCAAGTTGTTGCCAGAGCGGCGGAGAGCCATGTCACCCCTCTTATCATCACCGGCACCAGCCTAAGGAACAGTGTAGACGCGGCTCGTTATGCCGGGAGATATTCCGGTAAGCTGTATTCCACAGCTGGCGTGCATCCGCATGATGCAAAGAATTGTAATGAAGAGACAATTGCGAAGCTGCGCGAGTTAGCGGCGATGCCGCAGGTTGTTGCGATCGGGGAGTGCGGGCTGGATTACAACCGGGATTTCTCGCCGAGGGACGTGCAGCGGAAATGGTTCGGGGAGCAGCTACATCTGGCGCTTGAGCTGGATATGCCGATGTTCCTTCATGAACGGGAGGCGTCGGCGGATTTTATCGGGATGCTGAAGGAGTATGGTGTAAAAAATGCCGTCGTGCATTGCTTTACGGGCACGCTGCAGGAGCTGAAGGCGTATCTGGAGATGGGTTACCATATCGGGATTACGGGCTGGATTTGCGATGAGCGAAGAGGCAAGCATCTCCGGGATCTGGTGCGGATGATTCCGCTGGACCGGCTGATGATCGAGACGGATGCGCCATTCCTGACCCCGCGGGACTTGAAGGAGAAGCCCGCAAACGGAAGGAATGAACCGGCCATCCTGCCGCATATATTAAAGGCGGTGGCGGAATGTTTGGGGAAACCGGCCGATGAAGTGGCTCGGGCAACTACGCAGACGGCAAAAGCCTTTTTCCGCATCTAACGGAAGCTTCGCATCATTTTTTTTGTAGTTTTTTGGGGCGAAAGCCTTCTGCAATGCGGTATTTCTTGTGGCCGTCAGGCAGAATTCATATTTTTTTCCTAATGGGTTCCATTGGAATTAGCTATTTCCATTTAGATGTGCTATAATGAGCTTATACAAAAACGTGACCTGAATTCACATAACGTAGAGGGTTATTTTTTAAACGAAGGAAATAATCCTGCACGATATGTGAATTTTTTATTTTTTGAACAAAATAAGAATGTCATGTAAATCCTATATAAGGTGGTAATTGAACATGGAACAAGGTACAGTGAAATGGTTTAACGCAGAGAAAGGTTTTGGCTTCATCGAAGTTGAAGGCGGCAACGATGTATTCGTACACTTCAGCGCGATCCAAGGCGAAGGCTTCAAATCCCTTGACGAAGGTCAACGCGTTGAGTTCAACATCGTACAAGGCAACCGTGGTCCTCAAGCGGAAAACGTTGTAAAACTGTAGGATTGCCTTACGTTAAAAATGCCCCGGACTTCAAGGTTTGGGGCTTTTTTTCATTATGATTACAGATCAGAGGAAAGAGGGATATGAATGTATTCTCGGAAAAAGACGGCTGAAGAACTGCCTACTGAATTAACAGTGGTATGGTCATGCTCGAGCGAGCAATGCAAGGGATGGATGAGGGATAACTTCTCACTATCCGAAGCTCCCGTATGCTTCCTATGCCAATCCCCGATGATCAAGGAAGAAAGAATGTTGGCCGTAGTAGCGAATACGAGCTATAGCTATCAGAAATAGAAAAGCGAAAGCATCTCCTCATCCGGGAGATGCTTTTTTCATGTCCGCGCTTCTCCTGCCCCAATTCCCATAACCATCCGCGCAATGCCGTACACCATTAAATACCCCGTGCTGATGATAAAAGTCGGCGACTCCAGCACCGAGTGGATCTCGGTCATGTATACGGTATTGTCCATAATTGTCCGGGTAGCGGACGTGGCGATGACGGTGGAGGCCAGGAAGATGGCGATGGCGGCGAGACCGCCCAATACGGATTTGCCCATTTGGCTCCGGTAGCTGATCCAGCCGACAATAGCCGCGGCTATGGCGAGCCCTGCTCCGATGATAAAGATCATAATCATTCACCCCTTTACAGCTTGAGGCAAAAAGCCGGATCTTATGCGGCAAATTGACAGTAATGATGAGAATCTTTATCATATAAGAGGATTCTGTACATAGGATGAAAGAGGCCGTCTGTCGGGCCGGAGGCCTAGGGGAATCATGAAACGGAGGTCGGAGACGTTGTTCGATTTTACGCTCGTAAAGATGTATTATCATATATCGCCCGAGGGGGCGGAGCATCCGATTTACGATATACCGGCAACGGGCTTTTTTGATCCGGCTACTCTGCAAGAGGCTCTTCGGCGGAGCGGGCAGACGGTGCAGGCGATCTCGAATGCGCTGCCGGCTTCGTTCATCGGAACCTCCCTATGCAAGGCGAGCCTCGTACAGCTGTTGTTCGTTTCCATGTATAATCAGTTACTCGATATGTACCCGGATAATATAAACTACCAGGTGGAGATGCATGGCGATCATGCCCATCTTGGCTATAAAATAAAAGAGCTCCGCTCCATCCATGTGCCAACGGAGCCCGAAGAGCGCAAAGCCTTCCTGCTCCAGCACTGGGAGGAGTATTTCACGAATTTCGTTACGCCGGCGATTGAAGCGATCGCTGAAGCCGGCGGCTTGAAGCCGGATGCGATCTGGCAGCAATTCGGCGGTCAGCTCAAGATGACGCAGGATTTCATCGCGGAACATCTGAAGATGCCTCAGATCACGGAGCAATTCCTGGCGGACGGCAAGCTGCTTGCGGAATCCCTTGATCCTGCCTTGTTCAACCGCAGACGCAATCCGTACTACCTCGCGAACCCGCGCTACGTGGAGAACCCGTATAAGCAGGGGGAACAATGGCTGATTCCTTCTTCCTGCTGCATGTACGACCGCCGCGAGAACGGAAGCAAATGCTACACTTGCCCGCGTATGACTAATGACGAGCGTGAAGCGAGAAAATGCGAAATTCTTGCCACGGCGGCAGCGCACTAATCTCTTACACAAAAGAGTATCTCCCGGCCCGGTTATCCCGGAGGAGATGCTCTTTTTTACTTCAAATCAACTGAAGCTTCAGCCGGTTTGTGAACGATGTAAGGATTCGCGAGTGAGACTTGTTCTTCGCCCGGACCCAGCCAAGCGGAACGGGAGAATTGCTCGGATGGCGCAGCTCCAGCACTTTGAAATCCGCAAGATTAGGATCGTTGTCGCGGTTAAGGAAGGTGAAGTCAACGCCTATCGTAATGGCCATCTCTTCGCGCAGCGCCTGCCGGATCGCCGCCGTGTTGTTGGTGGTGAACAAGATGTTCATGGGTCCAACGTTCCCGGCAAGACGGTCGACATACCAGCCGATGTAGTCCTCTTTATACAAAACCAGCGGATAGCGGCGCATTTCCTCGGGCGTGACAAAGTCCCGCAAGGCCAGCGAGCTGCTCTTGCTGACGCAGCACAGCATGGAGGTATCGACGACTTTCGTGAACACGAAGTCTTTTACGCTGGTCTCCAAATCCTCGTATAAAATAATAAGCCCTAGATCAATCTTATCCTGATGCATGCTGTTTAGCATATCAAGCGAGTTCGTCTCTTCGATGACGACCTGCACGTTTGGATAGTCGCGCTTAAACGCCGCGATAGTCTTCACGAGCAGCGACATCGGCCCCGGAATGGTAGCGATGCGAAGCTCGCCGCTGACCGTATTGCTGAAGCTTTGCGCTTCTTCGCGCAGCTCCCGCACTTTTTCGATAATTTCGCTGGCTTTTTCGATCAGGATGATGCCTTCTGCCGTTGGGAAGGTCCCATGCCGGGAGCGGGTGAACAGCTTCACGCCTAGCTCGGTCTCCAGATGGGTAATGGACTGGCTGATCGCGGGAAGCGTGATATGCAGGTTGTTGGAAGCGGCCGAGATCGACTTCACCTTGGCGACTTCCAGGATATATTCCAGCTGGTCAATATTCATGGCGATCGTTCCTTCATTTTTATTTAACATACCGTAATTTTAACTAAATTTATTATTACACTAAACCGGCCTATACTTGAAGGGTAAGTTAATTAATTACTTGGTTCGCGCAACACAATATGCAGACAAGGATGGTGCTTGGTTATGCGTCTGGAAGGCAAAGTAGCGATTATTACAGGTGCAGGTACCGGGATTGGGAAATCAACGGCGCTTCGTTTCGCAAAAGAAGGAGCGAAGGTTGTCGTAACGGATATTAATGAAGCAAGCGTGCAGCAGACGGCTGATGAGGTGAAAAAGCTCGGCGGCGAAGCGCTTGCGATCCGCCATGATGTGGGCAGCGAGGACAACTGGATTCAAGTTGTTGACGAGGCGGTCAAAGCATTCGGAACAATTGACGTGTTGTTCAATAATGCCGGTATTTATGTGATTAAGCCGCTGTTTGATACAACGGTGGAGGATTGGAACCGTCTGATGAACATTAACGTGACCAGCGTCTTCCTCGGCATGAAGCATGTCATTCCGGTCATGCTGAAGCAGCAGCGCGGTTCGGTCATTAATGCTTCTTCCATCGCCGGTATAGGAGGTTCGCCGAACCATGTGCTGTACGGTGCCAGCAAAGGCGCGGTGCGGACCATGACGAAGGACGTAGCGATGGAATTTGCCACGCAGGGCGTACGTGTCAACTCGATTCATCCGGGGTACATTAATACGGCCATGGTTGATTATGCAGCGGCAACGACGCACCGCGACAAGGAAGCGCTTGGACAGGCGGTGTCCCCGCTTGGCCGAGTGGGCAACGTGGATGAGGTATCGAATCTCGTTCTGTTCCTGGCTTCGGACGAATCGTCTTATATAACGGGCGCTGAGATGGTTATCGACGGCGGAGCGATGGCTCGGTAAGCAATTATTTATTCTTTTGATAAGAGGTGGCTATAACGATGCGTTTCGAAAATAAAGTAGCAATCGTAACCGGCGGAGCGAGCGGCATTGGGGAAGCGACCGTTCGCGCATTCGTAGCTGAAGGCGCGAAGGTTGTCATCGCGGACTTCTCGGACCGCGGCAATGCGGTATCCGAAGAGCTGAACAAGCAAGGCTTTGATACCTTGTTCGTAAAAACAAACGTGGCGGATGAAGCAAGCGTCAAAGCGATGGTTGCCGCAACGGTGAAAAAATACGGCAAGCTTGATATCCTGTTCGCGAATGCCGGGATTGGCGCGCAAGGCGTTACTCACGAGCTGTCCATGAAGGACTGGCAGCGCATGATCGATATCAATCTGACAGGCGTATTCCTCTGCGATAAGTACGCGATTGACCAGATGCTGAAGCAGGGTACGGGCGGAGCGGTCGTGAACTGCGGCTCAATCCACAGCCACGTGGCCCGCAACACCATTCCGGCTTATTCGGCGGCAAAAGGCGGCGTGAAGCTGCTGACGCAAAGCACGGCGATTGCTTATGCGCAGCAGAACATCCGCGTGAACGCGGTTTGCCCGGGCTATATTGATACTCCGCTTATCCAAGGTAGCAGCGAAGAGGCGCGTCAATATTTGATTAACCTGCATCCGATGGGCCGACTCGGCAAGCCGGAGGAGATTGCCAAATCCGTTCTCTTCCTCGCTAGCGAGGATGCATCCTTTATTACAGGAACGACACTAACCGTAGACGGCGGTTATACGGCGCAATAATCATCAATCGCGGATATACAGATAGGGGGTTTTCTTATGGACAGGTTTTTGAATCTGACTCCCGGGATGGTACAATAGTCCAAGAATTTGAAATCCGAGGAGTTGTCATAACGATGAGCGAACTGAATGAACAAGAATTGGTGAACTATCTGGCGGAGAAGATCAAGGTTCCGGCTGCAACAATCAGCCTCGTGCTGAAGCATGAGCAGGCTTTTATCGATAAGGCGCAAAGCTCGGCCAAAGGTGAGGTTATCGATATCGACAGCGATGAGCTGGTTGATTATGTGTTGAAGCAGCGCGACGTGAAGCTGGACGAAGTGACGGTCGAGAAAATTCTCGATATGGAGATGGATTATCTTGTTGAGAACGGCTTCGCGGAGCATGAAGACTAATGGAATGAGCTAGATAATAAGGAAGGTCATCTGCCCGATTAGAGAGCAGATGGCCTTTTTTTTCGTTATTGCGATACGGCAGCTTTCTCGCTGTCTACGGCCGTAACGGGGAGGGCCTTTTCTATCTCTACCGTGGAAGTAGCCTTGCGGGCCAGCATCCGGTCGTAATAAGGCATCAGCCTTGATGAGACAAAGGCTACGATAGGCGCGGTGAGAATAACGCCGATACTGCCGGTCATGCCTTGCAGCACTTCGATGGTGACGAGGTTCATATTGACGAGCTGGTCGTACGGCACCTTGTACGCATACAGGACAAGCAGGGACATAAGCGAGGAACCTGTGAAGGCGAGAATCAGGGTGGTTGCCATCGTCCCCATCATATCGCGGCCTACGTTCATGCCGGCAAGGAACAAGGCGCGCGGCCCAAGCTCGCGGTTTGTTGCATAGACTTCATGAACGGCAGACGCGATGGAGATGCCTAAGTCCATAATGGCTCCAAGCGCGGCTATTATAACCCCGGCGAAGAGAAGGCCTTCGACTTTCATGCCGGTATTGTCGGCAATGATGAGGAGCGTCTCGGAATCATTGGTATTAAATCCGGAAATATGAAGCAAATGACCCGCTAAGGTAGCTACTCCTCCAGCCAGGATAACGCCAATCATCGTGCCGATGATGGCGGACAGCGACTTGGAGCTCCAGCCGTCGAGCAGCAGCAGGGTGGCGATAATCGTCGTCGTGACGACGATTATCGCCGCGAGCATCGGCGAATAGCCGCGGTACAGCATCGGCAGGAACAGGAAGACGATGCTGCTGAAGGTAAAGAGGAGGGCAACGGCCGATTTCAGCCCTTTGTTACCCCCAATCGCCCATAGAATAGCCAGAAAAATTGCGATCATGCCGTAGAGATAAGGCGCGCGATAATAGTTATAGACCGTTACATTGAAGTTTGAGGCATCGGCTGTCGAGATGTTCACGACAAGCTTCGTCCCCACCTTCGCATGGACGTTAAACATCGTGCTGAGGTAGTTGGTTACCGGCAGTATTTCACCCTTGTGTTCTCCGGATAATATTTTAATCTTCAGCTGCTGCGTACCCCGGTACAGCCCTTCGATATTCGGATCCTTCTCCAGCTGTTCCTTCGTTATTTCCACGACTCGCGCTTTCTCGTATCGTTCATAGCCGCTGCCTAGCTGCTGATTAAACGAGAATTCATCCATCCGGTTAAACTGATATACCGAAGCCGCAAATATAATCAGCAATGCGATAAATACGCCTGTCCGAAATCGGGGCTGCGCCATTTTTCTCCAAAATACGTTCACTGAAGATTCCCTCCGTGTCGTTCGATCTTGTCCCCATCATAATAATCGATTGTTAATTAGGGATTAATTTACAATTAATTTAAGGAATAAACTATTTGCATTAACAATTGACCTATACGATAGGACAAGATTAGACATTGAACGGGAGGTTATTTCGATTATGAACCGTAAGAGGATCCGCCGGCTGCTTGCGGCAAGTATGCTGGGGCTGTTCCTGCTCGTTGCCATGCTTGGCGGGGGACAGGCCGTATGGGCGCACAGCGGGACCAGCTTGGCTTATTCCGATATTCGGATGGGGGACGAGGCTGTTAATTACGATCTTCGGATCGATATGTATGATCTTCGCGTTGCTGCAGCGCCTAATGATCCAGATGTTGGGGATTTTAGCCCGGAGGCGCTGCAAAAGTTTGTAAAGGTTCATAAGGATGATGTCGAAGCTTACCTGCTGGGTAAAATCCATTTGTATGCGGACAGTCTGCCGCTCAAAGGTGCCTTGCTCTCGCTTGAAGCAACGGAAGCGCTGGACCAGCCTTATGCGGAAGCGAAGCTTCGCTTTAGTCTCCCGGACAAGCCCGAGCATTTCGTTCTTGACTACCAGGCCGTTTATGACGATGTGGATCAATTGCATTTGAGCTATGTCACCGTGGCGCTTAAGGAAGACGGCAGCGATAAGCAAAGCTATGTTCTCAACTATAACAACCGGGAAGTGGAGCTGGGGCGAATCAGTTTGCTCCGCGCAGTGAAGCAGTTCTTCATTCTTGGCATCGAGCATCTCATTACGGGTTATGACCATATCCTGTTCGTGCTTAGCCTATTGATCGGCGCGCGTTCGATTAAGCAGATTCTTGGCGTTGTGACGGCCTTTACGGCGGCCCATACGGTAACGCTCCTGCTGGCCGGCTTTGGCGTTATTAATCTGCCGGGCAAGCTGGTCGAGTCGGTTATCGCGCTAAGCATTATCTATGTTGCCTTGAACAGTATCCTGAACAAAAACGCGAGCAAGCATAACCTGTTCCTGGCCTTTGGCTTTGGCCTGATCCATGGCTGCGGCTTTGCGGCCACGCTGTCGGAGATGAGGCTGGACGGCGGACAGATGGCGGCATCGCTCTTGACGTTTAACGTCGGCATTGAGTTCGGTCAGCTGATGATCGTATTGCTGCTGTATCCGGTTATTCATTATGCCCGCCGGGTCCGTTGGACGATGCCGGCGATGTCGGCGACGATCTCGGTGTTTGGCCTGATCTGGCTGATTCAGCGTGCTTTTCTGTAAGGCGGAAAATGCGCTCTGAAATGTATAGGTTTCATAAAGATATGACAGTATTTTACAAATACTTCACTGCGAGGATAACACTGCCAAAACATTTCACCACTAAGGTTTCTGTGATGCCTTAAATAGACAAGTATTGAGTTCAAGGCAATCAAAAAGTGGGAGGGTATTACATTGTTTAACGTTTTGAAGCAACAAAAAGGCGTGCGCAAAGGACTGTACTCGGTACTGGTCGCCTCTGTTCTCGCCACGTCACTGACGGCAACGCTGGTTAATGCGGCGGATGAGCCGGGCACAGGTGTCAGCACTCAAGCGGTTGATCCTTACACGGTGAGCAACCTTATGCTCAATCCGGGCGCAGACGAATCGCAGGTCAATCTGACTTGGTATTCGGCAGCTACTCAGCCGGTAGGCACGGTTGTTCAGATCGCGAAGAAAGCGGATGTGGTTGACGGCGTATTTCCTGTTGCAACGGCTGCTTCATTTAACGGTACATCCTCGGCTGCGGTGGCGGGCTTTTTCTCCAACAAGGCTACGATCACGGGACTTCAGGAATCGACGGATTATGTATACCGCGTAGGTGACGGTCTGGACGAGCATTGGAGCACGGCTTATAACTTCAGCACGAAAGACTCCCATGATTTCAGCGTGATGTTCGTAGGCGACCCGCAGATCGGCGCAGGCGGCAACGCGGTAACGGATGGTGCCGGTTGGGCAAACACGCTTACCAAAGCGACCCAAATGTTCCCTGATATGAGCTACATCATGTCGGCAGGCGACCAAGTGAACACGGCCTCCAGCGAGACGGAATATACGAACTTCCTGAATCCTTCGCAGCTGCGCAACCTGCCGGTTGCAACCGTTGTCGGCAACCATGACGGCGCGGTAAACTACAAGTACCATTACAATCAGCCGAATGAATCTTCGCAATACGGCATTACGGTTGCCGGCGGCGATTACTACTATACGTACGGCGAGACTTTGTTTATGGTATTGAACTCTAACTCCGCAAACAGTGCAGAGCATGAGACCTTTATGAAAAACGCGATTGACGCCAATCCGAACGCAAGATGGAAAATCGTCACTTTCCACCACTCGATCTACAGCGCGGCTTCGCACGCGACGGACACGCAAATTCTGAATCTTCGCCAAGCCTTGTTCCCGGTATTCGATAAGCTGAAGATCGACCTCGTCTTCATGGGTCATGACCACTCGTACGTGAAGACGTACCAAATGGAAGGCGACCAGGCGATCAAAGGCCAAGCGATGGACAACGGCGTATTCGTTAACCCGAAAGGCATTATGTACCTCACGGCAAACTCCGCTTCCGGCAGTAAGTACTACGATTTGAAAACAACATTTACCGACTATTACTCCGATGTGAAGAGCCAGCTGAAGGTTCCGACCTTCTCGATGATCAACATCGACCACAACACGATCTCCGTGGATACTTACCGCACAGACACGATGGCTAAAGTGGACACTTACACGATGGTTCACACCGATATGACAGGCCTTGACGTAACGGCTCCAACGAAAAAGAACTATGCGTTGGGCGAGCTGCTTGACACAAAGGGAATGACGGTCAGCAAAATCAATCTCGACGGTTCCAAGACGCCATTGCCGCTTGACCAAGTTGCAATCACCGGCTTTGACTCCGCGACAAAAGGCACGAAGCATGTAACGGTTACTTATACCGTAGCAGGTATTCCTTACTCGGGAACCTTTGATGTGCAAGTCGGCACGCTGGTGAAGATTTACGCGAAGAAGGATACGATTATCAAGGAAGAAAGCGCCGGGGCCGAATTCTATTTGGCGCTAGGCAAGGCCGAGAAGGTCAATACGCTTGATGTCACGTTTAAGTACGATGCATCGAAGTTTACGTTTGATTCGGCAACAGGCGCAGAGCTTCTGGACAAAACAAACGGCTTCCTGCAGGCGAATGAAGCCGAACCGGGTACCGTTCGCATTATTGCAGGCTTCCAAGAGCATCCGCTTACGTTAACCGAATTAACGGATCTGATGAAGCTGACGTTCAAACCGGTTAATCCGGACGTTGATAACGTGCAGGCGGATGTTCAAGTGGTGGATGCGGTTGTGAACAGCAGCAACGAGAATACGGACTTTAATGGTGTCTTTGACACGCTGCCTGCCTCTATTATTATTCGTTCTTACAAAGATATTACGGACTTGTTCAAAGACGGCAAGCTGACTTCGGCCGATTTGTCGGTAGCGATTGACCATTACCGTGCAAGCCAGGCGGACGCTGATTGGGCAACTTCGAAGCTGGCGGACGTGAACTTCGACGGCAAGGTGGATTTAACGGACTTCACGATTATTATCCTTCATATTTTCCAAGGCAAGTAAGCACTTATTGCAGCAGGAAAAGGCGCATCGCCGCCTTTTCCTGTATTTTAAACCCATGAGGAGTTCATGATGATGAAAAAGAAATTGTTGGCAGGTCTACTTTTTATCTGCTTCCTGGTTCTCCCGTTTAACGCTTTGGCTTTTGCGGCTGAACCATCTACGGGTACAACGGTTCAATTCTCGAAGCAAACGGTCGAAGTCGCCAAGAATGTCTCCTCCTTCTCGGTCGATCTCGTTCTGGGCTCGCAGGCTCCGTTCAGCAGCGCGGAGTTTGGCATTAAGACGGACAGCCATGTGCAGTTAAAATCGGTTACCTATTCGCAAGCGATCGGCAGTGCCTCGCAAGTATCCGTTAAAGAAAAGAACGGCATCAGCTATTTTGGATTTTTTGATACATCGAACCATTTCTCGGGAAGCTTTACGGCTTGTACGCTTACCTTTACTTATACGGACAGCGCAGCTGCCGTTGTTACCTTGGCAGAGACGACTCTGACCAGATTGACCGGAACGGGCGGGGCCACCAGCGAGAGCCTCACTCCTAATCAAACGTTGCAAATTACGCGTTCTGCAGGCGATTCGAATACACCGGGCGGGGGCACTCCCGATCCGGGCAATGGCGGAAATACAGGCAATACAGGCGGGTCGGATACTTATACGCATGTCATCGACAATACGAAAGCCCTGGAAGCTCTCGAGCACGCGGCTCCGAACAGCCAAAATATTAAAACCATCTCCTTCGAGGTGAAAAGCACCGACGTAGGCAGCGCGAAGGAAATCGCGTTCCAGCTGCCGTATTCGCTGTTTAACTCGGATGAGAAACGGTTGGTTGAGATTAACACGCCGTTTGGTACGGTTACCATTCCGGATCATGTGATCCCGGCCGGCCAGCTTGGCTCGGCGCAAAGCCTGACGCTATATATCAAGCAGGTCAATCCGGCTTCCTTGCCGGCCTCTGCCCAGCAGCAGGTAGGCAGCCGCCCGGTGCTGGAGCTGCATTTTGCGCTGGATGGGAAAGCGATTGAATGGAAGAACGAGCAGGCGCCTGTTCAGGTCGTGCTTCCGTACACATTGTCTGCGACAGAAAAAGTAAACGCGGATCTGATTGTTGCCGCTTATATCGACAGCAACGGTAAGCTGCAGATTGTACCGACAGGACGCTTCCATGCGGAAGACGGAGAAATGCGCTTCTCCACAACGCATTTCAGCTTGTATACGATTGTGAACGGCAGCAGAGTCTTCAAGGACACAACGTCCTCATGGGCGCGCCAGGACATTGAAGCGCTGGCGGTCCGCGGCATTATTAACGGCACAACCGCCGATACGTTCTCGCCAAACGCCAATATTACGAGAGCGGACTTTACGAAGCTGCTGGTAGGCGTACTCGGCAAACATGCGGAGTCAACTGGCACGGGCTTCAAGGACGTTGCGTCCAAAGCTTACTACTATGATGCGGTAATGACCGCTCAAGCGCTTGGACTTGCAAGCGGCTCGGGTGACGGCAAGTTTAATCCGGGGGCATCCATCTCCCGTCAGGATATGATGGTGCTGCTCGACCGTGCCTTTACGGCGGCCGGTCATCCGCTCAAGGAAACGGCATCGCTGTCCGGCTACAAGGATGCCGCCAAGGTATCGGCTTATGCGAAGCCAAGCGTAGAGAAGCTGATTGCTTCGGGCATCATTAACGGCAGCAACGGTTACTTGACTCCCCAGAACAACCTGACTCGCGCTGAGGCGTCTAAGGTTCTTCATTTGTTGTATAACGAGCTGTATTAAACGCAAAGACACCGTGGATAGTCCACGGTGTCTTTGTCGTTAAGACGCAAACCACCCCTGATGATAGTCAGGGGTGGTTTGTCGTCAAGACGCAAACGGCCCCTGAATGAAAGCCAGGGGTGGTTTGTCGTCAAGACACAAACGGCCCCCTGAATGAAAGCTAGGGGTTGTTTGTCGTCAAGACGCAAACCACTCCCATGGAAGTATAAACCTTAGGGGCAACACAACGGAGCATCGCAACGCTGCTACGTTGGATTTTGTACAGCATAGCGGCCTGTTTAGGCTGCTGAACCGATCTACGTTGGATTGCCTCCATTATATTGGTCCATTTGGACGATAATGGGCTCATTCTGGGTTTTATGCTTCTGGAGTGAATTCAACGTAGCGTTAAATGTTTACTTTTTACTCTGATTTTACTGGAGGAAATCCAATGTACGTAAGCTATGAAGAAAGCAAGGGGCTGTCTGGCATGAGACAGCCCCTTGCTTTTCTTTTTAACTTAACCTTTAATCGTTACCGAATTAGTGCTTGTATTGTTCTTCACATCGAGGTGAAGAATTTTGCTGAAGAATTCATCCGGAACGTATAGCGAGCCTTTAATTAACTTAGGCGCGGCAAACAGCTGAATCGGAGCCATTTTGTTAATAATGTAGCTGTTTTTGCCTACGGTTACGGATGTCCATTGCGCGTCGCGGGAAATTTCCGCGCTTTGCGTCTTGTTGCTCCATTTTACCTTGTAGCCCAGCGCTTCAGCTGCTTTGCGAAGCGGAATGTAATGGGCGCCGTTCGGGCCGGCCGTCAGATCCTTGGTGGACAAGGTTAAGATTGGGCCAACCGAAGTGGTGGCATCAACCGGGATATTAATAATGCCGCCGGCATAAGGCGCAATCTCGTATTGCTGGAACACCAGATTGACGATACCCTTGCTGTCCACGAAGTAAGTATGATCGGCATCGATTTTGAACGTTGTCATGGCGTCCGGGAAGAAGTTATCCGGGTTTTTGCTGATGGTGTAGCGCACCGCGCTGTTGGCTGCCGCAAAGCCGCCATCGCCGAGAGCCTGCTCAAGCGTGAGCTCAACGGCTTTCTGGCTGTTTACGATATTGTAGCCCTCAACGGCAGTGCCGCCGTGAGCGCCGCCCGTGTACTCGTAAGTAGATACGGTGAACGAGACAATACCCTTCGCGGCAGTGCTGCCGTCAGCCTTCAGCTCGTAAGTTACATTGAGTTCATAAGCATGGAACGGATAATCGTTTTCTTCCGCGGATTTTTTATCATCGGCCGCAAGAGCCTTGAGCTCGCCGATTTCTTTTGTCGCTTTTGCCTCAATGCTGGCGTTTAATTTATCTTGATAGGAGGTATCGAGCATACCGCTGATGACGGGAACGGAGATTTTTACGGTAAGCAGATCGGATGTTTCCTCAATCACTTTTGTCGTTACTTTAACGGCTTGCGTATCGGGAAGCGATGCGCTGATTGGCACGGCTGTAATCGGTTCGGAAGTTACGGCAACGGGTACGGCAGTGGATTCCGCTGCCATGGCCAATGCAGGAGTAAAGGCAAGCAGGCAGGAGCCGGCAACGGCAATGGTAAGCATTTTGAAAGGTTTTTTCATGATGGGTGGCCTCCTAGTTATAGGTTCGGGAATTGAAGTCACCAAGTAGACGGATGAATGAATCGAAAAGTTTCAGAACTAAACTAATAATTTTTTATTCCGGCCGAGCGGAGACTCCACCTCCAAACGCGATCCGATATCCATCGGCGTCTTTAATGGTAAATTCGTTCCAATGCTCCGAGTAGTTAGGGCCGTTAACAATCTCGACAGCTTTAGCCAGACACTCTTCCGCCAGCAAGTCGACCGCATCCGTATAGACAAAAGCATCAAAGTATAAGCCGCCTTGCACAGCAGAATTTGGCCGCACGTCATCCTTGTTTACGGCAGGGTGCAGAATAAAGGTAATATGTTCTCTTGTTACATGGACATGTCCGCCAATCTCTTCATAGGTAAACCCGAGATTGACGTAGAACGATGAGGCCTCTTGTATATCTTTAACCAGCAAAACGATAGATGAACCCGTAATCTTAGCTCCTGCTATAGCTCCGCTCATTTTACCCTCTCCAGACGCATGGAATATAAATCCAATTTATATCAAAATCATACAATGTGGCTTAAGATGGAGCAATATAAGAAATGGACTGGGTGACGGTTAGTCGGACGAATGGATAGGTTAGTTTGAATTCCGTTTCGTCTACGTTGCACGGAATACAGGATAATTAGCCACGAAGGGTCATTGCTAGGATGTATGCTGCACGGAATGCAGGATAATCGGCCAAATTGGTTCAAAAAGCCTCCTAGGAGGGCCAATATACTGCATTATATACAGCATAACTTGAGCAGGCAGCGCGAAAGCGGCATTTCTCTCTCATTAGATACAATCTGGCCTTGGCAGATTGAACCGGTGAAGAGCGGCAGGACCGGAGCGGAGCAAAAGACATGCTCGCTGAGAAGCGCAGCGCTCGCCTTTGTGCCCGGATTTCAACCGCTATTAGCGGTATATTCGAGGAAATCAGGGTACAACAGCGATCGAAGGAGCATGCCTTTTGCGCAGCGTCCACGCCCGCCAACGGCCAAGCCTGTTCAACAGCCACACAGCCAGATTGTAGAGTTTTTCGGCTATTCCCGACATATTGCTGCCCGGCGGCAATCGGTATAATGGAATCATCCTATTCAAATGGAGGGTTTGTCCACGTGACGAAACGATCAATGACAGCATTACTTGAGCAAATGACGCTGGAGGAAAAGATTTTTCAGCTGATGCAGCTTACCCCTAATTTTCTCAGCGAAGATGACGCTAACCTGACGGGTCCGCTGGCCTGGATGGGCGTTACAGAAAATATGGTGAACAATGCAGGATCCGTGCTGAGCGCCGTTGGCGCGAAGGAAACGATAGCCCTGCAGAAAAAATACATGGAGAACAGCCGCCTCGGCATTCCTCTGCTTCTTATGGCGGATATTATCCACGGCTACCGTACGATTTTCCCGGTGACGCTGGCGATCGGCAGCACTTGGGACCTGGAGCTGGCGGAAAAAAGCGCCGCGATTGCAGCGAAGGAATCGGCCGTTACGGGCATTCACGTGACGTTTGCGCCGATGGTGGACCTTGTCCGCGACCCGCGTTGGGGCCGCGTGATGGAGTCGACGGGCGAAGATCCCTACCTGAACAGCGAGTATGCGCGTGCCTTCGTCCGCGGCTTCCAAGGCGATGACCTGGCAGGCGATATGGACCGCGTTGCCGCATGCGTCAAGCATTTTGCCGCTTATGGCGCAGCGGAAGGCGGACGCGATTACAATACCGTCAACATGTCGGAAAGACAGCTTCGCGAGTCCTATCTGCCGGCTTATAAAGCCGCGCTGGACGAGGGCTGCGAGATGGTGATGACGGCCTTCAACACGGTTGACGGCATTCCGGCCACCGGCAACAAGTGGTTAATGCGCAATCTGCTCCGCGACGAGTGGGGCTTTGACGGCATGCTGATCTCCGATTGGGGCGCAGTAGGCGAGATGATCCCTCATGGCGTTGCGGCGGATGGGGAAGAAGCAGCATTGAAGGCGATTGAAGCCGGCGTCGATATGGAGATGATGACCTCCCACTATGCGAACCATCTCAAGGGGCTTGTGGAAGCGGGGAAAGTGGATATCAAGCTGATTGACGAGTCCGTGCTTCGTATTCTGAAGCTGA
The DNA here is from genome assembly GCF_037147795.1 of Paenibacillus sp. MMO-177. NCBI lineage: Bacteria > Bacillati > Bacillota > Bacilli > Caryophanales > Paenibacillaceae > Paenibacillus > Paenibacillus sp. MMO-177. Next base: position 41,204 of record NZ_JBBCUR010000009.1, on the reverse strand, counting down.
AGGACAAGCTGGGTCTCTTCGAGAACCCTTACCGCGCTGCAAACGAAGAAAGGGAGAAGGAAGTTCTGCTGTCGCCCGAGCACCGCGCTGCGGCACGCGAGATTGCGGCCAAGTCCTTCGTGCTGCTGAAGAACGAGCAGGAGACTCTTCCTCTTCGCGGCGGGCAAAAGCTTGCGCTCATCGGACCGTTTGCCGAGAGCGGAGATATTCTGGGTCCTTGGTCGATCTGGGGCAAGCAAGAGGAAACGGTGCAGCTGCATGCCGGTTTATCTGCGCATGCGAACGCGGATATCGTTGCCGTAGCGAAAGGCGCGGGCGTCGACGCTGTAACCGAGGAGCAGCTTCGGGAAGCGGTAGCTGCGGCATCGCAAGCCGATGTGATCGTGCTGGCGCTTGGCGAAAGCTCCGAGATGAGCGGGGAAGCGGGAAGCCGCGGCGACATCCGTCTCCCGCAGGCACAGCTGGAGCTTGTTCAGAAGCTGAAGCCGCTTGGCAAGCCAATCGTGGTTGTGCTGTTCAACGGCAGACCGCTTGATCTGCATGGCGTCATCGAGGAAGCGGACGCGCTCCTCGAGGTTTGGTTCCCGGGTACGGAAGGCGGCAATGCGATCGCGGATGTCCTGTTTGGCGACGTGAATCCTTCCGGGCGTCTGACGATGTCATTCCCATATTCCGTCGGACAAATACCGGTGTATTACAACAACTACAATACCGGACGTCCGCTTACGCCTCAGAATGCGAACGAGCGTTACGTCTCGAAATATTTGGACATGCCGAATGCGCCGCTTCTGCCGTTTGGCTACGGCCTGAGCTACACAAGCTTCTCGTATAGCGAAGCCAGCTTGTCGGCGGACGTTCTGAACGCCGAAGATACGCTTCATGTAACGGTTGACGTGACCAACACGGGAGCCGCTGCCGGCGAAGAGGTTGTCCAGCTGTACGTACGCGATCTTGCCGGCGAGGTTGTCCGTCCGCTGAAGGAGCTGAAGGGCTTCCGCAAGCTGTCTCTCCAGCCCGGCGAGACGCAGACCGTTGCGTTTGCGATTACCGAGGAACAGCTTCGTTATTACCATGCGGATCTACAGCTGAAGAGCGATGCGGGCGAGTTCCACGTCTTTGTGGGTCCCAACAGCCGCGATGCCGAGGCGAAATCGTTCCGTCTTGTGAAATAAAACCAAAAAAAGCGCGGGCCAGCCATAGGCAGGTTCGCGCTTTTTCTGCTGACAACTCCTTTATACGAGCATGCCTATCAGATAATAGCCAAACTCCACTGCTATATCAGGGATTATCTGCCGATTGCACGGTAAAAGAAAGCATGGCGGTTTATTTCGGACATTCCGAGAGCGAACCCATCATGTATCCGCATTCATGAATAAAAAACAAGCGAATCTGCTCCTTTTCGCGTTTTTATCGCGGTTTACAGAAAAGGGGGAAGAGGACTATGATCAAATCTGCAAAACTTCATATGTTCGTATTCGCTGAGTTTCCGTTAGAAACGGAGAGCAGGGGAACCAATTGCGATAGGCAGGAAAGTGCATGCTTGTCGCCGGGGTGAATCGGCATGCCGGCCGCAATGTTGCGGAAGCAGGCTGTAGGGCGACTCTAGACGCCCGAATCCGTCAGCTAACCTTGTAAGCGTTGATAGAGAGGGTGAACTTCGGTTATTTTTACGGGCCGCGGGAGGATGCTCTGCGGTCTTTTTTCTGTGCGTAGAAAAAAGCAAAGGTGGTTACATTAGCACTGATAAGTGTTTGAGTAGCCAAGTATCCAGGTATTAGATGTTTAACTTCAACGTTGGCGGTGACCTGTGTGTTTACTCTTATCAAAAGATTACTGATCGGGCGTCCCCTCAAGTCCACGGAATTAGGGGAACAGAAGCTCATTAAAACGAAGGCGCTTGCGATCCTGTCCTCGGATGCCTTATCATCCGTTGCTTACGGGCCAGAGCAGATTTTGCTCGTCTTGATGACCGTTAGCGCAGCGGCGTTTTGGTATTCGATTCCGATTGGTGTCGGGGTGCTGGTCTTATTAACGGCACTTATCCTGTCTTACCGGCAAATCATATTTGCCTACCCGCATGGCGGGGGAGCTTATGTCGTATCGAAGGAAAATCTCGGTGTATTCCCGGGCCTCATATCCGGCGGCGCCCTGCTGGTCGATTATATATTGACCGTAGCGGTAAGCGTCTCGGCGGGTACGGACGCGATCACATCGGCTTTTCCAAGCCTTCATGAGCATTCCGTACTGATCTCTATTGTGTTTGTCCTTTTTATTACGATCTTAAACCTGCGGGGCGTGACGGAATCGGCGTCTATCCTTGCTTATCCCGTTTACCTATTTGTGCTTGCGATTGTTATCATGGTCATTGTAGGCTTGTACAAAATCGCCACAGGCGACGTATCGCCTGCGCTTCACACCTCGTTAGGAACGCCGGTTGCGGGCATCAGTCTGTTCTTGCTGCTCCGTGCGTTTGCATCCGGCAGCTCGGCTTTGACCGGGGTTGAAGCTATTTCGAACGCGATTCCGAACTTCAAGGACCCTGCGCCGAACAATGCGGCCAAGACGTTATTAGCGATGGGCGGTCTGCTCTCGATCCTGTTCTCTGGCATCGTGTTCCTGGCGTATTACTACGGTATAGCGCCGAAAGAAGAAGTGACGGTTGTGTCGCAGATCGCCGAAGGGATATTCGGACGCCATACGATGTATTATTTTATCCAGGGTACTACGGCTCTTATCTTGATCCTGGCAGCCAACACCGGCTATTCGGCCTTCCCGCTGCTGGCCGTTAACCTGGCAAAGGATAAGTTTATTCCGAGAATGTTTACGGCACGCGGCGACCGTCTCGGTTACTCAAACGGCATCATCAGCCTAGGTGTTCTGTCCATCATCCTGATCGTTGCGTTTCAGGGCAAGACTGAGCATCTGATTCCGTTGTACGCGGTTGGCGTATTTATACCGTTTACGCTGTCGCAGACGGGGATGTTGGTCAAATGGTTCCGCCAAAGGCCGAAGGGCTGGGTTGGCAAGTTCATCATTAACTCGATTGGGGCCCTGATCAGCTTTATCGTCTCGATGATGTTTTTCCTGACGAAGTTCGCGCAGGTATGGTCGATTCTGATTTTCCTGCCGCTTATTATTTTCGTGTTCCACCGGATCAAGAAGCATTATGAGGCGGTGGGCGAGCAGCTTCGGCTTGCGACTTGCGAGCCTGTGATGCCGATTGAGGGCAACGTGATGATTTTGCCGGTATCGGGGATCACGCATGTCGTCGAACATTCGATTCTATATGCCAAGTCGCTGAAGCCGGAACAGATCATTGCCGTGTATGTTCCTTTTGAGAAAGAAGATGAAGCCGTCTTTGAGGAGAAGTGGAAGAAGTTTCAGCCGGATGTCCGGCTTGTAACCTTGCATTCGCCTTACCGCTCGATTACGAATCCGCTCTTCAAGTTTATCGATACCGTGCAGCGCAAGGCGAGCGAGAACAATTACCAGGTAACCGTCATTATTCCGCAGTTTATTCCGAAGAAGGGCTGGCACAACATTTTGCATAACCAAACGAGCTTGATGCTCCGTACCCAGCTTCTTTACCGAAAGGATGTTATCATCACCACCGTGCCTTACCATTTGAAAAAATAGCGAGAAGCCTCGGTCCCGTCGGGACTGGGGCTTTTTTTTGCCTGCTACAGCTCAAGCCCCGTGCCTTGCTTGAAGCGTTTGATAACCATATGAGTGTTGACGTTTACGATCCCTTCAAGCACATAGATTTTTTTGAACAAAAAGTGCTCCAGCGCCTCCTCGTCCTTCAGCAGCGCATGCATATGCAGCGAGCTTGGTCCCGTCATTTGATAGATGCTGATTACTTCCGGTTCCTCCGATAACAGCGCCCCGGCTTGCTCTACGAATCGAGGCTCAACCTCAACTTCGAAAAAAGCGGAGATGGATTTGCCGAGCTTGGTTGTGTTTAACCGTACGGTGAAGTTCTCGATAATCCCGTTGTTCACCATCGCATCCACGCGCTTCTGGATCGCGACTCTAGATAAATTGAGAAGCTCGCCGATCTTGGCGTACGACATCCGTCCGTTATCGTGCAGCAGGCGGATAATTTCCTGATCTGTGTCATCCAAGTGCAGTAAATGCATGGGGCCACTCCTCTTCGATAAAATTTCACGTTAAGCTACTTTGTGCGAGATAAATGTTAGGTATTGGTTTCGAATTTGTTTATTTTTATGTCAGTTAATATAACATTAGTAACCAAATTGGTCTATAGAAAATGACAAAACGGTCCAAAAAAGCCCTTTTTTAGTTACGATATGGTTGACGCTCTGCCGGGCCGCTCTTATACTGATGTCATAAAACATTACATAAGAAACCAAAAGCATACGAAATGGTTGCGAAAACTTCAAATTGCGGGTTAATCAACTTACATGAGGGTGTGATCGGTGTGAAAAAGCAGCTGATTCGTAACGGGACCGTCATCACGATGAATGAGGAGATGCGGGTGATCCCTAATGGTTATGTTCTCATGGAGGGGGATCTTATTTCGGAGGTTGGGGAGTGGCCGTCGGACGGCTCCAAGGATGAGCTTCTCCGGCAGGCGGATATCTTGATGGATGCGCAGGGGAAGGCGGTCATTCCAGGATTGGTGAACGGACACACCCATTTGTTTCAGACCTTTATTAGGGGCGTGTCCGATGATTTGCCGCTGGCGCAATGGCTTCGGCAAATCATATGGCCGGCTTCCCTTGCCATGGAGGAAGAGGACTTCTATCTGGCGGCCATGATCGGCTGCATTGAGAATTTGAAGTCCGGCGCGACCTATATTATGGACCACCACTATGTTCATACCCACCCCGGCAATGATGACGGTGTTCTAAAGGCCATGCAGGAGTCGGGCATCCGCGGTCATATGGCCAGGGGAGGCGTTGACCTCAGCTACGAGCCAAGGCTCAGCGAAACGATTGAGCAAATATTCGGCAATACGGATGTCCTGCTTGATCGCTGGCAAGGAGCGGCCGAAGGCCGGATCTCCATTGCGCTTGGCCCGCTTAATTTATACGGCTGCTCGGAGAGCTTCCTGAGGCAGGCGGCTGATTACAGCCAGCGGAACAATCTGATTACGCACCTTCACGTCGCGGAAACGAAGGATCAGATTGACAACACGATGGAACGTTTCGGGCTTCGGAATCTGGAGCTGGTTGAAGCGGTGGGCCTGCTCGGCAAGCATACGCAGGTCGTCCACGGCGTCTGGCTGGATGATAAGGAGCTGGATCTGCTGAAGAAAAATGATGCGACCGTTATCCATTGCCCGGTTTCCAATATGTATCTGGCTTCCGGCGTAGCGCGCGTGCCCGAGATGCTGGAGCGAGGCATTAATGTGGCCTTGGGAACGGACGGTCCCGGCAGCAATAACTGCCAGGATAATCTCGAAGTGCTGAAGTTCACGGCCTGCCTGCATAAGGTTGATCAGCTGGATTCAACGCTGCTGCCGCCCATGCAGGTGCTGAAGATGGGGACAATCAACGGGGCCAAGGCCGTTGGGAGAGAGCGGGAGCTCGGCAGTCTGGAGCCGGGGAAAAAAGCGGATGTCGTGATCATTGATCTGCAGAAGGCGCATATCGCGCCCATTCACCGGGTCAGCTCGGCCATTGTATATAATGCAAACGGCAATGACGTGGATTCGGTCTTCGTGAACGGTCAGCTTGTCGTTCATCGCGGCAAATGCACGCTGGTGGATGAAGAAGAGATTATCCGCAGGGCGCAGGCAAGGGTCGATGTGCTGCGGCAGAGGCTAGCCACGGCTTATCCGGTATTCAGCGTAGTGGAATAAAGAAGGCGGAGGAGCGGTCTTCATGAGTGAAGCAAGGAGTGTTAATGAAAAGGCGGAGCGATGGGTGAAAGCCGTGGTCGAGGTTCTGTTTTACGCCGGAGCAGTGCTTGTCGCTCTGCTCGCCGGGGGTCTGGTCATGGCGGCAGCGGGCGTATCGCCGCTGGAGGCGTACCGTCTTATCTGGGACGGCGCAGCCGGCGACGCGAACAGCGTGAAGGAAACGCTGGTCAAGGCGACTCCGCTCTTGTTCGCCGGTCTATGCTACACGTTTGCTTACCGGAGCGGCTTGTTCAACATCGGCGCCGAAGGCCAGATCTATATCGGAGCGATGACTGGCACGATGGCCGCGCTGTATATCCCGGGTCTTCCGGGCTTTGCGCATCTGCCTCTCTGCATTGCAGCCGGTGCGGCTGGAGGCGCGGTCTGGGCGGGTATTGCCGGAACGCTCAAAATATTCAAAGGCGCCAGCGAGATTATCAACACCATCATGCTCAATTATATGGGGATCTATTTGGTCAGCTACATGGTGACCGGTCCGATGAAGGATCCGGCCGGTACGCTGCCGCAGTCCGCGAGGCTCCCGGAATCGGCGCTGCTTGCGAGGCTGCTCGACTCCAGGCTGCATTACGGCTTTGTGCTGGCGGTTGCGCTGGCGGTCATTCTGTACGTTGTCTTGAACCGGACGGTCTGGGGCTATGAGATTCGGTCGGTCGGCTTCAATAAGCAGGCAACGAGGGTTATGGGCATTCCGGTCAGCCGCAATATGCTGCTCGTCATGATGGTCAGCGGTGCGATTGCCGGAATCGGGGGTTACGTGGAAATAGCCGGCGTGCAGAACCGTCTCTTCCAGAACTTTTCGCCCGGCTACGGCTATGACGGCATCGCTGTCGCGCTGGTCGGCGGGGCGCATCCGCTTGGCAATATTGGCTCGGCCATTCTGTTTGGCGGATTGCGGAGTGGTGCCAATGCCATGCAGCGGATGACGGGGACCTCGACCTCGCTTGTATACGTTATTCAAGCCACGATTATCGTGCTGGTTGTGTGCAACCGGTATTGGTTCGGCGGCTGGAAGCGGCGGCTCATCGCTTCGCTTGCAGCCCGATTCGGCGGGGACAGCCGCCCGGAAGAGTTGAAAGCTGTGCAAACGGCGCCGGAGACGGCTCTCAGCCTGAACAAAGGGGAGGGATCGAGATGAGCGAGGAAGTAATTGTCAGCTACTTGGCTTCCGCCGTTCGGTTGTCGGTTCCGCTGCTGCTCGCCGCGCTTGGCATTCTGTTCATGTCGAGGAGCGGGATTCTGAACATCGGGATGGAGGGGATGGTTCTGGCAGGCGCATTGTCCGGTGTCGTCGGCGCGCATTATTTCGGCAGTGCGGCTGCAGGCGTAGGGTTTGCCATTGTCGTCACCGGGCTGCTCGGTCTGATGTTTGGTTTTCTCGTCATTACGACGGGAGCCGATCAAGTTGTGATCGGGACGGCGCTTAATCTGTTCGGGTTAGGCATAACAACGGTGTTTGGCCGGAGTCTACTCGGCATGGGGCAGGAAGCGGTGCGGGTAAACGGTATTTCAAGCCTGCGGATTCCGCTGCTGAGCGACATTCCGTATATCGGGGAAGCATTGTTTGATCAGAATGTGCTTGCCTATGCCTCTTACTTGCTGGTGCCGGCTGCGGCGTTTGTTTTCTACCGGACCAATTGGGGGCTCCAGGTTAGAGCGGTAGGGGAGAATCCGCTGGCCGCTGACTCGCTTGGCGTACGCGTTCACCGCATCCGATATATCTGCTGCCTTATTGGCGGGATGCTGGCCGGCATAGCTGGCTGCTCGTTATCGCTTGGCATCCTGAATCAATTTACGGAAAACATGGTGGCAGGCCGTGGTTTTATAGCCTTGTCGGCAGTCATCTTCGGCAAATGGACGCCGCTTGGCACGATGGGTGCTTCTCTCTTGTTTGGCGGGGCGGATGCTCTGCAGTTAAGGTTCCAGTCGTTTGGAATCAAGATTCCGTATCAGTTCATGCTAATGTTTCCTTATTTGCTCACGATGGTGACGCTCGCTTGGTTCTCGGGCAAGAGCAAGCAGCCTGCCGCGACGTCCGCTTCTTATAACAGTCTCGCAGACCGGAACGGTTAGGAGGGAAGGATTATGGAGCCGATTTTGGAAATACGCGGTTTAGTAAAGCGCTTTGGTTCCTTTTTGGCAAATGACCGGTTGAATCTGGCCATTCGGCAGGGCGAGATTCATGCTCTTCTCGGCGAGAACGGTGCCGGGAAAAGCACGCTTATGAACATGCTCTCGGGCATGCTGGAGCCCGACGATGGCGAGATTCTGTACAAGGGCAAGCCTGTCCGGTTTGCATCGCCCCGTGAGGCGGGCAGCGCGGGTATTGGGATGGTGCATCAGCATTTTATGCTCATTCCGGCGTTGACGGTCGCGGAAAACGTACTGCTTGGATTGAAGCAGGATCGCAGCCCGTTCTTTCGCTTTAAGAAGGCTTGCGCGGAGATTCGGGAGCTATCGGACCGCTTTGGTCTGGATGTTCGGCCGGAAGCGAGAGTAAGCGAGCTCTCGGTCGGTCAGCAGCAGCGCGTGGAAATCGTCAAGACGCTGTTCCGGGGCGCCGAGTTCATAATTCTGGATGAGCCGACTGCCGTGCTGACACCCTCGGAGGTGAAGGATTTGTTCCGGGTGCTGCGGACGCTTAAGGAGCAGGGGAAGACGATTATTTTCATCAGCCACAAGCTTCAGGAGATTCTGGAGATTTGCGACCGCGTGACCGTGCTTCGGCTCGGGAGGCTGATCGGTACGCATAGCCTTGACGGCATAACGCCGGCCGATCTCGCCCGCATGATGGTGGGGCGCGATGTTGTCGCTCCGGTCCGGAAGGCAGGCGTCGTGAGCCGGACGGACCGTCTGAAGGTGACGGGGCTCCACGCCAGCGAAAGCGGCGTACCGGTCCTTAAGGATATTTCTTTTCGCATCCGTGAGGGAGAGATTCTTGGCATAGCCGGCGTAGACGGCAACGGGCAGCGCGAGCTGAGCGAGGTGCTGTTCGGGCTTCGTCCCAAGGATGCGGGAATCATCGAGCTGGATGGAGAGGTTCTGCAGCGCCAGCAGCCTCGAAGCATGAAGGAGAAGGGGGTCGCTTATATCCCCGAGGACCGGCATAAGGAAGGGCTTATGCTTCAGATGAGCGTGGAGGAGAATCTGATTGCGAAGGAATACCGGAAGCGCAGATTCAGCAAGGGCGGCATCATCAGCCGAAGGAGAATGCGGGAATGCGCGGAGGAACAGATCAAGAGCTTTGCAATTAAGACCCTAGGCGCCTCGGTTCCGGTCGGCAGGCTGTCCGGAGGCAATCAGCAGAAGGTGATTTTGGCCCGTGAGCTGATGCTGAATCCAAAGGTTATCGTTGCTATGCAGCCTACGCGCGGAATGGATGTCGGCGCGGCGGAATATGTCCACAAGCGGCTGCTTGAAGCTAGTGAGCAAGGCTGCTCCATTCTGCTTATCTCGACGGAGCTGGAGGAAGTGATGGCGCTGTCGGACCGCATTGCGGTGCTGTACAAGGGTGAGCTGCTAGGCACGATGGATAGAGAAAGCGCGGATAGGGATCGCATTGGCCAGCTGATGGCGGGGATCCGTCCGAATGCTTCTTTTGCCATATAGAGGGAACATATCATTTCGATTTGGAGGGGTTAGGATGAGAATGGGGAAATTGGCGAAATCGATGGCGGTATTATGCGTGTGCGTACTGATGATTGTGTTGGCGGCCTGCGGAAGCGATAAAGCGGAGAACAGCGGTGAATCGGGGGCGGCCGGGAAATCGGACAGCGGCGGCAAAAGCCTGAAGGTGGCGTTGCTCACCCCGGGTCCGGTAAATGACAACGGCTGGAACGCAACGGCATATGCCGGGCTTATGAAGATTAAGGAAGAGCTTGGGGCGGAGACGGCTTATTCCGAGAAAGTAAGCAACTCCGATGCGGCTGAGTTCATCCGCGGTTATGCCGATGACGGTTACGACGTTATTATAGGACACGGCTTCGAGTACGGCGACATTATGAAAGAGATCGCTCCCGATTACAAGGATACTTGGTTTCTCGTCAACAGCGCGACTATTTCGCAGGAGCCTAATCTTACTTCCCTCAGCTTGAACAACAGCGAGCAAGGCTACCTGATGGGCTCGATTGCGGCCCTGATGTCGAAGTCCGGCACCGTTGCGGCTATTGGCGGCTCCGATATCCCTCCAATCACAAACTCGGTAAAAGGCTTTGAGCTTGGCGCGAAGGAGACGGTTCCTTCTATAAAAGTGTTGTCTACGATGATGGGCGGCGACAGCGATGTCGCCAAAGCGAAGGAAACCGCGATTTCCTTTATCGAGAAAGGCGCCGATGTCGTTATGACGAATGCGAACCAGGCCGGACTCGGGGGAATTGAGGCGGCGCAGCAAAAAGGCGTATTGGCCATCGGCTCGAACCAGGACCAGAACCCTACGGCTCCGGATACGGTCGTCACCAGCGTTATTCAGGATTATCCGGAAGCGATGAAGGTCGTTGTGGAGCGTATTCAAAAAGGCGAGATGAAGGCTGAATCCCAGCTCCTTGGCGTAAAGGACGGCGCGATTTATCTGGCTCCATTCCATAGCTTCGAGGATAAGGTTTCGAAGGACGTCATGGACAAGATTAATGCCATTGTCGAATCTCTGAAATCCGGCGAGAAAGTCATCGGCAACCAATAACAAAGGGAGAGTGGCTCATATGCTGACAGCAACCGTAAAAGATACCGTACTGCTTAACGAATGGCATCCCGTGTTTATTGCGAAAGACCTCAAGGAAGAACCTGTCTCCGTCATCGTATTGGGCGAGCGGGTAGCCGTATTCCGTACGGCAAGCGGTCAGGTCTATGCGCTGCGCGACTTGTGCATCCACCGCGGCGCCATGCTGTCGAAGGGGAGAGTGGAGGGGGAGACGCTTGTCTGTCCTTACCACGGCTGGAAGTACGATGGCAGCGGCGCATGCGTATGTATCCCGGCCCAGGCGAAGACGGACAAAATTCCGCTGCGGGCGAAAGCGACCAAATACCATGCCGTTGAAAAGTATGGTCTCGTATGGGTTTGCCTAGGAGAGCCGGCAAGCGAGCTGCCGTATCTGGAGGAGTTCGAAAATCCGGAATACCGTCCGCTTCCATGCGGTCCTTACGCGGTACATGCGGCGGGGACCCGCGTTATCGAGAATTTTACGGATTTTGCCCATCTGATGTTTGTTCACGGCGGCCTGCTTGGTCACCCGGATTATGCGGAGCTTCCCGACTTTAAGGTGTATAAGGAGCCTGGACGCGTCTATACCGGGGATGTTCCGATCTTCCAGCCCGTAGCCCATTCCGGCTCCGAGATGGAGGAAGGCACGACGTATGTGTACGTGAAGGAAGTGTTCCGGCCGCTTGCGGCCCGGCTGTCCAAACGGGATGCGGCAACAGGGCAGACGCTGTGGATTCTGTTGACGGTGCTCCCGGTCGAGGAGAAGGAATGTCTCGTCTACATGTCCGTCTCCCGGAATTACGGCTTCGACGTGCCGGATGAGCAGTTCATCAACTTCCAAGACACCGTCTTCGAGCAGGACAAGTGGATTATCGAAACGCAGAAACCGGAGCTGCTGCCGCTCGACCTTCAGCTCGAGCTGAATCATAAGGCGGACTCGCTGTCCGTCGCCTACCGCCGCTGGCTCATCGAGCTTGGCGTCACGTTTGGCACAACGTAGCGGCAATGAGAAAAGAGACGACTCTTCCAGCCGGAAGGCATGGCGAGTCGTCTCTTTTTTGTTTTATTCATGAGCTTAATGATGCGGCGCATCGTTAAGCTTGAAAAATGGCCGAAATAGCTCGAAATGGTGCTGCCTGGGGTAGCTTAACGATGCCTCGCATCGTTAAGCAAAACGGCACCAGCCCGGCACATGGAGTTACAACTCCACTTCCTTAACGGAAGCGGCTCTTTGCTTCGACGGCCAGAATACCCATTTGCCGATCCATACCGTCAGTGCCGGTACGAGGAAGGAGCGTACGATAAACGTATCGAGCAGGACGCCGATGGCCGTGACGGTGCCGAACTGGACGAGCACCTGAATCGGCAGCGTCGCGAGTACCGCGAAGGTGCCTGCGAGAATGATGCCTGCGGAAGTAATGACGCCGCCGGTCTGTGCAACGCCCTCTACGATAGCGCGATTAAGCGGCATCGTTTTGCTCTTTTTCCAGATGCTCGACACCATAAAGATGTTGTAGTCCTCGCCCAAGGCAACCAGGAAGACGAAGGCGTACAGCGGAATCAGACCTTGTATCGCTTCGGCGCCAAACAGGTAATGGACGACCAACCAGCCTATGCCTAAGGCGCTAAAGTAGGAGAGAAGCACGGTGCCCATCAAGTAAAGCATCGCCACGAACGAACGCAGGTAGAGCAGCAGGAGCAAGGCGATCATCCCAATTATAACGGGAATAATGATATAGGCATCATTCGTTGTTTCATGCCGCGTATCATATTGCTCGGCAGTCGCTCCCGCAATCCATACTTTATCTGCCGCGTCGGCAATGCCTGCATCCGAAAGCGATTGTTCCGCGGCGGAACGGATCACCGGTATCATATCAAGCGCTTCAATCGAGTACGGGTTCATCGCAAGCTCAACGTTGTAGGATACAATGCTTGAATCCTTCGTATTCGCTGCAGGTTCGGAAACGCTGCTGATATTCGCCAGCTCTCCTAGCTTCTGATCAAGCGGAAGGTTCTTGCCATCGGTCTTCACGAGTACCTGTACCTTCGCCAGGCTTCCCTTGGAGAAGTGGTCGCCGATTAAATCGAAGCCTTCGCGCGAAGGCATATCCTTCGGGAAGGAGGACAGCGTGTCGTACGTAAATTTGATTTGTGTCGAAAAAGCCGCCGTTATGCCAAGCACGATCAATGTGGAAATCGCGATTGTCTTCGGACGTTTCACAATAGCTTCGCCCAGCCGGATGCCAAAGCTTGCTTTGGTCTTCGGCGCGGGAAGCGGCTTGTTTTTGCGCGCGGCGCGGGCAGCCTGCATTTCCGGCGTACGCGGTACGAACGGAAAGAAGGAAGCGCGGCCGAGAATCGCCAGCAATGCGGGTACAAGCGTCAGGCTTGCAATCATCATAATGAGGATCGACAAGCTGAACGGCACCGCGAAGCGATGAATTGCGCCGTACTCGGCCAGCAGCAAAGCCAGCAAAGACATCACTACCGTCAAGCCGCTCATCGTAATGGCGCCGCCGGAGTCGCTTAAGGCTTTGAGCAGGGCTTGTTTCTTATTGGATTCCTCCGTCAGCACGCTGCGGAAGCGCGCAATAAGGAAGAGGCAGTAGTCCGTTCCTGCGCCAAAGAGCAATACGGTCATAATGGATAAGCCTTGCGAATCATAGGTGATCCAGCCTTCATCTGCCATCCAGCCGAGAATCGGGCCGGTCAAGCCATAAGCGAAGCCAACCGCAACCAGCGGGATGAGTGCGAGAATAGGCGAGCGGTAAATGAATAAAAGAATAACGAGCACAAGCAGCGTTGTTGCGATTAACAGGGACACGTCCGCGTCCTTGAACAGCGAGGTGGCGTCCACGCCGATACCGGCGGGTCCGGTAATCCGGCCGACAAGGCCTTCCTCGTTCAAGGCGGCGTCAAACGGCTTGGATGGAAAAATGCCATTCGCATCGGCTTGCAGCTGCTCCAGGCTGATCTTCAGATCGTCGGAAGAAGCGTTCTTGTCAAATACAACGGTCTGCAGGAAGGTCGTACCGTCTTCGGATGCCATGCCTTTTAACGCCGGAAGCGGCATTTCGTGAAGCGGCGGCAGCTCCGTCTGCTGTGGCAGCGGTTCATCCGCCAGCTTCTTGGATAAAGCCTGGATCTGGCCAAGATCCTCGTCGGTGAGACCGGCGTCTCTATGCCAGGCGATAATAGCCGGAATGCCATTATGCTCGTTTAAGGCATCGGCCTGCACGGACGGGGCGCTGCTCACAAGATTGGCTGCGGCATCGTCTTTATGATCGCTCGACGACGGCAGGAAGGCATTGGCAAGACCAACAATAACAATCCACAGCACCAAAGTGATCCATCGTCCCCGTTTGCCGCTCACGGCATCCGCTATACGTTTCAATCCATTCATATTTTCTCATCTCCCTATCAATAAACATAAACCTTATATCTTTTCTTCTCTTCCCTGATCGGAGGCAAGCCCGTACAGCAAAATATCGACGGTTCGCGTCGCCCGTGCTTCCGCCGGTATGGGGATGCTGGCGCCTCCGCGCGGCTTGCGTTGAACCATGCTTAGCAGCGTAAAGGCTGAAGGAATCGGATCAAGTCCGAGCTGCTCCGCCCCTTTCAAATGGCCTTTCTGCTGTCCTTCCTCGAACAAGGAGGCAATGGGTATCAAATAGCATTCCTGCCACCATTGATTGATGAGCTGCCGGTTTTCCGGGCGGAGCTCCTGGCGGATGTCCCGTTCCATCTGGCTCAGATCATCGGGCATGTTGTTCAAAATATAAACGACGAGCTTGATGAGTCGTTCTCTTACCGAGCCTTCGCTTGCGACAAGCTCGTTCATCGCGATTTTCGTCTCTTCCGTAACGGCTCGCAGCACCTCGGTATAGAGAGCTTCTTTATCCGCGAAATAATGGTACATGGCGGGCTGCGTCAGGCTGCAGGCTTCAGCGATCTGGCGAGTCGTAACCGAGCGGTAGCCATGCTCCATGAACAGGTCATGCGCGGTATGGATAATCATCGAGCGGGTTGCTTCGTCAAGGGGTTGTTTTTTTCGGCGTGCCATCGTTTAAATACTCCTTCTGATTGAAATACGGTTTCCTCCTTTTATTTTATCACATGATAAATAAACTGATTCGAAAATTATTTTATCGCTTGATAAATTAATTGGCAAGATAAAAAAAAGCCAGATGAACCAAAAAAGGTTCGTCTGGCTTGTCTTGTTCAAAACCCGTTCACAAATGATTAGAAATCGAAGTTGTCCGGGTCAGGACCAACGCGGCGGTCTTCGTTCAGAGCGTCGATTGCGGCCATATCGTCGGAGGACAACTCGAAATCAAACACGTGGGCGTTCTCGATGATGCGGGATTCCTTGATCGATTTCGGAATCGTTACGACACCGTTTTGCAGATCCCAGCGCAGAATGACTTGGGCTACCGACTTGCCGTGTTTGGCTGCGATTTCGCCCAGTACCGGATGATCAAGCAGCTGGCCTTGCATCAACGGGGACCATGCCTCCAGTTGGATGTTATGCTCGCGGGTGAAGGAGCGGAGCTCATTCTGGGCAAGCATCGGATGGTATTCGACTTGGTCAACCATCGGCATAACCTCGGCATCCTTCATTAAGTCTTGCAGATGATGCACGTGGAAGTTGCTTACGCCAATCGCTTTCACGCGGCCTTGCTTGTAAAGCGTCTCGAGAGCGCGCCATGCGTCTTTGTATTTGCCTTCAACCGGCCAGTGAATCAGGTACAGATCCAGATAGTCCAGGCCAAGCTTGTTCAGGCTTGTCTCGAAAGCCGCAAGCGTCGACTCGTAACCGAGATCGGCGTTCCATACCTTCGAAGTGATAAACAGATCTTCTCTTTCAATGCCATGCTCGGCCATCGATTCGCGGACAGCTTGGCCAACGCCGGTTTCATTATCGTAGATAGCCGCCGTATCGATGCTGCGGTAGCCGTTCTTGATCGCGTCTTTTACAGATTGAATCACGACGCTGCCGTCCTCCACTTTGAATACGCCAAGGCCAAGCCAAGGCATAGCTACGCCGTTTTGCAGAATAACTTTATCGTTTAGATGTTTTGCTGTTGTCATGTTGGGAATCCTCCTAAAATGAATTATCACCTTAGCGGCCTCGTATGGCCGCTAGTGATCATTCATGCTTCGTAAGCATGGACCTAATGAATTATCACCCTAGTGGCCTCGAAAGGCCGCTAGTGAGGATTCATGCTTCGTAAGCATGAGCTTAATTTAAGCCGAAGCTTTCAGTTCTTTGCCTTTTGCATCTTTGTTTTCCATGGAGCGGCTCCATGCCGTCAGGGCAACGGCGCCAAGCACCATAATCGCGCCAATCCAAGGGGTATGAATCAGGCCAAGCTCATCGGTAATAACGCCGCCGACGTAAGCGCCAATGGCGATGCCGGCGTTAAAGGCCGAGATGTTCAAGGCAGACACGACATCAATGGATTTGGGCATATACCGTTCCGCAAGCAGAACGACGTACATTTGAAGACCCGGGACGTTCATGAAGGCCAGAAGGCCCATCAAGGTAATCGTCACTAACGCGGCGGCCGCGTAAGGCGCCGTAAACGTCAGTACCAGCAGGATAACCGCCTGCAAAATAAACATCACAAGCAGAGCCGACAACGGCTTCTTGTTAGCCGCTTTGCCGCCGATGATATTGCCTACCGCAATCGCGACGCCGTACAGAACCAGAATGCCCGCAATCGTACTCTCTTTAAACCCGGTGATATCATGAAGCAGCGGCGACAGGTAGGTAAAGACGACAAACGTACCGCCGTACCCAAGCATCGTAATGGCAAAAGCGAGAAGCAGCCGGCCGTTCTTCAGTACTTTGAAAGGCTCGCTCAGCTTCGTCCGGTTACCCTTGCGCAAGGTATTCGGGATAAGCAGCAGATTGGAAATAAGCGCGATGACGCCAATCACGGCAATGGCGATAAAAGCGGTGCGCCAGCCCATATGCTGTCCAAGCAGCGTGCCAAGCGGCACACCGGTCACGGTAGCGACCGTAAGGCCCGAGAACATCATCGCAATCGCGCTCGCCCGGCGGTCCTCAGGGACAAGATCCGCGGCGATCGTCGAGCCGATTGACATAAACACGCCATGCGAGAAGGATGAGATCACACGGGCAATGAGCAGCACTGCAATACTTCCCGCGCTGGCCGCAAGGCTGTTGCCGAGAATAAAGATGATCATAATCGCAATCAGCAGCGTTTTGCGCGGTACCCTTGAGGTCAGGGCGGTAAGCAGCGGCGCCCCTACGGTAACGCCTACCGCATATAAAGTAACGGATAAACCCGCTGTCGTAACGGTTATGTCCAGATCTTCCGAGATTAAAGGCAGGAGTCCAACACTGATGAACTCCGTCGTTCCGATGGCAAAAGAGCTGATGGCAAGCGCGAGCAGCGCCAGCGCCGAGCGGCTCTGTTTTGTAACCATATCGCTAACACTCTCCGTTTCGTAATGTTGTATTGTTCGGCCGGTAAGTGCTATTATGGAGGCAATCGGTCGGTGTGACTAGTACGCACTATTTTGTAATATAGATACTAAAAAGTAATATAGGCACTAAAAAGTACCTATGGAACTGGAGGGATCAGCAATGGAAACAACAATGGTACCGCCGAAGAAATACAACATTTCCGTGGAAGCAACGCTTGAAGTGATCGGGGGCAAGTGGAAATGCGTGATTTTATGCCATCTGACGCATGGCAAGAAAAGAACCAGCGACTTCAAGCGGCTTATGCCTTCTATCACGCAAAAAATGCTGACCCAGCAGCTAAGGGAGCTGGAGGACGACGGAATCGTGAATCGGATTGTCTACAATCAGGTGCCTCCAAAGGTTGAATACGAGCTTACGCCGTACGGAGATAGTCTGCGCCCGATCCTGGATTCCTTATGCAATTGGGGAGAGCAGCACATCATTAAGGAATACGGCAGCAAAGCGGCGGTGCTTGAAGATAACATCTTAAATAATTTACATGATTAATGAACAAGAAGTCCTTCCGTCTAACTGGCGGAGGGGCTTTTGCTTTGTTGTCCGTTTGACGCTGGGGAGACGGATACCGTATAATTGGATCACTAATTTAGTAATTTAGTAAATATTAATGGTATAAATAATTTTTTCAAAAACGGAGGAATTCCCATGAAAATCCCTACAACTCTAAAGCATAAACCGGTGATCGTCTCTGAAAATTACGAGCAGGTGGATGGACGTTACGCCGAGCATACGGACGCAAAAGGGCTGTCGCTTGGGCTTGCCCAATGGAACGACAGAGGCAAGGTCGAAATCTCGGCGAAGGTATGGCGTTACACCGGCGAGAAATGGTCGCGCCAATCCGAAGAGCTGCCGCTTCACCGCGTGCTGGATCTGGCGATTCTGATCACCCGGTCGATGCAGCATTTCCGCGAGGAGTCTTACCGGTACGCTAATCTGTATGATCCGGAGAAGCCCGTTATTGACCGCATTGGCCTGCAAGGAGATGCGATGACCGTCGAGGTGTGTACGGATAACGAGAAAATCAATCAGGATATCAAGCTGTTCAGCCAGGCGCTGAGCGACGACGATGAGCTGAACGGGGAACGTCTGCGCACGTTGTCCCGCATTTTGAAAGAGCTTGGCTATTAAGAATCGTGTTCGTCCTTCCGACAGCCGGCGTTAATCTTCCTCCCCGCAATGGCAGTCATGGGGCGGTATGCCATTTCATAGAATAAGGCATACCTTAAAAGGAAGTGAAGCCATGAGGAGTTATCAGTGGATCAAGTGGCGTAGATTCCTCCTCAGGCTAGTAGTCCTCGTCATCCTTGTTTCGCTTGTCTGGTCAGGAGGACCAACGGCTTGGAATGCTGCGCTTGTTGTTTCCAGCTATTTGTTTCAGCTGCTGTTCGCCGTCTTGTTCATGATTATTCAGTTTGCCGCTTTGTTCTGGTTCCTGTCCAGAGGGCGGACGTACTGGGTATTGCCGGGGGAGACGGGCGCCACTTGGGATGATTACCGGGGCAACCCGGAAATCGTGGAGAACGCCAAGCGGATCGTCAGCCTGCTGAGGGGCGTGAAGGACTTCAAGAAGATGGGCGGCGAGGCCATACGGGGTCTCCTGCTGTGCGGACCGCCGGGAACGGGCAAGTCCTATCTGGCCCAAGTCATTGCCAACGAAGCGCAAGTGCCGTTTGCGTACGCCTCCGCTCCGAGTTTCCAGAACATGTTTTTTGGCGTCGGCAATCTGAGGGTGATGCGGATCTACAAAAAAGCCCGGAAGCTGGCGCGCATGTACGGAGCCTGCATTATTTTCATCGACGAAGTAGATGCCATCGGCATGTCGAGACAAAGCGGCGGCGGTGGCGGAGGCATGTTCGGCATGGGCGGCGGCACCGGGCTTCTGAACGAGCTGCTCCTGCAGATGGACCCTCCGAACCTCGACAGCTCGAGGTTTAAGAAATTCCTGCGCCAGCTAGGCCTGCTGCGGAAGAAAGCGGAACGCCCGCCCGTGCTGACCATTGCCGCAACCAACCTGCCGGATGTACTGGATCAGGCTTTGCTCCGACCGGGGCGGTTCGACCGCCAGCTATGGGTGGACTCGCCGGATTACGACGGACGCGTTGACGTGTTCGGATACTATCTCCGGAAGATAAAAACCGACTCGACGCTTACTCCGGAGAAGGCCGCGATGGATACGATCGGATACAGTCCTGCCCAAATCAAGCATATCGTCAACGAAGCCGTCGTTATCGCGCATCAGCGGGGCGCGCAGGAAGCGGGTTACGAGGACTTCCGCGCCGCGATGGAGACGTATGAATGGGGCCTCAAGCAGCCTCTTCGTTCCATGAAGGACGACGAGAAGAGGAACGTCGCGTACCACGAAGCAGGGCATGCGGTGGCGCAATTCCTGCTCAAGCCGCATGAACGGGTATGGAAGGTGACCATAATCCGGCGCGGCGGATCGCTTGGGCTTGCGGCTACGAAGCCGACGCACGAGCGGTATAACCGGAGCGACAGCGAGATATTGGCTCATATCCAAGTTTGCCTCGCGGCCCGCGCCGTAGAGGAGGAGTTCCTCGGCAAGAAGCTGAACGGCGTAACCTCCGACCTGCGCCAGGCAACGGAAAGCGCAGGCGCTTATCTGGGCATGGTCGGGATGGGCGACGAGCTGTACAGCTTCCTGGCGGCCGGATCCAGAATGGATGCATTGAAGTCTCTGCGTCCGCAGATTAACGAGCTGCTGAAGGATCAGATGCAGCAGGTGAAGAAGCTTGTCCGCGATCATTCCGATTTCGTGCATAAGATTGCGGAAGAGCTGCTGCTGCACGGCGATCTGACCGGCGAGGAAATCGAGCGGATCTATCGAGATCTGTACGGCAGGCCGCGTCCGGAGCCGTCCGAGGTGAAAGTGACCGTTACGCCGGCTGCTCCGGTGCCGGTCAAGGAGCCAGCCCCGCCTGTGACGGAACCAGCCGGGGAAACGGCGGAGCAGGACGATAAAAAAGAAACGGAATCCGATCCCGACCGCGGTGAACCGGAATCCTGATGATAGAAGGCCCGGCCGTTATGGCTGGGTCTTTTGCCGTTCCGGTGGTACAATAAAAGGCAAAGCAAGAGAGGAGCGGAATTCTTAAAGCATGGTACAAGAGAGAAGCATGGAGAGAAAAGGCGTCTTTTTTGATGTGGACGATACGCTGTACGATCATTTATCCCCCTTCCGTCAGGCGCTTATCGCCATTGTTGGCGACCGGGAGGGTTTTCCTTACGAAGAGGCCTATCACCGGATGCGGTACTATAGCGACATGCTGTCGCTGGAGATGGGCGGAGCAGGCGCGATGGAGAGCGGCTCAAGCACGGAGTTGATGCGCCGGCGGCGGTTCGAGCTGGCTCTTGCGGAGTTCGGAATCGCGCTCAGCGAGGAGCAGGCGGCGGCTATGCAGGCTGCTTATATTGGCTGCCAGTTCAATATTACGATGTTCGAAGGAGCCAAGGAGCTGATTGAACAGCTGGTCAATGCCGGTTATGTGGTTGGTCTGCTGACGAATGGCGCCGAGAATCATCAGCTCCGGAAAATCCGGGCGATGGAGCTCGATCATCTTATTCCGCCGGAGCGGCAGTTCATCTCGGGCAAGATTGGCTGGGACAAGCCGGATATACGGGTATTTAATCATGTGAACGAAGCAACCGGAACAAGGCCGGAGAACAGCATTTATATCGGCGACTCGTGGCGCAATGACGTCATTGGCGCACTCGAAGCGGGCTGGACGGTGATCTGGTTCAACCATCGGGAGGCAAGCCCGGAATCCGGCGAGCATACGCCGAATCATACGGCAGCCAGCTACGGGGAATTAGCCAAGCTGTTGTTATAGAAAAAGATCCGGCTCGGGATTTCATTGCTATTTGCCCATATGCTGTGATATATTCGCCGCAATTACGGATGAAGGAAGGAATCAATGATGAACCAACATCGACCGAAGCTTGTCGTTATCGGCAGCTTGAATATGGATATCGTGGTGGAGACGAATGCGTATCCTCAGGTAGGAGAGACGATAACCGGCCAGCGCGTCCGCTTTATCCCGGGCGGCAAAGGGGCTAATCAGGCGGTAGCCGGAGCGCGCCTTGGCGCCGAGACGGTTATGATCGGCGCGGTAGGCGACGATGCCTTTGGGGAAGAGCTGCTCGGCAGTCTTCGGAAGGACGGCGTGGACATTACCGGCGTGAAGCGGGTAGAGGGGACAGCGTCGGGAATTGCCTCGATCTATGTCGCGGAAGGAGACAATAGCATTGTTGTCGTTCCGGGGGCTAACGGTCTTGTTGAACCGGCCGATATCGACCGCAACGAGGACAAGCTGAAGGAAGCGGATCTCGTGCTTCTGCAGCTCGAGATTCCGATTGCGACCGTGCTGCATGCCGCCCGTAAAGCAAAAGCGCTGGGCAAGCTGGTGGTGTTGAATCCTGCGCCTGCGCAGCAGCTGCCGGAGGAGCTGTTTGGGCTGGTGGATTATTTTACGCCGAATCGGACCGAGCTTAGCGGTTATGCGGATATGAGCGCGGACGGAGATTCCCTGGAGCCGGCAATACGCCGGATGATGGAACTCGGAGCCGCTCATGTGGTCACGACGCTGGGCGCCGGCGGTTCGGCTTATTTGGATGAAGAGGGTAAGCTTGTTCGGATCAACGGTTATAAAATGCAGGTTGTCGATACGACGGGTGCCGGTGACTGCTACAACGCCGCATTGGCCGTGGCGCTTGCATCCGGACGGGATTTGCAGGGCGCGGTGGATTATGCCTCGATGGCTTCCGCGCTGGCCGTTACCAAATTTGGGGCGCAGACCGGAATGCCCACGGAAGAAGAAGTAGCAAGGTTTGCGAAGGAACAAGGGAAGGATTTCGCCGGTTAGGGATATGGCGGGGCAATTGCGGAATAATACCTATGATGCCATCCAGGGAGGAGTAACTTCATAGGTATGAAACGATTCGTATTGGGTGTAACGGTCACTGCGCTTTTATGCGGTTTTTCAGCGCCAGTGGCAACCAAGGATAGAGCCTATTATGAAAAACGAGGCGAGATCATTTGGGAAGTACCGGGCGAGAACAAGAGAATCGCGTTAACGTTTGATGACGGGCCTTATCCGAAGACAACGGAACCGATCCTGGACCTGTTGAAGGAATATCATGCGAAGGCGACCTTTTTTGTTGTGGGCAACCGCGTAGAGAGCTTCCCGGAAACGATCAAGCGGGAAATCGCCGAAGGGCATGAGGTTGCGAACCATACGTTTAACCACTATTTCCTGCAGAAAAAGAACTACGCAACGGTGCAAAACGAGATCATGAAGACAGAGCAGGCTTTAGAGAAGGTGACCGGCAAAAAGCCCTTATTGTTCCGCCCGCCGGGCGGCTTTTATAACGATCAGATGCTCGCAATCGCCAAGAAAAACGGCTACACCACCGTCTTATGGTCCTGGCATCAGGATACGAATGACTGGCGCAGCCCCGGCGTACAAAAGATTGTGAACAAAGTGCTGAACAATGCCCGCAACGGGGATATTATTCTGCTTCACGATTATGTGCCGCGTTCGGTACAGACGGTAGAAGCGCTTAAGATCATCCTGCCGGAGCTTCAGCGAAGAGGCTACGAAATGGTAACGGTCTCCGATCTGATCAATAACCGCGACACTGTATTAAATCCATATTGATAGTCAGAAGGGAAAGGGGAGGCGAATGTCGAACCTTTCCCTTACCTATAGACGCGGTCGCTCATCTTTACGGGCCTCGGATAAAGGCGCGTTCGTTTTCCGCTTTGCTTGAACCATTCCGCATGCGGTGGAATAGTTTGAACGGGAAGCCATACAATATTGTAAGCGCTGTCAACGTGTTGAGAGGCCAATTTACACGAAAAGGTGGTATTGCGATGGGAACTCGTCTTTGGTGGGAGCAGGCAGTCAGACAACGTTTTCCGCATATTCGATATGTCACCATTCGCAGCTGTGGACATCATAAGGCGACGATCTATGCATGGGACGACCAGCTTGAGTTGTCCGAAGCGGATGCAGCCAAGCTGCATCGCTATGCGATGGAATGGATGTCACCGGATATTTGCGTATCGGTGAAGCCGTACAATGAAGCGGCTGCGGATCAAGTATTATCCGTGCAGCCTGACGAGGAGCTTGCGAAGACGGCGCTGCGGGGCAGATTGGATCAGTCGGCCGTGTTCGCGGTGCTGAACAATTTGTTTGCCGGTGTTGTTGTCTCCTTCAACCGGTACGATGTCCGTACCGGAACGGTCCATCTGGCCGCGTACAGCCACTCCCCCTTCACAGAGACGGCCAAGAGCAAAATCCGCCACTACGCCGAGGAGCTGATGCCGATCGGTTCGACGGTAAACGTTACGTATTACGGCTAATGCATTACAAAATCAGAGGATCAGCGGAATTTCGGTTACGACGGACAGACTAACCTGAGAAGAGACCCGATGGCAGCAGCTTGCCAGGGCAGGTCGCTCATGTTAAACGTCTGAATCGAACCGTCCGCTGTTCCTTTTTTTGTCGCCGAACCCTTCCACATCCTGTATAATCGTTAGTACGAGCTGGCGATGTGGAATCCGGACAAAAGGGGATCTGATTGCGGGATGAGACTGAAACGATGGCGAAGTACGAAATACGCGGCCACTGTGGCCTATCTGGTACTGATTGTTCTGGGCGTAACGGGAATGATCCCGAGCCGGTTATCGACAAGCCTGGTTGTTATTTTGCTGGGCATTGTCCTGTTTATTCAAAGCTACGAAGACGCGAAGCGGGGAAGAACGGCCAGCATGCTGTTCTCGGCTATCGGCGGCATTATTTGCATATCGGCGCTGACGCTGATCTTGATCCTGACGGAGTTCAGTTAGATAAAAGCGGACAAGCCTTAACGATGAACTGCAATCGTCGTTAGGGCTTTTTGCATAGATTGCGGCGGATGGCATGATGGACTGGTCAGAACCGCCCAAAGTGGGCGTAAGGAGCGAAAAAGGCTTTGCTTAACGATACGCGGCATCGTTAAGGCGATGAAATAGGGGGGCGAGCGGATAGCTTAACGCTGCGGGACATCGTTAAGGTTGGCTGGAACCGCCCAAAGAGGGCAAAAGGACGCCGTCGGAGCCGACTGCGAATAGGGCAACAAATACCCTTTGCGGGCGCATCCATCCCCCTTTTAAAATTAGGACTTTACTTGTATACAAGAATACAAGTAAAGTAAGGATAAGAAATTAACGTGGAAGGAGGGGCAGGTAGATGACCATTATTTCTTCGCTGCAGCCGCAGCAGCGCAAAACGTTAGGCGATCAGATCTACGAATCGATCCGGGAGAGCATCGTTTCGTTCAAGCTGCCGCCGGGTACGATGATTTACGAGAATGAGCTGGCAGAGACGATGAAGGTAAGCCGTACGCCGGTAAGGGAAGCTATCCGGCTGCTTGTAAGCGAACAGCTGCTGGAGGTGCTTCCGCAGCGGGGGACGCGAATCGCGCTTATCTCGGCGCGCAAGGTGAGCGAGGCCCGTTTCATCCGCGAGCAGCTTGAGCTTGGCGCGTTCCGCCTGGCAGCTGTCAAATGGGGCGAGCTTGACCGCTCCGCCGAAAGCGCTGCATTCGAAGCGCTGCTGGAGCAGCAGCGCGCCGCAGCAGAAGCGAAAGACATTGCGCTGTTCATGCAGCTCGATGAGGCCTTTCATCGCGCGGTCCTGGAGATTGCCGGCAACGAAACGCTGATGCAGATGATCTATTACATGCGCGCGCATCTAAACCGCGCCCGTTACCTGGCTATTGACCAGTTCGGCCATATGGATCGCGTCATTGAAGAACACCGGCAACTATTCGAGGCGGTTCGAAGCGGGGACGAGCAGCTTGCCGCGGTGCGGCTGGAGCAGCATATCCGCAAGCTGGACCAGGAGCTTCCGCAGCTGAGAGAAGCGAATCCGGATTATTTCGCAGATTAAATTCAAATTTCCTTGGGAGAGGACAACTATCATGAGAATGACTTTTCGTTGGTACGGGGAAGGCAATGATTCGGTAAGTCTGAAGCAGATCAAGCAAATTCCGGGAGTAGAAGGCCTCGTATGGGCGCTGCATGACGTTCCGGCAGGCGAAGAATGGCCGATGGACAAAATCATGGAGTACAAACGCCTGGCCGACGAGCACGGCTTCCATCTGGAAGTGGTAGAAAGCGTAAACGTGCACGATGACATCAAGCTGGGCCTGCCTTCGCGCGACCGTTACATTGAGAACTACAAGCGGACGATCGAGAAGCTGGCAACGGTAGGCGTAAAAGTCATCTGCTATAACTTCATGCCGATCTTCGACTGGATGCGTACGGATCTGTACAAAGAGATGGAAGACGGCTCAACCGCGCTGTTCTTCGATAAAGCCAAAATCCAAAGCATGAGCGCGGAAGAGCTGGTGGCCAACATCGCGGGCAATTCCTCTTACTCGATGCCGGGCTGGGAGCCGGAGCGTCTGAAGCGCCTTGCTCCGCTGTTCGAAGCGTACAAGGACGTGACGGAAGAGGATCTGTTCAACAACCTGAAATATTTCCTCGAGCAGATCATCCCGGTGTGCGAAAAGCATGACATCAAAATGGCGATCCACCCCGACGATCCTCCATACTCGGTATTTGGCCTGCCGCGGATCGTGACCAGCCGCGATAACCTGGCAAGACTGCTGAAGCTGGTGGACAGCCCGTACAATGGGCTGACGCTGTGCAGCGGTTCGCTTGGCGCGAATCCGGACAACGATATTCCGGCGATGGTGCGTGAATTTGCGGACCGGATTCCTTTTGCCCATATCCGCAACGTACGCGTGTATGAGAATGGCGATTTCATTGAAACTTCCCACAAATCGAGCGACGGCACGGTAGATATTGCGGAGGTTGTCCGCGCGTACCACGAGAGCGGGTTTACGGGATATGCGCGTCCTGACCACGGCCGCCATATTTGGGATGAGGAATGCCGTCCGGGCTACGGTCTGTATGACCGCGCGCTAGGCATCATGTATCTGTGGGGCGTTTGGGACGGACTTGAGCGAATTCGAAAGGGGAATGCATAAAGATGGTACCGAATCATGAGAATTTAGCAGGCAAGGTTGCGGTTATTACCGGAGGAAGCGGCGTGCTGTGCGCCGAGATGGCCAGAGAGCTGGGCCGCCAGGGCGTAAAGGTAGCGATTCTGAACCGCACGGCGGAAAAAGGCGAGTCCGTGGCGCGCGAAATCCGCGAAGCGGGCGGCGTGGCCATTGCGGTCGCGTGCAATGTAGTGGATGCGGAGAGCGTGAAGGGAGCAAGCACGGTTGTGCTTGAACAGCTCGGCAGCTGCGATATTCTGATCAACGGCGCCGGCGGCAACCATCCGGACGGCATCACGACGAAAGAGACGTTCCACCCGGACGATCTGGCGAAGCCTGATGTGACGAGCTTTTTTGATCTGAAAAAAGAAGGCTTTGGCTTTGTTTTCGATCTAAACCTTCTTGGCACTCTGATCCCTACGCAAGTATTCGCGCAGCAAATGATCAACAAACCGGGAGCAACGGTGATCAATATGTCTTCGATGAGTGCACCGAGTCCGATGACGAAGGTGCCTGCCTATAGCGCGGCTAAGGCTGCGATCAACAACTTTACGCAATGGCTGGCGGTTCATATGGCGGATGTCGGCATTCGCGTAAATGCGATTGCGCCGGGTTTTTTCCTGACGGAGCAGAACCGGAAGCTTCTTACGAACGAAGACGGCTCCTTGACTGAGCGTTCGAACAAAATCATTACCCATACGCCGATGCGCCGTTTCGGCAAACCGGAGGATCTGCTGGGCACTCTCGTATGGCTTGCGGATGACAGCGTATCCGGCTTCGTAACCGGCATTACCGTTCCGGTCGACGGCGGTTTTATGGCTTACTCCGGCGTATAGGACTAGGCGGGAAGTGAACCGCTGTGCTGAGCTTTCCGTAACTCGAAACTTGCAAGCCTGATATGGTAGTATAAGGATGCAGTATAGTTCGTGAAAATCGGAAGGAGTGGCGATTGTGAAATACCGGAGACTCGGAAGTACGGATCTTAACGTATCGGTCATTGGGATCGGAACGTGGCAGTTCGGAGGAGAATGGGGCCGCGAGTATACGCAAGGCGAGGCGGATGCGATTCTCGACAAAGGGCATGAGCTTGGCATCAATCTGATTGATACCGCGGAATGCTACGGCGATCATCTGTCTGAATCGCTTATTGGGGATTATATCAGCCGCCGCAATCGCGAGGACTGGATTATCGCAACGAAATTCGGCCATCACTTCCATGAGCGGTTTACGCGTACGGATTCTTTTGACCCGGCGGGTGTGATCGAACAGCTGGATGCATCTTTAAAGGCATTAAAAGTGGACTACATTGATCTTTATCAGTTCCATTCCGGACCTGACCAAGTGTTTGATAACGATGACTTGTGGACGACGCTGGACAAGCAGGTGCAGGCGGGCAAGATCCGTTTCCTTGGCACTTCGATCGGCAGCAACGCCAACATTCATCAAACGGAAGCTTCGACGAGAGTAGGCTCCCGTGCGATCCAAGTCGTGTACAACCGTCTGGACCGCGTGCCGGAGGAGCAGGTCTTCCCGTCCTGTCAGCGGCAGGACCTCGGCGTGCTTGCGCGCGTACCGCTTGCGAGCGGATATCTCAGCGGCAAGTACAAGCCGGGAGCCGTGTTCAGCAGCACGGATGTGCGCCATCGTCATAACGCGGAAAGCACATTGGAAAAGCTGAAGGAAGTCGAGCGCATTCAGCGCGAGGAAGTGCCGCAGGGCGTGGACATGGCCAGCTGGGCGCTGGCATGGTGCCTCAAGCATCCGGCCGTAACTGCTGTTATCCCGGGCTGCAAGGATCCGGAGCAGGTCGCATCCAATGCGCTTGCCGCGCAGCTTGCGAGCGAGCCTCATCCGCAGGACGTAAAGCTTTCGAAGGAATAGGAATGTGTGAAGGGCCGGCCCATTCAGGGGGCTGGCTCTTTTCTATTTGGAGGACGGGAAGGCGGTTGAATGATGTGTTTAGATGGTGGGTATCAGCAGCGCTTGTTGCGCTGGTGCTGGTTATAGCGGCTGGCTGCAGTCAGAAAAAAGAGCCGGATACAGCCGCTGTACCGGACTATGCGCCGTTCCTCACGGAACAGGCCGGGGAGCTGCGGGTCGTTGTGCTGGTGAAGGATAAGGTGCAGGAAGAGACGCGGGCCGTCAACGATATGGTGGCCGCAATGGCAGGCCGCTTCACACCTGTCATCTACGATGTGAATACGGAAGAAGGAAAGAAAGTAGAGGAGCAGCTCGGAGCAGATAGCGGCGGGTATCCCGCGTACTATTTGTTCGATGACCGGCAGCTTTTAACGCAAGGTCATGATCTCCCGCAGATTGCGCAAGCCGCTATGGACTATAAAGACAGGCTGTCCATTGGCGGGACGGGTGGGTGAGTGTCCACTGTAAGCAGCTGTAAGCTCCATAAGCCGCTAACGGAAGCAAATTTGTGTGAGTAAGTGTGCTGTAAGCGCCAAAGGCGGTTAACAGGGGGAGAAATAGAGCGTTCAGGCTTTGAGGGGGCAGTTGTAAGCTCCATAAGCCGCTAACGGAAGCAAATTCGTGTGAGTAAGCGTGCTGTAAGCGATAAAGGCGGCTAACAGAGGGCTAGTTCTGTATGTAAAGACTATTTCTGATTTAGCGAAGAGCCAAAAACCGCCTTTCGGCAGAAAAAAGCACTTCGCGGACGGCGTGAAAGGCTGAAAATCGCCTTACAGATGGTTCATCCGAGAAAACTGGGCCAGTTCACCATGCTGAAAGGCTGGAACCGCCTAACTGCAGCAGCAAGTTCATCAAACGCCAATAGGACCTAACCCGGCCTCACTCGGTTGTCGGGGGACACGGGAGTGGAGGGAGCTAGGCCCTGCGATGAACTGGCGTTTAGAAGAAAAAGAACGAGCGCAGGCCGCGTTTTTTGCGTTTGCCTTCATTCTCGGCGGCAGTTTTGGCACCTTCGCCGAAAGCGAGGAGCTCTTGCTGCGGACTGCGAAGAGCTTCGATGGTAGCGGCAAGTTCGGTCAGCGATTTGCGGAGCTCCTCAAGCTCTTTGCGATGATGGAGCAGCTGGACGGTTACGACTTCATCGGCCTTCTGGGACAGGGCAGCTTCTATGGCATTGAGACGTTCGAGCATCGGATCTGGTTCGTCGGTTACGGAGGATGAAGAATGGACAGAGGCAGAAGGGACGACTTGCGAAGCTTCAGACGATTGGGAAGCAGGCTCCACCGGCGATGGAGCAGCTGGGTTCATCCTATCACTAGCTGCAACATCAACGGCTGCGGCAGCATGCTGAAGGCCGGTTGTTATCTCAGCCGATGCTTGGGCTCCTTGAGGTCCTGCTTCTCCGCCTGCCGCGTATACGTTGCCGGCACTATCCACTACCAGCGCGCCAACGCTGCTTCTCATAACTCCCGGGCTTACAGAAGAGTTGCTGCCAACCGCATGAAGGTTGCCGGCATTATCCACTACGCCGCCAGCTCGGCCTACACCCGCAGCTGCACCAACCATGCCATCGGCTGCATGAACATTACCCGCCGCATCAACCACCAGCTTGCCGGAATCATCGGACTTGCCCGCAGGGTTTTCCACCGCAGGCTGAGCGGCTCCGGCCGTTCCCATTACCTCAGCGGCGACCGCCGCCAATGTCTCTTCTTCCGCCAGCGAGAGAAGCCGGATGTCGTACAGGGCTGTTCCGGAATCCAGCTGGCCTTTTATTTTCCGAAGCTTCTCCATAGCCGGGGTATCAAAAATATAATGTCCAAACATATCCTTCCGGAAGGAAGCCGGGAAGGTCGACACCCAACGCCTGACGGTTGTTTCACTGACAGCCAGCTGATGGGCCGCCTCTTTCGTTTTGAGCAACGTCATTTCATCACCTCATTCATTTGTCACTTACGAGACTTATTCGTCCTCGAAAACGATCTCCCTGCCCGCCTGACAAAGGTAGTGGTATATCGCTAAAAGAAGTGTTCATCCGATTCGATTCGCAAAAACCGGGATGTTCGACAACTTTCAGCAAAGCTCTTTGACAGGCAGCTCCACTTCTAGAAAACGAACATTAATTATTTCCATCAAAGAATAGTTCGTAAATAGATCGTATTTTTCGCGAAAAAAGGATTGACAGCGCCCTGGGTTGTCCAGTAACCTTATGAAGGTTAATTGAACAGCTAACATCACTATCATTCGTATATCCTCATTATATATGGCGTGAGGGTCTCTACAAGGAGCCAAAAATCCTAACTACGAATAAGGGATACGTGTACCATCTTCCCTTCATTCGCGGCGCGGGATTTTTTTTGTTTTTCCAGATTTACTAATCCGGCGTTTTCAAGGGGACAATAGGTAACACGCATCCGGACATTAAGGACAACCTGGAGGGAACAAGCAATGGATCGCCTGTTTAAACTGAAGGAGCGGGGCACTACGTTAACAACGGAGCTGCTCGCGGGAATTACGACCTTTCTTACGATGGTCTATATCGTAATCGTTAACCCCGGCGTGCTAAGCGAAGCGGGAATGGACTTCCACGGCGTCTTTATCGCAACCGTCCTCGCAAGTATCGTGGCAACGCTGATTATGGGACTTTTCTCGAATTACCCGATTGCGCTGGCGCCCGGCATGGGGCTTAACGCTTATTTCGCGTTTTCTGTCGTTGGGGGAGAGGGTGTATCTTGGCAGACGGCGCTTGGCGCGGTTTTTGTCGCCGGGGTTATCTTCATTCTGCTGTCTCTGACTTCCTTCCGCTACATGCTGCTTGATGCCATCCCATCAAGTCTGAAGCATGCCATTACGGCGGGTATCGGCTTATTCATTACGTTTATCGGTCTGCAAAATGCCAAAATCGTCGTTGCTTCGCCAGCGACCCTTATCACGATGGGGGATCTGTCGCAGCCGATGACGCTGCTTACGATTGTAGGACTTGTCATCTCGCTTATTCTGATGGCCTACCGGGTGAAAGGCTTCCTGTTCATCGGGATGATCATTACCGCGATTATCGCGGTCATCACAGGTCAAATGCATTTGCCGGCAAAATGGGCTGCGCTGCCTACCGGTCTAAACATGACCGCTTTCCAGCTGGATATTGGCGGCGTGTTCCAAAATGGCCTTTATGCCGTTATCTTCACTTTCCTGCTGATTACGCTGTTTGACACCACCGGCACGATGCTTGGCGTGGCGGAGCAGGCGGGCCTGCTGAGGGACAATAAGTTTCCGCGTTCGCGCGGCGCGCTGCTTGCGGATGCCATCGGTACAACAACGGGCGCATTGCTTGGCACAAGCCCAACCTCCGCATACGTCGAGTCGAGCTCGGGGGTAGCCGTTGGCGGCAGAACCGGTCTGACGGCTATCACGGTAAGCGTGCTGCTGGCGCTGACGCTCTTTTTCTCCCCGACGGTATCGGTTCTCGCGGGTATCCCGGCCATTACGGCTCCGGCGCTTATTATCGTGGGCTTCCTGATGATGAACGTTCTGCGCAAAATCGATTGGAGCGATATTGAAGAAGCGTTCCCGGCGTTCTTGATCGTTGTTCTTATGCCGCTTACGTACAGCATTGCAACGGGTATCGGCATCGGCTTTATCGTGTATCCGATTCTGAAGCTGATCCGCGGCAAGGGCAAAGAGGTTCATCCGATTTTCTACGTATTTGCGGTTCTGTTCTTTATTCAGATCGGATTCTTCAGCCACTAACATTCGCCCATAATACCTGAGGCGCAGCCTTGGAAACAGCACCAATCCCTGCCCCTATACGTACAATAACCCATGGCAAGATCATGGGAGGGGTAGGGAATGCTTCAAATTTCGGGCAATGACGCCGGGCAGATTAACCCGATTGCGTTAACGCCGGTAGAGCGGGAAGTGCTGCAGGGCAAGCAGAACAGCCCTGTCGTCTACCAGTATGATTCAATGGACTCGCTCCGGTTCGAGCTGCGACTGCGTGACCGTACGGTTAATGCCGCGAGAATGCTGCAGGACAGCCGGGCGGACTTCGCGGTATTCCGCCATTCCAGATGCAATCCGCAATATTGGACGCGGACGGAGAACGGCGGCTTCCAGATGAATCCGGATGTCCGGCCTTCGGATGCGATTAACGATATTTTTCAAAATGGCGAGGCTTACGGGTTCGAATGCGCGACCGCGATTGTAATCGTGCTGTACAAAGCGGTGCTGGATACGATCGGGGAGCAAGCGTTCAACAGGCTGTTTTATCCGCTGTATCTGCGGGATTGGAACCATGACGGCGACTTATGGTTCATTACGACACATAACAAGAATGAATCGTACCCGGGCGACGTGATGTACTTCCGCAATCCGGATTTCGACCATGAGACGCCGGAATGGCAAGGGGAAAACGTCGTGAAGATGTCGGATAATCTCTTCTTCGGGCACGGCATCGGCATCGAGTCGGGAGAACAGATCGTTAGCGCATTGAATAGAATGCGCGAGCCGCTCAGCACGGAATCGGCTTATCTCGACGATCTGGTCGTTCATCCGAACTTCAAGCATCTGCAGCAGATCGCGGCTCGAGGCAGCCGCTTTGCGGTAAGGTTGTAAAATACTAGGCGTCCCAGGTGCGCATAGACGCAATAAGACCCTGCAGGGGTCTATTCACTTGCAAGGACCCCGAAACTGGCCAATCTTTGGTGCGCGTAAGTGAAATAAGACCCTCGCAGGGTCTTATTGCGTACCAGTGGAGTAACGTGCGTTGAGATAAGACCCTGGAAGGGTCTTATTAACTTGGAGCAGTACTTAAGCTGGCCCATCTCTGGTGTGCGTAGGCGAAATAAGACCCTCGCGGGGACTTATTTCATTTCGAACGCATGTTGCGGCGGAACAGCTGGGGCGCTTCGCCGGTGATCTTCTTGAACAGCCGCGAAAAATAAAACACGTCGCCGTAGCCTAGCGCTGCGGCGATTTCCTTGACCGTCTGCTCGGTATTGAGCAGGCGGTTTTTGGCTTCGGCCATTTTTAGCCGATGGACGTATTCATGCAGGGCGAACCCGGTATACTCGCTGACCGTACGGCGCAGCGTCGATAACGCCCAATGATGGCGCTCGGCAAAAGCCGCCGCGTCAAACGGCTCATGCAAAGTGCCGGACAAGGCTTCGAGCAGCTGGGCAAGGCGGGCCGTCTTGCCTTGAGCGGCGGGCGAGGACTGGCAGCTTTGCACCCAGTCGTAGAGGAGGGATTCCAGCGTCAGCGCTGAGCGGTCGGCATCGGCCGGGGTGCCGCTGTCCATCAGCGCGAAGATACGGTCGATCCGGTTCTGCGAAGAAGCGTCCTCGCCCGGATGCATGACCGTGTTCGGGAGGATCGGCCAATGCTCTAACCACTCCCTGTACCGCGTCCCCTCGATGGTAAAGTAATATTCGTCCCAATAACCGCCCGGGTCCGGCCCGTAATCATAATGAAAGCCGGGCTGGAACAAGAAAAGGCTGCCGGCCGTCACCTGCTGCGCTTCCCCATGGTCGACGCGGTAAGTTCCCGAACCTCCCGCAATATAGACGATCGCCCAATATTGAAAAACCGCCCCTTGCCGGTAATGCGTCCGACCGGGTAAATAGCCTACGTTTCGAATAACAAGAGAACGAACGGACAGCTTGGCGGGATCCACCGTTAAATCGATCATGCGAAGGGGCTGCGAACTGATCATATAATCCATGATTTGAGCCATGCTGTTCATTCCTCTCTTTTTATACTCATGATAAATTGAACATAGTGCAGGTTGCAACTGATTATAGGAAACATGGAGGAGATGCTGGCAATGACGAAATTAAAGGTTGGAGTTATTGGAGCAGGATCGATATCGGGCTCGCATTTGCATGGCTATTCGGTTCACCCGGAGGTGGAACTTGCGGCAATCGCGGATTTGAACGGGGAACGCGCGCGGGAGAAGGCCGAAGCTTACGGCATCCCTCATGTTTACGATAACTATAAAGATTTGCTGGCGAATCCGGAGATTGATGCGGTAAGCATCTGTACCTGGAATAACAGCCATGCCGAGATTGCGGTGGCCGCGCTGGATGCCGGCAAGCATGTGCTTTGCGAGAAGCCGCTTGCGAAGACGGTTGAGCAGGCGCTTACCGTACAGGAGGCTGTAGAGCGTTCCGGCAAGCAGCTGCTTGTAGGTTTTGTCCGCAGATATGCCGACCAGGCGCAGCTTGTGAAGCAGTATGCGGAGAGCGGACAGCTCGGGGATATCTATTACGCCAAAGCATCGGCAATCCGGCGGTTAGGCAACCCGGGCGGATGGTTTGCGGATTCCGAACGCTCGGGCGGCGGTCCGCTCATTGATGTCGGCGTACATATGATTGATTTGTGCTGGTATCTGATGGGCAAGCCAAAGCCGGTTTCGGTCAGCGGGAATACGTACCGGAAGCTGGGCAACCGGTCGCATATTGAAGGCTTAAGCTTCTATAAAGCGGCGGACTACGACGCTTCGCTTAACGATGTGGAGGATATGGCGAATGCTCTCATCCGTTTCGAGAACGGCGCTTCGCTGTATGTCGATATCAGCTACACGCTGCATGCCGCGCAGAACGAAATGAGCAGCAAAATTTACGGAACCAAAGGCGGAGCCGAGATTGATCCGAAGCTGGTGATCGTAACCGAGCAGTTCAATAAAATCGTGAACATCGAGCCGCAGCTGGATCATCTGGCGTTCCAGTTCCAGGACAGCTTTGACTTGGAGGTTGCTCACTTTGTTGATTGCTGCTTCGGCAAAGCCGAGCCGATCAGCCCGGTAGAGGATGGCGTGGAGCTGATGCGGATGCTTCAGGCCATTTATGAATCGGCGTCGCTTGGCGCGGAAGTGGTCTTGAATAAGGATGCTGCGGCTGCAACTGTCGCTGCATCGAAGGAGGGTGTTTAATCCATGGCTGATCTGGCGAATACAAAGATTAGCAATCCGATTGGCGTTATTGTAGAGAGCTTTGGGATTGGCTTAAATGAGGGCTTGAATAAGGCGGTTGAGGTTGGAGCGGAAGGCGTGCAGATCTACGCGGTAAGCGGCGAGACCGATCCTGCCAATCTGTCCGCGTCGGCTCGCCGCGAGCTGAAGGACCGCATTGCGTCGCTTGGCCTTACCATTTCGGCTTTGTGCGGCGATCTTGGGGGACATGGTTTCCAGGATGCGGAGGCTAATCCGGCCAAAATCGAAAAGTCCAAGCGAATTCTCGAGCTCGCGCTTGATCTGGGAACCAATATCGTAACGACGCATATCGGTATCGTCCCCGACGATACGAATTCGCCAATCTACGCTGCGATGCAGTCTTCCTGCGAAGAATTAAGCAGCTACGCAAGCAGCATGGGGGCCTATTTTGCCATCGAGACGGGACCGGAGCCTGCTGCGCGATTAAAGACTTTCCTTGATTCGCTGACGACAAACGGGGTATCGGTTAACTTCGACCCGGCCAATATGGTTATGGTAACTGGCGATGATCCGGTTCAGGGCGTCTATCTGCTGAAGGATTATATCGTGCATACGCATGCGAAGGACGGAATTAAGCTGGCGGCCGAGATTGACCCGCGCGTCGTGTACGGCTACCTGGGCTTTGCGGGAATGAGCCATGACATTATCGCCGATATGGCGAGCGAAGGCGCTTTATTCCGCGAGGTTCCGCTTGGGGAAGGCAGCGTTCCGTTTGACCGTTATTTGAAGGCGCTGCAGGATATCGGGTACAACGGCTATTTGACGATTGAGCGGGAAGTCGGGCAGCGTCCGGAGGAGGATATCCGCAAGGCGGTGGAATTCCTTCGCGCTTTCCGGTAAGGGATTTAGCGGTAGTGTGCCCTTATGCAGGAGGCGTAATGCCTCCAAATGACAGATTCCGGTGTAAACCGTTGAAAAATGTTAATATTTAGCCTGTATATGCTCCCGTATTGTCCGTTAATATAGTAGTAATAGGCGAGAAGGGGGTAGTTGCAGATGAACGTTCCTGTTGGGGTTTGGATTATTGCTGCCATCATTGTTGTTTTGCTCACCTGGATGACCCTTTGGGTCACTAAGAAAGCATATTCGAAAAAATGGGACGACTCCGACGTATAGTCGGATCGTTAAGGAAATAGATAAGAGCTGCCCGATTGCGGGCAGCTCTTTTTCGTTATGGCTCACACGCGGGATGTCCAAGGACCTGAGGAGAAACGAAGTCAAGAAAATTGTTGTTATTTTGTAAAATTATGTAATATAATTCAACGGAGGTGTGGTTATGATTCCGCTGTTTCTAGTATTTATCGAGTTACTAATCTTTATGGTTATCACAAGCTTGACCTTAGCGGCGGTGTGGGATAAGAAAGATTGGATTGTGGGTCTGCTATCTTTGATAATCACTATTATCGGCATTGGTGTCGTTCTGAAGTATCATGTTTTTATTGCTTCACTGGCTGGTTATTTATTAATGGCATTTGGTTTTATCCTCATCATCAGCTTATTCTTCAATAAAGAAAAAAAAAGGGAGTCCTCTTCGCCATAACGGTTAAAAGGGACTCCCTTAAGTTTAACCGGGGAACTCGAGAAGAGCCGGGTCGATCGCAGGTACGAGACCTTCGTCGGCTGCGCGGTTCAGCAGGGTTGAGATAGCGGCATAACCGCTGCTGCCCAGGTTGCCCGTGAAGTCGTTTACGTACAAGTTGATATGCTGCTGGGCAACGGAAGGATCCATTTCCTGCGCATGCTGCATGACATAGTCTTTCGATGCCTCAGGATGCTTCCAGGCATACTCCACGGATTGTTCGATCCAGCTGGTGATGGCTCCGAGGTCAAGCGAGCGGCGGGCGATAATAGCGCCAAGCGGAATCGGCAGGCCGGTATCGGATTCCCACCAGCTGCCAAGGTCAACCAGCATGGAGAGGTCATAATTCTGGTAAGTGAAGCGGGCTTCGTGGATGACAAGGCCGGCATCGATCTTGCCGTCGCGCACGGCAGGCATGATCTCGTGGAACGGCATTACGATAATTTCGCCTACGCCGCCGGGAACATTTTGCGCTGCCCATAGACGGAACAGCAGATAGGCAGTTGAGCGTTCGCTGGGAACGGCCACCCGTTTGCCGCTGAGGTAGGATGCGTCCTCCAGCTTGTCTTTTGTGAGAACAAGCGGGCCGCAGCCCCGGCCAAGAGCGCCGCCGCATGGCAGAAGCGCGTAGTCTTTTAATACCCAAGGCAGAGCAGCATAGGAAATCTTGAGCACATCGAGATCGCTGTCGCCGCTTGCCGCCAAATGGTTCGTAATGTCGATATCGGCATACATCACATCAAAATCCGGCGCACCGGGAACAAGTCCATGCGTCAGGGCATGGAATACAAACGTGTCGTTCGGACACGGGGAAAAAGCGATTTTCATACCATAACCTCCCGTAATACGGAGCTTGCAGCTTCGAGAGACTGCAGAGCGTCCTTAATCCGCCAAGCGCTGCGGTCACGCGGACCAACCGGATTCGAAATCGCGCGCAGCTCCAGCACCGGCAGTCCCGCGCGGCGGGCAGCGGCGGCTACGCCAAAGCCCTCCATCGCTTCCGCGGCCGCGCCGGGAATTCGTTCGGCAAGCGCGGCCGCAGTCTCGGCAGAGCCGGTAACCGTAGATAAGGTAAGGACGGGACCAAGAGCGGTCTGCAGTCCGGCAGCCTGAAGTGCTGAAGTCAGACGCTCGGCAAGCTCCGCATCCACGTCGATATAAGCGGAACCGAAACCAAGCTTGTCCACGCTATGGAAGCCTTCCGGCGTCTCGGCGCCAAGATCGGCGGCAATGATTGCGCTTGAGACAACCAGCGTGCCTACCTCGGCGCGTTCCTTAAACCCGCCCGCGATGCCTGCGGAAATAACAAGGCGATAGGCGCCGGTTCCTGCCAAAGCCAGGACCGTTGCGGTGCTGACGGCGGCTTCCGCCGGACCAACGCCGGCTTCCATCACCTCGAAGCGGTCGTCGCCGTTAAGGCCGCGCAGGACGGCATCCCGTTCAACCGCAACGGCGGTCATGACGAGTATTTTTCCATTTTCGCTCATGCTGCAAACTCCTTTAATATCTCAGTACTAAAACAATTATATCGCTAAATAAAGGCGGTTGTCATTTTTTCCGGACTTCGAAAAACTCGCATTCCGCCCTTGTATAGTAGACAAGGTCGCTCACGCTGGATTGAATGACAACGATACTGTCGTCAAAACGAATGACCGTGCCGCCGTTGTTCACAATAAAATCGTCCTTGAATACGCGTACCGGATATTTGCGCTGAACCGCTTCTTCAAAATCCGGATCGGTCAACAATTTACGGTTGATAGCCACTTTTTTGTTTTCGCCCCTTTCGTAAATAACGGATTCGTTAAAAACAGTGTAGGCTTATTTCGGGCTGTTGTCCATGCGGAGCGAAAGGCTTGGTTTATGCCGGATGAGAGGGTACAATATAAGGAACATAGCATAGAAGCAGGAGGATATTATTCATGACCTTACATAATGACAAATTGACAGTATTCATCGGCTCTTACGCTGAAGCGGAGAACAGCGGCGTATACCGTTACGAATTCGATTCGGCAGAAGGGACTCTGACCCTCAAGGATCAGGTATCCGGATTAAAAAACCCAACCTTCCTTAACGTGGATGCGGCCAAGAACAGACTGTATGCCATTGCCGAAGGCGCGGATGCGGAAGGGGCGAAGGTTGGCGATGCGGTGGCTTTTTCGATCGAAGGCAGCGGCCTTGCGCAATTGAACCGTAAGCTTGCCATTACGGCACCGTCCTGCCATATTCAGCGTGATGCGGACAGCGAATTTGTACTGCTGTGCAGCTACCATGGCGGCCGGATCAGCCTTGTGTCGCTTTCGGATAACGGGGAGATCGGCGAGATTCTCGATATTCAGCAGCATGAAGGAAGCGGTCCTCACCCGAACCAGAAAACGCCGCATCCGCACAGCACGAACTTCAGCCCGGACGGCAAATATATTTTTGTGCCGGATCTTGGGATCGACCGGATTGTCGCTTACACGTTGGATAAGGAAAACCGCAAGCTGGTCCGTCACGGCGAGACCGTGGTGCAGCCTGGCGCAGGTCCGCGTCATATGACGTTCCATCCGAACGGACAGTTTGCTTTTGTGATCAACGAGCTGGATTCGACCATTATTTCCTTCCGTTATGATGCGGAAAAGGGTGCGCTTGAGGCCGTGCAGACGGTATCGACTTTACCGGAAGGGTATGCCGAAGCGAATGGCACCGCGGAAATCGCGATTTCCGAGGACGGCCGTTTCCTCTATGGCTCGAACCGCGGTCATGACAGCCTTGCCGTATTTGCGGTGGACGCGCAGAGCGGACAGCTGACGCTGGTTGGACATGTGTCGACGGAAGGAAAGCATCCGCGGCATTTTGCCCTGGTACCGGGCGGTCAATTCGCAATTACGGCGAACAAGGATACCAATAATGTAGCGGTATTCCGCATTAGCGAGTCGGGTATGCCGGTGTATACGGGCTATTCGATCGAGATTTCCCAGCCGGTATGCGTGATTCCGGTTCATCTGTAGTTAGAGAGCGATAGGGAGAGTGTACGCGAAGCAGATTCCGAGCGTTTATGCGAGGGTGCTGCTCGTAGGTCCGTACATAGTGAAATAGCGAGAGTAAGAATGCCGGGGGAGAGTGCATGATGCAGATTCCAGAGCATTTGTGTCAGACGATCAGATCGGTTCACGGCGAAAAAGGCGAGCGGTGGCTTGCGGGCTTCGATATGCTGCTGCAGGGCTGCGAGGAAAAATGGGGGATGACGGTGGAGCTGCCGTCTCCTTTTGTTTTGTCGTATAACTTTGTGGCCCCGGCCGTGCTGCGGAACGGAACTCCCGCCGTGCTGAAGCTTGGCGTGCCAAGCCGGGAATTCCGCACGGAGCTGGCGGCTTTGCGGTTGTACGACGGCCGCGGTGCCGTGCGCGTGTTGGCCGCGGACGAGGAGCGGGGCGCGCTATTGATTGAGCGCGTCCAGCCCGGGGTGATGCTGTCGGCGTCGGGGCTGAGCGACGACGATGCTGTGCTGGCGGCCGCCGAGGTGATGCGGCGGTTGGCGGTTCCCGCGCCGGACGGGGGAGAATTCCCGTCCGTAGCGGACTGGGCCGCGGGCCTTGCCCGGCTGCGCCAGCGGCATGGCGGCGGCACGGGGCCGCTGCCGGAGCGCGTGGTCGGCCGCGCGGAGGCGGTTTTTCGCCGCCTGCTCGGAGAGGGCGGCCGCGGGTTGTTGTTGCTCCATGGTGACTTGCACCATGGGAATATTTTGTCTTCGGGTCATGGCGGGCCGGGATGGCTGGCCATTGACCCGAAGGGTGTGGTTGGGGAAGCGGAATACGGAACGATTCCGCTGCTCTTGAACCAGCTGCCGCCGAAGGGGCAGCGGGAAGTGATCCGGCGCCGCGTGGAGCTGTTATGCGGCGCCCTTGGTTTGGACCACGCCAGGTTACTGGCGTGGGGTTTCGCTCATGCGGTGCTGTCCACCGCATGGTGCGACGAAGACGGCGTCGGCGATATCCCCGCCGCGCTGGAGCGAGCCGCTTGGTTCGAGGAGCTGCTCGACGAGCTGCCAAATGACTAATCTGCTTTTTCTCTAGTTGATGTTCCAAGCCCTAATAAGAGGAAAAAGCCGTCTTATAGCAGGGTAAACTTGCGAGCACGAGAGTAAAGCAGCCAAATAAGAGGAAAAAACCGTGCTACAGTGGAGCAGATGCTCGATTGTGGGGCGGAAGTAGCTAAATAAGACGGAAAAACCGTCTTACAGCAAGACGAACAAGCGAGCACGAGAGTAAAGCAGCCAAATAAGAGGAAAAAACCGTGCTACAGTGGAGCAGATGCTCGAGTGTGGAGCAGGGGTGGCCCAATAAGATGGAAAAACCGTCTTACAGCGGGAAGAACACGCGAGCACGAGAGTAAAGTAGCCGAATAAGAGGAAAAAACCGTGCTACAGTGGAGCAGATGCTCGATTGTGGGGCGGAAGTAGCCAAATAAGACGGAAAAACCGTCTTACAGCAAGACGAACAAGCGAGCACGAGAGTAAAGCAGCCAAATAAGAGGAAAAAACCGTGCTACAGTGGAGCAGATGCTCGAGTGTGG
>NZ_JBBCUR010000008.1:0-199062 GCF_037147795.1 Paenibacillus sp. MMO-177 | reverse complement strand
GAGAGGTGAAAGGGAGCAAATAAGAGGAAAAAACCGTGCTGCAGCGGATGTGGTGGAATGGCGAGAGTTGAAAGGGAGCGAATAAGAGGAAAAAACCGTGCTGCAGTGAGTGTGGTGGAATGGCGAGAGGTGAAAGGGAGCAAATAAGAGGAAAAAACCGTGCTGCAGCGGATGTGGTGGAATGGCGAGAGTTGAAAGGGAGCGAATAAGAGGAAAAAACCGTGCTGCAGCGGATGTGAGCCGTCGGAGGCTGGTGCGGGAGGCGAAGTAGCAGGGAAAATGCCTGCTGCAGGCGGTCGGAGCGGATGGAGATGGGGGTGGAGGCGGAATAGCAGGCAAAAAGCCTGCTGCAGGCGGTTGGAGTGGATGGTGACGGGTGCGAGAGTCGGAATAGCAGGCTGTGGGTAGAACGTAAAGAAGGGGTTGTTAAGTTAGGCGTAAGGCAAAACGATATGCGAAATTAATGTTTAACGGGGCATTTGCTAGATTTGCCGCTCATATACTCTATGGAATGGATTATTACTTACGAGAGTAGAGAAGGGTGGCAAATGAAATGCGATTGCTGGTGCAGACGGGATTATGTTTGGTTGTATTATGGTTGGGGCTGCTGGGAGCCGATCCGGTAACGAATTACCAGGGGGAGGCAGCAAGCGAGCTGGCGCATGCGGGGCTGGCGAGCGAGGTGGCTGCGGCTGCCGGTAGCTCCGCGGAAGAACCCGTCGAGCATCAGGAAGAAGGCGCGGGCTATCCGATTCTAGCGGACCGGCTGGTTAGTTATAGCGCGGAGGAAGCAAAGACGGCGGCGGCCAAGCCAATCGTCTATTTGACGTTTGACGATGGCCCAAGCGAGAAGACAAAGGAGGTTCTTGCGATCCTGAAGCGGGAGGGCGTGAAGGGAACCTTTTTTATGCTGGGCGAGGAAGTGAAGCAGTATCCGGATATCGCGAGGCAGGTCGTGCAGGAAGGCCATGCCATCGGCAATCATACGTACGATCATGTCTATAAAGAGCTGTACGGCAGCTTCTCCGTTTTCGCCAAGCAGGTTATGGATACCGACGATGAAATCTATAGAGTTACGGGTATACGCACGAATCTGCTGCGCGCGCCGGGAGGGACGTTTGGCAACTTTGACCAAGGATATTACGACGCTCTTGCCAAGGCCGGCTACATCGTCAACGACTGGAACGTGGACAGCGGCGACTCGGCGCGGATTGGTGTTCCGGCCAAAGAGATCATAAACACCGTTAAAGGCTCCAGGCTATCCAGCAAGGTAGTTGTGCTGATGCATGACAGCTCTATCCACGAGGAGTCGGTAAAGGCGCTGCCGGAGGTGATCGATTTCTTCAAAAAGAAAGGGTATCAGTTCGCGGTCCTAACCGATCAGGTCAAGCCGATTCAGTTCCGTCTC
Source organism: Paenibacillus sp. MMO-177 (assembly GCF_037147795.1). Lineage (NCBI taxonomy): Bacteria > Bacillati > Bacillota > Bacilli > Caryophanales > Paenibacillaceae > Paenibacillus > Paenibacillus sp. MMO-177. Next base: position 197,654 of record NZ_JBBCUR010000008.1, on the reverse strand, counting down.
GCGCCGTCGCTTAAATGGAAGCGACCAAATGTAACGGCTGCTGAGATGCAGACCCTCGTACAATATACGGCCCGGACGAGAACGAACCTGCCAGAGCAAAATACCCAAAGCTTAATCATTCATGCCGGCGGGGAAGACATTCCTTTTGCCCCGCAGGATTACACAATGTTGAACGGCACCATTGATGTTCCTCTTCGACAGCTGGCTTTAGGGCTTCACGGCATTATCCGTCTCGACATGGCAAACGGGGTTGCCGAAGCGATGGTGAATAATCAAAACGTAAGCTGGACGGCAGCGGAGGTAGGGGGCAGCGGAACGTCAATGCCAAGCCGGATCATGGTGCCGTTAAGAGAGACGCTTCAGCGGTTTCATTTTGGGATAAGCAGAATTACGGTAACAACGGACAAAAGAGAGATTTGGGTTGAACCGTCTTCCGTCTAGCAGGTCTAAATAGAGAGGCGCGTGGCGATACTGAAAGATAGAGAAGCTATTTTTCAGGAGGTCGATGATAGAGATGATCGTGCCGAAATTCGAAGGCTTGCAGGGAAGAGCGGAAGCGCAGTCTTGGCCCGAGCCGCCGCAGGTGCTGCTGCAAAGGCTTATTCATAGAGTAGATCAGGTTTTGCTAGGAAAAAGAGAAACGGTTACTCAGCTGCTGACGGCTATGCTGGCTGGCGGCCATGTGCTGCTTGAGGATGTGCCTGGCGTCGGGAAAACGATGCTGGCGGGCTCTTTTGCCCGCGTGCTTGGCGGAGAGTTCAAGCGGATTCAGTTCACCTCGGATATGCTGCCTGCGGACGTTATCGGCGGAGCGGTCTGGGACAGCCGGATCAGCGAGCTGGTATACCGGCCGGGGCCGATTATGGCCAACATTGTTCTGGCGGACGAGATTAACCGGACTTCGCCGCGAACGCAATCTGCGCTGCTCGAAGCGATGGAAGAACGGAGAATCAGCGTGGAAGGGGAGACCCGCAAGCTGCCGGAGCCGTTTGTGCTTATTGCGACGCAGAACCCGTTAAGTTATGAAGGGACCAATACGCTGCCGGAAGCGCAGCTGGACCGTTTCATGATGCGGTTGTCCATTGGCTACCCGTCTATGGAGAACGAAGCGAAAATGCTGGAGCAGTATGCGTCCGGCTCGAGGCTGGAGTCTCATCAGCTGCGTCCGGTTCTGATGCTGGAGGAATGGCTGCGGATGCAGCGCGAGGTGCGGCAGGCGCATGTCCATCCCGGACTGCTCGAATATATGGCCAAGGTGACGGATGCGACTAGACGCGCTCCGGAGCTGGAGCTGGGATTAAGTCCGCGCGCGGGACGCGACTGGCTGCGCGCGGCCCAGGCTAGAGCTTACGTAGAGGGAAGAAGATACGTGCTGCCGGACGATCTGTTTGCAACCGGTGAGGCTGTGCTGGCACACCGGCTGAACGGCGTAAGCGCCGGGGGAAGACAGGTATCCGAAACGTTAATCCGAATTATGAGAAGCACGCCGTTGCCCGCGTCCATTGCCCCTGGTCAAGCAGCAGGGAGGCAGAAATGAAGAGGCAGGGAAACGACTCGAATGTCATGATGGCGGAAGCGGCCAAAGGACAGCTGGGACAAGGATTCCCTCCATCTGCCCTTAAAAAAACGAAGCCGGCAGCCGGAGCGCAGGAAGCGGTTTTGGAAGAGCCGGTGCAGTCTGCCCGTCCTTCGGTTTACCGTACCCGTTGGGGAGCCTGGCTCCTTATATCGGCCGGCTGGCTGATGAGTCTGGCCGGCATGCTTGCCCGGGGCGGGGCGGTGGAGACTTTTATGCTGATTGTGCTGAGCCTGCTTCCGTTGTTATCTATTGTTATGCCGCTGCTCTCGACCTTTGGCCTTACGGTCAGCCGGGTTATTCTTGAACCCAAAATCAAGGACGGCGACGAGGCGGTTATACGGCTGACGTTGAAGCGCTCTTCCATTGTGCCATTTGTATGGATAGCCGTACACGACGGAATGGTCAATACCAGCACGGCAAAAAAGACGCGCTTGGACTATCGTTACCTTGCGGCGCCTTTGCTACGCAAAGAGATGGAGATCAGCTATTCCGTTCTTGCCGTCAGGCGCGGAGAGCATCAATTCGGCCAAGTGACCGTAACGGTTGGCGATTGGCTTGGACTTACGGCTTTTCACAAAAAGCTGGAATGTCCGGGCACCTTAGTAGCCGTCCCGTCGCTTCCGGAGCAGTTGGGGCGCCAGGCAGAGCAACTGCACGGAGCTATGGCGGAGCAGGTATCGGGCGATTCATCGGCTGCTTTTACAAGCGACGGCGGAGAGATCAGCGACATCACCGCCAACAAGCTGCTGCAGCAAGCCGGAATTGGACCGGACAGCAGACCGTACCGGGACGGGGACTCGATGCGGCATATTAATTGGCGGGCTGCGGCAAAAGGGCGTGGGATGTTCACGAAGCAGCATCTGCTCGAGCAGCCGGCCGAGATTATTATGATCGCGGACTCGCATAGCGCTGCATTTAATCATGACGGGCGGTTATTTGACGCTTCTCTTGCATGGCTGGCAAGAGGGATTAAACGCGCGGCGGCGGACGGATGCGATGTCCGGCTCCTTGCAGGGGAAGCCGGTACAGGGACAAAAGAGAAGCAGAAGCGGGGCGGCCAAGCCGGTCACCAGGTAGACCTGCTGCTGGAACGGCTTGCGAAGCTGAAGCTCACGAAGGCGGCGGTCTCCGTTGACTGCCTCCGGACAGAGCTTGGCGGTCTAAAGCCCGGCGGAGCAATCCATGTCTATACCGCCGACTGGAAAAGCGGCCAAAGCTGGATTCAGCTTGCCGCATATGCCGCCGATCAGAAATGCAGAATTTGTCTGCATGTCGTCACGAAGCAATCGGTTCTCACGTTTGCGATGCGCGAGCAGCAGCGCCTTCTGGAAGAGGCGGGGTTGTCCGTCAACTGGCTCGCTTATCCGGACAAGATGAACCGTCCGACGCAAACGGCGGAAGGAGGCGGCCAGCATGCGAGACTCCTCTCCCGATAACGGGTCGCTTGGCTTCCGGTTACTGACGACCGTCTTATTATTTGGCCTATTGGCCGAATGGCTCCTCCCATGGCTCCATTACAAGGAATGGGCGGATGTCTATCAGATAGGCCCGCTGCTGACGGTGGTCGGCTGCGTGATGGTTATGGGGCTTTTTCGCCCGGCCTGGTATATGTCGCTCTTGATGAACAGCGTCTTATGCGTCATGACGATCATGCTGCTATTTAAAGGAAATGACGAAAGCGCGCTGCAGTGGCTGGTGAATTACCCAGGCATGCTGGCCGGAGATATTAAAGAGCTGTTCACCTACGGCATGTGGACGATGACGAGCGAGCTGAGGACGCTGCTGCTTTTCGTAGGCTGGGCCATGCTGGCTCCCGCGCTGCAGGCGCTTGTCTGGCTGAGGCAGGTTGCCCTGGGACTGACGGCGATCACGGTCTCTTACCTGCTGATTCTTCATACCTGGGTCGGAATCGACGTGTTTAACGGCTTGCTTCGCGCAACCGCGGAAGGCCTGCTGTTAGGCGCCGTCGTAACGATGGCCAGAGTAAGGCGGATGCAGGGCGGCGGCAGCGAGTTCGACCGTCAGCTCCATCCGAAATGGCTGGCTGCCGGCGAATTTCTGGTGCTTTTATGCGTAGGCGTCGGAATGCTGTTATCCAGCGGGCAGCCGAGGCAGACGGAGCCTTCGGCATGGACCGTAAACGCGGCTAATCGGCTCGAACAGGCAATGGTGGAGCTTGGCGAGGAGAATTATTCAGCGGCCATGCAGGCGGCTATGGGCAACGCGGGGCAAGGCCGCGGCATGACCGGGTATGGCTTCGACGACAGGGAGCTTGGGGCTTCCCTAACCCAAGACGATACGGTGGTATTCAGCGGTTTTTCGCCGGTTCGGACCTATTGGAGAGGTGAATCCAAAGCCGTCTATAACGGACGCGGCTGGGACAGCAGCTGGAGCGGCAAGGTGCTGCATCCGGTGGAATACGGAAATAAGCTGTCCGAGCTTGCGATCAGCGGTTCCGGGGATAACCGTACCATCCGGCAGACGGTCATTATGACCGAGCCTTCCACTTCGCAGGGATTGCCGCTGTTTTTCGCCGGGAATGGAGGACGCGTTCTAAGTCTCTCGGCAATTGATCCCAACCGTCAATTAAGCACGTATGTGGAGGACCAGCAGGCTGGCGCTCTGTATTCGGCGGATAAGCAAGCGCAGGTGGAGCGGTATACCGTCGAGAGCCGGCTTCCGGTTACGGATACCTCATTGTTGCGGGAGGCTGACAGCTCCGCCCTTGCGGGAGAAACCGCGGCGATTACGCAAACCGAAGAGACGGATCTGTCGGATTATTTGCAGCTGCCGGATTCTTTGCCAGGCCGCTTGAAGACGCTGGCGGACAAGATTGTCGGAGATGCAGGGACCGACCGTTACGATCAGGTGAAAGCGGTCGAGCAATATTTGAGGAACAATTATACGTATTCACTGGACAGCGCGGTTCCGCCAAAGGGAGCGGACTTTGTTGACTACTTCCTGTTTGAGCAGGAGCGCGGTTATTGCGTGCATTTCTCCAGCGCGATGGTCGTGCTGCTCCGAGAGGAAGGGATTCCGGCGAGATGGGTAAAAGGCTTTGTATCCGGCACGCCGGTATCAACGGCGGGAGCGGACGCTGCGAGCACAGCGGGGACCCTCTACAACGTGCGCGGGAAGGATGCGCACGCTTGGGTAGAGGTGTACTTCCCGGGTGCCGGCTGGGTGCCGTTCGACCCGACGCCGGGCTTTGCCGGCGGCATGGGGCCAGCGGGAGCGGACGCCGGGACATCGGCGTCCGATGGGGCTTCATCGGCTGGCGGAGCTGCCGATGATGCGGGGGCGCCAGGTCATGCCGGTGCCGGAACGGACGGCATGCTGGCGCGGTTTGAGGCGGCGGTGAATCACGCCGCCTCGGCCGTAGCGCGAGGGGCGGATGCCCTCGCGCAGGCGGCGCGGAGCGCCGCCCATGGCGCGGCGGCGGCTTCGCCCGCCGCGCTGGCCGCCGCAGGCGCGGCCGCGCTGCTCTTCGCGGCCGGCCTTGCGGCAGCGGCGCAGCGCAGGCGGCTGCGCCTCGCGCTCGCGCTGCGCCGGTACGCCGCGGCGCATGGCGTTGGCCGCGCCGCCGCGCAAGAGCAGTTCGCCGCGGTATCCGCCGCGGCGTGGGTCCTGCTCGGCCGCCGCATGATGGCGCGGCCGCCGCATCATACCGCACGCGAGTACGCGGACGCCGTGTCGGCGTCGATGCCCGGCGCGCGCGCCGAAGCGCTCCGGCGGTTCATCGCCTGGGACGATGCCGCCCGGTTCGGGCAGCGGGGCGAATGGACCGCCCCGTCGCCGGAGGAGCTTGCCTCCGCGATGAACGCGCTGCTCGGCAAGCCCCGCAAAGCCGTTCCGGCGGCCGCCGTGCAAGCCGCCGAATAAATCAAAGCCCGTCCCCCGAGAGTAACCGGGGACGGGCTTTTTTGGTTGAACCGCGCCATGGGGCAGCCCAATGAGCATGTTTAGAACAGTTAAGGCCCCTCAGGGACCTTAACACCGCAAAAGAAGCAGCTACTCGAGTGTTTAAGGTCCCTGAGGGGCCTTAAGCCGACTGAACTGTGTACTTGCCAGACACTTTCCCACCGATATGCATACTCTCCCCGCCAGTTGCCATGCTAATAATATGGAAATATGCAACATGACTGCGTATAGAAGGGGGATTTTCCATTGATTCGATTACTTGCGGCTTTCTTTATCGGCATTTTGCTTATTTCTGCAGCTGCGGGATGCGCAACCCATCACGAGAAGGAGCAGGGCGGGAATGCACAGACTGAGCCTAATGCGTATTCAGAGGAAGAGATGCCCATTCAAATACAGAATGAAGACGATACACCCGAGCTGGTAGGCGGACCGGAGGATGCCGTCCGCAAGGAAAGGTCGCTGAAGCCGGCAGAGCTGCGCGAGAAGTACAAAAGCAATTTTTTGCTGACCAGGAACGGAAGTATCATTCTACAGCATTCCGCGGGTGGCGTTGGCGAGGATCTGACATTCATTTGCCATAATGCCACCGAAATGTCGACATAAATCGGGTTTTGCCATGCTCCCCTACCTTGACTCGTCCAAAGGGCTATATATATAATTACTACATTAATTGAGGGAGGCTCGGTAATGAACAAGAATGAAATTATCATTGTACTCGACTTTGGGGGACAGTACAATCAGCTGATCGCACGCCGCATCCGCGATTTGGGCGTATACAGCGAACTGCTGCCATTTAACACGTCGGTAGAACGGATCCGTGAACTGCAGCCGAAAGGTATCGTATTCTCGGGAGGACCGGCAAGCGTTTATGAAGAAAATTCCCCGCTCGTAGATCCGGCTATCTACGATTTGGGCGTGCCAATCTTTGGTATCTGCTACGGCATGCAAATGATGTCGCATCAGCTCGAAGGCAAAGTAGAGCGCGCAGGCAAGCGCGAGTACGGCAAAGCTGAAGTGGACTTTGCGGAAGGCAGCCACCTGGCACATGGCCTGGACGCGCGTCAAACGGTATGGATGAGCCATAGCGATCTTGTAGTCGAGCCGCCTGCGGGCTTCCGCGTCGACGCAAGCACCGAGCATGCTCCAATCGCTGCTATGAGCCATCCTGACCGTAAATTCTTTGCGGTGCAATTCCATCCAGAGGTTCGTCACTCTGTATATGGCAACGAAATGATTCGCAACTTCCTGTACAACGTCTGCGGCTGCGAAGGCAACTGGACGATGGAATCGTTTATTGAAGATACGATTCGTGATATCCGCAACCAAGTTGGCGATAAAAAAGTGCTGTGCGGTCTGTCCGGCGGCGTAGATTCTTCGGTTGTTGCTATGCTGATTCACAAAGCGATCGGAGATCAATTGACATGCATGTTCATCGATCACGGTATGCTGCGTAAAGACGAGGCTGAGAGCGTAATGGAGACGTTCGTCGGCAAGTTCGATATGAAAGTTGTGAAGATCGACGCAAGCGAGCGCTTCCTTGGCAAGCTGAAAGGCGTTACCGACCCTGAGCAAAAGCGTAAAATTATCGGTAACGAGTTCATCTACGTGTTCGACGAAGAGTCGGCTAAGCTTGGCGAGTTCGATTTCCTCGCACAAGGCACGCTGTATACCGATATCGTCGAGAGCGGTACGGCTACGGCGCAGACGATCAAGTCGCATCATAACGTGGGCGGACTGCCTGAAGATATGAAATTCCAACTCGTTGAGCCTCTTAAGACATTGTTCAAGGACGAGGTTCGTAAAGTAGGCGCAGAATGCGGTCTTCCAGACGAAATCGTGCACCGTCAGCCGTTCCCAGGTCCGGGTCTTGCGATCCGTGTTCTTGGCGAGGTAACAGAAGACAAGCTGCACATCGTTCGCGAATCCGATGCGATTCTGCGTGACGAGATCGCAAAAGCAGGTCTTGACCGCGAGATCTGGCAGTACTTCACAGCTCTGCCTGGCATGAAGTCCGTTGGCGTTATGGGTGACGCGCGTACGTATTCGTACACGGTCGGCATCCGCGCGGTAACGTCCATTGACGGCATGACAGCCGACTGGGCGCGTATCCCTTGGGATGTTCTCGAGAAAATCTCCGTTCGTATCGTTAACGAAGTGGACAACGTTAACCGTATCGTTTACGACGTAACTTCGAAGCCACCGGCTACGATCGAGTGGGAATAGGATTTAATAATGATGACCTCTGTATTGAACAGGGGTCATTTTTTTTATCCTCACCGGCAAGGCTTCCGAAAAAGTCAGCCTTGTGCTATAAAATAGTCAGTTTCTTGTTCGAATTTTCAGTTGCAAACCTTTATCATATATTACGAATGAGGATGTTATATCCATTGTACGCGCCTAATTTACGCTGGAGGTTATGGGATGGAATACAAATATGAAATGGTAAAAACCGATGGTCAGTTACCTGTTTATCGTGGACGCTTACGAGAAGATTGAGGTTGATCCTTTGGCTTATATTAAAGTAACCGGTTTGTCCTACGAGTTAATTTATATCCTATTAAAAAACTTTAAAATTCAAAAAACGAACAACGGTAAAATTACAACGCAGAAATATTTGGAGCGGTTGTCCATGATCGCGGGGTATATCAAAGAAAATTATCGTCAGAATCTAACGATTGACCATCTCTCCACCCGGTTTCATTTATCTGCTGAATATCTGTCCCGATTTTTTCATAAACACACAGGAATGACCGTATTGCATTATATTCAGGCTGTCCGTCTTGAAAAGTCGTATGCCGATCTCATGAATACGGATTACCCCATCCTCCGGATTGCATTAAACCATGGCTTCCCGAATGAAAAGTCCTATATCAGGGTGTTTAAAGCGTTCTTCCATGAAACGCCCTATCAATATAGAAAAAAGAGAAGCTGCAAAAGTCAGGATTTGACCATAGACAAGATAATAAAAGATGGGATTATAAGCTAATCTTTTTTTAAAATAATATAAGTAAGCGCTTTCTATTTGTGAAGGTTTTCAAATCTGACAGAAGACCAGGAGGTAGTAAGCATGTTAATGGCAATGAAAAAACGCGGAAGAACGACACTTTTATGTACCTTGGCAGTTTGTACGACCCTTTCGTTTGGCACGGGAACCCTGGCTGCGGAAGCGAAGGCGGAGCCGGGATCATACCGGACAGTGACGGAAATCAAGGATTGGGGGCCTGCGATAACGAAGGTTATTGTCGATGTAGGCAAGCCGATCCCGGTAAAATCCATAGCGGCGGATACGTTCAAAGTGCATGTGGTCAGAAGCGATTTCCGGCTGGAAAAGCCGTTTTTGGAAGAAGGGGACCGTAAAGTAACAAAAGCTTATGTCGCGGATAAGGATGGAAAGGCCGCAGTAAAAGAAGGGAAATACGTTGTGCTCGAAATGGAGATCGGCCCGACAGTAACGTTAGGATCGGCCATGAATTTCAGTATGAGCACCTATCTTAATGATTGGATTGAAAGCAAGTATACGATTACTCAGCAAAAGGACATCGTTACGCCGTCAGGGAAAGTTTCCGGATTAGTAATGGATACCTTAGCAGGCGAAGTAAGAGTGCTCGTGGACGATTTCTCGACGGGCAAAGCTTCCTATGACGGTGTTCAATTAACTTATGCTCATTATTCGCCGGTGAAAGACAAGAAGAAGAACCCTTTGATTATTTGGCTCCATGGCATGGGAGAAGGCGGCACGGATCCGACGCTTGCCATTGCCGGCAACAAAGCCGTTAACTTTGCTTCCGAGCAGATTCAATCCTATTTCGGCGGTGCTTACGTATTGGCCCCTCAAACGCCAACCTATTGGATGGATGGCAACAATGGGTTCGGAGACGGCACTTCCAAATATGAAGATGCGCTAATGAAACTCATTAAAGATTATGTCAGCACGAACAAAGACATCGATCCAAGCCGGATTTATATTGGCGGAGATTCTAACGGCGGGTATATGACCATGCTGATGATCCGTGACTATTCCAAATACTTTGCAGCGGCTTTTCCGACATGCGAGGCGCTTAAGGATTCGCTCATTACGGATGCGGATATTCAAAGCATGAAAAACCTCCCGATCTGGTTCATAGCGGCAAAAACGGATAAGACCGTTCCGGTCCAGGATTACGTTGTTCCGACCTATAAAAGATTAGTCGAGGCTGGAGCCAAAGATGTTCACTTCTCCTTGTTCGATCGTGTAATCGATACTTCCGGCTTATACAAAAAAGCGGACGGTACGCCGTTCGAATATGACGGACACTGGTCATGGATTTACGTGTATAACAATCAGGTTGCCGAAAAAATAAACGGGAAAAAAACAACGCTTATGACATGGCTGGCCAGTCAGTCTCTAGATAAAAAGTAATTTGCGTGTTCGTATAACAATGCGGATTGGAAAGGGGCTGCCCCAAAGCCAACGGCTGAGAGGACAGCCCTTCTTTTTCTACAACGTAGCCCGATAATGCTTCGGCGTCGTTCCCGCGTGTTTCTTAAACACTTTGATGAAATGCGCCTGGTCGTAAAAGCCCAAGCGGGACCCAATGGACGAGATGTTATCTCCAGTCATTTGGAGCAGCTTTTTGGCCTCCTCGATTCTCTCTTTTTGAATATAGCAAGCGATGGTTTGGCCGGTCTCCTTTTTGAACAGATGCATTAAGTAGCCGCTATTCAGCCCCGATACGGCCGCCAGCTTGTCTACCGTAATCTCTTCGTAGAGATGGGTGTAGATGTATTCCCGGCAAGCCTTTACGGGCTTGGAAAGGACGTGACTCCGGCATTGCTGGACCCTCTCCGCAAAATCCAGCAGCGCGCCTTCCATGGCGGCCCTCACCGTCTGGATGTCATGAAGCTCCTCAATTTGCTGAATGTACAAATCGCTCAGCATGTAAGCCTGTTCCTCGTACAGACCTCCTTCGATCGCTGCCCGCATCCCAAGCGCGATGCCGCAAATCGCAAGGTTTTTTAGACTGCGGATAGGACTGCGTTTGGATAACACGCCGGCGCCGCCATAGGAAAACTCCGCTAATTTGTTCATTAGTCCTGCCGGATCTCCAACCCGGATAAAATTAAAAAACTTTTTTTCCTCTATCAAGCTTTGGTGAAAAGTGAGCGACTCCCTGTGGGCGGACATGGTCCGTTCGACATCTCTTTTGAATGCTTTTGGCTGCGTGTATTTGAAGCAGTACTGAAGCACGTCGGTAATTTCGAGCGCCTCTTGATTAACAAGTAGGTTGGTCAGCACGCAGATATGGAGCAGCCGCATCCGATTGACTTTGGGCAAGCTTTCCCAATAAGCGGTCCAGTCAGACTTTTCCCGGTAGGAGATTTGATAATCGTTCAGCTGCTTGGCCCTATGCTCCTCTGCCGGAAGCTCCTCCATGGAGGGGCCGACTATAATAAATGCTTTGCTTGTGCTTTCACGCTTGACGGGGATAATGATGAACTGCTCCCAAAAGTTGGTCGTGCGAATCGAAGGGAATTCCGTATCCGGCGCGAGAAGCGATTGAACCAGACCCTCCGGATCGGGAAATAACGGACTTAACGGAATGCTTGCCGCGGCGGCAGCATCTATGGAAAGCTGATTGTTCTGGGTGTAAAAAACGGGAAGGCGGCAGCTCTCCTGAATCAGCTTGCATAAATGAGAAAGATCTCGTGAATAAACGGCATTCTCCATGTTATTCCCACCTCAGAACTGTACAATTTTTCTGACTATTATACCATAAAAGTAAGCGCATTCATGAGAAAATGAAGGCGAGAATTGTGAAGATGTTTTTAAGGGGGATTTCAGATGAAGCGCGATATTCAGGCACTACTAGCCGAAATGACTCTGGAAGAGAAAGCAGGAATGTGCTCGGGTCTTGATTTTTGGCGGCTCAAAGGCGTGGAGCGTTTGGGCATCCCGAGCATTATGGTGACGGACGGGCCGCACGGGCTGCGCAAGCAGCAGGGCGGAACGGATCATCTTGGCATTTTCGAGAGCGTGCCTGCGACCTGCTTCCCTTCTGCCGCCGGGATGGCAAGCTCCTGGGACCGCGAGCTGATTGGAAAAGTCGGCGAGGCGCTTGGCGAGGAGTGCCAAGCGGAGGATGTCGCCGTCTTGCTTGGACCCGGAGCCAATATTAAACGTTCGCCGCTTTGCGGACGCAACTTCGAATATTTTTCCGAAGACCCTTATCTATCCTCCGAGATTGCGGCCAGCCACATTAACGGCGTTCAGAGCCAAGGCGTGGGCACTTCGCTGAAGCATTTTGCCGTTAACAATCAGGAGCACCGCCGGATGGGCGTCGATGCGGTAGTGGATGAGCGCACGCTGCGCGAAATTTATCTGGCCAGCTTCGAAGGCGCGGTACGCAAGGCTCAGCCATGGACGGTCATGAGCGCTTATAACAAGGTGAACGGCACGTATGCTTCCGAGAATCCTTACCTGCTTACCGATATTCTTAAAGGCGAATGGGGCCATGAAGGCCTTGTCGTGACGGACTGGGGAGCGAACAATAACCGCGTGGACGGCCTCGCTGCCGGCCAAGAGCTGGAGATGCCGTCAAGCGGCGGCGTCAACGACCGAAAAATTGTAGATGCTGTCCAAAGCGGCCATCTGTCCGAAGAGGTGCTCGACCGCGCGGTTGAACGGATTTTGAGTCTTATTTTCAAGAGCGTGGACAACAGGAAGCCTGAAGCCGATTACGACCGTGCGGAGCATCATGCGCTTGCCCGGAAGGTTGCCGGGGAAACGATGGTACTGCTGAAGAACGAACGAAATCTGCTCCCGCTGCAGCAAAATCATAAATTGGCCGTTATTGGCGCATTCGCGCAAAAGCCAAGATATCAGGGCGGCGGCAGCTCCCATATTAAACCTACGCAGATCGATGTGCCGTTTGAGGAAATTCAAAAGCTTGCGGGTGATGCCGCTTCCGTTGCGTACGCGCAAGGCTATCATGCGGATAGTGACGATACCGACGAGAGCTTGCTGGAACAGGCGATCGAAGCTGCCAAGGGCGCCGATGCCGCTATCATCTTTGCGGGATTGCCGGACCGTTACGAATCCGAGGGTTACGATCGCAAGCACCTGCGGATGCCCGCCAATCAGAATCAGCTTATTGAGGCGATTGCCGCCGTGCAAAGCAACGTGGTGGTCGTTCTGCTGGGCGGTTCCCCGGTCGAGATGCCTTGGATTGGCCAGGCGGGATCGGTGCTTGAAGCGTATCTGGGCGGCCAAGCCGTTGGCGGCGCGATTGCGGATGTGTTGTTCGGCATCGTAAATCCAAGCGGCAAGCTGGCCGAGACGTTCCCGGTGAAGCTCAGCGACAACCCTTCGTTTCTGTTCTTCCCTGGCGAAGGCAACCGCGTCGAATACCGCGAGGGAATCTTTGTCGGGTACCGCTATTACGACACGAAGCAGGTAAAGCCGCTGTTCCCGTTTGGACATGGGCTTAGTTATACGACGTTTGCTTATTCCAACCTCTTACTGAGCCGTAAGGACATGCGGGACACGGATACCTTGGAGGTACAGGTAACCGTGCAGAATACCGGCACCCGGGCGGGTAAAGAAATCGTGCAGCTGTACGTGCGGGATGTGGAGAGCACCGTTATGCGTCCAACGAAAGAGCTGAAAGGGTTCGCCAAGGTCGACTTGCAGCCAGGCGAGGCAAGGGCGGTAACGTTGACGCTGGACAAACGCTCCTTCGCTTATTACAACGTATTGCTAAGAGACTGGCATGTGGAATCCGGCCAATATGAAATCCTGATCGGACGTTCCTCCGAGGATATTGCGCTGAGCGATACTCTTACAGTCGAATCTACCGTTAAAGTAAAAACAAAAGTCGACCGCAGCACGCTGCTTGCCGATCTGATGAGCGACCCGGACCGGGCACCGGTTGTGCAAGGGCTCGTTCAGAGCTTCCAGTCGGGCATGGGCGTTACGATGGACAGCGATTCAATGAAAGACGCGATGGGCGAAGGCACGGGCGAGATGTTTGCCGAGATGATGAAATACATGCCGCTGCGGGCGATGGTCTCTTTCAGCCAGGGCGCTTTTACGGACGAGATGCTGGACGGACTTCTGGCACAGCTCAATCAACTCTAATAAGCGTTGTGCGGAAATTCAAAAGAATGATGTCGGTTACGCGAAAGAGAGTTTAGCTCCAGTTCGTTATGATACAGATGAACGATAAATCATCGATCACGATGAAGGAGGCAGGCCAGAAAATGACGATGAAAGCGGGCATTAATATTTTTTCGGTGTACAGGGAGCTTGGCGAGGATTACTTCGGCACTTTGCGAAAGGTTGCCGAAGCAGGGTATGAGAATATCGAGCTGATCGGCTTCAACATGAAATCCTTCACGCGTTATATCGACGAGATTCCGATGGAATCGCTGCGGGACAAATGCCGGGAGCTTGGGCTTAACGCCATTGCGGTTCACGAAGGGGCAAAGCCGGGGGAAGATCTGAATTCGAATGATTGGGACAGCCTGATGAGGTATTACGGCGGGATCGGCTGCGAACGTATCGTGCTGCCTTCCGTATGGATTTCCAATCGGGAAGATACGCTTAGAGCCGCGGAGCAAATGAACCAAATCGGCAAAAAAATGAAGGATAACGGCTTCCGGTTCTATCTTCACAACCATGCTCATGAATTCAAGTCCATCGGCAACGAAACGCTGTTTGATGTCCTGCTGGAAAATACGGATCCCGCTTATCTGAAATTCGAAGTGGATTTGGCGTGGGTGATGCGCGCGGGGCTCGATCCCGTTCAAGTTATGACCAAGCTTGGAGACCGCTGCGATATCATTCACCAGAAGGATTTGGCTCACGAGCTTAAGGGCCAGCTTAATATATTGGAGGCGGCAGAGCGGGAAGGCGACAATATGCAGAGCCCGTTCGAGGCTTATCAGAAATACGTAGGCCCACAGGATTTTGTTGATCTTGGCACCGGCCGATTTGATTTCGCAGGCGTTTATGAGCAGATCCGTTCGATGGGACATGTACAGTATGCCTTGGTGGAGAACGAGGGAGAGTCAGCCGATAAGTTTTCCAGCATCCGCCAAGATTTAGAGATTATAAGAAAGTACATATAAAAACAGGAGGTGGATGCGAGATGACAAACCAAAAATTAAGAATCGGCATTATCGGCTGCGGCGGTATCGCCGTTCAAAAACATATGCCGTCGCTGGCCAAGCTGCCGCATTTGGGAGAAATGGTCGCGTTCTGCGATATCGTGGAAGAGCGTGCGCAAAAAGCAGCCAAGGACTTTGGCGGGGAGGACGCCAAGGTTTATACCGACTACAAAGAGCTGCTGAAGGATAACTCCATCGATGTTGTGCATGTGCTCACGCCTAACCTGCAGCACTCCTATATTAGCGTGGATGCTCTTGAAGCCGGCAAACATGTGATGTGCGAGAAGCCGATGGCGATTAATTCCATCGAGGCGAAGAAAATGGTCGATGCCGCGAAGCGAACGGGCAAGAAGCTGACGATCGGTTATCAGAACCGGTTCCGCAACGACTCCCAGGCGCTTTATAAGGCTTGCCGCGAAGGCGAGCTTGGCGATATCTATGTGGCCAAAGCGCATGCCGTCCGCAGACGCGGGGTTCCGACGTGGGGCGTATTTCTAGACAAGGAGCAGCAGGGCGGCGGGCCATTGATCGATTTAGGCACTCATGCGCTGGATTTGGCGTTATGGTTCATGGACAACTATAAGCCCGTATCCGTATCCGGCTCCGTGTTCCATAAGATGGCGGATAAATACGAAGGCAATATGCTTGGTCCTTGGGACCCGGAAAGCTATAAGGTCGAGGATTCGGCGTTCGGCTTTATTAAGATGGAGAACGGCGCCACCATTTTCTTGGAGTCGGCCTGGGCGTTAAATACAACGGATTCGAGAGAAGCGATGACAACGCTTTGCGGTACGGAGGGCGGAGCTGAGATGAGAGCAAGCTCTGTCATGGGCAAGTCGGATGTCATCTTCAACAGCGTGAAGCATGGGCAGCTGGTGGAAACAAAGCCGTCCGTCAGCGGGGGCATCGCCTATTTCGGCCCCGGAGCCGAAGAGGATGGCGTGAAGGAAGCTAGACAATGGCTGGAGTGCATTCTGAATGACACGGAACCGCTTGTGAAGCCCGAACAGGCTTACGTGGTGACGCAAATCTTAGAAGCGATTTATAAATCGGCTGAAACAGGAAAAGTTGTAGAGTTCTAATCAACCTCCCGTTCCTGGAACCTTCCATTACACGGGAAGGTTCCTTTGTTTTTTGCTAGGGATTACATGCTTATACTTCAGAGGCGCAAGGGGATGGATGCCGCTTGAAACCATTCGACCGGACCGTGTTTAATTCGCTGCACATTAAGCTTATAGCCGGAATCTTCCTTAT
The DNA here is from genome assembly GCF_037147795.1 of Paenibacillus sp. MMO-177. NCBI lineage: Bacteria > Bacillati > Bacillota > Bacilli > Caryophanales > Paenibacillaceae > Paenibacillus > Paenibacillus sp. MMO-177. The sequence goes on along the minus strand of NZ_JBBCUR010000008.1, from coordinate 181,753 downwards.
TATTGCTCCGATGGTTTCTTTTCTGATCTATAACAATTTCTATTCGATGGATGTTGTCCGCAATCAGGTTGCGCAGTCAAATAGCAATATGCTCAATCTGTATATGGGGATCATCGACAATAAGCTGGACGATATCGACCAGTTCCTGCTTAAATTCGCCGCCGAGGAATCCGGATTAATTCATCTCGAGAACTCCTCCAAATCGGATGCGGACCGGTACAATCTCGAGCGGATTTGGCTGTTCAGCAAATTGAGAGACAACACGATTTATTATAAAGGGCTCGATTACTTTTTCGTTTATTCGCCCGTAAACGATGATTTGCTGTTCGCGCCTAAGGTAGGGGGGTCTGCCGATTCGAATAATGAGCCGATCCAAAAGGCGATTATCGGGCTCGTGCGCGGAACCCAGGCTTCGAAGAACGCCAACGTTTCTTACGATCGTTGGGCTGTACTTCCTATGCAGCAGCAGGATTATCTTCTCCACATTCAAAAAATCGGCGGCTTGTATATCGGGGCCGGAGTGAACGCTTCCGAGGTCATGGGCCCGCTTGATCTTCTTGATCTGGGAGACGAGGGAAGGGCGCTGCTCGTGGATGGGAACCATGCTGCCGTACAGGACAAGGCCTTCATTAATGGGCATGGGATCGATCTGGCCTTTCGGTCGGACGACTACCGTCTTACCGGCAACAAACAGCAATATCTGGTCATTGGAAAAAATTCAAGCATCGGGGATTTCAGTCTGGCGGCAGTGGTTCCCGATCATACGATTCTGGAGCGGCTGCCTTACTTGCAGCGGGTTATTTGGTTCATGGCTACGGGCTCCATTCTAATCCTGCTTGCCTCGATCTACTTCCTTCGCAGAGTGGTGCTGCTGCCCATTCGCCGGATTGTTACCGCGATGCGCAAAATCAAGGAAGGCTACCTGGAGGCGAGAATACCCGACCGGCCAACCTCCAATGAATTCGAGCTGATGAATAAAACCTTCAACAGCATGGTGGGTGAGCTCCAGCAATTAAAGATCGACGTTTACGAAGAGCAATTGAACAGCCAGCGCGCGGAGCTTAAACAGCTTCAGCTGCAAATCAACCCGCATTTCTTCTTGAACAGCCTGAATGTCGTCTACTATATGGCCCAGGAAAAAAAGTACGACTTGATTCAGGAGCTTTCTCTGTCGCTTATTCGTTACTTCCGGTTAATGTTTCGCAGCCAGACCGATTACGCGCTGCTGCGGGATGAGCTTAGTCTGACCGAGCATTACCTGAAGATTCAGGGTTTCCGGTTCCCGGGCAGCCTTTCGTACACCGTTACTGCCGAGGATGGATTGCAGAATTGCGTTATTCCGCCTTTGATTATCCAGAGCTTTGCCGAGAATACCATCAAACATGCGGTAAATACGGATGAGCCGACCCATATTGATATAGCAATCGGGACAACCGGAGAGACGGAGGCAGAGAAGCTGCATATCCGGATCCGGGACACGGGCTGCGGCTTTTCCGAGGAAACCTTAAGCAAGCTGAGAGAAGGAATGAATCTGACGAATGAGGGCGGAGAGCATATCGGAATCTGGAATGTCCGGCGCAGATTGCGTCTTCTGTATCGTTCGGAGGCGGAAATCACGTTCTCGAACGATCGGGGAGCCGTTATCGATATGATTTTGCCACTGTACAAAGAAACGGGGTAAACGCTATGTACCGGTTATTGATTGTGGATGATGAAGCGATCATTGCGAATGGCATTAAAGCAAGCATGAATTGGAATAGCGTCAGGGTTACCTCCGTCACGATAGCGAGCAATGCGAGGCAGGCCAAGGAGAAATTCATGGAGCAGCCCTTTGATATTATGATTTGCGATATTGAGATGCCGCAGGGGAACGGACTTGAGCTTTACGAATGGGTGAAAGAGCATTATCCGCAGACGGAATGTGTTTTTATTACGTGCCATGCCGATTTTGGGTATGCCAAAAAAGCGCTGCAGCTTGGCAGTTTTGAGTATTTATTAAAGCCCGTGCCCCCGGACGAATTGAAGCTTGTCATGTCGAGGCTGATCAAGAAAATCAGGGATGAGAGGGAAGCGGCCGGCAGAGAGGCGGAGAGGTTCTGGCAGGATGTGCTGAATCAGGCGATCCCCTCGAGCAGGGATAAAATGATGGAGGTTATCCGTAAGCAGAAGCTGCCTTATACCGGATCGATGGAATTTCTGCCTGTCTTGATTCCAATCTCGCATTGGGAGAAGCCGTTGTCCATCCGCGATGCGCAGCTAATGGAATACGCGCTTCGCAACGCCATGGAGGAGATTGTCGTGCTGCGCTCTCCCTATGCCCAAATCGTCCGAATCAGTCCGGAGTATTTCATGATTGTTTTCCCCTCGGAAAAGCCGGAGGACAATGAACGCTTCCGAAATGAAATTCATAGCCGCTGCATCGCTTTTATTAAAGGCTGCAATGAATATTTGGGCTGCCATCTTTCCTGTTATTTCGGGAAGCCCGTACCGGTGCATGAAGTGCGGAATATGATCGAGCAATTGATGGCTTTTAAGAAAAGCCAGGTCAATATCGTGGACCGCGTTATCTTCTATGACGGTCAAATCAAGGACGAATGCCACCAGATTCCTTTGCCTCCCATCCCCGTTTGGTCGGAGCTCATCAAGCAAGGGAAAATGAAGCAGGTCATCGATGAGGCGCAGCGTTATCTGGATGCTTGGAAGCGGATCGATAACCTAGGCGTGAAGGGACTTCAGCGCTTCTATCAAAACTTTTTGCAGATGATGTTTTATGCGCTGCAGCAGCACGGAATGCGCGCGGATGAGATCTTCCCGGACTATTTGACGCCTGCGCGGGCGCTCACCGCTACCCGAAGCGTAAACGATTTGCAGAATTGGGTGAAAGGGATGCTTGAGGCGACTCTTGATCATATAAACAAGGTTGATGCGAGCGAGACGATTATCGAGAAGATCAAACGATATATTGCCCTGAATCTCGATCAGGAGCTGTCGAGGCAATATATTGCCGATTATGTCGGGCTAAGCCCGGATTATATCGTGAAGCTGTTCAAGAAGGAGACGGGCTTATCCGTATCCGATTATATTTTGACCGAGCGGATCAAGCTTGCCAAAGAGCTGCTGGCCAAATCGGATACGACCATCAGCAACGTTGCCCTTGCGGTAGGGTTCTGCAATTTCTCTTATTTCTCCACGCTGTTCAAGAAGGAAGTATTGATGACGCCCCAGGAGTATCGGAGGGTGAAGCAGCCGGCAATCAAGGTCTGCAAGTAGACTTGCCTCATGTCGGAAACTCGAAAACAGGATGACGGATTCTTGGAAGCCCGGGCAGCATTCCTTAGGCTACTATGAAGCTATGAAGAACAATCATCCTAAAAAGAGGTGGTCAAGTCCGTGAATGCCAATACTAAAACGTCAATTGCTGCCGTGGAGCAGGTCTCGATGCGGACAAAGAAGCGTTCGGCTTTCGCAGTGAAGCTGAAGAGGATTATGAAATACCGGGCCCTCATTCTGATGGCGCTGCCAGGTCTGCTGTATCTGTTCATTAACAACTATTTGCCGATGTTTGGCATCGTGATCGCCTTCAAAGACATCAACTTTGCAAAAGGAATATTGGGAAGCGATTGGATCGGATTTAAAAACTTCGAATATCTGTTCAAGACGAAAGACGCTTATGTCATCACAAGGAATACGCTGCTGTACAACATTGTGTTTATCCTGCTGAACACGACGATCGCGTTTGCTCTCGCCATTATGCTTAACGAGATCCGCAAGCGCTTTTTATCCAGAACGTATCAGACGCTTATTTTGCTGCCGTATCTGATCTCCATGGTTATCGTGGGCTACTTGGTGCTTGGCTTCCTGGATGTCGAGAACGGCTTTATGAACAAAACCCTGCTTCCCATGCTCGGCATGGAGCCGATCTCCTGGTACTCCGAGACGAAGTATTGGCCTTGGATTCTGACCATCGTTAACGTATGGAAGGGCGTCGGCAATTTGTGCATTATCTATTTGGCGGCAATCATCGGCATTGACCAGGAATACTACGAAGCGGCTACGATCGACGGAGCGAATAGATGGCAGCAAGTCGTTAGAATCACCTTCCCGCTTGTACTGCCGGTCATCACGATCATGACGCTGCTGGCCATCGGCCGGATCTTCTATTCCGACTTCGGCTTGTTCTATCAGGTACCGCTGAATACGGGCTCGCTTATGCCGGTAACCAATACAATCGATACGTACGTATACCGCGCTTTGATTAACCTGGGGGATATCGGAATGTCGTCGGCTGCCGGTCTCTATCAGGCTCTGGTTGGCTTTATCCTCGTCATCGTTTCCAATGCGGTCGTGCGCAAATTCAACAAGGACAACGCTTTGTTCTAGAAAGGGGAAGTTTTCATGCAATCATCTGCTAGAGTTTATCAATGGCTCCTCAACCTCGTCATGCTTGTCTTTACGCTGTTCTGCCTGATGCCGATTTGGCTGCTGTTTTCTTCCTCCTTGACCGACGATATGGAGCTTGTCCGCAGCGGTTATGCTTTTTTCCCGGATAAAATCAGCTTCTCGGCCTATCAATATTTATGGAATACGTCTTCCGAGATTGCTAGAGCTTACGGCATTACGATTCTTACGACGGTAATTGGCACGGCAGCCGGCTTGTCGCTTACCGCCATGGTGGCGTACCCGCTCTCGCGAATAGAGATGCCATTCCGCAATTCTCTCGCGTTTTACGTCTTTTTCACCATGCTGTTTAACGGAGGGCTTGTGCCTACGTACCTGCTGTACACGAACTACTTTGATTTTAAAAATACGCTTCTTGCCTTGATTATCCCCGGTTTGCTGATGAACGGCTTTTTCATTATTCTGATGCGCACCTTTTTTGCGACCTCCATCCCAACGGCGATTATCGAATCGGCCTATATCGACGGGGCGAAGGAATGGAAAATCTTCTACCGGATTGTGCTGCCGCTCTCGACTCCGGTGCTGGCTACGGTTGGCCTGTTCTATGTCATTCTGTACTGGAACGACTGGTTTAACGGCCTCATTTATTTAACGGACAGCAAGTATTACAGCTTGCAGAACCTGCTTAACCGGATCCTGCTGGATATTCAATACCTGCAATCTTCAACGCAATCAGGCAATCAGGCCAGCAGTCTGTCGGCCAGAATACCGCTCGCCTCGATGCGGATGGCAATGGCGGTGATCGGAGTTGTTCCGCTGCTTGTTGCTTATCCGTTCTTCCAGAAATATTTTGCGAAAGGCCTGACGGTCGGAGCCGTAAAAGGATAACGGCTCGCCCTGAAATTTGAAAGCAGCCGGACGGAAATATGAAAGCCCGGTTCATCGGTTTCCGTTATCCTAATCCATGTAATCGCTTACAGATGAATATTTTTGGGAGGTCAATGGGATGAAAAAGATGCGTTCCGTAAGTTTGGCTTTAGCACTAACATTGTCCGTTACGGCACTCGGCGCCTGCAGCGGCGGAGGCAACAACGGCGGAAACGGCGGCACAGCTGACGGCGGTTCAGGCACGGAAGCAAGCAGCTCGAATGGAGGCGGAAAGGAAGCGCTGAAGCCGGTGAAGCTGGTCATGGTTTTTCCGGCCGCGGGGGAGCCTAAGGATTTGCAGCTTGTCTCCGACGAGATCAACAAAATTACGAAAGAGAAAATCAACGCAACGGTTAAGCTTGTTCCGATCGGCTGGGGGGCATGGACACAGCAAAGAACGTTAATGATGTCGGGCAAAGAGCAAGTAGACTTGATCCTGAGCGGCCTCGGAACCTACAGCCAGGATGTAGCGAAAGGCCAGTTCCTGGAGCTTAACGATTACTTGGAGAATGAAGGCCATGGCATTAAGGAAGCGCTGGACAACCTTGATCCGGGCTTCCTGAACGCAACGAAGATCGACGGCAAAATTTATGCCGTTCCGAGCATCAGGGATTTGGCGGCGGATTTCGGCATAACAATGCGCAAGGATTTGGTAGACAAATATAACATCGATACGACTTCGATTAAATCGCTTGACGATTTGGATGCGATTTTCAAAACGATTAAGGACAATGAACCTGGCGTTGTTCCAACGGTAAAATACGGCCAGTCGATTATCGACATTTACGTGCGAAGCGAGTTTGACACCTTAAGCGACGGGTTCGGCGTCCTTCCCGGTCATGACAATAACTTGAAGCTTGTTGACATGTACGAAGCGCCGGAATATAAAGAAATGCTGAATACGGTAAGAAGATGGTATTTGGCCGGCTACATTGCGAAGGATGCGGCGACAAGCACGGAAACGCAATACAACATGGTGAAAGCGGGTAAAGCATTCTCGTTCATTTCCCATATGAAGCCGGGTATTGAAACGCAGGAATCCAGAAATACGGCTAGAGAGATGGTATCGATACACTTCAAACCGGCGGTTTCAACGACGAGTGATATCACCTCCATTATGTGGAGTGTAGCAAGAAACTCCGCAGATCCTTCGCGGGCTATGATGCTGCTTAATCTGCTGTATACGGACAAGGATCTCATCAATCTGTTTGACTACGGGATTGAAGGGAAGCATTACACGAAAGTATCGGATAACATAATCGATTTCCCGCAGGGTGTAGACGCTACGAATTCGGGTTACAATCTTCAACTCGGATGGATGTTCGGCAATCAGTCGCTTTCCTATATCTGGAATGGAGACAGCCCAGATCTGTGGAATCAGTTAATGGATTTCAACAAGAACGCTACGAAATCAAAAGCAATGGGCTTTATCTTTAATGCCGATGCCGTGAAATCGGAAATCGCAGCGGTAACCAACGTTACGAATCAATACAAGGTCGCTCTTGAAACGGGAACGGTTGATCCGGAGACCCAGCTGCCGAAGTTTATCGATCAGTTAAAAGCAGCGGGTATCGATAAAATTATCGCGGAAAAGCAAAAGCAGCTGGATGCATGGGCTGCATCAAACGGCTAGGAGGTCCACCCGAATGAAGAACCCGATCGCTGCAACGCTTGAACAGGCAAATATTCAGTATGTAACCAATGAAGGCGGTCCAACGCTGGGGTATTGTCCGGCTTCCGGCGTAACGATCATCGAACAGGACGGTCTTAAGTTTAAGGATTTAAGCAAGGACGGACAATTGCATCCGTACGAGGATTGGAGGCTGCCTGCCGAAGAACGGGCGCGGGATCTTGCCTCCAGGATGACGATTGAGCAGATTGCCGGACTTATGCTGTACAGCAGCCATCAGAACGTGCCTTCTCCAAGCGGCGGATTTTTTACGGGAACCTACGGCGGCAAGCCATTCGAGGAAGCGGGTGTAAAGGCATGGACGCTTAGCGACCAGCAGGCAGCCTTTCTCGCGCAGGATTCCGTACGGCATGTTCTCGTCATGGCGATTAGCAGCAATCGTGATGGTGCGCTATGGAGCAACCAGATGCAGGCGTTTGCGGAAGCCGAAAGCTTGGGTATCCCGGTAAACATCAGCTCGGATCCCCGTCACGGCATCGATATGGGCGCGGAGTTTACCGGCGGAGCGGGAAGCCGCATCTCGAAATGGCCGGAGACGCTGGGGCTCGCCTCAACCTTCGACCCTAGCGTCGTCAGGCAGTTCGGGGAAGTTGCTTCCCGGGAGTATCGCGCGCTTGGCATCACGACGGCATTGTCGCCGCAAATCGATATTGCGACGGATCCGCGCTGGTTCCGGTTCAGCGGCACGTTTGGCGAGGATCCTCTTCTGTCGACGGATATGGCAAGGGCCTACGTGGACGGGTTCCAGACATCGGATGCCGAGACGGCAGACGGCTGGGGTTCGGGCAGCGTCAATGCGATGGTGAAGCATTGGCCTGGCGGCGGTTCGGGAGAAGGCGGAAGGGATGCGCATTTCGGATTTGGCAAATATGCCGTCTATCCTGGCAATAACTTTGAGGAGCATCTCGAGCCGTTTGTGAACGGAGCCTTTAAGCTGGAGGGCAAGACCGGCGAAGCATCCGCTGTAATGCCTTATTATACGATTTCACACGGACGGGATGACGTATATGGCGAGAACGTAGGCAATTCGTACAATAAGTATCTCATTACCGACCTGCTTCGCGAGAAATACGGCTATGACGGCGTTGTCTGCACGGACTGGAACATTACGGCCGACGAGGGTGCAGCTATCGAATCCATGTTTGGAGGAAAATCGTGGGGCGTAGAAGGACTTTCCGTCGCTGAACGCCATTACAAGCTTCTTATGGCCGGCGTCGACCAGTTCGGCGGCAATAACGACTCGCTGCCCGTACTGGAAGCCTACCGGATGGGCGCTCATGAACATGGAGAGGAGTATATGCGGGAGCGCTTCGAGAAGTCGGCGGTACGCCTGCTGAAGAATATTTTCCGCGTTGGCCTGTTCGAGAATCCTTACCTCGACGCGGAGCAAAGCGAGAAGCTTGTCGCAAGCGAGCCTTTCGTTAGCGCAGGCCACGAAGCGCAGCTCAAATCGGTAGTCATGGTGAAAAATAAAGATCAGGTGCTGCCGCTTAAGCCCCGCAGCCGCGTGTATATCCCAAGCCGATATACGGCGCCGGAGAAGCATTTCGTCGGGTTCACGATTCCTGAACGCAATGAATCTCCGATCGATCTTGCGCTCGCCGAAGAACATTTCGAAATCGTTGAGGATCCGGCCGATGCGGATGTTGCCATCGTGGCGATTCGCGGAGCGAGAGCGGGATTGGGTTACAGCGGGGAGGATGCGGCTGCCGGCGGCAACGGCTACGTGCCGATCAGCCTGCAATACCGGCCGTATACGGCGGAACACGCGCGCGAAACAAGTCTAGCTGGGGATGCCAGGGAACGGGATGTGCTAAACCGTTCGTACAAAGGGAAATCCGTAACGACGCATAACGAGTCCGATCTGGATCTTGTGCTGGAAACGAAGCGCAGGATGGGAGAAAAGCCGGTTATCGTCACGTTGTTCCTCGTCAATCCAACCGTAATGGAAGAGTTCGAGAGTTCCGCCGATGCGATTCTTGTTCACTTCGGTTCCAGCGACAAGGCGATGCTGGAGCTGCTGTCCGGTCAAGCGGAGCCGTCTGGCTTACTGCCGCTACAGCTGCCGGCGAATATGAGGACGGTAGAAGAGCAGTTCGAGGATGTGCCTCATGATATGGTGTGCCATGTCGATGCCGAGCAGCATGCGTATGATTTTGGCTTCGGCATGAACTGGCAAGGCGTCATCGAAGACGACCGTACCCGGAAGTACGTTAGAAAGCGCTCATAAGAGCCAGAAAACTCCCTTCAAGCTGCTATATCGCGGCCGGAAGGGAGTTTTTTTGTTAAATATTTAGAGCATCAAGCAAGGCATAAGCGACTTTCACCGCTTCGGCGCGTGTCAGGGTATCATCCGGACGGAAGCTGCCGTCCGGATAACCGCTCACGATACCAGCGGCTGTCGTTTGACTTATGGCATCTAAAGCCCAGGCCGGGATAGCCTTTGCATCGTTGAAGGCCTTGCCGGCGCCGGACGGAGCGATGCCGCCAGCCTTCAGAACGCGAGCGGCGATTACCGCGATTTCCGCGCGCGTGATCCGCTGCGAGGCGTTAAAGACGGAGCCGTCTTTCGTATCGAAGCCGGTCACATAGCCGGCATCGGCAGCCGCTTTCACTTGCGCTTTGGCCCAAGACGGAATCAGGCTGTCATCGGCGAAGCGGGTTGAACCGGATGCGGCAGGCATACTAAGCGAGTCTACCAGCAGCTTTACCCATTCTGCGCGCGTGACCGGCTGGTCCGGACGAAACGTTCCGTCTTCATAACCGGTGATCACTTTCATGCCGATCAAGCGGTCGGCGTAAGGCTTGGACCACGATGCGTTAAGATCCGGGAAGGTTTGAGGCACGTAGCCGAATACGCCGAATTTCGTGAAATGCTTAACGTCGACCGTAATGGTCGTTCCGTTAGCTTGGCCGCCGAGGAAAATCCACTTCTTCAGCTTTTCGTTATAGTAGTACACTGCGGGCTGGCTATTTGGTGCAGCCGCATTCATCGCGTAGTTAAAGGTCAATTCAACCGGCTTGCCAAACGTTGTACCGGCATTGCTTATCATCTCTATGATTGGGCTCACCGCCTTCAATTGACCAAGCGGCGGCTGCTGCTCCGAGGAGAGAACCTGCGCGCCGATTGTTCCGCTTGCAGATACGGCCCCAGCCGGTATCTTGAAGGAGATCACGTCTTTCAAGCTGCCTTCCGCGCCTTTGGCCGGATCAATGTTAACGGAAACGGATGTTGCCGGCGTGTTGCCCGGTGAAGGATTTCCGCCGCCTCCCGGAGTCGAAGTCGAAGGCATCGCTTTAATCGTAATGGCAAAGGTTTTGGAATCTGACGAATAGCCGCGCGAAGCGGTCGCTTTGAGCGTAACCGACGCGTCAGGCTGACCCGCGGCAGGACGGCTCACTTTGGCGATGCCATTTTCTATGGCGACTGCGTTTGCTTGGTCAGCCGTTTCTTCCCAGGCAATGGCTGCGCCATGCTCTCCTACGGAAGGGAGGGTGATATTCCCGGTAACCGCATCCGTATTGCCAAGCGTCAGCTTGTCGAGCGTATCCTTAACCGATTGTTCATCGCTGTACGCGGTCGTATCCACGAAGATTGGATTCGAATAGAACCACAGATCCTGATAGTTACGGTTGTTAATCTCGTTGAATCGGGCTGTAGCATCGGCGGTTGTTGTTTTTGGATCGATCAGCGGATTGCCGTCCAACGTCTCGCCCGGCACGTTCATTCCAAGATTTGTGCCTCTCAGACGGAAATACTGATCCTTGCTTGCTTTCGGCAGGTCGTAAGTGATGACGTTGTAGCCGTTTGCGTCCGTTGTCCAGTCCTCGCTGGTGAAAGTGGCAACGACTCGGGTGGAATCATTCGTATCCTTGTCGTAGGCCGGAGTTCCTTTCTCCGCCGGGCCGGTCACATCGCCTGCAATCAGGTCGATATGATCAACTGCCGGCTTCATGCTGCCGGACTGTCCGCTGTTGACCGGATTCTCGTAGTTATTCGTCTCGGGGCTTTTGAACTTAATCGTCAGCGTAAGCTTATCCCCTTCGGTTGCCTGCAGGGTTTCGCCCATTTCTGCGTTTGCGCCGCCGTCCGCAAGGCGGAAGTCCAAGGCGTTAATCAGGTCGCCAAAGACGGAGAACGATTTGCCCGAGCGCATGCCGTTCAGAATATCCTGCGTGGATTTTCCTTCGCTCCATATATAGTTTTTAGCGTATTCGCCCGGCCAGTAGCCGCTAGAGTTGGTATCGATGGTTTTGAAATGGTAGTCCGAATTCGCGAAATTCCAGAATTTGCGGCCTTCGCCAAGCAGGGAGTCCCAGACTCCTCCAACCTTCGCTACCATGTAATCGACACCGCCGTAGGAACGGTTCTTATAGTTATTGTTAGCCGTTGGATTAGCGGGATCGTACGCCGAGTTATAGCCGCCGCGGTCCGGCTCCATTTGATTGCCGAGCATGCCCTCGAAGCCAAACGCGATGTCCGGAGCGGCAGTCGCGGAAGTCCGAAATCTTGTATTTGCCTACGCCGCGTGAAGGGTGGTTGACGATCATGTAGCTGGTCTCCGGGTAGTTGCGTTTCAGCCAATTAATTGCGGTCAGGCTATCCGTATGCGTACTGTAGGCCCGGTCATCCGCGGCCTCCCACTGCAGAACATCGGCAGGGTTAAACCAGGCTGCATCGCGGTTCGTGAACAGGTATTCGAATTGATTCGCGGCTTTCAGCGCCGCTTCGGAGCCCGGTTCATCCGTGAGAATGCCAACGGAGCCGTGTTCATGCGAAGGAATATCCCATTCGAAGCCGGAAAATATCGTCTTGCCGGCATATTTGCCTGCATCCTGCAAAGCTTTTATTTTTGGAACCTGATATTGGAGCAGCCCTTTCGATAACGGAATCGGACCGCCGGGAATATCGGCGCCGGTATCGTCTCTTTTAGAGGAGCGCAAATGATCAGCCAGCATGATAAAATCGAGGCCGTAGGTTGTCAGGCCGTGATCAAGCACCGATTCGAGCGAGCTTTGGGCATCGTCGGATTCAATGGTATGGGCGTGGAATTCGCCGGTCAGCCACTGGCCTTGCGCTTGCGTGGCACCCGTATCGGCGGCCGCTGCTTTAGGAATGGGTGCAATAAGACCTGTAGACAGGATACTTACCGAGAGAACCATAGGGAATACGATTCGAGCTTGTTTGTTGAATTTCAAAACGTTATTACACCACCAGTCTGCAAATGTGTTGCCCAAAGATGAAGCAGGGGCATGATCAAGTGTACAAGCCTACCATCAAGGGGGTGTTAGGCGATGGAGTTGTTATGTTAGTTGAATGTAAAATATACTACTTGTAACTACTCTCCCAGGAGGCACTGCCATGAAGCCGATCCCTACCGTCTCTCGCGATTTGATTGAGCTGCCGCCGGCTTTTCCCATTGTCATCTCGCAGTCGGAAGGCGTCAGCCCGCTGTTTCAGCGGCTGCATTGGCATACGGCTCTGGAGATTAATTATATTAGCCGGGGAAGCGGCTACTATCTGATTAACGGTGCGAGGTATGACTTCCGGGAAGGGGATATTCTCCTCATCAACTCGAATGATCTGCATCGTGCCTTCGAGAATGAAGGGCTGGTCATGACGATCATTATGTTTGACCCGGCGTATTTTGCCTTGGAGCAGCGTTATGATACCGAGCTTCTGATCCCCTTCCGCGAGATCGGAATGCGATTCGATAACCTGCTTGACCGCGGTCATCCGATGCTGCCTCGGCTAGGTGCGGCGATAGAGGAAATGCGCAGCGAATTTACCGGCAGGGAGCCGCATTACGAAGCGGTGATCCGGTCGCAGCTCGTGCAGTTTATGGCGTTTGTCAATCGTTACTTCGCCAAGAAACAGGAGCGCCGTTCGTCCCATATCCGGGGAATGGATACGGTACGCTTAACGCTAAACACCATAGAGGCGGATATTGCCTACCCCTGGACGTTAAAAGAACTGGCAACAGCCGCGCATCTTAGTCCGTCTCGCTTCAGCGCCTTATTCGTCCAGACGGTTGGCACTTCGCCGATGGACTATCTGATTCAGCTGAGGCTGTCCGCGGCGGTTCGTCTGCTGGAGTCCTCGGACAAGAAAATTATCGAAATCGCGGAATCTACCGGATTTCGCAATTTATCGAATTTCAACAGGCTGTTCAAGCAGCATATCGGGAAGCTTCCGTCGGAGCTACGGCCCCATCGCTAATCTCAAAAACAGTAAGATTGTATCAGAACATCGTTCTTTGTCAGTAGAAGAGCGGTGTTCTTTTCTTTTATTCTCTATATATATCTTTTATAAAGCGGTAAGGGGCGTGGCTACGATGTTGTTTCTTGGAATAGATGCCGGCGGCAGCAAGACGCATGCTTTGCTTGCGGATGAGAACGGCCGCGTGCTAGGCAGAGGCAGCGGCGGCAACGGCAATCATCAGACGGCCTTTGAAGCGGCAAGAACAGAAATTGACCGGGCTTGTTCGGAGGCGCTTCGTCAGGCAGGCGTTGCCAAAGAGGAAGTCGACTTTGCCTATTTCGGCCTTGCCGGAGCGGACCGCGAACCGGATTACGCGATTCTCCGTCCGATGATCGCATCTCTGAATTTCCCACGTTACGACATTGCTTGCGATACGATGATTGGCATGCGTGCGGGTACTCATCAATCCTATGGCGCGGTGATTATAAGCGGCACGGGCTTTAACGCCGCGGCGCGTAATGCCAAGGGCGAAGAGCTGCAGTACGGCGGGTTCGGCTATTTGTTCGGAGACGGCCAAGGCTCCGGCACGGATCTGGCGATTCATGCTTTTCGCTCGGCGGTGCGTAGCTGGGAGGGACGGGAGCTCCCAACCATTCTGACGGAGCTGGTACCCCGGCAGATGGGGTATTCCTCCGTCCGGGAGATGTACGAGGATGCGCTCGATAACGGAGTTCGTCCAGCAAAGTCGCTGTCGCTAACGATGTTTGAAGCGGCCTCTCTAGGCGACAAGGTGGCCATCCGGATCCTCGAAGGGGCCGGACATGAGCACGGGAATGCCGTTAATGCCTTGATTCGAAGGCTTGGCATGGAGCAGGACAGCTTTGATGTGGTCTTAACCGGAAGCGTACTCGCCAAAGGCAGCTCCCCGCATATGGTTGACGCAATCAAAGCATCGGTTGCGGCCACGGCCCCGCATGCAAGCATCGTAAAGCTCACTATCGATCCGGTCATTGGAGCGTTAATGAGCGCGATGGACAGCAGCGGCATTACGATTTCGGCGGAGACGGATGCGGCATTGCGCCGGATCACTTTTTAAATTCTTAGAATTCTCCTGATTGAAACGCGCTGCCTCGCCTAAGGACGGCGAAGCCGTTTCACCTTGAGCCAATGCTTACGAAGCAAGAATCATCACGAACAGCCTTTACGGCCGTTTGGGTGGATCATTCTTTTAAGGAGACTATCTCATGACTATAACCAAACAAGGACTAAAGGTAGCCGTAATTGGAGGAGGCTCCTCTTATACGCCGGAGCTCGTTGAAGGCTTTATTAAACGCTATGAGGAAATGCCGATTCGCGAGCTGTGGCTTGTTGATATTGAAGAGGGGCGCCACAAGCTGGAGATTGTCGGAAAGCTGGCGCAGCGGATGGTGGAGCAGGCAGGCGTGCCCATTGATGTGCGCTTGACCTTGAACCGCCGCGAAGCGATCGCCGGAGCGGACTTTGTGACAACGCAGATGCGCGTCGGTCTTCTGGAAGCAAGACGCCGGGATGAGCATATTCCGATCAAGCATGGCGTTATCGGCCAGGAGACGACAGGTCCGGGCGGGATGTTCAAGGCGCTTCGGACGGTCCCGGTTATATTGGATATTTGCCGGGATATCGAGGAGCTTGCGCCTAATGCGTGGATGCTGAACTTTACGAATCCGGCCGGTATTGTGACGGAAGCGGTGCTGAAGCACAGCAAGGTGAAAACGGTCGGGCTATGCAACTCGCCGATCAACTTCCAGAAGTATCTCGCCAAGCAATACGGCGTCTCGGAGCGCGAAGTGCTGCCGGAGTTTGCGGGCATCAACCATCTGCACTGGATTACGTCCGCCTACGTGAACGGCGAAGACAAACTGCCGGAGATGATTGGCGGGGGAAAAGACTACTCCGCTACGAATGTTACCGCCTTTGATTGGGATCCGGATTTCCTGAGCTCGCTTGGCGCGCTTCCGACGTATTATCTGCGATACTTCTACATGACCGATACGATGTACGCCGAGATGAAGGAGTCTATGGAGAAAGACGGCACGCGTGCCGATGTCGTCAGCCGGGTGGAGGAAGAGCTGTTCGAGCTGTACAAAGACGTAAATCTGAAGGAAAAGCCGAAGCAGCTGGAGAAGCGGGGCGGAGCCTTTTATTCCGAAGCGGCTGTAAATTTGATGCACTCCCTCTACACGGACCGCAGAGACATCCAGACGCTGAACGTCCGCAATGGCGGAATCATCGATTTCCTGCCGCAGGATGCGAGCATCGAGGTGAACTGCGTGGTGACCGCGCAAGGTCCGATTCCATTGCCGCTGCAGCGGGTTCCGGAGCAGATCAAGGGTCTGCTTCACGCGGTAAAAACTTACGAATCGCTTACCATCGAAGCCGCGGTTACGGGAGACCGCGGGGTTGCGCTCCAGGCCATGGCGCATCATCCCCTGGTGCCAAGCGTTTCCGTCGCCAAAATCCTGCTTGGCGAAATGCTGGAAGCGAACAAGAAGTACCTGCCAAGTTTTTTTAAAGCTTAAACGATCATTCAAAAGCCGCATTCCTGCGGCTTTTTTGTTTGCACAATTGTCCATCACACCCCATCAATCGCTCATGGATGTAACTTTATGCCAGAACCGGGACGAATGAACTACCAGTATTTCGGTAAAAGACGAATGTTAGCTTTTTAAATTGAGACGAACGTTCGTAAAAATTCATTGACAAGCTGCAGGTTACTTATTATATTAATTTACGGATAACAACTAATTTAATAATAACTTTTCGTATAATCTCAAGAATTGGCTTGAGAGTCTCTACTCGATCACCGTAAATGATCAGGCTACGAAACAGTGGAAGAGTTGCCGCGCATTGTTATTCCATTTTAATGGAATGACATTGACTCGGTCCGCGGTATACTTTTCCCCTTTTTGCAGAGCCTAGGAGATAAATGCGTATTTGCGCATCTTTCCTAGGCTTTGTTGCTTGTACACATTTTTGGGGGGTTAATGGGAAAATGGAACGGTTCTTTAAGTTCAAGGAACATGGTACAAACTTCAGAACGGAAATTATGGCGGGTCTGACTACCTTCATGACGATGGCTTACATCCTGGCAGTCAATCCGATCATCCTGACGCCAACGGGTCTCGACTGGACGGCAGTATTCCTGGCAACGGCAATTGCGGCAGGCATTTTCACGATTGCAATGGGCTTGTTCGTTAACTTCCCGGTCGCTTTGGCGCCTGGCATGGGCCTTAACGCTTACTTCGCTTCAACCGTTATTGCTTCGCAGGCTACTGACAAGCCAATCTCGGTTGCTATGGGTCTGACAGCGGTATTTATTTCGGGTATTATCTTTATCATCCTGACGCTGACGCAAATCCGTCAAATGCTGATTACGGCCGTACCGGACAGCTTGAAGCATGCGATTACGGTTGGTATCGGTTTGTTTATTACCATTGTAGGCTTGAAAGGCAGCGGCCTGATGACGGTTGCCGTAACAGCCTTTGGCGATATTAAAGCAAATGCTTATACGGATGTTTCCGGTTCGGAAACGGTTATCCATATCGGCAGCTTCGCAAACGAAACGGTTATTATGACCGTAGTTGCCCTGTTCATTATCGGTATTCTGATGGTTATGCGAGTACCGGGCGCCATTCTGTGGGGGATCCTCGGCACTACCGTGCTTTCGATCATCCTTGGTCAAGTTGATTTCAAGAAAACCTTTACGAATCAAACGTGGGTGCCTGACTTCTCCACGATGAACATCGGTCACTTCGACTTCCCTGGCGTATTCGAAGTTGGTATCGTAACGGTCGTCCTGACATTCACATTCGTTGAACTGTTTGATACATTCGGAACGCTGGTTGGTACAGCGAACCGTGCAGGCTTTATGAAAGATCCGGTTGAAGGCAAAAAACGCGTTGGTAAAGCGATGTTTGTTGACGCCGTGGCCGTAAGCGGCGGAGCGCTGCTTGGCACAAGCACGGTAACGGCTTTCGTGGAAAGCTCGGCTGGCGTTGCGCAAGGCGGACGTACAGGTCTGACTTCGATCACTACAGGCGTATGCTTCTTGCTCGCAATCTTCCTGTCGCCGGTCGTTGCACTGGTTCCTGCGGCTGCAACTAACGCAGCATTGATCATCGTTGGCGTATTGATGCTTCAATCGGTGAAGGAAATCGACTTCTCCGATATGGTATACGCGATTCCTTCGTTCCTGACGCTGGCGCTTATGCCGTTCACTTACAGCATCGCTAACGGTATCTCGTTTGGTATCGTATCGTACGTTGTTCTGGCGACAGTCGCGAACGTATCGAACAAAGGCAAATACAAAGTTCACTGGCTCATGTGGATCCTGGCTATTCTTATCATTGGCCGCTACGTGATCATGGGAACCGAATAGTATTATATATAGAAGAAACAAAAAAGCAGCGCTGGACCGGCGCTGCTTTTTTGTTTTCTGCTGCCCGGAGCGAAACGGCGTCAAGGGGTGGCAACGTTATACGCCTTGCTCTATAAAGCAAGCGGCGGGAAAGTTCATTAATAGTGAAGCTATCTGCCGTAAAAAGTACTGTACCCAGGCGGAAAGCTGGATTAATGAGCTTCTCCGCCTTATTCGCACGGTGAGCCTCATAAATAGTGATGCTTGGCCTTACTGTTGTCCAGCGGTTGTCCTGCTGCGGAGCACTATAGAGCGGAAAGCCTCATAAATAATGAGTCTAGGCTCATTATTGCATCCATTTGCTAGGCTGCGGGGGGGCAAAAAGAGACCACCCTCATCATTGTAAGAGCGGTCTCTAGTTTATTGCGTTTAAATGGCAGTTGCCGACAACAAAATGCCGACAAACAAAGAAGTCCAGGCTTTATTGAACCCGGACTTCTTTGTTTGCCTCTAATTATTTAAAAAATAAAAAGTGCGTGGGGAGCTTTCTAAGCTGCCCGTCGGAAGGCTTGTTAATAACGCGTCCGTTCCAGATCAGCGACGAGGAGCCGCCGCCGTCCAGGTTGTAGCCGTCAACGGCGCCGAACCGCTGCAGCAGAATTTGCATCTCGGCCAGCGTTGCGCCGGAGCTCCCGCCTTCGTTGCGGCCGTCCGCTACGAGGATAAGCAGCTGCCCGTCCTTGTAGTTTGCAATAACGGTGCGGGGCGCACGCGTTGGACTGCTCTGCCACTTGCTTGGTATCGTTGTAGGATTACCGTTCTTCAGAAGCACGGGAACAAACGACGCGCCAAATTTGACGTTTAGGTTATCCAGCTGCTGCTTGCTTGTAAATTTGCCGCCAACGAGCTTGTTGCTGGCGTTTAGGCCAACAAAGAACAGATCGGCACGGGTTGGCTCGAAGCCTTCTACATAGTCGCCGTTCAGAATGGTTGTGCTGAGCGGGTACCGCTTGCCACCGCCATCGGCAAAGCCGCCGGCATTCACGCCGGCCACGGCGCCGTAACGCTGTACGGCAGCCAGCGTTGTTTCGGCACCGCCTACCTTATCGTTGCCGAGTACCATTTTCATCGCGTCACCTGATTTGAGCTTGATCTTCAGCGCATAGCTTTGGAAGTTGTCGGCTCTTATGTAGAATAATTGCGCGGTCAGCTTGTCCGAGCTGATCGTCCCCGAAGGTGATCCAAGCCGTCCGGTAATGATCCTGTCGTAAATCACTAACGGGCGGTTAGCCTGGGCGGTTGCCGTATTGACGATCTGTTTCATATCGGCGTTTGTCTGGTTATACAGCTTTAGCTGCTTTTTGATGGAGGCGCTTGTCGCTGCAGCCGTCTGATGGGCCTGGTCGAGTCCGCTGGCGACAGATTTCGCATGGTCTTCGGCAGTTTCTTGCTGAGTGTTAGCCTCCGGGATAAGGTTGTCCGGAAGGACGATGGAAATATTCGTGACCATAAGCCATAACAGCATCGCGACAAACGGTGTGCAGGCCAGCAGCATCGTTCGGTTCAGTGCTCGGATGGATAACGTCATTTGAGCACATCCAGATTTTTTTGCAGTTCGTTCAGCTTCTTTTTCACTTCGTTTAATTGCGTGTAAAGCTTATTGCTGTTATCGGTTTTGACATCAGCATTATCCTTCGTGAAGGTGAGCAGCTCGTTGAGGGCCTCTACCTTGGATTCCAATTGCGACAGCTCTTCTTTATAGCCGGTTTCCACTTTGGCAATCCGGTCATCGTATTGCTTTTGCATCTCGGCAATTTGCGCGGCTGTCTGGCGTGCCACGTCGGCAGCAATCTGCTTCCGGACATGTTCGCTGTATAGCTTCGCACCGGTAATGCCGGCGGCAATCAGAATAACCCATACACATACAAAGATGACGAAAGCGCGCTGCTTGGTAGCCTTGCGAGATTTCGTTTCGTAAGAAGCATTTGTTTCTAAAGCGGTATTGCTCATGGGCGTTCACCTCGTTTTCCGTTAATGGGGAAGTGAACGGACTGCAAAAACAGCATTTAAGCTAGTCTATCATGTTAGACGAACGAACGATGCCCAAGGTTAAGGCTGTCACTACATTGTAACAAAGATTGCTAGGGAAAGAGCCAATCATTTTGTGGGAATTGAAGGATAAGGTATAATAATAACAATTACGCGTAGTTCACGCTTTCGAAGCATGAATTATCACAATTGGCTTTAAAAATTTGCAATTCGGGTGAAAATTCATTAAGCGTATGCTTACGAAGCAAGAATTGCTTCGCAATTCTTTTTAGGAGGTAATCGAAACATGACCGCAGCTGTAGAACAAGCCATGTTCGCCGGAGGATGCTTCTGGTGCATGGTATCGCCGTTTGAAGAAACACCGGGTATTTTGTCCGTTGTATCGGGTTATTCCGGAGGCCATAAAGCAAATCCAACGTACGAAGAAGTGTGTTCCGAAACAACCGGACATGCGGAAGTTGTTCATATTACGTTTGATCCGTCGATTTATTCCTATGAGAAGCTGCTGGACGTGTTCTGGCATCAGATTGATCCGACCGATGCGGGCGGCCAATTCCATGACCGCGGGGAATCCTACCGGACGGCTATCTTCTATTATAATGAAGAGCAGCGCCAGAAGGCGGAGGCTTCCAAGGCGGCTTTGGCGGCAAGCGGCAGATTCGACAAGCCGATTGTCACAGCCATTGAGCCGGCTAAGGAGTTTTACCCGGCGGAAGACTATCATCAAGGGTATCACCGGACGAATCCGTTCCGTTATAAAATGTACCGCAAAGGCTCCGGCCGCGATGCTTTCATCAATAAGCATTGGACGGTTAAGAAAGACGAAGGCGAGCTCCGCTCCCGCCTTACTCCGCTGCAATATGAAGTAACGCAGAACAATGCGACGGAGCGTCCTTTCACGGGCGAGTTTTGGGATCACAAGGAAGAGGGCCTGTATGTCGACATCGTCTCGGGCGAGCCGCTCTTCACCTCCCGCGAGAAATACGATTCCGGATGCGGCTGGCCTAGCTTTACCAAGCCTGTGAAGGAAGCGGCGATTACCGAGGTGCTCGATACCAGCCACTTCATGGTTCGCACCGAGGTGCGCAGCAAAGAAGGCGATTCCCATCTGGGCCATGTATTTGACGACGGTCCGGGACCAAACGGACTTCGCTACTGCATTAACTCCGCTTCGCTCCGGTTTATCCCGGTAGCGGATCTGGAGAAGGAAGGGTATGGCGAGTACGTCAACTACTTTAAAATATAAGGAAGTATAAGTTTACTCTATACTATGCTTATATTTCATCCGCGAAACGTAAGCTGCTCCTCCTAAGGACGGCGCAGCGGTTTTCACTTGAATAAACGATTGGGGGAGAAACCATGAATATGGAAGAAGCGATTCGAACGAGACGCTCCATTGGGCGCGTCAAGCAAGATCCGGTTGATCGTAATCTAATTGAGAAGGTGCTGGAAGCCGCAACCTGGGCGCCAAGCCACCATAATACGCAGCCTTGGAGATTTATCGTGATGACGGGCGACGGCCGCGCCAAGCTTGGCGAAGGTTATGCGCGCGTGGCGCTTGCAACGCTTGGGGCAGGGGAAAGCCCCGAGCTGGAAGAGCGTCTCCGCAAGGAGCGCGTCAAAGCCTACCGTTCGCCGGTTGTGATTGCGGTTGTCTGCTCGCCGTCCGCTGATCCGCGGGCCACGCTGGTAGAGGAAATTGCCGCATCGCATACAGCAGTTCAGAATTTGCTGCTTGCCGCGCACGCGAACGGGTTGGGCGCAATCTGGCGTTCCGGCGACCCGATGTACCATCCGCTTATGAACGATACGTTTGGTCTGGCTCAGAACGAGCAGATCGTGGCGCTGGTTTACATGGGTTACCCGGATATGACTCCGCCGGAACCAAAGCGTACGCCGGCGTCGGAAAAAACAACCTGGCTTGAATCTTAATCTTAAGAAAACCAAGGCGCCCGCAAGGGCGCTTTTTTTGTTGCCCAATTGGGAAATATAAACACGGACAAGACGTAACAAATTTTTCAACGCGAATACTTTATTTATAATTAATTTAGTGATAAAATATTTAGAGTTAATGAAATAGCTTTGGGCAATATACTGCACTAACCTGAAAGGAGTGAGGGAATGACAAATGCCAGCGAAGAGCTGATTAATCTTATTGGCCAGTTCCGGTTGTTTCTGAAGAATGTCACGAACGAGTGGAGCAGGAAGACGATGGTCGGCATGAACGCGACGCAGTTCAAGCTGTTATACACGCTTCATTCATCCGGTCCCCTGAAAGTATCGGAGCTTGCCGATTTGCTTGGATTGACATCCGGCGCTATCACAGGAATTGCCGACAAGCTGCTGGCGGAAGGCTTGATCAGCCGCGAACGGACAACGGATGACCGGAGAGTGGTCATGATCGCTTTGACTCAAGCAGGCGATCAGCTCGTAAACCGGGTGATGGAGTGTCACGAAGAAATTTTTTCTTCTTTTTTCGACGGACTTCCGGAAGAAGATATTCAGCATTTGAGAAGAATTTTCTCGAAGCTGACGGCCAATATGGATGAAGCCAAGCTGGAAAAATAATTTTGCATGGACGGATTGACTGATTCATGAAAAAGATATATATTAGTAAATGCTTTGCCAATAATTTATTTAGTATTAAAATATTGAATGCTAATGGATTATCGGTTCAAGCAATCGGCGGGAAAGGAGAGAGGCAATGACGAATGCCAATGAAGAGCTGATTGGTTTTATGGGACAATTCAAGACGTTCCTGAAAAACGTAAACAACGAATGGAGCCGGAAAACCATGACGGGCATGAACTATACCCAGTTCAAGCTGCTGTTTACCCTCCATACATCGGGCTCCCTCAAGGTTTCCGAACTTGCCGATATTCTCGGACTGACCCCCGGTGCTATTACGGGTATCGCCGATAAGCTGGTGGCGGAAGATTTGATCAGCCGCGAGAGGGCAAATGACGACCGCAGGGTCGTATACATTGAATTAACGGCTAAGGGCAAGGAGGTCGTTGACGACATACTCGAGTCGCAGAAAGAGACATTTTCCTCCTTTTTCAATGTATTGCCTGAAGAAGATATTCAGCATCTGAGGAGAATTTTTACCCAGCTGCTTGCGAATATGGATAACAAATAGCATTTAGCTTGAATCACACAAACATAGAAAGAGGAGAGAAAGACCCTATGAGTAATGCTGTAGCGGCATTAAAAAGAGGCCCGATCGTCGCATCGGTGCTTATCGCAGCCTTCGTAGCGCTGTTGAGCCAGACGCTCCTTAACGTTGCGCTTCCGAGTATCATGACTGACCTGAAGGTCAGCGCGAATACGGTACAATGGCTGTCCACCGGTTATTTGCTTGTCAATGGCGTCCTTATTCCAATTAGTGCTTATTTGATCAGCCGGTTTTCAACAAGGTCATTATTCGTCGTCGCAACAAGTTTATTTACGGCAGGTACCATCGTCAGCGCCTTGGCGCCAAACTTTGAAACCCTGCTTACAGGACGTATTATTCAGGCAGCGGGCGCAGGTATTCTGATGCCGCTGATGTCCATCATCTTCCTGACGATTTTCCCGATTGAGCAACGCGGCAAGGCAATGGGCATGATGGGGATCGCGATGATCTTCGCACCGGCTGTTGGTCCAACGCTGTCGGGCTGGATTGTTGAGCATTATGACTGGCGCGTATTGTTCTACATTGTATTGCCGCTGTCGCTGTTTGGTCTGGTTTACGGCGCCATTTCGATGAAGAATGTCACTAAGACAGCCAAATCCAAGCTGGATCTTCTCGCCGTTGTTTTGTCTACTCTCGGATTTGGCGGCCTGCTGTACGGCTTTAGCGATGCGGGTACGGACGGCTGGAACAACGCAACCGTGTACACAAGCTTGATCATCGGGGTTGTTGCCTTGATTTCCTTTGTATGGTATCAGCTTGTTGTTAAGAAACCGATTCTCGAAATGCGCGTGTTCAAGTACAATATGTACTCCCTGACGACTGTCATTAACGTAATCATTACGATGGCGATGTTCTCGGGTATGATTCTACTGCCAATTTATTTGCAAAATATTATGGGCTTTACGCCGCTTAAATCCGGTTTGCTTCTGCTGCCGGGTGCAATCCTCATGGGGATTATGTCGCCAATCACCGGCATGATCTTCGATAAAGTCGGTGCGCGCTGGCTGGCGGTTGCCGGTCTTATTATTACCGTCTACTCGTCTTATGAATTCAGTCAACTGACGGATCATACGACTTACGGCTTCCTGATTACGATGTATACCCTGCGGATGTTCGGTATGTCCATGCTGATGATGCCGATTCAGACTGCGGGCATGAACCAGCTGCCGCAGCGTCTGAACGCCCATGGCTCGGCGATGTCGCAAACGCTTCGCAACGTAGCAGGCGCGTTAGGTACGGCATTCCTCGTTACGCTGATGACGAACAAAACGGCATCCGAAGCGAAGAGCATGATTGTATCGCAAGGCATTGATCCTAATGACAAGGTTGCTATGGGGCATGTAACGCAAGAAGCGATGATTGTGGGTATCAACCACTCGTTCGTTGTAGCAACTTGGTTTGCTGTTGCGGCACTCGCGTTGGCCTTCTTCATCCGCAAGGTAAAACCGCATGAAGAACCGGCTACCGTAGTAAATGAATCTTCCGAAGGTCAAGCGAAAGCTCAGCTTGCCGCTACCCAATCGAAATAAGGTTTGGTTAAACGCCAAGCTGCGCACCAATAGGTGAATATAAAAGGCGGCCGTGCAGATTAATTCTGCACGGCCGGTTTGTTTTTGCATTATCGCTGAACGCCTTAACGATGCGCCGCATCGTTAAGGCTTCCGTTATAAGGCATTTTGACCATCTTTACGATGTGCGGCATCGTTAAGGGATATCCAGGACGGGGCGGGTCTGAGGCGGATCAGGCAGTTTGCACGCATTTACCGTCACTTACTTCACAGGCTTATATACATGAAAGTTGTGCTCAAGTACCTGCCAGAACGCAGGAAACGGAACATCAAGCACCCAGGCGCTTACCCCTCGCAGATGATAGCATTTGACCAAATCAAGCTTCGCCTGCACGCTCCTCGCATCCTCGTACCAGACCTGATGGTCGCGTCCATACTCATCCCTGTAGCCGTAATAAGGCGATTCCGAAATTGGATCGTACTGAATAGCCGCGCCATACCTGGCAGCTCTTCGTACCGCATTGCCCGAACCGATGGACATCGCCCAATCCTGACCCGGGATATAAGGGAGTGTCCAATCGTAACCGTAGAGCGGCATCCCTAGCATGATTTTTCTGGACGGGATCAGCGATATCGCGTAGTTCAGCACTTTGGCCACTTCATTCTTTGGAGCAACCGCCATCGGCGGTCCGCCCGCCCATCCCCATTCGTAAGTCATAAGGATAACAAAATCCATAATCCGGCCGTGCTCGGCGTAATCCTGTCCTTCGAAGAGCTGTCCGTCCTGATCAGGGGAATTGACCGGCGGCAGGGTAGAGGAGACGAGGCATCCGATGGCATGAAGAGAGCCGGCAAGCCGTTCCAGGAACTGATGATACAGCTTGCGGTCGGCAGCCGGAATAAAAGCGAAATCTACATTAAGAGCCCAATATTTATTCACTCGCATGACGTATAGGATCCCATGGATCAAACGTTCCTTCACGGCTTCGTTCGTCAAAATAAAATGGACCAGGCTTGGGCTGAACGCATAGCCGTCAAAATTCGTAATAACCATCATGGGTGCCGCCCGCCCGCGGTAGGCTTCCTGAATAGTCGGCAAATCATTCAAAGCGCTAAGCGAGCCGTCGGGCCTAACCTGATAACTGAAGGGGCTAAGGCAGGTCAGATGTCGGGCCGCCGCAGCCGCGCTGGCGGTAATGCCCGCAGCCGAGACGGCAGGCTCGGCATAGCCGTTCGCTTCAATAGTCATCTTCCGCGGATTCGGAATGCGGAGCCGCATGCCGGGAAGAATAAGGGCGGGATTGGCGATATGGTTAACTCTGGCCAGCTCTTGTAAGGTGATACCGTATTTTTGCGAGATCGTCCATAAGGTTTCTCCCGGAATAACCTGATGGCTGTCAGCCTCAATGGGGATAATGAGCGTTTGTCCGGCGACGAGAGGCTCGGTTGCCTGCATGCCATTGGCGGCAAGGATAGCTTCGGGGGATAAGCTGTACAGCTGCGCCAGACTCTGCACGGTATCCTGCCTTTTGACGGTATAGACCAACATCGCCTCTCGCCTCCTTTAATGATTCGGATTCTTCCTCTACTATTCTATTCGGCAGCTCCCCCAACTTAAAACCAAGTCAAATAAATTGATAACGGCAGAAAAAGGTAAGGGGAATCCTTGCAATTTAAGACAAAAACGAACTTTATTTGAACTAAATTATTTTAATGTTCGTATTTTATACGCTTTTCATTGACAGACATAGGGGGATTGGATAAACTGAAATAGGTTAAGGCGGAACATTCGTCGAATGATCCGTAAATAGGTTGAAAGATCTCGTATATCCTCGGGAAAAAGGCCCGAAAGTATCTACCCGAAAACCATATTTTTCGGACTACGAGTTGATGGAACAAATAGACAGGTTGCCCCTTTAACAGGGCAGCCTTATGCTGTCTTTGCACTTGCGAAATTCTAGTGATTGAAGTAAAGACAACTGTTGCCATCTGCTCGGGTCCCGGCAGCATCCATAGAAAGTATGGTTGCGGCGCGGGATTTTTACGTTTCGCGGGATATACACAATTTATAGATGAAGGAAGGTTTGAACGCATGTCTGCGAAAGTAGGCGTCATCATGGGCAGCAAGTCGGATTGGGATACAATGAAACTTGCCTGCGACGTGTTAGAAGAGCTGCAAATTCCTTACGAGAAAAAAGTCGTTTCCGCTCACCGGACACCGGATTTAATGTTCGAATACGCGGAATCGGCTGCAGAACGCGGTCTTAAAGTCATCATTGCGGGTGCCGGCGGTGCCGCGCATTTGCCGGGCATGGTTGCTGCGAAGACGATTCTGCCGGTAATCGGCGTGCCAGTCAAATCCTCGAATCTGAGCGGCCTTGATTCGCTTCTGTCGATCGTGCAAATGCCTGGCGGCATTCCGGTTGCGACGGTAGCAATCGGCAATGCCGGCGGCACAAACGCCGGACTGCTGGCCGCTCAAATGCTTGGTGCTTTTGATCCTGAAGTACAAGCCCGGGTGGAAGCGCGGCGCGAGCGGATCAAGCAGGAAGTGCTGGAAAGCAGTGAGACATTATGATGATGGAAGAGAACAAACGGACGCTTTTGCCGGGCAGCACCATTGGCGTGCTGGGCGGCGGACAGCTTGGCCGGATGATGGCGCTCGCAGGCAGCGCGATGGGTTACCGCTTCGTAGCGCTTGACCCGACAGCCGACG
This sequence comes from Paenibacillus sp. MMO-177, assembly GCF_037147795.1. Taxonomy (NCBI): domain Bacteria; kingdom Bacillati; phylum Bacillota; class Bacilli; order Caryophanales; family Paenibacillaceae; genus Paenibacillus; species Paenibacillus sp. MMO-177. Next base: position 154,692 of record NZ_JBBCUR010000008.1, on the reverse strand, counting down.
CGCCTTGCGGACAAGTAGCGGAACAGATCGTCGCTGCTTACAACGACCGCGAAGCGGCTCGCGAGCTGGCGCGCCGGGCGGACGTCATCACGTACGAGTTCGAGAATGTCGATGCCAATGTGGCGGCGATGCTTATGTCGGAATCGTACGTGCCGCAGGGCAGCGAGCTGCTCTATACGACGCAGCACCGGCTACGCGAGAAGCGCGCGATCGAAGCGGCGGGCGTACGGGTTGCCCCGTACAGCGAAATCCGGAGCAGCGAAGAGCTTCGCGCCGCGGCCGAGAAGTTTGGACTTCCATGCGTGCTGAAGACGGCAATGGGCGGATATGACGGCAAAGGGCAATGGGTGATTCGGAGCTTTGACGAAATTGAAGAAGCGTACGAGACGTTAAGCCGTGCCGGCGTAGAGCTAGTGCTGGAGCAATTCATTAAGTTTGACAAAGAATTATCCGTTATTGCCGCAAGAAGTCCTCAAGGCGAGATAAAAGCGTTCCCCGCTGCGGAAAATATTCATGTCGAGAATATTTTGCATCTGTCGATCGTTCCGGCCCGCATTGCGGAAAGCGTTCAGCAGGAAGCGGAGAAGCTGGCGATGAAGATCGCGGAAGGGCTTGGCGTAGTTGGCCTGATTGCCGTAGAGCTGTTCCTGACAGCGGATGGGGAGCTGTTCGTCAACGAGCTGGCGCCGCGCCCGCATAACAGCGGCCACTATACGATGGAAGCTTGCCGGACCTCGCAGTTCGAACAGCATGTTCGCGCGGTATGCAACCTGCCGCTGGGCGATACGGGGCTGCTGACGCCGGTTGTTATGGTGAACGTCCTTGGACAGCATGTAGAGCCGCTGCTTGCGCGAATGGCGAAGCATGATGAAGCGGCGGCCAGATTAAAAGTTGCTCCAAAGGTTCATCTGTATGGCAAGAAGGATGCCGTATTCAAACGTAAAATGGGCCATGTAAACGTGCTTGCCGGCGATGTGCAGCAGGCGCTTGATTGGATAGAAGAGACAACTATTTGGAAGGTGTGAACGGTACATGTTAGAGCGTTACAGCAGACCGGAAATGAGAGCAATTTGGACGGAGCAGAACAAATTCCAGGCATGGCTCGAGGTTGAGCTTTGCTCCTGCGAGGCTTGGGTTGAGCTTGGCGTTATTCCGAGAGAAGACGTAGAAGCGCTTCGCAAAGCCGCTACTTTCAATATCGACCGCATTTACGAAATCGAGCAGGAAACCCGCCATGACGTCATCGCGTTCACGCGCGCGGTATCCGAGACGGTCGGTCCGGAGCGTAAATGGGTTCATTACGGCCTGACTTCGACTGACGTTGTCGATACGGCGAACGGCTACCTGCTTCTTCAAGCAAACGCGATTCTCAAAAAAGACATCGAACGTTTCATCTCGATCCTTCGCGAGAAAGCGATCCAATACAAAGATACGCCTATGATGGGCCGCACGCACGGCGTTCATGCCGAGCCAACCACGTTTGGCCTGAAGATGGCGCTGTGGCATGAAGAAATGAAACGCAATCTCGAGCGCTTCGAGCATGCGGCAAACGGCGTTCAATTCGGTAAAATTTCCGGTGCTGTCGGTACTTACGCAAACATCGATCCGTTCGTGGAAGAGTTCGTTTGCAAAAAGCTCGGCATCAGCCCGGCTCCAATCTCGACGCAAACCCTTCAGCGTGACCGTCATGCTGAATACATGGCGACGCTTGCGCTTGTTGCAACATCGCTTGATAAATTCGCTACGGAAATCCGCGCTTTGCAGAAGAGCGAATTCCGCGAAGTGGAAGAAGCTTTCGCAAAAGGCCAAAAAGGCTCGTCCGCAATGCCGCACAAACGCAACCCAATCGGCTGCGAGAACATCTCCGGCCTGTCCCGCGTCATCCGCGGCCACATGCTGACCGCTTACGAGAACGTACCGCTGTGGCATGAGCGCGACATCAGCCACTCTTCGGCTGAACGCGTTATTTTGCCGGATGCAACGATGCTTCTGAACTACATGCTGAACCGTCTGGGCAACATCATTCAGAACCTGACCGTGTTCCCTGAAAATATGAAGAAAAACATGCAGCGCACGTTTGGAGTTCCGTTCTCCGGCCGCGTGATGACGAAGCTGATCGACAAAGGCCTCAGCCGCGAGCAAGCTTACGATACGGTTCAGCCGCGCGCAATGCAGGCGTGGGAAGAACAGCGCCAATTCCGCGACATTATCGAATCGACGCCGGAAATTACTAGCCTTCTGTCGGCGGAAGAGATCGAAGATGCTTTCAATCCGGCTTGGCACTTGAAGCATGTGAATACCATCTTTACGCGTCTTGGCTTGAATTAAAGGGCAAAGGGGATTCGAGGAAGAATGACTGCACAATCGCAAGCTTTATCCACCGCGGCGGACTACATCAAAGCTCCGCTGCTGTATAAAGGCAAGGTCCGCGAGCTTTACGATCTTGGCGAGCATTACCTGATCGTCGTGACGGACCGCATCTCGGCATTCGACTATGTGCTGGATCCGGCTGTCCCGCAAAAGGGCAACGTGCTGAACCGCCTGTCCGCTTTCTGGTTCGAGCAAACGGCCGGCATTCAGACGAACCATGTCGTACACACGGACGTCGAGAAGCTTGGGGATATCGTGACGGCGCCCGAGCTTCTGAAGGACCGGATCATGGTGACGAAAAAAGCGGAGCGTATCGATATTGAATGCGTCGTTCGCGGCTATATCACCGGCGGCGGCTGGAGACAATACCAGCAAACGTCCGCGATCAACGGCATCGAGCTGCCCGAAGGCATGCGCAAGAACGAGCGCTTCCCTCAGCCGATCTTTACGCCGGCAGCGAAAAACGACGTGGGCCACGACGAGGACATTCCGTTCGAGCGGATGCAGGAGATGGTTGGCGCCGAGCTCGCTGAAGAGCTTCGCGACCGCAGCATCAAGCTGTACGAATTCGCTCACGAATATTGCGCGAAGCATGGCATTATCCTTGCCGACTGCAAATTCGAATTCGGACTGATCGACGGCAAAGTCATTCTGATCGACGAGATCTTTACCCCGGATTCCTCGCGTTTCTGGGCGGAGAACAACTACGCTTACGATATCGAGATCGACAGCATGGACAAAGAACCGGTCCGTACTTACCTTCTCGGCTCCGACTGGGATAGAGACAGCAAACCGGCTCCTCTTCCCGAATCCGTCGTAAACGAAACAACTAATCGTTACCTCGACATTTACAGCCGTTTAACCGGCCGTTCGCTCGGATAGATCGCAATTATTTATCTGTATATTAGTTAATTAATATATTTATTAGTTAGTTTATTGATATATCGATGTACGTTCTTATGTTTTTATGGCGTTGAGCACGATAGTGCGCTAACGCCCCAATGCTGCTCACACGACTACCCGGGAGGGTGTTGGAAGTCCGGCTGCCGGGAGTAAGGGAGTAAGGGTATCTATCGGAGAGCGATAGCGCTCGCCTTTGAAATTCGGAAAATAACCGCTGAGCGGTTCTAATCAAATTTTCCGATTTCAACAGCGACGTAGAGAGATACCCTTGCGACCGAGCGAACTAACGGCTGCCAGCACGTCCCACCTCACGACCGGAAAAACCATTTTCAGGAGGCCCTACTATGAAAGCAAAAGTCTACGTCACGATTAAAGAAAATGTACTCGACCCGCAAGGTCAAGCCGTTCAAGGCTCGCTGCACACGATGGGCTTCGCGGAAGTGGATAAAGTCCGCATCGGCAAATACCTGGAGCTTCAGCTCGACACGAACGACCGCGCGGAAGCGGAAGCACGCGTGAAAGTTATGTGCGAAAAGCTGCTGGCAAACACGGTAGTCGAAGATTTCCGTTTTGAATTGGAGGGATAATCGATGAAGTTTGCGGTTCTCGTATTCCCCGGCTCCAACTGTGACATTGACTGCTTCAAAGCGGTAGAAGATACAATCGGCCAAGAGGTTGATTATGTATGGCATACGGCGACTGACCTTTCCGGTTATGACGCGATTCTTGTACCGGGCGGCTTCTCCTACGGCGACTACCTGCGCTGCGGCGCAATGGCTAGTTACGCTCCGGTAATGAACGAAGTTGTAAAAGCGGCAGAGCAAGGCAAGTTCATCCTTGGCATCTGCAACGGTTTCCAAATCCTGACCGAAGCTAACCTTCTGCCAGGCGCACTGATTCGCAACACAGGCCTTAAATTCCGTTGTCAGCAGCAGCTTCTTGAAGTAGTGAACAACGGCACAGCGTTTACGAACCAATACTCGCAAGGCGAGATTATCGATATTCCGATTGCTCACGGCGAAGGCAACTACTATTGCGACGACGCAACGCTGGCTGAGCTGAAAGCGAACAACCAGATCGTATTCCGTTACGCGGGCGACACGAACCCGAACGGTTCGGTAGAGAACATTGCGGGCATCAGCAACAAGAAGGGCAATGTCGTAGGCATGATGCCTCACCCGGAGCGCGCGGTTGACCAAATCCTCGGCTCGGAAGACGGCAAACGGATGTTTACATCGATTTTGAATGCATGGAGGGAACAACATGGCGCAGCAATTAACGGCTAAGGAACCGACGCCTGAACAAATCGTCGAGCAAAAGATCTATCAACAATTCGGTGTATCGGATTACGAATTTGAGCTTATCTGCGGTTTTCTCGGCCGTACACCCAACTATACGGAAATCGGCGTATTCAGCGTTATGTGGTCCGAGCATTGCGCGTACAAGAACTCCAAGCCAATCCTGAAGAAATTCCCGATCACCGGCCCTCGCGTCCTGATGGGGCCGGGCGAAGGCGCGGGTATCGTGGATATCGGCGACAACCAAGCGGTTGTATTCAAAATTGAATCGCATAACCATCCGTCTGCGGTTGAGCCTTACCAAGGCGCTGCAACAGGCGTAGGCGGCATTATCCGCGACATTTTCTCCATGGGCGCTCGTCCGGTAGCTCTGCTGAACTCGCTTCGTTTCGGCAAGCTGGAAAATGACCGCGTGAAATACTTGTTCGAGAACGTCGTAAGCGGCATCGCCGGCTACGGCAACTGTATCGGTATTCCTACCGTTGCAGGCGAAGTGATGTTCGATGAGAGCTACGAAGGCAACCCGCTCGTTAACGCGATGTGCGTAGGTCTTATCGATCATGACAAAATCCAGCGCGGCGTGGCAAAAGGCGTTGGCAACCCGGTATTCTACGTTGGTCCGGCAACGGGCCGCGACGGCATCCATGGTGCAACATTCGCATCGGTTGAGCTGTCCGAAGAATCCGAAGAAAAACGTACCGCGGTGCAAGTCGGCGATCCGTTCATGGAGAAGCTCGTTATGGAGTCTACGCTTGAGCTGATCAACTCCGGCATCGTACTCGGTATTCAAGATATGGGCGCAGCGGGCCTCACTTGCTCGAGCGCAGAGATGGCTTCCAAAGCCGGGAACGGCCTGGAATTGTACCTGGATGAAGTTCCGCAGCGCGAAACAGGCATGACGCCTTACGAAATGATGCTGTCGGAATCGCAAGAACGCATGCTGTTCGTTGTTGAGCCTCAGCATGAAGCTCAAGCGCAAGAAATTTTCGACCGTTGGGGCGTTATCTGCAAGAAAGTCGGAAAAGTTACCGACGACGGCCGTCTCCGCCTGTTCCACCAAGGCGAGCAAGTTGCCGACATGCCGGTTAAAGCTCTCGTTGACGAGTGCCCGGTATACAACAAGCCATCTTCCGAGCCTGCTTACTACCGCGAGAACGCAAGCGTGGATGCAGCTGCTTTCGAAGAAATTACCGATCTTACCGGCGCTCTTGAAAAAGTACTCGCTTCGCCGACTGTGGCAAGCAAAGAGTGGGTATATAACCAATATGACTACATGGTTCGTACGTCGACGGCCGTTCAACCAGGCTCCGACGCGGCAGTGGTTACGATTCGCGGCACCCGCAAAGGTCTTGCGATGACGACGGACTGCAACGGACGTTACGTATATCTTGATCCTGAAGTAGGCGGCCAGATCGCCGTAGCGGAAGCTGCCCGCAACATCGTGTGCTCCGGCGCAGAACCGCTTGCGATTACGGACAACCTGAACTTCGGCAGCCCGGAGAAGCCGGAAGTATTCTGGCAGATCGAGAAAGCTGCAGACGGCATGTCCGAAGCTTGCCGCGTGCTTGATACGCCGGTAATCGGCGGCAACGTCAGCTTGTACAACGAGAACGCAAAAGGCGCGATCTACCCTACTCCGGTAATCGGCATGGTTGGTCTCGTGCATGATGTGGATCACATCACGACTCAAGGCTTCAAAAAAGAAGGCGACGTTATTATCCTCGTCGGCGAGACGAAAGCGGAGCTTGGCGGCAGCGAGCTGCTCTACGCTCTGAACGGCTCGGCGGCAGGACGTCCGCCGCAAATCGATCTGGCAACGGAGAAGACAACGCTGAACGCTATTCTGACAGCGATCCAAGGCGGTCTGGTTGCTTCGGCGCATGACCTGTCCGAAGGCGGTCTGGCGGTCGCGCTGGCTGAATCCGCAATTAGCGGCGGCATTGGCGCAGAAGTAAACGTAGCAACGGATCTTCGTCCGGATCACCTATTGTTCAGCGAATCGCAATCCCGTATTCTGCTTTCGGCAACGCCTGAGAAAGCAGCGGCATTGCAAGCGCATCTGAACGAGCAAGGCGTAGTGAATGCGGCAATCGGCACTGTCAAAGGCAGCAGCCTGACCATCAACGTAAACGGCAAATCCGGCGTAAACGCACCGGTACAACAACTGGAGAAGGTCTGGAAGGATGCGATTCCATGTCTGATGAAATAAAACAGCTGAAGCTGTGGACGGGAAATCATTATAACGAAGGCATTGGCCGTGACGATATTTTTGATAAACTGCGCGAGGAGTGCGGCGTGTTTGGGGTCTTTAACGTCCCGAACGCGTCCTCCCTCAGCTATTACGGCCTTCACGCCCTGCAGCACCGCGGCGAAGAGAGCGCGGGAATCTGCGCTGTGGATACGGAGAACGGCAGCCGTTTTGCCTACCACCGCGGCATGGGACTTGTGAAGGAAGTATTCGATAAAGAGCGGATTGAGTCGCTTCCCGGCAATCGCGCTATCGGCCACGTTCGTTATTCGACCGCGGGCGAGAGCAAGCTGGCGAATGCGCAGCCGCTTATTTTCCGTTATCGGGACGGAGATCTGGCAGTCGCAACTAACGGCAACATCGTTAATGCGCCGGAGATCCGCAAGGAGCTGGAGAGCCAAGGCTCGATCTTCCAGACTTCCAGCGATACCGAAGTTATTGCCCACTTGATCGCGCGTTCGCCTAAGAGCTTCGAGGAAGCGGCGAAGGATGCGCTGCAGCGTATTATCGGGGGCTTTGCGTTCCTGATCATGACCAACGACAAGCTGCTGGTAGCTTCCGACCCTAACGGTCTTCGTCCGCTCGTAATGGGCAAACTGGGTGACGGATATGTCTTTTCTTCCGAATCCTGCGCATTCGAATCGATCGGCGCCGAGTACGTCCGCGACGTACAACCGGGCGAGCTGCTGTACCTTGACGCGGACGGCATGCGCGAGGATCGTTACGCGGAAGTGGAACGCCGGGCAACCTGCGCAATGGAGTACATCTATTTTGCCCGTCCGGACAGCGATATTAATACAATCAACATCCATTCCGCACGTAAGCGGATGGGTAAACAGCTTGCGATGGAGTCCTTTGTGGATGCGGATATCGTAACGGGCGTGCCGGATTCGAGTATTTCGGCGGCAATCGGTTATGCCGAGCAAACGGGTATTCCATACGAGCTTGGATTAATCAAGAACAAATATACGGGCCGTACCTTTATTCAGCCTTCTCAGGAGCTTCGCGAGCAAGGCGTTAAGATGAAGCTGTCCGCCGTGCGCAAGGTCGTGGAAGGCAAACGCGTCGTGATGATCGACGACTCGATCGTACGCGGCACGACATCCCGCCGGATCGTGAACATGCTTCGAGAAGCGGGCGCGACGGAAGTGCATGTGCGAATTACATCGCCGCCATTCAAGAACCCTTGCTACTACGGCATCGATACGCCGGACCGCAAGGAGCTGGTTGCTTCTTCGAGAACGGTGCAGGAAATGTGCGAAATGATCAATGCGGACTCTTTATCTTTCCTTAGTCAAGAAGGCTTTATCGAATCGGTAGGCGGCAATGACGGCGCGTACAACCGCGGCATGTGTCTCGCTTGCTTCGATAACGATTATCCAACGCCGGTAAACGAAGAGTCGGATAAGAGCTGCAGCTGTTAATAGTATAAAAAGGGGTTGACTGGTGTGTCAGAAGCGTACAAAAAAGCCGGTGTCGACATTGCGGCCGGCAATGAAGCAGTCGAACGGATGAAGAAGCATGTTAAGAAAACGTTCCGCCCGGAGGTACTGACGGATCTCGGCGGCTTTGGCGGATTGTTCGGCCTTAACAAGGACAAATACGAGGAGCCTGTGCTCGTATCGGGAACGGACGGCGTTGGCACGAAGCTGAAGCTGGCGTTCTTGATGGATAAGCATGACACGATTGGCGTTGACGCGGTTGCGATGTGCGTAAACGATATTATCGTACAAGGCGCCGAGCCTCTCTTCTTCCTCGATTATCTGGCATGCGGTAAAGTCGTTCCGGAAAAAATCGAAGCGGTAGTCAAAGGCATCTCCGATGGCTGCGTGCAAGCAGGCTGCGCCTTGATCGGCGGCGAAACGGCCGAAATGCCAGGCATGTACCAAGGCGACGAGTACGATATTGCCGGCTTTACGGTTGGCGTAGTGGATAAGAAAAAAATTATCGACGGCACAACAATCGCTCCCGGCGACGTTGTTCTCGGATTCGCATCGAGCGGCATCCACAGCAACGGCTACTCGCTGGTACGCCGTCTTCTTCTCGAAGAGTGCGGTTACGCGCTGGACCAACGCCTGCCTGAGCTGAACGATGAGGTTCTTGGCGACGTATTGATCGAGCCAACCCGCATCTATGTGAAATCGGCTTTGAAGCTGATTGAGCAAGTAAATGTAAAAGGTATGGCGCACATTACGGGCGGCGGCTTTATCGAGAATATCCCGCGCGTTCTACCGGAAGGCGTAAACGTGAATATCGAATACGGTTCGTGGCCGATTCTGCCTGTCTTCCAGCTTATGCAGGACAAGGGCGCAATCACGAACCGCGATATGTTCACAACCTTTAATATGGGCATCGGGTTAGTCGTAGTGGTTCCAGCCGATCAAGCGGAGAAGGCCCTTCAAGTGGCGACTGAGCTTGGCGAAAAAGCATACCGAATCGGAACAGTAACGGAAGGCAGCCGCGTAGTTACGTTCACGGGAGCGGACGTTTAATGGGAACACTCCGAATAGCCGTCTTCGCGTCAGGGCAAGGAACGAACTTCCAGGCCCTGGCCGATGCGGTGCAGCAAGAAAGGCTCGATGCAACCATCGAGCTTCTTGTTTGTGATAAGCCTGCGGCGCCGGTTGTTGAACGGGCTCGCAAGGCAGGGATTGATACTTTTTTGTTTGTTCCCAAGGAGTATCCGTCCCGCCAGGCTTACGAAACGGAAATTCTCGCGGAGCTTCAGCGCCGCGGCATTGAGCTGGTTGTGCTTGCGGGTTACATGCGCATTATTACTTCCGTGCTCGTTGAGCCTTATTACGGCCGCATGATTAATATCCATCCCGCTTTGCTGCCTTCTTTCCCCGGCGTAAACGGAATCGGACAAGCGCTGGAATACGGCGTGAAGGTGACGGGAGTTACCGTTCATTACGTGGACGGGGGAATGGACAGCGGACCGATTATTGCGCAAAGCGTTGTTGAAGTGCAAAACGGCGACACGGAGGACACACTTGGCGAGCGGATTCACGCAGCCGAGCAGCAGCTGCTACCCCGGGTTGTGCAGTCCATTGCAGAGGGACGCGTAACTCTGGAAGATCGTATCGTTACGGTTAAGTATTAATATAAGTACCTATTTTGAGGAGGCAATTTCGCGTGGCAATTCGTAGAGCGTTAATTAGTGTATCGGACAAGACTGGCATTGTTGAATTTTCTCGTGAGCTGGCAGCTCAAGGCGTGCAAATCATCTCGACGGGCGGTACGTTTAACCTGCTGGAGAAGGAAGGCATTCCGGTTATCGGCATTTCCGACGTAACAGGCTTCCCTGAAATTTTGGACGGCCGCGTTAAAACTCTTCACCCTGCGGTTCATAGCGGACTGCTGGCGATCCGCGACAATGAAGAGCATCAAAAGGTTATGCAGGAGCTTGGCCTGGATTACATCGACCTTGTGGTCGTTAACCTGTACCCGTTCAAGCAAACCATCGCAAACCCTAACGTGGAATATGAGGACGCAATCGAGAACATCGATATCGGCGGTCCTACTATGCTTCGTTCGGCTGCGAAAAACCATGCATTCGTAACGGTCGTTGTTGATGCTAACGATTATGCGGCTGTCATTGAAGAGATTAAAGCCGGCGGCGACACCACGCTGGAAACACGCAAACGCCTGACGGCAAAAGTATTCCGCCACACAGCTGCCTACGATGCGCTGATTGCGGACTACCTGACCAAGCAAGTCGGCGAAGAGCTGCCTGAGTCTTACACGGTTACTTACGAGAAAGTGCAGGATCTGCGTTACGGCGAGAACCCGCATCAGAAAGCGGCGTTTTACAGCAAACCGCTTGCTCCTGTCGGCAACATCACAACGGCTGAGCAGCTGCACGGCAAAGAATTGTCCTACAACAACATTAACGACGCGAACGCGGCACTTGCGATCGTCAAGGAATTCGACGAGCCGGCCTGCGTAGCCGTGAAGCATATGAATCCATGCGGCGTTGGCATCGGCGCTGACATCCATGAAGCGTACCAAAAAGCATACGCGGCTGACCCTACTTCCATCTTCGGCGGTATCGTTGCGGCGAACCGTACGATCGGCGTTGAGACGGCCGAGCTGCTGAGCCAAATCTTCCTCGAAATCATCATTGCGCCGGACTTCACGCCTGAAGCGCTGGAAGTGCTGACGAAGAAGAAAAATATCCGTCTTCTGAAGCTGGGCGAGCTGGCCGGTTCCGCGGCTGAACGCAAATCCGACTGGCTGTCGACAACGGTTGACGGCGGCTTGCTTGTCCAAGAGAGCGACGTTCGCAGCCTGACCGAAGCGGATCTGCAGTTCGTTACGAACCGCAAGCCGACGGAAGAAGAGCTTAAACAATTGCTGTTCGGCTGGAAAGTTGTGAAGCATGTGAAATCGAACGCGATTTTGCTGGCGAAAAACAACATGACCATCGGCGTAGGCGCGGGTCAAATGAACCGCGTTGGCGCAGCGCGTATTGCCATCGAGCAAGCGGGCGAGCAAGCTGCGGGAGCGGTACTCGCTTCCGATGCGTTCTTCCCAATGGGCGATACGGTTGAGCTGGCCGCAAAACACGGCATTACCGCCATCATCCAAACAGGCGGTTCGATCAAGGACGAAGAGTCGATCGCGGCAGCGAATGCGCATAACATCGCCATGGTGATGACGGGCGTTCGCCATTTCAAACACTAAGATTTGATGACAGCGGAGCGTCTTGCCGCGTCTCTTTCGAGGCGCGGCGGGATTGCTTCGCTTTTAGCCATAATTTGATCCATTCGACCAGGGGGTAAAAAGAAGCGATGAGAATTTTAGTTGTTGGCGGCGGCGGACGTGAGCATGCGATTGTCTGGGCGCTGAAGAAAAGCGAGAAGGTTAAAGAAGTATTTTGCGCACCGGGCAATGCGGGGATTGCGCAAATTGCGGACTGCGTGCCTATCGCGGTTAACCAGTTCGACGAGCTCGTAAAGTTTGCGAAGGATGCGGCGATCGACCTCGTCTTTATCGGTCCGGACGATCCGCTTGCGGCGGGTATCGTCGATGCGTTCGAAGCGCACAACATTCCGGTGTACGGTCCGAACAAAGCGGCAGCCGAAATCGAAGGCAGCAAGATTTTCATGAAGGATCTGCTGCGCAAATACAACATTCCTACAGCGAAATACGAGACGTTCACCAACTACGAGTCGGCTCTTGCTTATTTGCGGGAGCAATCCGTTCCAATCGTTATCAAGGCGGACGGCCTTGCTGCAGGTAAAGGCGTAACGGTTGCTTACTCCATGGAAGAAGCGGAGAAAGCGCTGAAGGAAGCGATGGTCGACAAGGTGTTTGGCGAAGCCGGCAACCAGATCGTTATCGAGGAGTTCCTGGAAGGCCAAGAGATGTCGATCCTTGCATTTGTTGACGGTGAGACGGTTAAAGCGATGGTGCCGGCGCAGGACCATAAGCCGGTATTCGATAACGACAAAGGCCCAAATACGGGCGGCATGGGCACCTACACGCCGCTGCCGCATATCGACCAGGCCATCATCGACGAATCGATCGAGAACATCATCAAGCCAACGGCAAAAGCCATGGTGAGTGAAGGACGTCCGTTCCGCGGCGTATTGTTCGCCGGTCTGATGATCACGAAGGACGGCCCCAAAACCATCGAATTCAACGCGCGTATGGGCGACCCTGAGACACAGGTTGTTCTGCCGCGCCTGAAAACCGAGCTGGTTGACGTTGTGCTTGCTTCCCTGAACGGACGTCTGGACCAGCTGGAGCTGGAATGGAGCGAAGAAGCGGCGGTATGCGTTATCGTAGCGTCGGAAGGTTATCCGGCATCGTATCCGAAAGGCCGGGAAATTACCGGCCTTGATGCGGCTGAAGCGCAAGGCGCGCTCGTGTTCCATGCGGGAACGGCGGAGAAAGACGGCAAGATCGTAACCAGCGGCGGACGCGTTCTTGGCGTGGTAGGCCGCGGCCGCGACATTGCGGAGGCGCGTGCCCGCGCTTACGAAGCGGTAAGCGTGATTCATTTCGACGGCATGCACAGCCGTACCGATATTGCGGCAAAAGCGTTGAAGGGCTAAGGCTCCGGATTGAAACGCAATCCACCGCCTAAGGACGGCAATAGCGTTTCACCTTGGTCGGATAAACAAAAGAAAGCGGTCATCAGGCTTCGCCTGCATGACCGCTTCTTTTTGTTTGGGAGTAAATACGGCATAATCAACGTTCGGTAAATAATTTCTGTATATCCTGCTATGGTTTCCTTGTCAACGTTGAAGGAGTCATCCCCACTCGCGTTAAGTCCTTTTTTTCCTAATACGGTAATCCATTTCCGCTGTTCATGCAAAAAGTAAATAAGAAGTTCAAGATGGTCCGAATGTACGAAGAATAAGGAAAAGAACTTCCGTATTACAGAAATTAATGCAACTAGCGAACGTATGGAGGTGGTCGAAGGGAAAAGAGAAGGGAAGGTGGGCGAAGAACAAGGTAAAGTGAAAAAGGGAGAGTAGGTGAAGAGACGGGGTGAGTGAGCAAATGGAAAGAGGGGCGAAAGATAACCGCCGACAGGAAAAGCGGGTGAGCAGACAGGAGTAATGCGATCGGAAAGAAAGCGAGCGAGGGAAGGTCATATCAAAAGCAGCGGGCAGCGAACAGGCCTATGAGAGAATGCATAGGCCTGTTCGGCTGCAGCGTACAAAGTTGACTACTCCTTATAAAACAACAGGCTGCGTGCAAGCATGATATATACCACGGCAACCACGATGCCGGCGAGCAATAAAACCGTCAGCCAATGGTCGGTTAGCCAGGATATCCACATCGGCATAGGAATCATCATCTCCTTGGTTGGACATTAGTGTGCTGATTATAGATTGAGCTTGGAGCCGCACAACTATTCCTCCGAAAGGCCTTTTCATTGGTGAAGCTCGAACTTTCGGACAGAATAACAGTATTGACACCATCCTTATACAGATGATAATATGAAGCCAACAGAATTCATAGTATCCGGGTAGGAATTATAGATAATAAGAATGGAACCGCAGGAGGACTTATCGTTATGGAGAAACAATTATTGCTGCGTCATGAAGAGCTTGAGCTTACCGCTACGCTTCATTATCCGAGCGATCATGCGAAGGACAATGCCAAGAAGCAGGCCATTATTATATGCCACGGTTTTATCGGAAGCCGCGTCGGAGTCGACCGGCTGTTCGTGAAGACCGCAAGAGCGCTTGCCGCGCAAGGCTCTTACGTGATCCGGTTTGATTACGGCGGCTGCGGCGAGAGCAATGGGGATTACGGGGCGCTGGGCTTTGACAGCATGATCGACCAGACTCGTACGGTTATTGATTATATTGCCGGCATGGACTGCGTGGATCCAAGACGAATTGTTCTCCTTGGCCATAGCCTTGGGGGTGCGGTTGCGCTTATGACGGCGGTAAGGGATAAACGCGTGAAGCGTCTGGTTATGTGGTCGCCGGTAGCGTATCCGTTTAATGACATTGTGCGGATCGTCGGGCGCGCAGGCTATGACGAAGCGGTGCAGAAGGGGAGTACGGATTATGCGGGCTTTACGCTCCAGCCTGTCTTCTTCGAATCGCTGCTGCAGCATCAGCCGTTTCAGGCGGCGACACGCTTTGGCGGAGAAGTATTGCTTGTTCACGGCACGAGCGATGATCTGATTCCGGTCGATTACAGCTTCCTGTACCAGAAGGTATTCTGGACGCGCGGCGACGGGCTATGCGACAAGGAGATTATTTTCCAGGCGAATCATACCTACTCCAGCCGCCATCACCAGGAGGAAGCGATCCGCGTAACCTCCGAGTGGCTGGAAGGGCTTGATAAGAAGCAGCAGGAATGGCATAACTGGAGTATTTAGGAAGACATGTCCCGCTTTTTATGTTTAAATGGTAGTAATCGTTTTTCGAACGCTATCATTCTCTACTAAAAGGCGGGGAACTTATGGGAAGTCGTTATCGCAAGTCATGGTTCATCAGCTTGATTATTCTACTCGTTTTCGTGTCCGCTTGCGGCAGCGGTTCAAGCAAAAATACGGGAGAAGCAACACCTGCTCCAACTGCATCCGAAGAATCAGAAGCTTCGCCATCGGCTGAACCGACGCCGGAGCTTGCCTTCACCGCTCCTCTTACAGGGCTGAAACGCGAGGCAGAGACATCCGCAAGGCCCGTTGCGGTCATGATTAATAATTTGAAGCCGGCGCGCCCGCAATCCGGACTTACCAATGCCGATGTGGTATGGGAAGTGCTCGCGGAGGGCGGCATTACGCGGCTGGTGGCGATCTTCCAAAGCACGGACAAAGGTACCGATGCGATCGGGCCGATCCGCAGCATTCGTCCGTACTTGATAGATATCGGGGAAAGCTACGGCGCTATTCTGGCTCATTCGGGGGCCAGCAATGACGCCTATGATATTTTGCAGCATCAGGACAAGCCTTATCTGGACGAAATCTCGAACGCGGGTCCTTATTTCTGGCGGAGCAAGGACCGCAAGGCTCCCCATAATCTCTACTCGGAGCTGGATAAGCTTCGGGCAGGCGCCGAGAAGAAAGGGTACCGCAGCGATGTAACGGTTCCGGCCTATACCTTTACGGAGGAAGGCGCTACCGCATCGGGCGCAGCAGCGTCCTCGATCCAGATCAAATTTCTGCTGAAGGACTACAAGGTTTCCTATGAATATGACGCGGCAAGCGGCTTGTATAAGCGATTTGTCAATGACGGGCCGCATACCGATCTGAATAACGGCGAGCAGCTGACCGCTGCCAACGTGGTTGTGCTTGGCGCCAATCACAAGACGCTGGATGATTACGGACGGCTTTCCGTCGATTTGCATGCGGGAGGTTCGGCCTTGTTGTTCCAGAAGGGGAAAGCCGTCGAATGCGAATGGGTTCGCGCAAGCGACAATATGGTGAGGCTGATGAAGGACGGCGCCGAGCTGCCTTTCGTACCGGGGAAAACGTTCTTCCAGGTCGTTCCGAATACGCCAATTTTCGCTGAGCATGTGATTTATGGGTAAAAAAAAGACAAGTCGGACACACTCTAAGTAGGTGTAGAGGGTGCCCGCAAACAGGATATAACTGCGGTGCGTTCCTATGCGGAACGCATCTTTTTATATTTTTTTTGCAAAAACGAAAACTTTTCATAAATCCTTTACATTCCCTTAACAAATATAAAGTAAACTGTGTTAAGATATTGTGGGCTCATTTCGAAATGACGCCTAACCATCCAGTCGGGTAAAGGGGATTAAGATGTTTAAGAAAAAGGATATTTTCTTTAAAACGTTTGAGGAAATGGCGGATACACTGGTTGATGCAATCGAATATTTCGCAAACGGTGTTTCGGACCTGTCGGATGTCACTCAGTTCGCTAAAACCATGAAAGAGCATGAGAGCAGAGGCGACCAGTACGTTCATACGATTCTGAAAGAACTGAACAAAACGTTCATTACCCCCATTGAGCGGGAAGATATAATGGCTTTAACAAGTTCGCTCGACGATGTGCTTGACGGCATTGAAGCTTGCGCATCGCGCTTTGAGATGTACAATCTTAAGGAAAAAGACGAGTACATAACGCTGTTTGGCGATATACTGCTTCGTTCTGCAAACCAGATCAAGAAAGCGATCTATCTCCTTACCGACAAAAAGCTGCTGGCGATCCGTGAGCCTAACATTGCGCTTAACGAGCTGGAGAACCAGGCGGATGACCTGCTCCGCGTCAGCATCAAGAGCCTGTTCACGAATGTGACTGACCCAATTGAACTGATGAAACGCAAAGAAATTTACGAAATGTTGGAGCAAACGACCGACTACTGCGAAGACGTAGCGAATACGCTGGAATCGATCATTATGCGCAACAGCTAAGCTTACACGGAGAGTAGGAGTCAATTCAAATGGATTCAATCACATTATGGATGGTTGTCATACTTGCGCTCGGTTTCGACTTTATTAACGGTTTCCACGATACGGCGAACGCGATCGCTACGACGGTATCGACCCGTGCCCTGAAACCAAGGGTTGCCATTATTATGGCGGCGTGCATGAATTTTATCGGTGCGATCACGTTTACGGGCGTTGCGAAAAAAATCGGCAGCGGCGTTGCCAATCCGGCGGATCTGTCCAATGGGGTAGAGATCGTTATCGCGGCCTTAATCTCGGCGATTGCCTGGAATCTGCTTACCTGGTGGTTCGGCATTCCTTCGTCGTCCTCGCATGCCTTGATCGGCTCGCTTGCCGGCGCGGTAGCTTCGGGAGCGGGATTTGATGCCATTAACGCGCACGGGTTTGTCGATATCGTTAAGGCGCTTATCTTCTCGCCGCTGATTGCTTTCACGGCCGGTTTCATTATCATGTGGATCTTAAAGCTCATCTTCGCGAGGACAAGCCCGCATCAGGTGAACAAGGGCTTCCGGTTCGGACAGATTCTGACCGCGGCATTCCAGTCGTTCTCCCATGGTACAAACGACGCCCAGAAAGCGATGGGTATCATTACGTTTGCGCTCGTGGCAGGCGGTATCCAGGATCACTTCGAGGTTCCGCTGTGGGTTAAGATGTCTGCCGCGCTTGCGATGGCTCTTGGTACATCCATTGGCGGATGGAAGATAATTAAGACGATGGGGACAAAGATCTTCAAGATCGAGCCGATTAACGGCTTTGCCGCAGACGTAGGCTCGGCGGGCGTTATCCTGTCGGCAACGATGCTCGAGCTGCCTGTCAGCACAACGCATGTTATCACTTCCTCGATTCTCGGCGTAGGCTCCGCCAAACGCTTCTCCAGCGTACGCTGGTCGCTTGCCGGGAAGATTGTTATCGCATGGTTTATTACAATCCCGATCACGGCGCTTTTTGCAGCAGGCGTGTATTGGGTCATTGATACGGTGTTTATGTAAGAATAAAAAAAGTGCCGGGAATGGTTCCCGGCACTTTTTATTTTATTCATTGCTGCTGCCACAGGGCAGGTACGTTGGAAGGCTCCCATCCGGTGAGGGAGGTATGAGCCTGCAGGCATTTATAAGTAGCTCCGTTATACGTAACGAGAGTTCCTACGGCATAAGCCGTATTTGGCGCCCAGGCAGGTGCGCCGGTCGAAGCTGCCGTTGTGCCGCTGACCGTGCTTGCAGACGATTGGTTGCCTGCCGCATCGATGGCATAAACGGAGAAGTTGTAGGTAGTGCTTGCCGCAAGTCCGATAACGGTATAGGATGTCGCGGTGCCGGAGGTCGTTGTAACTAGCGTGGAGCCGTTATAGATTTTGTAGCCGGTAACTCCTACGTTATCGGTAGACGGGCTCCACATCAGCATCATGCTGGAGGAGGTTGGAGTACCCATGATATGAAGTCCTCCCGGTGCGGTAGGTGCCGATGTATCAACGGCCGGAGGTGCCGCTGTCGTAATGTTCAGGGTATTGCTGGAAGCGGATTCGTTGCCTGCGGCATCAACAGCCTTAACGGTAAACGTGTAGGCTGTGCTTGGCGTGAGGCCGGTAACGGTATAGCTGGTGCCCGAGGCTGTTCCGGCTAGCGTAGTGCCTCTATAAATCTTATAGCCGGTTACGCCAACGTTATCGGTCGAAGCGTTCCAGGACAAGGATACGCTCGTCGCTGTCGCAGCGGTTGCCGTAAGAGAGGTTGGGGTCGAAGGTGCGGTTATGTCGACGGGATTCGAACCGGTAAAGTTAACGTCGATGACGTTATAGAAAGCATTGGCCGTATCGGCAACCTCCCACACCGCAAGGATGACATGATAGCCGCTTCGCTCGGGAACGTTGCAGGTATTCGAGTAGGAGAATGGCGGCTGCGCGCCGTTATAAGCAACGGAGCAGAAAGGCGTCAAATCGAAGGAATCGCGGGTAAGCGCGGCATTGGGGTTCCAGGTCGGCTTGGTAATATAATACTTCCAGCTAGCTGTGGAATGGTTGGCAGTCAGCTTCCAGGTGAAGGTATTCGTGCCGGAAGAGATATTCACTTTGGCCCAGCGGGTTGCGGATTGCTCATCGAGCTTGGGAAAAGCATCGTTTGCGCTTGCGATTTTGCCGTCGGCAGGTCCTGCTGCAGGGAAACCTTTAGGGGCTTCCAGGCTTTGCGGCTCATACACGATTGCTCCGCAATCGGTGTTGGCTCCGCTTTTGCACAGCGCTGCCCGGCTGGCCGGTCCTTCCACATAACCATGCGAGTACGCTTTTGCCGTCGTGAACAGCATGGAGACGGCGGCAAGCACGAGGAGAGCGCAAATCGTCATAATCTTGAATGGTGTAGGCCGCGACAGTCGTAATACAGTCATTATTCATACCTCCTAATAATTTGGTTATATAAACTCGGGGGAGCTTATATCGGGCAAACAAGGGTCAGGTACGATGGCTGCAGCGATTAGATCGGATATGCTGTTATAAAAGTTATAAGGTTATAATGATTGTAATTGAAGCTGAGAAAATCCTCATGAGTCTTTTGGAGTAAAGTTCCAAAATTATGAAATTTATGTTCAAATTGTAGCTCTATTCGTGCATAATCGGGCAATGATTTTGACAGCCAATGTCAGAAGCGGTTTTTCGACATTGCGGCTAGTTCCAAGGTCACGGAGAAGCGTGGACCGATCTAGCATAAACCGACAAATGGGCAAATAAAAAAACCACCCCGCCTGCAGCCGGAAGCTGCAATCGGAGTGGTTGATCAGGCGTTGCCGCTTAACGCTGCCGCTTCCGCTTGCGGCGCCGGCCGGCGGAGTTTGTTGGTTTTTTGCGGCGTTTGCGTTTCTTCGGTACGTATTCTATAGCTTCGTCCGCCGCGTCGCTGCCGGAGTCCTTTTTGAAGGAGCCCAGAATGACCTTGACGAGAGGAGCCATCTGCGACACACTAGATACGACCTTTTGAACCTTGCCCACCGTGGTCAGAATGCCATCCAGTCCGCCAATCCGGTCAACAAAGCCTTTGATCTCGGTCAAGCTTGGCATGCTAAAGCCGCCGGTTTTGGGCGGTGCCGTCGTCTCCACCAATTCTGCGGCTGTAGCCGGCACAACCACAGGCAGGCTTTCCTCTTGTTGTATAATAGTCTCTTCCGTCGAAAAGACAGGAGGCGCAGGTGGAATCGGGGCGCCGTCCGTGCCGAAGCCAAGGGGATTCTGGAAGCTGTTGAATCCCTGGCTGTTCTGGTTACGGACATAGCCGCGCCGGTGATGGCCGCT
Organism: Paenibacillus sp. MMO-177; assembly: GCF_037147795.1. Classification (NCBI taxonomy): domain Bacteria; kingdom Bacillati; phylum Bacillota; class Bacilli; order Caryophanales; family Paenibacillaceae; genus Paenibacillus; species Paenibacillus sp. MMO-177. The sequence continues at coordinate 134,710 of NZ_JBBCUR010000008.1, read as the reverse complement.
GTGCGGCGAGTGCGGCGGATACTGGTTAGGGTTCGGATGTCCGCCCCCGCCAGGGTAGTTCCGGTAAGTCACGCGGATCACAACCTTTTTTCAAAGTTTATGGAACAATGGCTTCCCTACTCCGTCCGCTTCCACATGGGGATTGTAGCCTGCGCGCAGGTCAGGTCCCGTATGCCGTATAGGGAAGTATTCTTGGTATTAGTCTATGGCATAGGCAAACATGACGATTGGACGAATGACCCGATATTCTATAAATAATGCGGATATTTACCTACGGGCTGCTCTTCCGTCCTGTAAAGCGTGAATACGGTAATGCTTGAAAAAACCCCCTAAAAAAGCTACAATGTGAGCATTAGACATTAATGACAATGCCTGAAATGCGCGTGTTAACACGCCCCCAAGGAGTGGATATTCATGCAGCTTAAGAAGCTGAACGATAAAGCAATTGACCAATTATTCGAAGCGATTCTTACCCTTAAATCCGTTGAGGAATGTTATATCTTTTTTGACGACCTATGCACGGTAAATGAAATTCAGTCTTTGTCGCAGCGTCTTGAAGTTGCGCGCATGCTGGGCAAGGGCAGCACGTACAACCAAATCGAGGCGGAGACAGGCGCCAGCACGGCGACGATTTCCCGGGTTAAGCGCTGTTTGAATTATGGCAACGATGGGTATAAAATGACTTTAGAGCGTTTAGGCAGATAATGCCATGAAGCCAGGTATTCTCGTGATCAGTCATGGTTCGAGGGAAGCAGAATGGGTTCGGCTGGTCGATCAGGCGGTAGCTGCCGCGGCAGCTTCTCCGCACGTGCAAGGCGTGCCGGTCTATTCTTCTTTTCTCGAAATTGTTGAAGGCCGTTTGATTCAGGATGGGATAGATGCGTTAGAAGGGCAGGGAGTGACGGATTTATTCGTGCTTCCTTTGTTCCTTTCGTCCGGCAGCACGCATGTCGACGAGATTGGGCAGGCGTTTGGCCTGCCGCCGGTGGCCGAGCTCGAAGGCGACCTTGGCACCTTTACGGTTAACGCCAAGGTTCATTACGGCATGCCGATTGATGACGATCCCGATATTGCGGAGCTGCTGCTGTCGAATATTAAGCCGCTGTCCGTTAAGCCTGAGACAGAGACGGTTATGCTTATTGCGCATGGAAGCAAGGAAAAGGTTTTCCACGAACGCTGGCAGCACGGTTTGAACCAGCTCGCGGAACGGCTGCGGAAGCTGGGCGGCTTCGCCCACTACGCAACGGCGATGCTGCTGCCGGATCAGGCGGCGGATCGTTTGAGAGCTTTGCAAGAGGAGAGACCAAATGAAGCGGTAATCGTCGTTCCTCTATTTTTGAGCAAGGGTTATTTTACGAATACGGTCATTCCAACGCGGTTGCAGGGTCTGAATTACCGGTACAACGGGCAGGCTATGCTGCCTCATCCGGCTATTGAGCGGTGGCTGGAGCGGCGTATGACGGCTTGGCTTCAGGAGAGGTAAGTGACCGTTTTTTGAAAGAAATGGTGGGTTAATCGATGAAGCGTGCAAGATTGATTTACAACCCGACGTCGGGAAGAGAAGAGATGAAGCGTCGTCTCCCGGATATTCTGCAGAAGCTGGATCAAGCGGGAATCGAGACCAGCTGCCATGCGACGATTGGAGCGGGAGATGCAACGCTTGCCGCAGCGGATGCGGCGGAGCGGGATTACGATCTGATTATCGCGGCAGGCGGCGACGGGACCATCTATGAGGTTATTAACGGCATGGCCAATAAGCCGAACCGGCCGCCACTTGGCATTTTACCTCTGGGTACGACCAATGACTTCGCCCGCGCGATGGGGATCCCGAAGCATTGGGAATATGCGTGCGATCTCATTATCCAGAATTACACGCGGCCGATTGACGTCGGTCAAGCGAACGAGCGTTATTTCATTAATATCGCGGGGGGCGGCTCGCTGACCGAGCTGACCTATGACGTGCCAATTAAGCTGAAGACGATGATCGGGCAGCTGGCGTATTATTTGAAAGGCTTGGAGAAGATGACCCGTTTAAGCCCGACGGAGCTTGTTATTGAGGCGGAAGGGGTAGGTAAATTCCACGAGGAATTTATGCTTTTCCTGATCTGCAACAGCAATTCGGTTGGCGGATTCGAGAAGCTGGCGCCGGAGGCGAAGCCCGATGACGGACTGTTTGACGTCGTGCTGCTCAAGAAATGCAACCTGGCCGAGTTTATCCGGATCGCTACGTTGGCGCTCCGGGGCGAACATCTGAACGATTCGCATGTGATTCATTTCCGTACGAATAAGATGAAGGTCACTTCGCCAAGTTACGTGCAGATTAACCTGGATGGCGAATACGGCGGTACGCTGCCGTTTACGTTCTCGGTGCTGCCGTCGCATCTGCAGATTTTTGCCGATGAGCACGGTGCGGCATCCTATCGCAATCGCTGATCGCCATTGGAATAAACCTCTAGCCGTAAGCTTTATGCTTGCTGTCGGAGGTTTATTTCTTTATGCAGATGCATTACACTATAGGGATAATAGCATGAGGAAGCGGAGAGCAATGATGAATAGAAATCATACGCGTAATGCGGGTTCTAATAGAAAAGGCCATACACAAACGGCGGCTGGCGGCCGGAAGAGCGGGGGAACGGGAAGAGCTCCTTCACAGGCTGTCGTGGATGCGCCGGTGCAAAAAAACGATGAGGTTGTTGTCGATATTATCGGTCTGACACATGACGGCGAAGGGGTTGGCCGGGCGGAAGGCTATACCTTGTTTATTCAGGGGGCGCTGCCAGGCGAGCGCGTGCGGGCGAAAGTAATGAAGGTCAAAAAAGCATACGGCTACGCGCGCCTTCAGGAGCTGCTGGAGGCAAGCGAGGACCGCGTAGTGCCGGTATGCGGCATTTACGATAAATGCGGCGGTTGCCAGCTGCAGCATATGGACTATGCTGCGCAGCTGAACTGGAAGCGGCAGCATGTCGTGGATGCGCTGGAGCGGATCGGGAAGCTGCGGATTGCAGGCGAAGGAGAGTCAGCGTCCGGGGGGATTACCGTTCATCCGACGGTAGGGATGAACGACCCGTGGCGCTACCGCAATAAGGCGCAAGTGCCGGTAGGGGCATCGGCGGGCTACGGCGAGCTGGTGGCAGGCTTTTATGCCAAGGGCAGCCATCGCATTATCGATACGGATGAATGCCATATTCAACATGACCGCAACGATGAGGTTGTCCGGATTGTGAAGGCGATCGGCCGCGAGCTTGGCGTTTCCGCCTATAATGAGGAAACCGGGCAAGGGCTGCTGCGTCATGTCATGACGCGGACAGGCTTTGTAAGCGGCGAGATTATGGTCGTGCTTGTGACGAACGGACGCAAGCTGCCGCAAGCCGAGCAATGGGTGGAACGGATTCGCGCGGCGCTGCCGGAAGTAAAAAGCATTGTGCAGAACGTAAACACGCGCGATACGAATGTCATTTTTGGCGACGAGACGCGGGTGTTATGGGGCAGCGAGGTTATCTATGACGAGCTTGACGGTATCCGGTTCGCGATCTCGGCGCGTTCCTTCTATCAGGTGAACCCGGCGCAGACGGTAGAGCTCTACCGGACAGCCGTTGATTATGCGCAGCTGACGGGCAAGGAGTCCGTTATCGACGCTTATTGCGGCATCGGAACAATCTCTCTGTTCCTCGCACGGAAGGCGGGCCGAGTCTACGGCGTAGAGATTGTGCCGGAGGCGATCGAGGACGCGAAGCGTAATGCGGAGCTGAACGGCATCGGCAACGCATCGTTCGAGGCAGGTCCGGCGGAAGTGGTCATCCCGCGCTGGCGCGAAGAGGGAATTATCCCCGACGTTATCGTCGTGGACCCGCCGCGCAAGGGCTGCGACCCGGCGCTGCTGGATACGATTCTGAAGATGCAGCCGGAGCGGGTGGTATACGTCAGCTGCAATCCTTCCACGCTGGCGCGCGACTTGCGCACGCTCGAAGACGGCGGCTATACAACCGTGGAGGTCACGCCGGTCGATATGTTCCCGTGGACATCGCATGTAGAGTGCGTTGTGTGGATGAAACGAAGCATGTAACAGAAAGCTTCCTTCCGAAATGCGGAAGGAAGCTTTTTTAATTATGTTTAAGAGGTTGGCACATATAGTTGTATAGGTAATCGACTCTTTTATAAGGGGGTTATGGCGTGTACAACTATCCATTCGAACGTCAGGACGATCATCCCGTGCTAATGAGTGCCAGGCAGACAGCCGCAAATCAAATTCTGTTAACGTATGATCGGCGGGCTGACATCAATTCGGCTGTGCGTTTATCTAATTATTGGATTCGCAGCAATGCCGGAACGAATAGTGCCGCAAGCGTAAATATGGGGGATGCCCTAACGGCTTCGAACGCCATCCGGCCGGATATGGCGATGATTACGCCGGCGGACAATTCAGGTATGCATTTTCTTATGACGTTTAGGAGCAATATTCCTCCCCGCACGCTTTATGTTGTTCTTCCTTGCTTTGTGAATCTGGAGGGAGCGACAGGATTTAACGGCGAGAATTGGGGACCTTTCAGTATGAATATGTTTATCGGCCTGTAATGTTTATATAATCAGGACACCGGTAGGAAGCTTTTAAGCCACTTCACTCGAAGTGGCTTTTTGTTCTTTGGAGGATAGCGAAAAATAAGTGTCGCAACTTTAAATGATTTTTTTACATGTAGTGGGTGCAATTGGAAATAATAAAACATTGATACCCAACTCGTGCAGACAAGGAGGTCAAACTTTATGCCCGATATTCTTGCTTCCGTCTATGGTTTGAACGAAAACCCTGATTCAGCACCCTTGCTGGAGCTGTTAAAAGAAGCTTTTGTGGATTCCACGGATTTCCAAATGGAACTAATAGGCACGGTGGAGAAAGACGAATTGTATCTGTGCTATTTCCAATCGTTATGCTCTTCGCAAAAGCTGGATTTTCTGCTGGGAGAGGGCAACGGAGGGAATTTAACAGTCCGGCTTACCCGTTATAGCGGAATTGGTCTGACCGAGGGAGAATTCGAACGCTGCGAGGCGGCCATTTGCAACGGATATGCCATTCTGTGCAAGCCTAGATCTTCGAAGGGCCTGATTCTGCAATTATCGGAGAATCAGCAAAGAGGCATCGGGTCTCCAATAACCGAGAATGTTCTTCAAGGTCCAATGAATGCTTTTATCGAAAGTCTCGACGTGAATACCGCCTTAATCCGACAACAAATTCATTCTTCCAAGCTGAAATTGTGGGAGACTGTGGTCGGAACGGCCAGCTTTACCCGTGTCGCGCTATTTTATTATACGGATGCCATTGACGCGGACCTGTTGTCGCAGCTTAAAGAGAGAATATCCGATATGAAGACGGAAGCTATCCAGGACAGCGTTCAATTTCTGCGTCTGCTCATGTCCCGTAAACGATTGCATTTATTTCCTATGGCAGTCTCAACCGAAAGGCCCGACCGCGTCTCCATGGACCTGCTCAAGGGCAAAGCCATTATTATGGTAGACGGATCTCCGTTCGCTTTAAGCGTCCCTTCGGTTTATACCGATTTTTGGCATTCGCCGGAAGATAAATATGTCAATCCGTTTGTAACCAATTTTCTTCTTATACTGCGGTTTCTTGCCATGTTCATCAATCTGTTTCTCCCGGCTTTGTACGTGGCGTTGACCTCAATAAACGTGGACGTCAACCGCCTTGAGATCAGCTTGGCAGCTGCCGCTAGCCGAGAGGGCGTGCCTTATCCTGTTTTTATAGAGACGCTGCTTATGCTTGTTATGATTGACTTTATTACCGAAGCCGGACTACGGCTGCCCAAGACGGTTAGCTCAACCGTTACGATGGTTGGGGGCGTTGTGCTTGGACAAGCGATTATTCAGGCGAATATCGTCAGCAACCTGCTCATTATTATTGTAGCGGCTACGGCTATTACGAACTTTATAGTCGTCGATTACCAAATGGGCTTGGTTCAGCGAATTTTGAAGTATTTCATTGTAGTGGGGGCCTCGATCGCCGGACTTCTGGGTATCGTCTTCTGCTTTACTTGTCTTGTGTTTTATCTCAGCTGTCTCGAAACGTTTGGATATCCCTATCTTACTTCCTTATGGTCCAAAAGAAATAAGACAACCTAACCCTAGACCAATGTCCAATCGCACCGGAAGGAGCGTCTCATGAAGCGTCTATCGACTATAGGCTGGTACGAACTGCTTGCCATTCAAATGTTATACGCCGGTGCCTCGGCTGGTTTTATTTACCCTAGCTTTATCGTCCGCAGTACGGAAGGAGCCTACTGGATTCCCCTAACGATCTGGGCTGCCGGGGCTATTGTTAGTTCGTGGATATACAGCCGGCTGCTCACTCAATTAAAGGGGGAAAAGCTGTTGCAACGCATACATGCCTCGATAGGCGTAGTCTTGACATGCATCATTTGCCTGCCCGTTCTTCTGTTCTTATTTGCTGCGCTCGTTATAATGCTGAGGGCTTATACTGAGGTCATTACGATGACCATGCTTCCTACCACCCCGATTTCCTTTCTGAACGGCATGCTTCTTGCTCCTGCCGCACTGGCATTATCAGGGGTGATGCCAATCGTAAGAGCAGCCAGAGTTTTTTTTCTGCTAACCTTGCTGTTATCGCTTGTATTGCTGATTGTTGGTCTAAGCGATGTGCATTGGACGCTTGGCGCTCCCTGGATAAGAACAAACGGTGATTTCTTCTATGATAAAGGCTTTTACGCCGGATCTTTTATATGGATGGGGTTCGTCATCACCTCGTTTATTGGACCCTATACGCGGCAGTCGGCAAGAGTCGCCTTGGGCAGTTATATCATTGCGATTCTGTGCACGCTTCCTTTAATCGCCAGCTATATCTATTTGCCGATAATGACATTTGGAAGAGACTTAAGTAAACGTCTGACAGTCCCCGTCATTTCCAAGATGGATTCGGTATCCCACTATTGGGTTTTATTTGAAAATTTGACGGCTATCTTTGTCTCCGTCACGATGTTCTACATTCTGGTCATTATGGCCTTGAAGATGCATGTCATAGGAGAAATGTTTAGCACTTTAATGCCTCGGGCAAATAGACCTGTCATATACGCAGGGGCTTTATTGGCCGTATATGCGGCAGCAACGCTTGTCACCTCCTGGAGGGAGATTGAGAGCATTACCATAATAACAATCGGAATCAGGCTCTATGTCATGTTTATTTTTCCTTTGCTCGGCTTGCTTGCCGTGGCGTACGGCCGGAGAGCTGGAAAGGATGAAGGAATATGAGGAGGAGAAGAAGGCTTGGATGGAAGCTAATCATTCTGCTCTGCCTGCTTGTACTCATAACCGCCGGGTGCTGGGACTCCAAAGACGTGGATAACCGCCTTCTGGTTGGCGTAATAGGTCTGCAAAAGTCTTCCGACTCCTCCCTTAAGGTATGGTTCCGGTTTCCTCTGCCCAAGGCAACGCAAGAAAACAGGAAAAACGATTTTTTTACGCTTAGCCAGAATGGACAGACCGTATCGGATGCGATGAGCAAAGTAAAATACAAGCTGCCTAAGGCGCTTGACCCTTCCTCTACCCGAGCGATTTTGCTGGATGAGTCTTTGGCCAAGACGGGGCTGGATCCTTATTTGGAGTTTGCGATAAGAGAACGCTCCGTTCCTCTGGATGCTGTTGTGGCTGTAATAAGAGGCAATATGGAACGCATATTTACGAGCATGAATCCGACAGGTGAGCTCTCGGGTATTTATACCAAGCTGTATTTTGAGAATTACGCGGGGGGGATTCCGAGAAAAAACAAAACGATGCTGTGGGAGGTATATTCCAAACTGTATAATCCTTTCCATGCCAATCTGATTCCTTTACTAACCGAGGGCAAGCAGAACTCTTTTGTTCTCACCGGCAATGCGATTTTTGTCCATGACAAGATCAAAGGAGAGCTAAACAAGGACGAGTCGCTTATATATGAAATTTTTACGCACCGGTTTCACGATTCCGAAGTTGAGCTGATGAGCAAATCGGATGTTCGAATTGTACATAACCATACCCGATTAAAAACAGCCTTTAAGGACGGCAAGCCGATCATTCGGATTGATTGCTCGCTTGTCACAACGCTCATAGACAGCTCCCGTTCCCGGAAGCAGAACGCCCCCGAGGTTGTAGCTGAGCTTGAAGCAAATTTGAACGCTCATGCCAAATCGATGTTTGAAAAAACGCAGCGGCTCGGAGCCGACGTGTTTGGTTTTGGTGATCACTTCCGCAGTCGTCTTCAGCCTTCAGAGTATGAGAAATGGCCGGAAATGTTCAAGCGTGCAGAGATCAGTTATAAGTTCCGCATTGATTTGAGAAATACGGGGTTGGAGTTTCTGGAATAAACGCATCCCGTTTGGATTTTCGGGAGGCGGCTTGATCGGCGCGTATACCTCCGCTTTGGACGAGCGGGTGAAAGCGACGGTATTATGCGGCTGGGTAAATACGTTTCAAGGCAATGGGAATCGCTAGACCGGCTGGGCTGGGATATCCATCCGGGGAAACATGAGATTAGCGGCAGGATATCTGTCAGCTGGCTCTACGAAAGCTTAATCGAAGAGGAAAACGACCGAATTTGACAAAAGCTAGGGCGATGGTTGTGAGACTGAGGTCATCCTGGCGTGGAAATGTCTGGTAACTGCGGCACTTCCGCATATATTCCTTCTTGTTATGATAGTTGACATAGCCATTCATGCGGCTAGCCCTATCGGTAAGCAAGTATATGCTTACGAAGCAAGTTTTGCTTCGCAAAACTTTTTAGGAGGAATGTATGTGGTAAAGCGCAATCTATTTGCTCTGTTATCGTCATTTATTCTGGTCGGCGGCCTTCTGGCGCCGGCTGCGGCAACGGCAGCGCCGGCCAAACAGACAAGCTATAACGCAAATCCCAGCGTTTTGGACGTAGGCACGAAGCTTAGGGCCGACACGCTGGAAAGCGTCGAAGCCGAGGGACGGCTGAACCTGTCGGGCAGCGCGGCTTCGGAGAATGCAGGCTCCTCGTCGGCGGCGGAGGCCGGTTTGACGGAAGCCGATGTGGGTACCGTCAAGCCTTGGCTGACGAACAACGATGTGGACGGTCAATATTACTTGACGAACTTTACTCTACGTGCTGTTGGAAAGAACGGTGAAGTATGGGTAGCGAACAATCTTAAGTTCCCCAATGGTGATCCTCGCAATGGCTCCACTCAAATTACGGATGCGCAAGTTCAATATTTGCTGAATGAGTTCGAAACCCGTATTTATCCGAAAGAAATCGAATACTTTGCGCCGCCGGCGGAGCGCAAAGGAGAAGAGGGCTATAAAGGTTTGTACAAGGATGACAGCGGCCGCGTTGTTATTCTGATCGACAATATTAAGGACCAAAGCTATTACAACCCGAACTATCCGAGCTACATCGCCGGTTACTTCTCCCCGACGATCAGCGATTTTGCCGACCGCAATGTCATGACGATCGATTGTCTGGATTGGCTCAACAGGACCGGGCCGACAGCGGCAAAGCCTTATCTCTATGAAGGCGTATTTGCCCATGAGTTTCAGCATTTGCTGCACCGGGATACCGATCCGGCGGAAGAAAGCTTCATCAATGAAGGCTTGTCCGATTTCGCCCAGTACATGGTCGGATACGGCCACTCCACGGATCATGTGAACGAATTTTTGTCCAATCTCCGCAACTCTCTTACTATATGGGGCGACCAGACCGATCTCCAGATTCTTGCCGATTACGGCAACGCATATCTGTTCCAGCTGTATCTCTACGATCATTACGGAGAATCGTTTATCCGAACGTTGTTCCATGATCCATACACCGGCATAAGCGGCGTGGAAGATGCGCTTGCCGAGGCGGGAATTAATAAGTCATTCGCCGATTTGTATGCCGACTACATGACGGCCGTTGTACTCGACAGCGGGTATCAGGGCGACTCCTCCACATACAAATTCAACTCTATTGATCTAACTCCCAACTTTGCTGCTTCGGTTAAGGCGGACAATATTACTCCTGCATGGGGAACAGACTTTAAGGTGCTCAAGCCGGATTCGAAAATTGATCATTTGTACTTCCAGGGACTCGACTTCCTGCGCACCAACTGGACGCCTGTAGAGGATCCCGAGAGAGGGACGGTCCTATGGAGCAACCAAGGCGACCAGGCGGACAACTTCCTGATCAGGGAACTGGATCTTACCGGTCAGGCAACGCCTAAGCTCAGCTTCGATACCAGCTATAACATTGAAGAACAATGGGATTTTGGCGTTGTGCAAATATCGGAGGACGGTGGAAAGACCTGGACCTCGCTAGCCAACGAGGATACGCGCAGCGATCTGGTCGAAGGGGGTTATCCGAAGACGGCAGCCAATCTACCAGGCTTCACGGGCAGCTCCGAAGGCTGGAAGACGGAGACCTTTGATCTGTCCGCTTATGCCGGGAAGAAGGTGCTGCTTGGGTTCCGTTACCTGACGGACTGGGGCTACAACGAAGCAGGCTGGTACCTGTCCAACCTGAAACTGAACGGGACCATCATTGATCCGATGTCAGATACCTCCGGCTTTAAGAGCCTGGAGCAGGCGGTTGGCCAATACGTGAATTATCAGGTCGAGTTCATCGGCTTGATGAAGAATTACGATAAGCAGAAGGATAAAGAACGCGGCAACCAAGTAAAGGTTATCCGGGTGCCGGATCTGATCAATATGTCTCAGTCCACCCGAATTGAGCTTGCCGATATGCTTCACAGCTCCAAGTACGACCGCATCATTATGATGACGACTTACGCCGCGCCTGAAGGCACCGTGAGCAGCGTGCCTTACAATTACGACGTAGTCTTAAAGTCTAACGGAAAAAAAGGAAAGCCCTCTAAATAAAAAATAGAAGAAGACGCCAGGATTCTCCTGAGCGTCTTCTTCTATTATATTAAACTCTCTACTCCCCATCCGTTTCTCTATACTCGAAATAATCGAAATCCGCGTATTTCCGTTTCCGGCAGGAATCCTGGCAGCAGACGCCAACAAAGGCGCCTGTGAAGTGGCCGAACTTCGAATACTCGTCCGAGCATTTGCTGGCGTCCAGTACGGGACCAATCTGCGTCCATTCCTCGCCGTCCGGGGAGCCGTAGAAGCGAAGCTCTGCCTCTTCGATTACAGCGCGCAGATACACCTTGTCCCAGCCGGCAATCGGTATCCGGGAATCCGGCAGCTCTACCTTAACGCCGTTGTCGGCATACAGAATACCTAGGCATTTGCCGTTCAGGCTTTCGCTATAGTAAATTCTTAAGTAATAGAACATGTTCTGATCGTAAAATAACGTCAGTCCAGCGGTTTCGTGGAAATTGTCCGGTTCGAATTCTACGCAGGTCTCGGCAACCGCATGGACGGATTGCAGGCGGCGGGCGATAAGGCTTTGCTCGTGAAGGGAGAACAAGGAATCTCTGCCTCTTAGCCGCATATAACCCGGCCGTGCTTTCAGGCTTATCCACGATTCGTTCAACGGCACACGAAGGGAGTTCAGGTGCACATTCCATTCGCCGCTGTCGAAGTGTTCCCTTGCCGGCTCCTTCTCCCATGGAGCAGGCGCAAGCAGAGGAGGCTGAACCGTAAGCTCAGCACGTTGTCCTCCGGATGCAAGGCGGAGCCAGCCGTCCTTCGTCCATTCGCAGCGCTGGATGGCGGTTTCCCGGCCCAGCATGCTTCGCTGATTCGAAGCAAGCGGCCTTGCCGTGAGATGCGCAATGTACGGCACGCCGTCCTGCGTCTCCACGAGAGAACCGTGTCCGCTCTTTTGCAGAACGGAATCGGGATTGTACTGATAAGGCTTCAAGTAATCGTCAACGCCGCGCCGGTTCAGGTTAATCTCCTTTGCCGACGTAATGATGGGATTGCATGGATCGGATTCATAAGGGCCAAACAGGGATTTGGAGCGGGCAATCGTGACGCCGTGGCCAAAGCCTGTGCCGCCTTCCGCCGCCATCATGTAATAGTAACCGTTCTGCTTGTAGATATGCGGTGCCTCCAGACAGCCCATGTCGGTTGCCCCGCGGAAGATGCTGACAGGCGTGCCGATCAGCTCGCGGCTCTCCGGAGCATATTCCTGGATGACGATAGAGCCGGGATGCTCGTAACCAAGGCGGTTATCCCATTCGAGATTCAGCAGCCATTTGCGGCCGTCGTCGTCATGGAACAAGGAAGGATCGAACCCGGAGCTGTTCAGGTACGTCCGTTCCGACCATGGACCCGTAATGCTGCTTGCCGTGACGACGTAATTGTCCAGATCAAAGAAGTTGCCGGTTGTGCTGCGCATAATGGTATAGATCAAATAGAACAGCTTGGCATCCTCGTCGTAGCTGAGGCATGGCGCCCATACGCCGCCCGATGCCTCGATGCCTTTGAGATCAAGCTGCGACTCGCGGTCCAGCGCGTAACCGATGACACGCCAATTTACCAGATCCTTGGAATGGTGAATTTGTACGCCGGGATACCATTCAAACGTTGAAGTCGCGATATAATAGTCGTCTCCCACCCGAAGAATGGAAGGATCGGGGTTAAAGCCCCTCAGAATAGGATTCTGAATCATGGTCATTTCACTATTCTCCTTCTATTAGCCTTTAACGGCGCCGGCCGTTACGCCTTTCGTAATCTGCTCGTTAAACACCGCGTAGATGATAATCGCCGGGATCGACGTCAGCACCATAACCGCGAATTGGGAGCCGTAATCGGAAGAGTACTGGCCGGTAAAGTTCATAACCGAGAACGGAAGCGTCTTAAGCGCATCCTTGCTCAGGAACGTCGAAGCCATAATAAATTCATTCCAGCAGTTCAGGAAGGTCGTAACGATAACCGTAACGAGCGCAGGCTTAAGCAGCGGCGCGATGATCTGGAATACGATACGGTAAATGCTGCAGCCGTCCATGACAGCCGATTCCTCCAGTTCTTTCGGGATGCTTCTCAGGAAGCCGCTGAGCATAAACGTTCCAAGAGGAACGGATACCGCCGTATAAGGAAGAATAAGGCCGAGATAGGAATCCGTTAAGCCAAGCTCTTTGAAGATCGCGAAGTTTGGCAGCAGGGTTGCGTGAATAGGAATCATAATGCCAAGAAGCAGAATCGTGTACAGCAAGGTCCGGAGCTTCCATTGCATGCGGATAAACGCGTAAGACAGCGTCAGTGATAAACCGACTGTCAACAGGATCGTCACGATGGAGATAAACAAGCTGTTGAACAAATATTTCAAAAATTTCCCATCCACCCAGGCATTTACGTAGTTTTGCCACTGCGGCGAGCTAGGCCATTTCAGTATGCTATCGGAATAAAAGTCGGCACTCGAATTAAAGGAGAAGTCGACAAGCCAGATGAGAGGAAATAGTTGTCCTGCGGCGACGATCAGGAAGAAAATCCAGATTGCCGTTTTTTTGCGTGCTATCATGTGTGTCGCCCTCCTAGAAGTCCGTCGCATCGCTGCGAGTAAGACGGTTGCTCAAATAAGTTGCAAGTAGACATACAATGACGAACAGAATCGAAATCGCGTTGGCGTAGCCGTATTGGCTGGCCGAGAAAGCTTTGTTATACAGGTATACGGCAAGGAATTGCGTAGAGTCGCCGGGTCCGCCGTTTGTTGTCAGGAACACGGTCTCCATCTGCTTCAATGCGGTAATGATGGCAAGCGTAAATTGAACGGCAATAACCGGTTTGAGGAGCGGAACGGTAATTTTCAGATGCATTCGGAAGCCGGAAGCGCCGTCGAGCTGCGCAGCCTCGTACAGGTCCTCGGAAATTCCTTTAACGCCTGCGTAGTAGAACAGGAGACCCCAGCCAAAGCCGGCCCAGATCAGAATAAAGAGCATGGAGCCAAGAGCTGTGCTGCTCTCGCCAAGCCAAGCATGCTTCAAGGCATCAAGGCCAACAAGATCCAGCAGCTTGTTCAGCATGCCGAAGGTTGGATCAAGAAGGGAAAGCCACATTTTCGAAATAACGACAACCGAGATGACGCATGGGATAAAAAAGATCGTGCGGAAAATCTTCTCGGCTTTGCCTCCAAGACGGTCGAGGAGGATCGCGAAGAAAATACAAATCGGATGCTGCAGCACGATAAAGCCGATCCCGAGAAGAAGCGCGTTGCGAAGAGCGAGCCAGAACTTCCCGTCATGGAAGAGCAGATTCGTGTAATTGTCGAAACCAACCATCTTTACGTTGGTTCCCGGAGCGAGCGTATCGGTAAAGGAATAATAGCCGCTGACCAGAATCGGGGCCAGGAAGGTAAGCGCGAACAGCAGCATACCGGGAGCTACGAATAGAAAAATCGCCGTTTTGTTTCTAAACACTCGATGCATGATAATCTCTCCATCCTTTAGAAAGGGATAAAGACAGGAGCGCCCTGTCCTTATCCGATTCCTTTTATGCGTCTATTGGGTGTCCACCGCTGTCTGGAGCGCGTTCAGCAGTTCCTCCGGCGTTTGTTTGCTGGAGAAGAACTTGCCAAACGCGTTCTGGGAATCATCCTTGAACTTCGGCGTGCCGTAGTCGATGGCGGAAGCGCCGGATGTCGAAGCTGCGTTTACCAAAATATCTGTCAACGTCTTCTGAATCTCGCTCTCGCTGCCTGTCAGTTCATATTTCTGGGCAGGAACGGCCGCGCCGGTATCCCAAGCCGTCTTCGCCCATTGGTTTGCGCTCATCAGGTAGTCGAAAAATTTCTTCGCTTCTTCCGGATGCTTCGAGCTGCTTACGAGGGCATAACCGCCGCCGTTCCAAGCGAGCAGATCGTCAGCTGTACCTTTGCCGCCGTCGGCAACAGGGAATTTCACAACGCCAAGGTTTTGACGGAACACTTCAGGCAATGTCTCGTTGGTTGCCATGCCGGCTTCCCAAGAGCCCATGTACCACATTGCCGCTTTTCCTTGGGAGAACAGGTTTTGGGACGCGCCGTAATCCGCCGTCATGAAGGCATCCTGGAACATCTTCGCATCGCGCACGTCGGCGAGGTATTGAGCGGCTTTCAGGAAGCTCTCGTCATCGGCGAATTTGATCTTCTTATCGATGGCGTCCAGAATCAGATTCTGGTTGCCGCTGTAGCGAAGCACCACGTTCTGGAACATCTCGCCAAAGCTCCACAGGTCTTTGCCGTTGATCGACATTGGCGCGATGCCTTTGTCGCGGAAAGCTTTTGCCGCATCAAGCAGCTCGGTCATCGTTGTTGGCACCTTTACGCCGTTGTCTTCAAACAGCTTTTTGTTGTAGTAGATCACTTCATAGTCGCTGTTGCGCGGCAGGCCGTACAGCTTGTCGCCAAACGTAAACGATTTGTACACGCCAGGCAGGAAGTTGAATTGCTCGCCTTCGTAAGCTTTAGGATCCAGCTCTTTTACGTAACCGGCTTGCACCAGCGTATTAAGCTCGGCCCCGCCGTGAACCATGGTAATATCAAGCGGTTCGTTGGAAGACATATAAGCCTTGAGCTTGCTCTTGAAAGGCTCTTCCGCAAGCGTCTCGACGTCGATCTTGACGTTCGGATTTTCTTTCATGTAGTTATCGATAACCGTTTGTTCCGCAAGTCCTTGTCCGGATTTGCGGTCCGGCAGGTTGGAGAAGAAGCGCAGGGTTACCTTGCTGGCGCCGCCGCCGTTTCCGCTTGCGCTGTCCGCCGTATTCGAGCTGTTGTTGCTGCCGCATGCGGCAAGCGAAGCAACGGATGCAACCGCTAGAGTCAATATGGACGCACGCGCCCAGTTGGAATATCTCTTCATCGTAAATCCCCCTGATCTGTGATTAGGAATGTAAGCAATCTCTATTGCCTGCACCGATCATAACAAGCGGAATAATGGCTGGTCAGTAGAGAAAAAAAGACGAAGGTAGACGTTTGTCGAAACCTTTGCCAAAGTCATTGTGATTGCCGCATAGGAAGATTAGAATAACAAAAAAGCAAAGAAAAGGCTTGTGATCGTTCATGCTGCGCGCTTATTTCAACTTAAGCCTGAAGTTCAAAATCATTATTCCGTTCGCGCTGCTCATGACAGTTTTTTCCGCTCTGCTTGGGTATTATGCGATTCAAACCTCAAAAACTCAAATCGTAAACAAGGTCAGCTCAACGAATCTCGGGGTTGTCCGGGTTGTGGAAAATAACATGCAGTCGATGCAAAAGGCAATATCGAATTGGGTGACGGTCTTTGCCATGGACCCGTATATTCAGTCGACGCTCCAGATGGAGGTGCGCCCGCAAGAGGGAACGCTGGATCCTGCCTTGTACAATGGGTCAACAACAACGCTAATGAATCAGATGCTTTTGACGGGCAATTTCGATTATGTCGCCTTGTATGGGAAGGAAGGACCGCCGCTGTTCCAGGTTGCAACCGACGATAGCAGCGGTTCGGGCACCATTCAGGAAATCCAGGCCAATCTGATCTATAAAGAGACGGCTGCTTTGCGCGGAGCGCCTCTATGGTTTCCTTTAACCTCGGATAACGTGTTTATACAGAACAACCGCAAGGAGAAGATCGGGATGACCCGGATTGTCCGGAACATCAATAACGGCTATACCATCGGTTTTATATTTGTAGGCGTGAACCAAGAGACCATCAAAGCGCAGTACCTGGCGAATCTATACGACAAGGATCACGGCATCGTTATTCTGGATTCGACCGGCGAGCCGCTGCTGGAGGCGGGAAAACCTTTTTTCAAGGATGGACAGTCCGAGCTCGACGCCATTCGTACGGCTATTCCCGAATCGGGGTCAAAGGTCGTGAAGCTGGACGGAGAGAGCCTGCTGTTAACGTACAGCAAAGGGGAAAACGGCTGGCAGTATCTCTATGCGGTACCGCTCAGCACGCTTACCAAAGAGCTGAATTCCATCAAGCAGTTCGTCATGCTGCTTATCGCGGTGTGGCTCGTCATGAGTATTCCGGTTATGCTGCTGCTCACGACGTTCCTGACCGCTCCTATCAAAAATTTGCTGCTGTCGATGCGCCGTTTCCAGAACGGTCAATTCGACGAGAAAGTGGACGTCAAATACGGAGACGAGATCGGGTATTTGACTCAGGGGTACAACAGTATGGTAGAGAGCATCAAGGCGCTTGTTGACGATGCGTATGTCCTTAGGCTCAGGGAGCAGGAAGCCGAGCTTAAAGCGCTGCAGGCGCAGATTAATCCCCATTTCCTGTACAACATGCTGGACACGATATTCTGGGAGGCGGAATCCGCCGGCCAGGAGAAAATCAGCGAGATGATTATTAATCTGTCTCGTTTGTTCCGTTTAAGCCTTAACCGCGGCAAAAGCTTCACCAGCGTGGCGAAGGAGCGCGAGCTTCTCGAGCTCTATCTTTCCTTGCAGAAAATGCGCTTCCGCGATGTTCTCGAATACGAAGTCGACATCTCTCCCGAACTTGGCGAGTATGTCATTCTGAAGCTGCTGCTGCAGCCGTTTGTCGAGAACGCCATTGTACACGGCATCGAACGGAAGCGTGGCGGCGGATTTGTGCGGGTAACGGGCACCCGGGAAGGAGACCGCCTGAAGTTCGTTATCGAGGACAACGGATCGGGCATGGGGGAAGAGGAGCTGGCCAAGCTGACCGAGCTGCCGAAGGAAAGCGACGTCAACGTCGCGCAAGAAACAAGCGGTTATGCCGTCCGCAACGTTCATGAACGGCTGAAGCATTATTACAAGGATGATTTCGAATTGACCTATGACAGCAAGCCTGGACAAGGCACGCGGGTACAGCTCCTTATACCTGCGGTTCTATCGATGGGGGGAAGTGGCGACCATGTATCGACTGCTTATCGTGGATGATGAGGAGAGAGCCCGTACGGGCATAAAAATGCTGATTGACTGGGCGGCTCACCGCATCGAGATCGTTGGCGAGGCGCGGGATGGCGCGGAGGCGCTTGAGATCATGGAGGGCACGGACGTCGATATTCTGCTGACGGATATCCGGATGCCGGTAATGGACGGCTTGGAGCTGATCCAGCAGGTCTCAAAGCTGCATCCCGCTGTGAAATGCATCATTATGAGCGGGCATGACGAATTCGCCTACGCCCAGAAGGCGATGGCTTCCGGCGTGGCCCATTATCTGCTTAAGCCAAGCCGCCGGCAGGAAATTCTGGATCTGGTTGTCAAGCTGACGGAGGAGATCGCGGAAGAAAGACTGGAAAGCGAGAAGCTGGAGGGGCTCCGCAGCGGATTCCGGGAAAGCTTCCCTTTCCTCAAGGAATATGCGCTCAGCCGGCTCGCGCTGACCGAGAATCCTCCGTACGATCGGCTGCTTAGCAACCTGAAGCTGAGCGATATATCCTTTCCGCTTCCGTTTTTCGGCGCGTTAATCGTGCAAATCGATAACCTGCATCTCGTTCAACAAAGGTACGGCAGCGTAGATATTGAATTGTTCAAATACGCCCTCAAAAATATTGCCGAGGAGACGTTTGCGCCGTTATGCCGCTGCGCCGCCTTCGAGCACAACGATGACGTGGTGCTGCTGATGAACGCGGAGGAATGGCTCGACACAAAGCTGCTCCTGCCATACGCGGAAGCCGTTCAGCATAATGCGGAAGGCTATCTCAAGTTTACCGTCTCGGTGGGGATTGGCAGCTTTGACCGGGATATCCTGCATTTCCGCCCTTCGTTTCAAGAAGCGGAGAAGGCGTTAAACGCGAAATTTTACGAGGGCAGCGCAAAGATCACCGATTATCTCGAAGCGGCGGAGGAGGAGGATTTCACGCATGCCTCTTATCCGCTGGAGAGAGAGAAGGCCGTCCTTCAGGCGATTGTAAAAGGGGAGGAAGCGTTGATCCGCGGCAGCCTGCAGGACTTCCTCGCTTCCCTGCAGCCGGAGAGCTCTTCGAAGGAGAATGTCAGCAATTCGATCTATGCGCTCTATTTCGCTCTCTACCGGGATTGCATTGAACGGAATGTCAACGTGATGGAGGTATTCGGCAGAGGTCTGGTTGAAATCCCCCGCATGATGGCCCGTTCCGGCCTGGAGCATATTATGGCAACGCTGACGGATACGGCGCTCAAAATCGCGGATCAGCTGTCCGCGCGCAAAAACGGCAACAAGCTGTTCGAGTCGATACTCGCTTATGTGCACGAGCATTTCCGGCTTGATATAAGCCGGGAATCGGTTGCCCGGGAGGTGTACGTTACGCCGGGCTATATCAGTTATTTGTTCAAGCAGCAGCTGCAGACAAGCTTTATCGAGTATCTTCACCGTACTCGTATTGAGTACGCGTCCGGTCTGCTGAGGGATCCAAGCCTAAGGATCTCGGATATCGCCCACGAATCCGGGTACCAGGACGAGAAGTACTTTTTCCAGGTGTTCAAGAAGCATACCGGCATGACGCCAACCCAATATCGCAATAATCTATAAAACCTTTGACAGGGGAGAGATGACGTTGAACAAGCTGTTATATGGGGTAGCCTATTACGACGAGTATATGCCTTACGAACGATTAAGCACGGATATTGAGATGATGAAGGCGGCCGGCATTAACCTGGTCCGCATCGCGGAATCGACCTGGAGCACGCATGAGCCTCATAACGGCGTCTTTGATTTCTCCAGCGTGGACCGCGTGCTGGATGCCATGCATGAAGCGGGCATTCATGTAATTGTCGGAACGCCAACCTACGCGGTGCCAACCTGGATGGTGAAGGAGCACCCGGATGTGCTGGCGGAGACGCCGGACGGACCGGGCCGTTACGGGGCGCGGCAGATTATGGACATTACGAACCCTTCGTATTTGTTTTATTCCGAGCGTATTATCCGCAAGCTGATCAGCCGGGTATGCGATCATCCTGCCGTGATCGGTTATCAGGTGGATAACGAAACGAAGCATTACCGGACAAGCGGTCCTAACGTGCAGCTTCGCTTCGTTAAATATATGAGGGAGAAGTTCGGTACGGTAGAGCGGCTGAACGAGGAATTTGGCCTCGATTACTGGAGCAACCGGATCAACAGCTGGGAGGACTTCCCGTCGGCAGCCGGTACGATTAACGGCAGCCTTGGAGCCGAGTTCGCAAGATTCCAGCGGCAGCTCGTGACCGATTTCCTCGCGTGGCAGGCATCTATCGTAAACGAGTATAAACGTCCCGGTCAATTCGTTACGCATAACTTCGATTTTGAATGGCGGGGTTATTCGTTTGGCGTTCAGCCGGACGTGGACCATTTTGAAGCGGCCAAGGCGCTCGATATCGCTGGCGTTGATATTTATCATCCGTCGCAGGACGATCTCACCGGGAAGGAAATTTCCTTCGGCGGAGACTCGACCCGCTCGCTGAAAGGGACGAACTATTTCGTGCTGGAGACGCAAGCCCAAGCGTTCCCGAACTGGACGCCATATCCGGGCCAGCTGCTGCAGCAGGCATTCAGCCACTTGGCTTCCGGCGCCAATATGGTCGAGTATTGGCATTGGCATTCCATTCATAACTCCTTCGAAACGTATTGGAAAGGATTGCTCAGCCATGACTTGGGGCCAAATCCGACTTATAACGAAGCGAAGCTTGTTGGGCGCCAGTTCGCCCGTTTGTCAGATAAGCTGGTTAACCTCAAGAAGACGAATCGCGCTGCCGTTCTTGTGAGCAACGAAGCGTTGACGTCCCTCGACTGGTTCAAGCTGCCTGGCGGAGAGATCCGTTATAATGATATCGTTCGCCTCATGTACGACCGGCTGTACGAGATGAATATCGGCTGCGATATTTTGCACCCGGGGTCTGTCGAGCTGCTGGGCAATTACGATTTAATCGTAATACCGGCGTTGTACGCCGCATCGGATGAACTTCTTGAGGCGTTGAACCGCTACGTCGCGAACGGCGGGCATGTCGTATATACGTTCAAGAGCGGTTTTGCCAACGAGCATATTAAGGTGCGGACGGGCGCTCAGCCCGGTCTCATCGAGAAGGCATGCGGCATTCGCTATTCGCAATTTGTAGAGCCGAACAAGGTATCGCTGAAAGGCAATCCGTTTGGCGTTGGAGAGTCCGACAATAACGTAGAGGTGTGGATGGAGCTGCTTACGCCAACTACGGCGGAGGTGCTTGCTTGGTATGATCACCCGCATTGGGGACAATACGCGGCGATCACGACCAACCGGCATGGCGAAGGCGTCGCAACCTATATCGGCTGCCTTCCAAGCGAAGCGGTTGCCCGCAAAGTGCTGGAGGGAGCATGCCGCGAAGCGGGTATTTGGGGAGCGGATCAAGAGCTCCAGTTCCCGATTATCGTGAAGACGGGGACTAACGAGTCCGGCAAAACAATCCGCTATTATTTCAATTATTCGGATGCTCCGCAATCGTTCGTTTATCCTCATGGAGACGGCGCCGAGCTGCTCGCGGACCGCGGGCTCCGCTCGGGAGAGACGATTGAGCTTGAGCGCTGGGGCGTAGCGATTATAGAGGAAGCATAAGTGAAAAGGCTGTCCCGATAAGTCATCAAGATGACAATGGGACAGCCTTTTCTATTTTGACATCGCCATTGTTGGCTAGACCGTTGTCCATTGTGCATAGCGAAGTGGAGCTGCATTATTTTATTGGAGTGAATCCAACGTACGTCTGCAAATGAATTAATTCAAGATGCGGTTGCGGGTTATTTGCAGGGACTTGTTTTTCAGATCCTGAATCTCGCTCATTAGCGAGGCCAGTTTGGACGAATAATGCTGCTTCAGCTCGGCGTCCTTTAACGAGGCTAGATTGATCTCGATCGTCAGCAAAGCCGATTGTGCGGCAGCTTCGAACAAGATCGCTCCGATTCCCAGATCGGAGATGACGTTCTTGTTAGAAGATTCCGCAATGTGATGGGTAAATACCAGACCCTCCCGGCATACCTCAATGAGACGAAGGGGAACCTCAATCGCTTGAATCGCAGCTTCGTGAAGCGCGTTTTTGCGTATGAGTTTCTCATCATCGGAGCTCTTAGGAAGCTTTAGCGCGTCCATGTATTTATTGAACGATGAGATATCCGCCTGAAGCAGCTCTTCGCATTCTGCCGTTAAACGATGCATCTTCTCTATGACTTCAACAATCGTAGATTGAATATCGGCGAACTTTTCTCCTTGCGTCAGGTTGCCGACCATGGAAGTCATCGAAGCTCCAAGCGCAGCAATTAATGCCGCTACGCTACCTCCACCCGGCGTAGGATTGGAGCTGCCGGCTTGCTGCAGAAAATAGCGGATGGAATCATCCCACGTCGTTGTTGCAGTCATCTATTTGCCCTCCCCAAGTTGAAGGTCAATAGCCTTCATCAGATTCTCGTACAGGATTGCCGTCGTTAACGTTCCGACCCCGCCTGGTACGGGGGATACCGCCGCTGCGATTGGTTGGACGTTGATTGCAACATCGCCGACCATTTTACCGTCCGGCGTTTCATTGATTCCGGCATCGATTATAACGAGATCGGAATGAACCATGGCTTGCGTAACGACATTTGGACGGCCCACGGCGACAAAGGCGATATCGGCATGGCCCAGATGAGAAGCGATGTCCGGCGTGCGCGAGTGACAGACGGTTACGGTGGCGTTCTCGCGTTGAAGCATATGGAACAGCGGGAGTCCGACGGTTTGGCCGCGTCCGACGAGCGTTACGTTCTTGCCTTCAAGCGTATAACCGTAATGCTTTAGAAGCCGAATACAGGATTGAGGGGTAGCCGGATAGAGACCGGTGTCGCCAGTTACCGTAGCAAGCTTATTGTCAGGCGTAACTCCATCCACGTCTTTCAGCGGGGAGATCGCCTTCTCAATGGTGCTCGCCGACAGATGCCGGGGCAGGGGGAGCTCCAGCATAATGCCATGCACGGATAGATCATTGTTCAACCGATGAACAAGCCGGAGGATCTCGTCTTCCGTAACCTCGGCCGTAAATGAGTGGAGAGTAAAAACTACGCCCAGCTTCTCGGCAATTCGTTGTTTGGCCCCGGCATAATAGGCCGATGCGGGATCTCCTTCGACCAGAATGGTCGCCATATGAGGCTGGACTCCGTTCTGCTTCCACTCTTCGACCTTCGTCCGGATTCCTTCGTATACCTGATCTGCTGCTTCCTTCGCTTTCAAGAGCTTTGTCATTCCAATCCCTCCATGCCATTGTTCATGAACGAAAAAAAAAGCACCTGCGGAAGGCTCGCGAAAAACGCGAGTCTATCCATCAGATACTTTTCCCAGGCGAACGGAACGTCCAAGCCGTATGCTCCCTCGTGGTTGATTCCACTTTTTTCGCCAGTCGCATACAACGTTATTTTTCTTACTGTATCAAAAGTTTGAACGAAAGAAAAGGCGGTTACCTGTTCTTTTTGTAAGGGCTGAAACAAATTTCATCTGAAAATATTCCAAAAATGAACATATGAAAAAAGCGGGATGGTTTACTGCTAAAAAATTAATATTACGATGACATTTGTCCAATTTAACGGTGCTATAATGCAGGTGAGGTAAGGCTAACTCGTTTTTTGTAGATCTTTGTAGAATTTTGTAGAAAGGAGTTCTATTCTCTTGCAAGGCATAAATAGGAATCGAATAGCCGCGATCCGTTAGCTTTTGGCGGGGCACACGGACCACGGCTTCTGAAGAAACCGGCTTATCGGCGGTTTATTTGCCGTTGATAAGCAAGCCCTATTTATTTTATCACATTATAGCTTGGCCTACCTCTGTTAGCAGACTTATTTCCATAATGAATTCATTGAACGGAGGCATTTAAGTGGGTTATTCGGCATTAAAAAATAAACGCGTATTCGGCATTGTTTTATCCGTTATGATGCTTTTCACGCTACTGCAGCCGGGCAGTCTTTTGCCTAAGGCATCCGCAGCTTCTGCGGTGACGCTTGCGAAATGGGACGGGACGGGCACGGGAGTAGCTGATCTTCCTGCGAACCAAAACGTTACGCTTGATGTCAACAAGGACAAGAAGATGACGACAAGTCTATCAGCGGTTACGTTTTCCAACGATGCATCAACTCCTGCAATGCCAGTTGTCAGCGGCAAAGATTGGAAGGTCGGCGATTATTGGCAGGTTTCTCTTGTGTCTTCCGGCTATACGAACCTTAAAGTATCGTCGGTTCAAAGAGGGTCGAACACAGGACCGAGAGATTTCCAACTTCAATATAGTTTAGACGGGACAACCTGGAACGATGTTGCAGGCGGCACCGTCAAAGTTCAAAACGATTGGACGACAGGCGTACTGACCAATGTTGCACTGCCTTCCCAAGCGGACAATCAGGCAATGGTTTATTTGAGATGGACGCTCGTTGACAATATTTCCGTCCGTGCGGGTACGGGGTCATACTCCGCAACCGATCCGCTTGGAGCCACGGGGACCAACCAGATCGAAAATATCGTTGTAACCGGCGATTCGTCTGACGGGTCCGGCGGCGATGTCGGCAACGGCGGTAACGATAACGGCGGCGTACAAACATCGACACCTCCGGTCGTAAACAAAATTACGTTTGTGGACGACTATGCGACACTAAACGGCGATATCGGAGCAGTGCCGGCAAATGCTGAAGTTAAAGCATACGATGCGGACAATATGTCGCTTGGCAATACGACCGCAAACGCGGACGGCTCGTTTACTTTGACCATCAGCAATCCGACTCATGCGGGAACGGTGACGGTAACCGCGACGGAAACGGGCAAAGAAGAGAGTGCGAAGGTGAACATATCGGTCGGACAAACTGCCGCACCGAATGCAACCAAAATTACTTATTCGAGCCACTCGACCGTGTCGGGAACAGCATCCGCCGTAGCTGGCCGCTCAGCCGTTACGATCTATTTGGCGGATGGCACAACTCCGGCAGGCTCGACAACAGCCGAAGCGGACGGTTCGTTTACGGTTAGCCTTTCCAATGCGGACGGCAATGCGAAAATTTACGTGACTGCAAAAGCGGCGAACAAGCTAGTCAGCTCCAAGACCGGCGTTGATTTTGCGATCGCCAACCCGAATAAAGCTAATCCCGGTGACGTTGTCTTCAGCATGCTGAACGTTAGCGGATCGGCGAACGGGGTTTACAAGAACAAATTCTTCGAGCTGTACAACCGTACGGACCATGATATCAGCTTGAAAGGCTGGATTGTCGAGTACAGTGCTTTAGGCACGCCTAAGACAAAAGGATCGGGTACGGCGCTTAACGGCACGATCAAAGCTCATAGTTATTATCTGGTGAACGATGCAGTCAACGCCAATGGAGCATCTGCCGTTCCCGTGACAGCCGATGCTTCCGGCTCCTTGGGACCTAATTCGGGCTCCTCCGGCGGCGGCATTATGATTCTGACGCAAGCATCAACAGTGACATCAGATCCGACTAACGAGAATATTGTCGACTTGGTTGCTTACGGCAGCGCATCTTCCTTCTTTGATGGCAAGACATTCTTATGGGGAAGGCCGTTCATCGCATCGGATATCGCAAGCGGTGTTATGGTGCGCAAAACCGAGATTGGCTCGGACCCGCGTGCGGCTGTTGGCATGCATAACGGTGCTTACTTCACGAAGGATCCTTCGAAGGATTTCGTGACATTCGTACCAAAATCGGCAGCGGCGCCATCCGAAATCATCATGAAGAATGCTTCCTACAAAGAAACGCCTGTAGCTGCCAATATTACATTTGACGGTGCTGCATTGGTGAGCGGTGCGGCGGATGCGGCCGTGGCGAATTCGACGGTGAAAGCCTATGCCTATGTTAACGGTGCGTTCACCGCGGTTGGACAAACGACAGCGGGATTGAACGGTTCGTTTACGATGACCATCCAGAATTCCACCGGCATTCATTCCGTTTACCTCACGCATGCGTATGCGAATGCGGAAAGCCCTTATACACGCATCGACGCGTCTTCCTACACGAAACCGGCAATCGCGGCTATTAGCGACGTACGTGCTTCGGATGCAAAAGGCATGACGCAGCAGGTTGGTTATACGACAACCGTCGAAGGTGTCATTACGACGGCTAACGGCGTGCTCGGTACGGAGCCAACCCATTTCTACGTGCAGGACGCTGCAGGCGGTCTTAGCGTCATTGCCGGAGCGGTTCCAAGCGTATCCATCGTACCGGGACATAAAGTCAAAGTGACAGGCACGATTGTGTTTACAGCCGGTATGGTTCAGCTTCTGGCTTCCTCGATCGAAGATGAAGGCGATCAAGGCCTGCCTGCAGCAACGAAGGTTGAGCTTGCACAAGCTTCAATGGCTGCTACCATGGAGCCGCTGGAAGGCACGCTTGCTGTAATCAAAGGGAAGGTTACGAATACGGCAGCATCCGGAGCGGATACGGACGTAACGCTTACGGATGATGCGAACAATACGTTTATCGTTAGAGTAACGGCAGGCTCGGGCATTGATATGTCGGGCAATACCATTGCACTAAACGAAACGTATTCCTTTACCGGCATTATCGGACAGGCTGATCGGGTATCCCCGTATGACAGCGGCTACCGTTTGATGCCACGCAGCGCTACGGACGTCAAAGGCGAGCTCCAATTCAGCCATACGCCTCTTGAGAAAGCCTACACTCGCGTGGACGTCAGCTTTGAAGCCATGGCGAAGTTCGCCGATTCCGTAACGCTTTATTATAAAGGGGCGGAAGGCGAAAATTATCGTTCCGTTCAGCTGACAGCTGCGGACAAGGTGCATTATAACGGCCATATTCCGCAATCGGATGTTCCGACGACGGGCAAGCTATTCTATTACATCGAAGCGGTGTCCGGCGAGGTTAAGGCCGGTTCCGGCAGCAGCGCTGAGCCAATTGTTATCGACATCGTTGAAGATAAAGACGGCCCTGCCATTACAAGCTTATCTCCTGCGGAAGGAGATAAGCTCCAAACGCAGCATCCGGCTATTTCCGCAACGTATAACGATCCAAGCGGTATTGATTTTGCTAATGCCACGCTGAAAATCGACGGCGTTGATTACACGCAGCGTGCAGCATTCTCGGCTACACAGGCGACGCTTACGCTGACCGCAGACGATGATTTGGCTGTAGGCGACCACACCATTCAGTTGATTATCCAGGATGCTCTTGGCAACGTAACGGATAAATCGTGGACGTTTACAATTGAAGCACGTTTTTCCGGCGGCAACCATTATTACGGCACAACGCATAACCATACGAATATTTCGCATGACGCGCACGGCGACCCTCAAACCGCGCTTGATCAGGCAAAATATTACGGCTATGACTATTTCGCCTTCTCTGACCATTCCCATGATATCGACGCTGCAATTCGCGGAACGGCAGGAGATGCGGCTTCCCATGGCGGCATGCCTGAGCGCAAGGGCGGCGAAAGCTGGGCGCTGACTAAGTCGCTCGCCAAATCGAATACGGTTGACGGACAATTCGTGGTATTCCCGGCATTCGAAATGACATCGACCACTTGGGGCCACTCGAACGTATTCGGCACGGACAATTTCATCGACCGGGTTGAAGACGGCAGCATGTATCAGGACCTGGACAAGTATTACTCTTGGGTAATGACTTACGATGACATCGTTGCCCAATTCAATCATCCGAACGCACCTACGGGCGCATTCAACAGCTTCTTGCCTTACAACAAGCAAGTAGACAAGCTGTTCACCTTGTTCGAAGTCGGCAACGGCTCCGGCAACTACTCCTATGTCAATCTTGAAAACCTGTACTATAAGGCACTCGACATCGGCTGGCATGTCGCACCAACCTTCGGTGAAGACAATCATGATGCGACTTGGGGCCAAACAAAGAGACGTACAGTAATTGTCTCGAAAGATTTGACGACGGATTCGCTTATGGATGCGATGCGCAATATGCGCGTTTACATGACCGAGGATCCAAACGCTAAATTGGACGCAACGGCAAACGGCTGGTATATGGGTTCTACCGTCGACAGCAAGACGCTCAATTTCAACATCTCCGGCAGCGATGACGTGCTCGAGAACAAATCCGACCCGCATTACAGCTATATTGCAACGCAGTCCAACGATAACGTTGCAAAGGTTGAACTGATCACGAACGGCGGCGTAATAGCGGCAACGTATACTCCGACGTCTAATCAGACTTCGTTCAATTGGAAGCCAACCGTAACGGTTGCAGGCGGACAACAATGGTTCGTCGTTCGCGTTACGCAAGCTGACGGAGACCGCATTTACTCCGCGCCGTTCTGGTCGGAAGAAGAAGCGGTCGCTGTGAAGGTCGGCACCGTTGTTGCCGCGGAAGGCGCCATCATTGGCGGCAATGCAGCAACGCTGAACGCTTCGATCAGCAACCAAGGTACGGAAACCATTAACGGGATGACGGTCTCGTACTACTACGATCAACAAGACAGCGGTCATCTGATCGGTCAGACGACCATTGATTCCTTGGCTAGCGGGAAATCAACGACAGCGAGCGTCATCTGGAGCAATCCGGTGGCAGGCAATCATGACATCATCGTTGTTCTGACAACGGCTGATGCAACGCTGAACGAGTACCATCAATCCTTCTCTATTAAAGCGCCGCTTGGCAAAAAGATTCTGATCGACGCTTCGAAGAACAACGAGAACACAACCAAGGATACCGGCAGCTATAAAGACAACCTGAAGTCGTTTACGAACCAGATGAGACTCCAAGGCTATACCGTTGCCGAGAATACGGCGTCGACGATTACCGGTTCCGCTCTGAACGGCGCGGCGGTGCTGTATATTTCCCACCCGGCGGCTCCTTATAGCGCGGATGAAATTACGGCTATTAAAAACTTCGTTAATAACGGAGGCTCGGTCTGGCTGGCGGATAAGAGCAACTATGGCGCTACCAACCAGAATCTGAATCCGCTTCTTGAAGGCATCGGCTCCACGATTGTGCTGAATAACGACGAAGTGGTTGACGAGACAAAAGACGGCAACTTCTGGTCTACGCCGCTTACTTCGAACTATTCGGTCCGCTTGCATCCGAAGCCTGTCAGCAACTATTTGACGGATTTCGTATCGACCATCGAGTATTACAGCGGATCCAGCTTGGCGAAGAACAGCGGCGGTCCGGTCAAAGCGGAACTGAAGGACAGCGATACGGTAACGGTTCTGGCACGAGGCAACGAGTCCACATTCCAGCTTGCTTCGCAGATGAAGAGCGATACGGCCCCGTATAATGTAGCGTCTTCCCCGGCTCCCGCAGACTTGACGGGCGGCTCGGCGATTCCGCTCATCGCGTCGGAAACGGTTGGTGCCGGAAGAATTATCGTATCGGGCATGAATATTTTCAACGACAAACAGATGGACGAAAGCTTTAACGCAAAGGGCAATAACGAATTTGCGCTTAACGCGATCAACTGGCTTGCGCACCGCGAGACGGTTGTAAGTTCGATTGCAGAAGCACGCGCGCTGCCGGTCGGCACAGATGTTGTCGTACAGGGAACCGTAACATCCGATTCGGAAATATTCTTCGACGCTTTCTACCTGCAGGACGCAACCGGCGGTATTATGGCGTTTAACGAATTGCCTGAGCATACGCTCTCTTTGGGTGACGTTGTGCGGGTATACGGTCATATCAGCGAATTCGAAAATAACATTGAGCTGGAGTATAACGGCTTTGCGGCCAGCGTCGTAAAAGTCAGCTCCGGATCATCGCCTGATCCGAAGCCGGTCAGCACGCATGATGCAGTAGCTGCTGCGAACTTGGGTCAACTGGTGAAGGTGATCGGCACCGTAACGTCGATCCCGGACAGCAATTCTTATGTTATCGATGACGGCAGCGGACCGCTGCTTGTGTTCGCGGACGGTTATATCGTCGATCAGAGCGGACCGATTCCGGTTCTTAGCGTGGGAGAAACGCTGCAAGCCGTAGGCTTGTCCGGCGGTTATTCCGGAGGCATGCGGATCCGCGTCCGGAATACGAAAGAGCTGTCCAAGGTTGAACAGACCGCTGCCGGCTTGGCTGCAGCGCTGACAAGTCTCCCGGCGCCGGCGAAGGATGCGACATCTTGGACATTGCCGGCAGCACCGACAGGTTTCACGTACAGCATTAAGAGCGTGACGCCAACCGGCGTTATCGCAACAGACGGCACGGTTACGCCGCCATCTGAAGCAACAACGGTACAGGTTGTCGTGACGGTAACGAAAATATCCGATCAATCGACGGCGGAGACGGCACCAATCCCGGTCATCGTTCCGGCGAAGACGCCATCGGACAATGGTAACAACGGCGGAAACAACGGTGGCAATAACAGCGGAAGCAACAATGGCGGTTCGACCGAAACGCCAAGCAACGTTACTCCGGTAACCGCCGACATGCTTAAGCAAGGTGTTACGACTGTAGCCTTGAAGCCGGACACAACGGCATTCAGCCTGCCTGGCAATGCATCAGAGCTGCTTGGAAGTCATCCGCTTGTTCTGCAATCGGGCAGCGTAGAGCTGCAATTGCAGCCAGAGTTGCTCAAGCAATTGACCGCGCAAGTATCCGGAACGGATCTTTCGAAGGGCACGATCTCCATCCAGATGGCTCCGTTAAGCTCGAATGACGCCAGCCAGGCGATTTCGAGAAGCGAGAATAACAGCCATTCTGTCATCCGGGTCGAAGGCCAGATTTACGAATTCAGCCTTTCCTTCACGACGGCTGCGGGCGCAACATCGAAGCTCACGCAATTCAATGAGCCGATCACGCTCCGCCTGAAGGTTGATCCTTCGGCTGCAGCTGCAAATCCAGGCTTGCTTGGCATCTTCTACATCGGTGACGACGGCAAGCTGGAGTACATCGGCGGCGATTATGCGAATGGCGTAATGACTGCCGAGATCCGCCATTTCAGCAAATATGCCGTTCTTAAAGTAACGCATAATTTCAGCGACGTAACGTCGGGCTTCTGGGCGTATAACGTCATTCAGGAAATGGCAGCCAAACAAATCGTTAACGGTACAAGCGATACGGCCTTTGAACCAAATCGGGCGATTACGCGCGGCGAATTTACGAAGCTGTTGGTAAATGCGCTGAAGCTGACCGCTTCGACGACAAAATCGTTCGCTGACGTACCTGGCAGCGCGTATTACGCGGAGCCAATCTCGATTGCGTACAGCAATGGCATTGTAACCGGCCGTACCGCAACCACGTTTGATCCGCAAGGCATCATCACCCGCGAGGAAATGGTCGCCATGATGATGAGAGCTTACGAGGTCGTTAAGAAGCAGCCGATCGATACCGTGAACGAATCTTCATTTGCGGACATCGGTACGGTATCGGGCTGGGCGAAAAATTACGTAAATGCCGCTGCCAAGCTCAAGCTGATCAATGGCCGCTCGGGCAATAAATTTGTACCGAAGGGCATTACGACTCGCGCTGAAGCCGTGCAAGCGATTTACAACCTCATGAACAAATAAAGAAGCAAAGTATTGATTTTTTCAAAAGCAAGGCAGAGTGCCGTGTCGACAGATCGGCACTCTGCTCCTTGTTTTGTCTTGAAATTGCCGTTTACGCTTGATCGAAGGGAGAACGGATCATGTTTGCGCACAAGTTAGGAAAGATTATCGCCGGAATAGGCGGGACCATTGCAATTGCTTTAACAGCCGTATCTTTTCCATTGGCGGCATCGGCGCATGCGTACAGCGCCAGCTATACGACCGTGGATTTGACGAAGTCCGGCACCGTGGTCACTTACGCGATTGATGAATTGTCCGTCATCGAATGGGTAGGCGGCGACGCCAATGACAACAAGATGCTCGAGCCAGAAGAGTTCGAAGCGGATAAGGAACCTTTTGCGGATGTATTCAATAAAAACATAACTTTGAAAATAGGCGGGAAAGCACAGGCGCCGGTTCAGATCGAGAACTACTATCTTAACCGCAAAGGCGATGCCACGCAGGTGATTATGCAGGTTCGTTATCCGGCCGCATCCGGAGGCGAATCGCTCTCGCTTTCAGATACACTGTACGAGAAGGATGCCAAGACCAATTACGTGAATTTGCTGACGATCCATTACGGCTCCGGTCAAAGCACTTCGGCATTAAACGGCGGCGACCGGACATGGGCGATGCAAATAACGGATGATCAATACGCGGCTTTGCCCACAGACATGCAGCCGGTTGCTGCCGGCGGCGGAGATCAAGCAAACGATGCGGCTGAAGGCGCCGTTTCCGGCAACACCGTTACGGAAAGCAGCCAAAGCGCGACCTCCGGCTGGTATTCGTTTTTTAAACTAGGCATGCATCACATTCTTGGCGGTTACGACCATCTGCTCTTCTTATTCTCGCTGCTAATTGCCAGACAAACGATTAAGCAGTATTTCGTTATGATCACGGCATTTACGGTCGCGCATAGCATCACGTTGTCCATGACCGTCCTTGGCTGGATCAGCGTCCCCGGCGCATTTGTGGAACCGATGATCGCCTTAAGCATCTGTTATGTAGCGATTGACAATATGGTGCGTCCGCAAGTCAGCTACCGGTGGATGCTTACGTTTTTGTTCGGCTTGATCCATGGCATGGGCTTCGCGGATATTCTGGTTGGCATGAATATACCGCGCAAGGAAATGGGCGTTGATCTCGCCAGCTTTAATCTGGGCATCGAAGCGGTCCAATTGGGGATTGTCTGCCTTGCTCTTCCGATTATTCTGGCTCTTCATCGTTACCGGCACGCGAGAAAATTCGTATTGGCCGGTTCCAGCACGGCTTTGCTGTTGGGTGGAATTTGGCTTGTTGAACGGGTATTCATCGGATAAATCGGGAGCGTAAACTTATGGAAAATACGACAATACAACGCAAGACCGCATCTTCGCGCACGAATCTTTTCGCTGTCGTCAGCCTGCTATTTATTCTTGGGCTATATTTGTTCTCGAGCAATGCTCCGGGGACATGGCTTGCCGATCCCAAACTGCAATTGTTCAAAACCTTATTTATCAGCATTATGCTGGAAGCCATGCCCTTTATTTTGGTCGGCGTTATCGTCTCGGCGCTGCTTCACGTATTCGTGTCGGACGCCATGATCCGCCGCTTTATTCCTTCCAATCCGGTGCTGGGGATTTTAACGGCAACGGTGCTTGGCATCATCTTCCCGATCTGCGAATGCGGGATGGTGCCGGCGATTCGGAAGCTCATTCGCAGGGGGATGCCCATCCATGTAGCGACGGCTTTTATTCTGGTTGGGCCCATTATTAATCCCATTGTTTTCTGGTCGACGTTTACCGCCTTCCGCAGCCATCCCGAAATGGCGTACATGCGGATGGGGCTTGCCTTTGTTATTGCTCTGATTGTTGGTCTGATTGTCTACCGCGTTGTGCGGTTTGATCCGCTTCGGGAGGCAGCGGCTGCCGCAAACGTCCATACCCACGCACATGTTCACCACCATCATCATGATCATCAGCACCAGCATGATGATAACCATGAACATTCGCATGCTCACCGCTCCGGCAAAATCGCAGAAGTGATGGGACACGCGGTGAGCGAATTTTTTGACATGGGCAAATTTCTGTTGCTTGGCGCCATATTCGTTGGTCTGCTTCAGACGTTTGTGTCCAACACCGAGCTGATGGCGCTGGGACATGGTCCGGGCAGCTCGAACGCGCTGATGATGGCGCTTGGCTTCATGCTGTCGCTTTGCTCGACGTCGGATGCGTTTGTGGCGCAGTCGTTCCTGACCACCTTCGATAAAGGTGCGCTGCTCGCTTTTATGGTATTTGGTCCCATGTTGAATTTGAAAAGCCTGCTGATGATGCTTGCCGTATTCAAAACAAAATTCGTGCTGCTTGTAGGCGCCTGCGTTACCGTGCTTGTATACGTTGGCTCGCTTCTTATCATGAACTAGGGAGGAAGGATATTGATACGCTGGAAACCCGCGCATACCGAAGCCTTCGATCATTCGTTTAAAGGCTTGATCCTGATTGGCTTCGCCGCGCTCATCCTTTATCTGTGGCAAACGGGGGATATTCTGCTCTATATTGCACCTGGACTGGTGCCTTACGTCGTGGCCGCTTCCGTTGTATTGCTCATTCTGGCAGGATCGCAATTCCGCATAGCAGTACGTTCGCTTCGGGAACGGGTTATCGTATGCGACTGCGGTCACGATCACGGACATGAGCATGATGCTGTCGGGCAGGGGCAGGGACGCTCGCGCCGGATGCTCATGAAATCGGGAATATACGGTCTATTTCTGCTTCCGCTGCTCCTTGGCGCAACGCTCCCGAGCACGGCGTTTGCCGGATCGCTCGCCGTTAACAAAGGAATGAATATGGGGGCTGCTCCCGTCGATGACGGCAAAGCGGATCTCGAGCTTGTAGAGCTGGAAGGCAATGTAGACAACGGGCTGAAGGAGCTGTTTCGCACGCAGCCTTACAACCTTGATTACGCAAAGCTGGGCATGCTGCTATATCAGCAGGACATGATCGAAATGAAGGATCAATGGTTTATCGAGAAGCTTGAGGCGATTAACCGTTTCGTGGACAACTTCCAGGGGAAAACGATACGGATAACCGGTTTCGTATACCGGGACAAGCAGCTGTCCGGCGGTCAACTGATCGTAGGCCGGATGGCGATGACTCATTGTATTGCGGACATTGCCCCTTACGGCATGATCGTTGAGATGCCCGAAGCGGACGATTACGCCAACGATACATGGATTACGGTTACGGGCACAATCGGCAAAACGCAATTGGGCGGCCGCGATATCATGAAGATTGTGGCGACGGATATAGAGTCAGCCGAGCCGTCCGCGGTGCCTTACGTATATCCGGATATCAATTTTGCATCAAAAATTTAAGTTTGTTGAAACACTGAGAAGGAGGCTCCTTCTATGGGATTGCATATTGGAAGTTTATTGCTCGTGTTAGGCGCAACGGTATACCTGATGATCGCGGGAATGGCAAACCGGACAGTCGCGGCAGCTCTTGTATTCCTCGCTTCAACCGCGCTTGGCTTCCTGCTTATTGAAACGATGGATTATAAGCTGTGGATTTCCGCTGTTATTGCCGGAGTAATTGCAACGGTACTAGGCATGGCTTATATAAAAAAATACGGCGGAGTAACAGCAGCCAACGCCGCGATTACGGGCTGGCTTGGCGTGGGAATAGGCCTGTTTGCGGGTTCGCGCTTTTATGTATCGGATGCCGTGATGATTGGCACGGATATTACATTTGTTGTGCTCGCGTTTCTTATGCAGAAAGCCGCGGAGCGTTACTACCGCAAGGCGGATGATCCGGCTAAGCCGAAGGGAAAAGCAGCGGTTAAATCAAATCGCGCATCCGGTATTCCGGCATCAGCCATGTATGCGGCAGCCGTTGCTTTGTTCTTCTCCGTGTTGCTGTCGCATGCGGATCATTCCAGCGCGGCCAAGATCGGCCAGACTTCAACGGCGGATGCCGTATACGATGCCGATAGCGGCATTCAGATCGCGACGGTGGAAGTAAACGGTGCGGGCTTTAATCCTCGCAATATGAATTTTCAACCGGATGTGATGATCAAGCTGGTGTTCCATGTTTCATCGCTGGCTTCGGGAGGCATGACGTTTGTTTCCGAGGATTTGAAGCTCGAAGCGCCTTTGCATAAAGGCGATAATATATTCATGCTCAAGAAGGCACTCCCGGGCGTTTACGGCTTCACGGTTCAGGGCTCTAACGTAAAAGGGACGTTTACGGTAAAGAATGCCTCGTAATTCATTCATTAAGGCGGCAGTGCAGGGTTAACGCCCTTGCGCTGCCGTTTATTTTTTTATGATCGTTCTCTAGTAATCTATTTCTTCCTCCCGGCATACATATTAGTAGTCTTGTCTGGAAGATACATAGATTCGATGGAGGGTACGATGCGAATGACAGTGCTTAAATACTTGGCTGCTTTGCTTCTTTTTCTTGGTTTTAATCTGGAGGCGGCGGGCAACGTGACGGCAATAGCCTCTTCTGCCTCTTCATCTGCTTCGGCAAAGCCGGCTGCCAAAGAGGACAAGCCGATTGAGATCAGCTTTGCGGGGGATATTTTGCTGGACGGGAAGGTTGCGGCGAATATGGATAAGTATGGCGTGAATTACCCGTTTGAGAAGGTACGCGGCTTATTATCCGGCTCCGACATCAGCTTCGCCAATCTGGAGACTCCGATCTCGACACGCGGGCAAAAGGCGACCAAGACGTACACCTTCCGTTCCGCGCCCAAAACGCTGCAAGCGATCGTTAACTCCGGAATAGACGGAGTTTCCGTTGCGAACAACCACACACTCGACTACGGCGTGAACGCGCTGACCGATACGCTGGATTATTTAGACGGATACAAGATTGGCCACACCGGGGCCGGAAGGAATATCGATGAGGCGTTCACCGCCTACTCCAAGACGGTTAACGGGAAGAGGGTAGCGATCGTTGGCATCAGCCGGGTGCTCTCGGGTCCAAGCTGGTATGCGGGGGATAACAAGGCGGGTATCGCCTCGGGTTACGATTTTGACGCGATGATGCGTTACGTTAAGAACGCCGTTAAATATTCGGACATAACGGTTATCTATATTCACTGGAATAACGAATACCAGGATTACCCGGAGGATTATGCGAGAACGTATGCGAAAGCTTTTATCGACGCGGGGGTAGATGCCGTAATCGGCAGCCACAGCCATTGCCTGCAAGGGATTGAGACGTACAAGGGCAAACCGGTCTTCTATTCCCTCGGCAACTTTGTCTTTACCCCAACGCAGCGCTCGAACAAAGCGTACGATTCCATGATTGTTACCCTGACGTTCGATGGAGATAAGGTAAGCAGTAAAATCACGCCGGTCAAAATCGAAAATACTAGACCGATTCTGAGGGAGCAAGCGTATAACGAAACGACGTATTCGAAGCTGAACAAGATTTCATTCAACGTGAAGGTTAACGAGGATGGAATGGTAACGGCAAAATAACGGCAAGAAGAGGGATTACAAGCCCCCTGGCGAATTATTGTCCGACGGACAATAATGCCAGGAGGTTATGTTTTTGAGAATCGGTAAGTCCAAATCAAAATCCAAATTCAGATTTTGGATCTTTTTAGCCTTGTTCATTATGACGGTTGTTGTCATTAATGTCGCGTCCAAATATGCCGATGGAACCAATTTAGCCGTCTCAACCGTCAAAACGGAGATCAACGGCAAGCTGAGTTCGAAGATCGGCTCGCTGAAGGGGACTTACAAGGTAGACGATTTCTCCGTCGCGGAAGCGGGGCCGATAAGCATCCCGTATGAGGCGTCTTCGGAAGAGGGGGCGTTTATCCTCAAGGTCAGCCATGATGACGAGACGGTCTGGGAGAAAACCGTAACTTCCAAGGAGACTGGCAGCATCGAGTTTGAGGCAATAAAGGAACGTTACAAAATCACAATCGAAACCGAAACCGAATCGGCGAAAAAGCTTGTTATCAAGTTATCGCGCTAATAGAAAAGGCCCCCGATCCATTCCGATCGGGGGCCTTGCTTTGCGTTGTTACATAGCTTCCATCTTCTGAGCCGTGTACAGCTTGTAGTACCGGCCGCGCTGGGCCATCAGCTCGTCATGCGAGCCGGCTTCGGCGATGCCTTTGTCGGCTACGTACATAATCCGGTCGCAGTTCTTAACCGTGGACAGACGGTGCGCGATAATAAACGAAGTCCGTCCCTTGAGCAATTCATTCAGACCCTTCTGCAGCAAGCGCTCGGTCTGGGCATCAATAGACGAAGTAGCTTCGTCGAGAATAAGGATGCGCGGATTCGCGAGCAGCGTGCGGGCGAACGAGATCAGCTGGCGCTGGCCTTGGGATAGCTTCGAACCGCGTTCGTTTACCTCGGTCATATAGCCATGCTCGAACTCGCGGATGAAATCGTCCGCGCATACGGTTTTGGCTGCGGCGATAATTTCTTCTTCCGTCGCGTCCAGCTTGCCGTAGCGGATATTATCCATAATCGTGCCGGAGAAGATAAAGCTGTCCTGAAGCATAATGCCCATCTGGCTGCGCAGCGACTTGAGCGTCACGTCCGCAATGTCGTTCCCGTCGATCAGAATTCGGCCCTGGGTGACATTGTAAAAGCGCGAGATCAGATTGACGACGGTTGTTTTGCCTGCGCCGGTCGGACCTACAAGCGCGATGCTCTCGCCGGCCTTCACGTCAAACTTCAGGTTCTGAAGGACGTTGACGCCAGGATCGTAAGCAAAGGTTACATCGTCGAACGTGACCCGCCCTTTGATAGCCGGCAGCTCGCGCGCGTTAGGCACATCGCTGACCGTTACCGGTTCGTCCAGCGTCTCGAAGATCCGTTCCAGATAAGCAACGGCGTTGATAAAGCTGTTATACAAGTTGGAAATGTTAAGTATCGGCTGCCAGAAGCGCGCCGCGTAGCTGCTCATCGCCAGAATAACCCCGAAGGTAACCTCTGCCGGGCTAAGTGCCAAGAGACCTACGAAATAAATGGACGTCGTAACGAGCGTCGTCAAGTTATCTACCGAAAACGGCACAAGGAAGTTGAAATACATGGCTCTCATCCACACGTTGCGGTAGTTTACCGACAAGCGGGTGAAGGTGCCTTCGTTATGTTTTTCCCGGGTAAAGATTTGCGTAACGCGAATGCCGCTGATGCTCTCCTGCAGATAAGCGTTCATATTGGAGCTCTTATTCGAAACCGCCTGCCATGCGCGGCGCTGTTTTGTCTTGATAAGCAGCATGATGCCGATGAAGATCGGCAGACCGCCCAGGATAAGAAGGGACAATCTGGCGTCAACCGCGAACATAAACGCCGCGATAAAGATCAGGTTGAGAATCTCCAGAATCAAGTTGATGATGCCGTTGGACAACACATCGGATACCGAGTTGACGTAATTGACGACGCGGATCAGAATTTTGCCTTGCGGGCGGTCGTCGTAATATTGGAACGGCAGCTCCTGCAAATGCTTGAACAGATCGGAGCGGATATCGAAGATAATATCCTGCCCGACGCGGGTCATAATTCGGGAACGGATCGTCGCCAGAATAACGCTGACCACAATCGTTCCGAGCATTAACAACGACAGCCAGACAAGCCCGCTTTTATCCTTGGCGGGAATCGTTACGTCAACCACATGCTGCATGATCAGAGGCGCGGAGAGCGCGATACCCGCTGACAGGGCGCTCAGCACGAAAGCGATAATCATCGGTTTCTTCTGGCGCTTGATATAGACGAGAGCGCGTTTGAAGTGCTTGATATTAAAGGGCGACTCCAGATTCTCGTCGATGTCGAATTTATTCCTTGCCATGAGCTGTCACCTCTCTCTCGATGCCTTCGTTCTGCAGCATAAATACCCCGTAATAATACCCGCGCCTTGCGAGAAGCTCGGCGTGAGTGCCTTCTTCAATAACGCGGCCGTTCTCCAGAATGAGGATCCGGTCGGCTTGCGCCGTTGTCGACACGCGCTGCGCGATAATAATTTTGGTGCAGGAGAATTCCAGCTCCTTCAAACTCCGCTGAATATGCTCTTCCGTCTCGTTGTCGACCGCCGAGGTGGTATCGTCCAGAATGAGAATCGGAGGCTGCACGGCCATCGCGCGCGCCAAAGCAATACGCTGCTTCTGACCGCCCGACAGACCAACTCCGCGCTCGCCTACGACGGTATCATAGCCTTCCGGCATTTTGCGGATAAAGTCATGGGCAGCGGCAAGCTTCGCAAACTTCATAACTTCCTCCTCCGGCATATCCGGATTGCCGTAAGCGATATTGCCGTCAATCGTGTCGGAGAAGAGCAGGACGTCCTGCGTCGCTACCCCGATATTGCCGCGAAGCTCATCAAGCTCAAGCTTGCGGACGTCCTTGCCGTCCACGAGAACGCGGCCCTTCGTGGCATCATAGAAACGCGGGATCAGATTGATCAGCGTTGTTTTGCCGGAGCCTGTGGCGCCCATGATGGCAACGGTTTCACCCGGTTCGATTTTAAAGCTGATATTTTCGAGTACCGTAGCGCTGTCGTATTTGAAGCTGACATTGTCGAACTCGATGCTGCCCTTATAGCGATGCTTCACAACCGGATTGTGCTCATTGACGATTTGAGGCTGGGCGTAGTACACATCGATAATTTTGCTAAGGCTGGCGAAAAACCGCTGAATATCATTAATAATGATGCCGATGTTGCGCATGGGGTTGGATAGACCCCAGATGAGCGCCGAGAACGCGGAAAATTCGCCAAAGGTGATTCTGCCGTTCATCACGAGCAGACCGCCCGCAATCATAAGAATGACGTTAAAGGCTTGGGACAAGGTCTCCAGATAAGGAAAATAATCAAGCCATACCAACGCGGCCTTCTTGTTGGCCGTTGAATAATTGACGTTCTTCTCGGTAAACTTCTGAACCTCGAACTCCTCGCGCGCAAAGGCCTTGACGACCCGGTTGCCCGCGATATTTTCCTGGGTTGTTGTATTCAGCTGCGACAGGCGCTCCCGGAGATCCACATACATCGGGCGTACGCGTCTGGCGAAGATAAAAGCGACGATTAGGATTGGCGGCGATAGAATAAGCAGCCATAACGTAAGCGAGACGTCAATAAAGAAGAAGTAGACAACCGCCGCAAGGAAGATCGTAAGAGATTCGATAATCGTCTTGATGATCCACGCGAGCGAGTGGCGCACCATCTCGAGATCGCCCGTCATCTTGGTCATCAGATCCCCGGTTCGGTTGCGGTCATAGTATTGCATGTCTTGACCTTGAATTTTGTTGTACAAGTAAATCCTTACGCGGAACAGCATGTTCTGCGATGCGCGTTCGTAGAGCAGGGTCGTGAAGTATGCGAGCCCCGTGCGCAGCAGGGTGAAGCCGATCATGCCAAAGCATAAGCCGATCAGCAGGGAGCGTTCATCGGTCAGATTTTGTACGGCATTGTCGCTTGCAATGAAGGTGTCGACAATGCGTTGACCGATGTACGGGTTAATAATCGTGAGCGATGAGCCAATGACCGACAGGCATAGGG
This sequence comes from Paenibacillus sp. MMO-177, assembly GCF_037147795.1. Lineage (NCBI taxonomy): Bacteria > Bacillati > Bacillota > Bacilli > Caryophanales > Paenibacillaceae > Paenibacillus > Paenibacillus sp. MMO-177. The sequence goes on along the minus strand of NZ_JBBCUR010000008.1, from coordinate 93,931 downwards.
CGATAATGTACCTTGCCCGATCACCCGTCAGATTGTGCCAAAGCCACTTGAATTGAAACATGTGATCACCGATTTCTGTTTTAGTCTAAATGCTTTATTGGTAAAAAACTATGGAGATTATATCACAAATAATCCATTATCCAACGGGTTTTTATAAGTTTAGCTGAATAAAAATAAATGGCCCAAGGACTGTCTTAAACTTGAAGAAAGTATGTCCGAATATTGGAGTATGCCAAGCCATAAAAACATCTCTTCTATCGGCCAAGCAATAACGCGGTCTTGATCGTAAGTTAATCAAGATTATCGTAACTTCTTCGGCTGTTTTTTCCATTGTAAGCGCTATAAAATGAACAACGACAAATGCGGGAAGGAGGAATAAGAAGGAGGATTAAGGACCATTACCGTAAAGAGAGGATGCTGGAAATGAGGATGCAGTTAAAGTGGCTGTCAGCCATGCAAAGCCTGGTTCTGTTCGCCGCGCTGGTACTGGCGTTTGCTCTGCCGCAGACAGCGCATGCGGCAAGCCAGACAATTAACAACGACGTATTCTGGAAGGACACCTCGGGCAATCCCATCTACTCGCAAGGCGGCAATATTTTAAAGGTTGGCAGCACGTATTACTGGTATGGGGTCAAATATAACGGAGCGGTAACCTACTATAATAATCCGACGTCCAAGAACAGCGATACCAGCTTTGCAGCTGTCACCTGTTACTCGTCTACGGACCTCGTGAACTGGACTTTCAGGGGCAATGTCATTACGGGGGCAACGGACGGTTCCACCTGGGACGCCGATTGGCTGGGTCGTCTTGGCGTCGTGTATAACGCAAATACGCAGAAATATGTCCTGATTACGCAATACTCGGGACCTGCAGGCAGCGGGATTGCGTTTGCAACCAGCAGCACGCCGACGGGAACGTTCGCCTTCGATCATGTTCAGTCCACCATTGCGAATGTCGTCAATAATATGTCGGGAGATCAGTCTACCTTCATCGATGACAACGGGAAGGCTTATCTTGTGTTCAGCAACGCCAGCGGCAGATCGCATCTGTACGTGTCCGAGCTTCGGGCATCCGATTACTTGAACGTGGAACCGGCAGCCAATGTGTATAACAGCAGCGCCGGCGGCCGCGAAGGGAATGCGATGTTCAAGTATAACGGCGTCTATTATTTATGCTCGTCCGACCTGCATGGCTGGAACGCTTCCCATACTTATTGCGTTACTTCAACCAATATAACCGGTACTTACTCGAGTGAGTTTGTGATGAACGGAACGGATGCCGACTTCTCGCATGTATCCCAGACCTCGATGTTTATTCCCGTGCAGGGCACCTCGCAGACGACCATTCTCTTTGGCGGCGACCGCTGGAGCGACTTCGCGGGCAACGGCATCGGTTATAACCAATGGATGCCGATCTCATTCAGCGGAACCACTCCTACGCTAAATTCCCTCAGCCAGTTCAATCTGGATGCGGCAGCGGGAACGTGGAGCGTAGGAAGCGGCAATAACTATGTCATGAATCCAAGTTATGAGGCCGACCGGGTATCGCAGATCGATCTGGCGGGCTGGAGTACGTGGTTTAACACGGCCGCGGATCCTAACTCGAATATTGAAGGCGGCGCGCATTCGGGAAGATGGTCGGGCAATCAATACGCAGCAGCGGCCTACAGCGCAAGCCGGTACCAGAATATAACCGGTCTTCCGAATGGAACGTATACCTTGAAGGTATGGGTGAAGAGCAGCGGCGGGCAATCCACGGCGCAAATTTACGTGAAGAACTATGGAGGCTCGGAGTTGGATGCGGCTATCAACACCTCTATTAGCAGCTGGACGCAAATCACGATCCCTAATATTCAGGTAACAAACGGCAAGGCGCAGATTGGCCTTTATTCGGTAGCTAACGCGGGCAATTGGGTCAGAGTAGACGATTGGTCGCTGGTCAAAAACTAATCATAACCACAGTGGGCAGCAAGTCAGGGAAGCTTTCCCGGACTTGCTGCTTTTTTTTGTCGGCTTCAATAATCAAAGGTAATCGTAGGTTTTTCCCGTATGCAGGCTGTAGAGCACCATCTATAATGAAGAGACGAAAGTCGTGTCCGCAGCAAGCCCATACACATCGCTATTCAGGAGGGATTCTCTTGAAGTTATTAATTATAGACGACGAGACCCGGACAAGAGAATTGTTGAAAAACTATATTCCGTGGGACACCGTAGGAATCGACGAGGTAGAGACGGCACGCAACGGTCTTCAGGCGCTGGAGCTTGCGATGGAACGAAAGCCGGATATTATTCTGTGCGATATAAGGATGCCGAAGATGAGCGGAATCGAATTCGCAACTGCGTACAGGGATACGGATCCCGACTGCCCGATTATTTTCCTCAGCGGCTTCTCCGATAAGGAGTATCTCAAGTCCGCGATTCAGCTTAAGGTGTTTACGTATATCGAGAAGCCCGTGAATTTGAACGAAGTGCGCGACGCCGTGGAGGCGGCCATCCGTCAACGGAAGGAGGAGCGGAAGCGCAAGGAGGAAGAACGCATTCTGCAGGAGGGCTTTGACCACAGCCTGCCTTATCTTCGGCAGGAGATGGTCCGCAGGCTGGTGTCGAATCCGGATTCTCCGCATGTCGTTCCGGCGCTTGGAAGCCGGGAGACGTTCCTGCTTCAGGCGGAAGGTTCCTTTACGGTAGCCGTCTCCAGCCTTTACTGGAGTCCGCTGGATTTGCCGGAGGATCCCGGCGTGACGCAGTTGAGAATACTGGAAGCGATCTCCAGCCGTGATTGTTTTCACGAATTGAAAGCGCTTGCCGGGTTCGATTCGAGCCATCATCTGGTGCTTATTCTGCCCGGCGAGTACGGAAGCTCCTACCGGGAAGGCAGAGAAAAGATAGAGGAGATTTTTGCCGGGCTTCGAGAGATTGCGGGTCCGGCTATCGACCTTCGGATCGGAATCGGACAACCGGCAGCCTCCTACCGGGAGATTCCCGATTCCTACCGTCTGGCTTCCCTTGCTTGCGCCTATCAATATTACGGCAACGGATCAAAGCCTGTCTTCTCGGATGTGCTTGGATCGCATGCCCCCGTCGCAACGAACTGGGAAGAAGTGCGGCTGATGCGCGATCAGCTCCGCAAAGGCCATGTGGAGGAAGCCAAACGAATCGTCCGGGAATGGACGGCTTATGTCCGGAAGCAGATGGATCTCGATATTTTACGATTAAAGGATACATATTTCCAATTCCTTATCGCTATAATGGAAACCGCCATCCAGCTTGGGCTGGCGGAGGTATCGAAGGATACCGAGCGGAGGTACATGTGGAAGGAGATCGACCGTATTCCATGTCTCGGGGACTTGGAGCAATATGTGTTATCGTTCCTCGAAGCAATGGCTGAGCCAAGCGAGGAAGAGACAGCAGCGGGGAGCGGAAAGATGAGGGAGATTCTCCGTTATATCCATGCCCACTTCCATGAGAAGGGCTTTACGATCCGCGCCATAGCCGATCATGTACAGTTAAGCGAGACTTATCTATGCGCTTATTTCAAGAAGCATGGCCGTCAGACGATCAAGGAATACATTACGGATACAAGAATGAACAAGGCAAAGGAGCTGCTCTGCGACCAGAATGTCAAAATGATCGAGGTAGCGCTTCTGATCGGCATGACCGACGCCAATTACTTTACCACCTTCTTCAAACGGAACGCGGGCTGTACCCCCTCCGAATTCAGGGAGCGTGCCGTCCGATGAGAAGAAGATCAAAGCGGCCCTTCTTCTTCAGCATCCGTTATAAGCTGTTCGCGAGTTACGTGCTGGTCATCATGATCCCGTTCCTGCTCCTATTGTTTATTCATATCAGCACGACGCAGCAGGAGAACAAGGAAGCGGCGATCTATGCCTCGCGCAAAATGCTGGACGAGACGAAGGCTTATCTCGAATACAAATCCGAAGCGATTACGGAGGTCCTTAATTTTATCGCCTTCAACGAGCTTGTGCAGACGGCGGTGAATGCGGACCCCAAGCCGTATGAGGACATTGACGTCTGGCATATGGCTTCGCTGCAGCTGTCGAGGCTTATTAATCAGTTTCGCTATAATGACGACATTGACTCCATTCAGATTTATATGAGGCAGGGACTAGCGGATGCTACGGAAAATGCCGATTTTCACGATATGAAGAAGGCGGAAGCGGAGCCCTGGTACACCCGATTTGCTTCGGGGAAAGCCTTTGTCGCCTGGCTTCCTTCGACAGCGGTTGATTCCGATGCCGACAGCCGGGAATTAACGGTATTGCGGAAAATTCCGAATGAGCATGATATTCAGCAGTTTGACGGTATTGTACGCGCGCGCGTAAAGCCGGCCGCCATGGATTCGGTGCTTAACCATGCCATTCTGACACCGCACGCGGCGGCCTTTTTGTTCAATGACGAAGGCGAGCTGTTAGGCAAGTCCGACCGGTTTCGTTATTCGGATGAGCTTGCCATGGAAGTAAGCGTCCTTTATCATCATTCCGACGAGGTAGACAATTACTATAATAATAATTATCCGATTAACGGCAGCCGGCATCTGCTGGGAGTCCAGGCGATTCCCCATACCGACATGAAGGTCGCTCTTGTCGTGCCGTATTCCGATATTTTGCAGTCCAGCGTGAAGGCGAGGAACCGGATTATATCGATCTTCCTGATCGTTGTTCCGTTTATGCTGCCATTCTCCTTTTTTGTTGCCGCCTCGGCTACAAAGAGGATACGAAGGCTTATTGTGCATGTCCGCAAGGTAAAGCATGGGCATTTCCAGCTGGCGCCTCTCCCGGCAAACGATGACGAGATTGGCGAGCTGACACATAATTTCAACGCGATGGTCCAGAATATTTCGGGTTTAATCGAAGAGAAGTCGTCTCTTGGCCGAGAGGTGAAGAACAAGGAGCTGAAGGCCCTGCAGGCGCAGATCAATCCCCATTTCCTATACAATACGCTGGATCTGATTAATGCGATGGCGATCGAATCCAGCGCAAATGACATTAAGAGGGTTGTCGACGAACTTGCCGTTTTTTATAAGCTCAGCTTATCGAATGGCAAGGAATACGTCTCGCTTGAAAGCGAGCTGAAGCATATCGAGGCGTATGTGCGGATTCAGAACATGCGCTTTGGAGACAGCGTCCGTCTGGAGTTTGAAGTGCCAAGGGATCTGTATGACTGCCAGTTGCCGAAAATATTGCTCCAGCCGCTTGTCGAGAACGCGATTCTGCACGGCATTATGGAGAAGGACAGCGAAGAAGGCGAAATCCGGATTTCCGCCTGGACGGACAAGGGCGATCTGTTTATTGAAGTAAGCGATGACGGCGTAGGAATGGATGCGGGGCAGCTGCGCGCCATTCTGCAGGCTCCTTCGGGAGAAGGCGAGCTCGGCGGCTACGGCGTCCGCAATATCGAGGAACGTCTGCAGCTGTCCTACGGCCTGCAGTATGGACTGAAGTTCGACAGCTCGGAGGGCGGGGGGACGCGCGTTTTGCTGCGGCTGCCTGAACGAAGACTGGATTGACGGGGGAGAGCGCAATGAGACGGGGAATGAGAAGACAGTTATGGCTGGGCGCGGCTCTGATAGGCATGTTGATCGTGCTGGGATTAACCGCCTGTTCCAAAAGTACAGAGAAGCAGGATGCAGCCTCGGCGGATTCCGGCCATGAGAAGGAAGCAAAGCTTGTCGGATATCTCATTGGCGAGGCCCCAAAGGGGCTGCCGCAAGTGCTTCAGGCGATTAACGAGAAGCTGAGGAAGGATATAAACGCAACGATTGAGCTGAATTATATCGGATGGAATGATGTCGCGTCGAAGTATCCGCTTGTTATGGCGAGCGGCCAGGACGTTGATTTTATATTTGCGGCAGACTGGAATTTCTATGTCGCGGAGGCGACCAAGGGGGCCTTCTATCCGCTTAGCCCATCCATGCTGGAGCAATATATGCCGCGGCATATGGCGGCGATGGCACCGGAAGCGCTTCGCGCAGCCGATGTGAACGGGACGCCGTATATGGTTCCGACCGCCTCGCCCGACCGCAAGGTGAATGTCGCTTTATTCCGCAAGGACGTGATGGAGAAGGCCGGCATGACGCGGATTACGAAGTTCTCGGAGATAGAGCCGTATCTGGCGGAGATTAAACGCGACTATCCGGGCATGATTCCTCTTAATCTGGATTCCCAATACGATCTTCCAACTCCGTTTGCTTATCTGATGCTGGAGAAGTTTGCCTGGTTTACGGCTCCGTTTGATTCGGGCGATCCTCTTGCCCAAGGCATAACGGCGGATATGGAGGACCCTGAGGCCGTCATGTACAGCATGGCCGAAGAGCCGATCCTGGGCTGGCAGAAGGAAGCCGCTTCTATCATGAAGGACTGGTACGACAAGGGGTATATTAACAAAAATCCTTACGCGAACAACATTCGCTCGAAGGATAATTTCTGCAACGGGAAATCGGGCATCGCATTCGGCAATTCGATCGATATGATGAATGTCTTTATGTCCTGCAAGGAGCAGGGGATTGACGTCTACCCCTTCCCGATGCTGTATCCTTCAGGGAAGGCCGCGGAATCCAGCTGGCTGAACAATGGGGTAGCGATTGCCGCCTCCTCCAAAAATCCGGAAAGAACGCTGGAGGCGCTTGATTTGATTATGGAGGATCCTTCGTACGCCTATCTGGCTTATTACGGAATCGAAGGGGTTAACTACACGATAACGCCTGACGGCATGATTGGCCTCCCGGCGGGCGTGACGTCCGAATCCAATACGTATCCTCCCGATGCCGCCGGCTTCTGGTTTGTGAACAAGAACCTGTTTAAGCCGATTGCCAATTCGACGGAGTCGTATAAAGAGCTGCAGGACCGGATTCAGCCTCTGCTGGAGCCGACTCCTCTGGTAGGGTTCCTGTTTAATTCCGATCAGGTGAAATCGGAGATTGCCAATCTTAAAAATGTCTCCACGCAATACGCGCAGCCGATCTATATCGGAGCGGTTAGTGATGTGGAAGCGGCCTTCGATACGTTGAAGCAGCACTTGAAGAAGGCCGGAATTGAAAAGGTGAAGGCAGAGGTGCAAAAGCAGGCGGCGGAGTATATCGCCAGCCGATAATTGAATTTTGAAGAAGCCCGCCCGGCGTTATATAAAACGCCGGGCGGGCTTTTTTTCCTGCGACGCGCTCCGCCAAGCCGTTTCCCCTTTCATAGGTTTTCAAAGATGATCGTAGGTTTACCCCGTGTGAGGCAAAAGCCGCATTCGATAACATAGAAACAGATAGAGATGGCGGAGAGAATGTTACGGAGGTTGCTCGCATGAAAGATATTCGAAAGAATTGGCTGTTGTATCTGATGTTTTTACCGGTTGCCGTTTATTTTGTTGTATTCGCTTACATCCCGATGGGTGGTATCGTGATGGCATTCGAATCTTACTCCAGGCAAGGCGGCATGTTTCTGAGCGAATGGGTGGGCTTTGACAATTTTCATTATTTCTTCGCTTCGGGCAAAGCATGGCTTGTTACCCGCAATACGATGGTGTACAACGTTATGTTCCTCGGATGCTACACCTTGTTCTCCATTATTGCTGCCGTGTTCCTGTCCGAGATCCGGCGCAAATCGTTCAAGAAGCTGAGTCAAACGCTGATGTTCCTCCCGTATTTTATTTCCTGGGTAACGGTGTCTGCCTTTGTCTATAACTTCCTCAATTACGAGTACGGCATCGTAAACAAGCTTCTTCATTACATTGACGTGCAGGCGCTTGATATTTATTCGAACACCAGCTATTGGTACTTCCTTCTTCCCTTCTTGTATGTGTGGAAATGGGTAGGCTACGGCAGCATCCTGTATCTGGCCGCTATTGTAGGCATCGATCAGGAGATCTACGAGGCAGCCACCATTGACGGGGCAACCCGGTTTCAGCGAATTGCGAGAATTACCTTGCCTCTGCTCAAGCCAACGATGATTATTTTGCTGTTGCTGGGACTTGGGCGGATTATGAGAGGCGAGTTCGATATGTTCTATCAGCTGATCGGCAACAACGGTCTGCTGATGGACGCGACGGATATTATCGATACGCTGGCGTTCAGGTCCTTAATGGGATCGGCCGATTTCGGCATGGCCTCCTCGGTCGGGCTGTATCAGTCGGTGCTGACCCTCATCATTATTCTGACCGCCAACTGGCTGGTGCGCCGGTATGACAAAGAGCAAGCGCTGTTCTAGTCCTAGCCGGAAGCCTCCTATTCAATTTACGCGAGTTACGCGAGAAAGAAGGTGTTGCGATGAGCAGTCCAACTTCCAGCCGGAAGCTGAATTCCGCTCCGATTTTTACAACGATCTCTTATACGGTCGTATCCATTATCGCTCTAATATGTCTGCTGCCCTTTATCGTTCTTCTGGCAGGCGCATTCTCCTCGGAGAGCTCCGTACTTGCGGACGGGTACTGGTTCTGGCCGCGCGAGGTATCCCTTGAAGCGTTTAAGTATATTTTCCGCTATCCTAACGACGTGCTTTCGGCCTACAAGGTATCGATTATCGTGACGGTAGTCGGCACGGTATTGTCGCTGTTCATCTCAACGATGGCTGCCTATGTGCTGGGGAGAAAAGAGCTGAAGCACCGCAATAAGCTGGCGTTCTTCCTCTTCTTCACCACGCTGTTTAACGGCGGACTCGCTCCTTACTATATTTGGCTCAGCCGCAACCTGCATCTGACGAATACTTACGCGGTACTGATTCTAGGCCCGATGTTCAATGTCATGTACATTCTTATTCTTCGCAGCTTTATTAAAAGCTCCGTTCCCGAACCGCTGATCGAATCCGCCAGAATTGACGGAGCGGGCGAGATGAGAATTTTCCTGCAGATGGTTCTGCCGCTCAGCAAGCCTGCGCTTGCTTCGATCGGAGTGTTTACCGCGCTGGCTTATTGGAATGACTGGTGGACGGCGATGATGTTTACGACGAAGGACTCGCTCATTCCGCTGCAATATTTGCTTTACAAAATGCTGTCCTCCATCAATCTGTCCTCCGCTATGGCACAGCATGTGACCAGCTTGGATGCACCGAAGGAGACCTTTAAGCTCGCGATGACCGTAATTGCAACGGGACCCATTCTGCTTGTCTTCCCGTTTGCGCAGAAGTATTTCGTCAGCGGCGTTACGATTGGCGCCGTCAAGGGATGATATAGATTCCGCTGGACTTGGAATTTATATAGATGCTTGATTCGCTTGGCCATTATAAGGGGAGGGATTTACTTGAAAGGAAAAACAAAAAGCCTGTTTACGATGCTGGCCCTGATCGCCATGATGGCGCTCCTGCTAGCCGCCTGCAGCAGCAGCAACAATAATAGCAGCAATACGCCGGCTTCCTCCAAGGCTTCTGAAGAGCCTTCGGCTTCGCCGTCAGAGGGCAGCAAGGAAACGGCAGCCGCCGATACGGGGAATGATCACTCGGAAGAAGTGAAGTTGGTCGGCTATTTGCTGGGCGAAGCGCCAAAGGGCATGCCGGATGTTATGGCAGCGCTGAACGAAAAGCTGAAAAAGGACCTTAACGCAACGCTTGAGATCAACTATATCGGCTGGGGAGATATCGCCGCGAAATATCCTCTCATTCTGGCTTCCGGAGAAGATGTCGATTTCGTCTTCACGGCCGACTGGAACTTCTATGTGCCGGAAGCCAATAAAGGCTCCTTCAAGGAACTGACGCAGGATATGTTCCAGAAGTATATGCCGAAGTATTATGCCAAGCAGGATCCGGCTGCTTATAAAGCCGCGCAGGTAAACGGCAAGCAATATATGATTCCGACTACAACTCCGGACCGCAAGGTTGGCGTTATCGTACTCCGCAAGGATGTAATGGAGAAAGCCGGGCTGACTAATCCGACGAAAATTTCAGAGCTCGGGCCTTATTTTGCTGAGATTAAAAAGGACTACCCGAACATGATTCCGCTCAACCTGGACTCTCAATATGATCTGCCTGCTCCGTTTGGCGCTTTGGTTCAAGAGAAGTTCGCTTACGCCGGCGCTCCGCTTGACTCCGGCGACCCGTCCGGTGTCGGCAACTATACGGACCAGGAGGACGCAACCGGTAAAATCCTGAGCATCACCGACGAGCCGGTTCAAGGCGCGTTCAAATATGCGGCTGGCATTATGAAGCAATGGTATGATGCGGGATATGTCAACAAGAATCCTTATTCCAACAAGATTCGCTCGAAGGATAACTTCTGCGACGGGAAATCCGGCGTAGCGTTTGGCAACTCGATCGATATTCAAGCCACTCTGTCGTCCTGCAAAGACAAGAACATCGACACCTACATTATGCCTGTGCTGTCGCCGACTGGCCATGCACCGTCCAACAGCTGGCTGAACAACGGCATTGCCATTGCGGCTAACTCCAAACATCCTGAACGCGCGATGGAAGCTCTTGATCTTATCATGGAAGACCAAACCTACGTCTATAATGCTTACTATGGCATCGAAGGCAAGAACTACGTGCTTACGGCGGACGATAAGCTGGCCTTGCCGGACGGCGTAACCGCTGCAGACAATACGTATCCGCCGGATGCGGCGGGCTTCTGGTTCGTCGACAAGGATTACTTCAAGCCAAGCGCAAGCTGGACGGATTCCTACATTGAGCTGAACAACAAGATCAAGGACTTCCTGCAGCCGGTCCCTTATCTGGGCTTCACGTTTAACACGGATAATGTGAAGACCGAGATTGCGAATCTGAAAAACGTCTCGACGCAATACTTTATGCCGCTTGCGATCGGTGCCGTGAAGGATGTCGACAAGCAATTCGATTCGCTGAATTCCAAGATGAAAGCAGCGGGCGTCGACAAAGTGAAGACCGAGCTGGAGACGCAGGCTTCTGCGTTCCTTGCAGCCAAGGGCTGACGAGAGGCGAGGGCGGTTCCCTAAGGGACCGCCTTTTTTGTCTTGCTGATGGGGATACGGGCGTTCGTACGTTGGATTAAATTTCCGGCGCTCGCCTACGCTGCACACAATACACGCCTTTGAAATACGCGACGTCATTCGGGAGGAATCTGGCACAATTTGTCGAATATTGCATCATATTCGTTAATGCCTTGACCAGCCAGACCCCGTTCTTTTCGGAACGGGATTTCTACACCATGAGAGGAATTGTGGCTTGCTAAAAAGATCTCTAATCGTTTGCCTGCTCGGCTTAGTTGCGTTCTCTCTGATTCCGTTGTCGATCATGATGAATCATCGTGATCAAACCGGCGATCTGCGAGTCCGGAAGGGGGTCTTGGATCTCTCTTCTTGGAATTACAAGCGGGATACGAGAATCAGACTGGACGGCGAATGGGAATTTTACTGGAACCGGCTGCTGACCCCTGCCGATTTCCGCGAAAACGGAGCCTTAAACGCCTCCTATATGAAGGTGCCTTCGCGATGGAACGGCAAAATCGTCGACGGCCAATCCTTGCCTGTATTCGGGTTCGCTACCTACCGGATGGTGTTGAAAAACGTGCCTTTCGGAGGTGTTTTCGCGCTCAAAAAAAACAATATCCGTTTTTCGAGCGTCATCTTCGTGAACGGACGGAAGCTTCTCGAAGACGGGACGCCATCAGGGGAAGCAGCGGGATATCGGGCGGGCAACACGCCGCAGTTCGGGCTTGTTTCGCTTGACAGGGGGGATGCGGAAATCATCGTCCAAGTGGCCAATTACGATTACCTCAATGCGGGCATTCCGGCCTCCCTCTATTTTGGCGAGCAGGCTGCGATGGTTAAGCATGAGATGAAGAACTCGATACGCGAATTCAGCACGCTTGCGATCCTCGGCGTGTTGGCGTTGATTTATTTGATTTGTTTCGCCGCGGCGGCTGTGTACAGCAACAAAGATTATTCGCTGCTTGTATTTGCGCTCATCTGCGCGTTATACGCCGTTTATCACGGTTTGATCGACGAACGGTCCCTCTTATTGTTTCTGCCTGACGTTACCTTCGAAACGATGTACAGAGCGAAGGATATCGTGTCTATTGCCACCTTGATCGTGCTCGCCGCTTTTTTTTATAAGATGCAGGAAAACATGATTTCGATAAAGGTACTGCATGCGATATGGATTGTGCTGGGCGTGTTCCTCGTCTTTGTCGGTATTGCTCCGATTCGTTTGTACACAAACATTCAGGTATACGTCATTGTCATGTATGAAGCCATGCTGATTTGGATGCTTTGGAAAGCCGCTGTCCTCTTTATTAGGAGCGGGCATCACAGCCGGCTCAAAGCTTTGCTGCTGTTTATGGCGATTCTCGCCATCAATCTGTACTCCCTGGACATTATTTTATTTGCCTTGACCTTGAAAGAAAATCTCTGGCTTTCTCAGTTTTATATCGTCGTATTTAACGTCGTCGTCATCTTCCTGATCGTCCTCCGGTTTTTCGAAGCCTATCATACGGTAGATGAAATGAAAAATCGGCTGCTACAGGCAGACAAGATCAAAGACGATTTCCTCTCGAATACTTCTCACGAACTAAAGACGCCGCTGAACGCCATCGTCGGCATAACCGATGCGCTGATCAAAGGGATCGAGGGGCCGGTCACGGATAAACAGGCGCAAAATTTGGCGATTATTCTGGGGAGCGGCAGAAGGCTCGCCCAACTGGTCAACGAATTGCTCGATTATACTAAAATGAAGCATGGCGATATCGTGTTGCAGAAGAGCCATATTGAATTGAAGGCGGTCGTCGATTCGGTTATCCGGATCCATTCGTTTCTGCTCGGCGGCAAGCCTATTGCGCTGGTTAACGGCATACCGGCGGACTTTCCCGCCGTGCAAGCGGACGGCAACCGACTCATTCAAATCCTGCATAACCTGATGGGCAATGCCATCAAGTTCACCGACCGAGGCAAGGTGGCCGTAAGCGCCAGGATTGTCGGCGAGGCGACAGAAATCCGGGTAAGCGATACTGGGATTGGGATCGACCCGTCCATGTGGCAGCGCATCTTTGACGCCTTCGAACAAGCGGATCCTTCCGAAACGCGAAGCTATGAAGGAACAGGTCTCGGTTTAAGCATAACCAAGAAGCTGGTTGAGCTTCACGGGGGAGAAATCGGGGTGGAATCCACTCCAGGACAAGGCGCGGTATTTACGTTCACCCTTCCGCGATCGGAAGTGAATTCGGAAGTCGCCGCCGGTCACTTGGAAGAAGAGTGGGCATCTTATTCGGATGCCGCCTTCCCGAATTTGGAATATCCTGTCTATATCCAAGGGGAGATCAACGAGCCGATTCTGGTGGCGGACGACGATTCTTCCAATCTGCAGGCGATGATCAACCTGCTTCGGCTCGAAGGCTATTCCATCGTAGCGGTCAACCGCGGACAAATGGCGCTCGATCAGCTTTCCCTGAAAGCGGATTTCTCCTTGGCGATTCTGGACATCATGATGCCCGACCTTTCCGGCTACGAAGTGCTGCAGAAAATCAGAGAACGGTTCTCCGCTTTCGAACTGCCGGTATTGATGCTGACGGCGCGAAACAGAGAGTACGATGTACGGTCCGCTTTGGAAATCGGGGCCAACGACTTTGTCGGGAAGCCGTTTGAAGCGGAGGAATTGACGGCTCGTGTCCGAAGCTTGACCCGATTGAAGGCTTCTGTACGAAACGCCGCGAACGCGGAGATCGCTTTTCTGCGTTCGCAGATCAATCCTCATTTTCTCTATAATGCCTTGAACGCGATTGCCGAATTGTGCATCATCGAGCCCCGGAAGGCCGAGGAATTGACGCTGACTCTTTCTCACTATTTAAGAAGCAGCTTCGATTTCAAGCAATTGAGCTCGTTGACATCGCTGCACAGCGAGATGGAGCTCGTGGAAGCATATGTGCATATCGAACGGGCGCGCTTCGGGAATCGGCTGGAGGTCGAGTATGAAGTGGAGGCGGAGCTGAACACCCGGATTCCTCCGCTGATCCTGCAGCCGCTCGTGGAGAACGCGATCCGGCACGGTTTGCTGTCTACTTACGACCGGGGAAAAGTGTCCATATCCGTGAAAAAGGAAGCGACAGGCGGGGTTCGGTTTATCGTGGCGGATAATGGATGCGGGATGAGCGAGCGTAGAAAAGAAGAGGTGCTGCGCATGATCTCGGATTCGAATTCGGACAAAAAAGGAGTCGGAATGTGGAATATCGGCAGAAGGCTTAAGCTTCTGTACGATACGGTTATTTGCGTGGAAAGCGAAGAAGGGATCGGGACGACGGTATCTTTCGTCATTCCGGCGTATCCGGTGGAAAGGCTGGGGGATAATCCATGTTAACGGCATTGATAGTGGATGATGAGGATTTGTCGGTGAAACGGCTGAAGAGGCTTCTGCTCGAGAGCGGTCAGTTCGGCGTATGCCACACTTTCCTGAACCCGACGGAGGCCTATGAGTTCGCGAAAACGAACCCGATCGATATCGCCTTCCTGGATATTGCCATGCCGAAGATCGACGGAATGGCTTTGTCCGCCAAACTTCGGGAGATTGACGATTCGGTCCGGTTGGTGTTTGCGACCGGTTATGGAGACTACGCCGTTCAAGCGTTCGATATAAACGCCTTGGATTATCTGATGAAGCCGGTCACGGCAGCGCGATTGAACCAGACATTGGACAAGATCGGCAAGACGCGCCATCGCACTCCTTCCTTATACATTCAGCTGCTGAACGGATTGAAAATATACGGCCAGGGCCGGCAGGAAATGCCGATCAAGCTGCGAAGCCCGAAAACCGAAGAGCTGTTTGCTTTTCTCGTATGCAAACGAACGGTGAGCCGGGAAGAAATCGTCGAAACGTTATGGGGCGGCCTGGAGACGGAGAAGGCGTTAAAAAATTTAAATTCGATGATCTATTACATCCGTCAAGCGATCGATGCGGATAAGTTCGGGAACGTCATTCACACGGGGAGAACGGAAATCCGCGTGGAAGATAACGGTGTCTATTGCGACTTGTATGAATTCGAAAGGCTGCTGAAGGAAATCCGAGCGGTTCCGGAACGGGCCGACAAGCTGCTCAAGCAAGCGGAGGCGTTGTATGCAGGGGAGCTGCTGAATGGCAAGGCGTTCGAATGGGCCATCCCGATCAGACGCCGGCTCGAGCAACAATACATCGATCTGTTAGAGGCGGCCGGTAGACGCCGCTTGGCGAACAGCCGGCCGCTTGATTCTTTGCATGATTTCGGCGTTATCCTGCGGCTTGATCCCTTGAGGGAAGACATCCATCACGAGGTGATACGTTTACACATCGAATTGGGAAATAAGAATGAGGCGCTCCGCCAATACCGGTTGCTGGAGAAGCTGCTGCAGCAGGAACTGGGCATGAAGCCCGACCCGCGCATGAAAGAATATGTCAGGAAAATGACGCATTAGCTCCAAACAAAGGCGAAGGCCGCGGAATCGACAGATTCCGCGGCTTTTCTTGTTTATTCTACGTTTATTGCCATTCTGTATGATGGTACGGAAAGACTCGGTGATTATACATGATAAAGGTGGGGTTTAGATGAAGAATCAGGATGGCGCAAAGAGCGTCATGAATTTCTCCGGCAGGAAGCTGCTGGTCATGCTGACCGGCTTACTGCTGGTTTTGTCGCTTTTCTCGCCGGTGGCGGGCAATGTGGCTTATGCGGGCTTGCCGGGATTGACGGGCGATGGAACCGAATCAAATCCGTGGTTGGTAGGGAACGCCGACGAATTGGCTGCAATCGGGAAAGGCCCTTATACGTTAAGCGGCAACTACAAGTTGAAGAATAACATCGTGCTGGATGGCCTTTGGGGCCCTATCGGCAATGGCAATAGCTTCACGGGAAACTTTGATGGCAACGGCAAAACGATCAGCGGCCTGGAGATTGATATGCCGACTACGGATAATGTCGGGTTGTTCTCCGCCACGGAAAACGCCCGCATTTATAACTTGACGGTCGAGCTTGGCTCGGGAGGCATTGTCGGCCACGATAACGTCGGCATCCTGGCCGGGTCAGTCCGCCAAACGGGCTCGGATAAAGCGGGCTTCATGTTCGTAATCGTTAAGGGAACGGTGACCGGCAATAAGAACGTAGGCGGGTTGGCAGGCAAGGTCACGGGAGAAGACAATTCGCGCTTGCTGTTCGCGTACGACCGAGTCGGACCGGGTACCGTCACCGGCGTAAATGCAGTCGGAGGATTAGTAGGTTATTGGAAGAACGGGTTTGTCTATAACTCCCATGCCGAAGCGACGGTTGCCAAGGGATCCAGAATGGGAGGGCTGCTTGGGTACGCGGCCGATTCGAGAATATTCCGGAGCTATGCAGTCGGGGATGTCGGGGCGGCCGCAGATCGCAAGGATGAGGTTGGCGGTCTGATCGGCGCGGCGATGTTCAATCAACTCTATGCCTCCTATGCCACGGGCCGAGTAGCCGGCGGCAATGATGTCGGCGGCTTGATCGGCAATTCGGGCTATGATTCGATCACGCATAGTTACGCGGCAGGCGGGCTGGACGCAACGGGGGTAGACGCGGGCGGCTTGATCGGTGCCAATGAAGAGACGATCGTTATGGCATCCTACTGGGACGAGGAGACGACAGGCAAGGATGGCGAAGATCAACCCGTTCCCCATCTATTCGGAAGCGGTCGCAGCACGGCGGAGTTGCAGGACGCGGCAACCTTCACGTCCGATACGCAAGCCGAGAACAACTGGGATTTCGACCATGTATGGTATGCGGAGGACGGCCAATACCCGCGCCTCTACGCGGGTATGGATTTTAATTTCTATGTCCAGCCGAGTTACGTATCCGATCAGTACGAACACGCGCACGATCTGACAATCGGCATGTTCTCAGACTGGTTATGGTACGGTCATCGAATTGGCGTCTATCAAGCTTCCGACGACGCGATGGTAGCTGTAATCGAGGGCGGAGCGGAGACGTCGGTGCGGGTCTCGGCCGATACGACGGGTCTGATCGATGGCAATTATAACTTAGGCGGCTATTACTTCAAGGACCAGTACGGCAATCGTACGAGCGTCTTCTATCCTAGCATGACGGTAGACAACACGTCGCCGACTTGGCCGGAGGGCGACGTCATCACCGAAAGCGAGTGGTACGACAGCAGCTCCGTGGCGATATCTTTTAACGCCGCCACTGACGGTTCCGGAAGCGGAATTGACTATTATAATCTGTATGTCAATGGCGTAGGTTATTACAATAATCACGCTACGACGATCATTATGGCTGCTCCTTCGTCTCCCGCCTATTACGAGGTGGAGGCGGTAGACAAGGCGGGAAATAAAAGCATCCGGCTGACGAAAGGCACGCAAGGAACGCCGTCGACGACATTCCTCGGCGGTTCGAAAAATGTCGTTATCGGTCAACAGATCCCCTCTTTCTATACCGCGTCCGTAACGGGCGCTCCGTCCCACTCGGTAGGGATTTTTAATCCCGTCTCTTATGGGGGAACGGTGACATTCTACGTTGACGGCGTGCAGCAGGGTGACAGTATGGCGTTAACTTCACCCATAGGACCTATGCCAACCGCTATGTTCATCTTGAATACGAACGATTTGTCGGAAGGCGCTCATACCCTTAAAGCCGTATATTCCGGTTATACGGGCGACTTCTACGGAACCGATTTCAATGTGAAAGCAAGCGAAGCGGCATACGAGATCACGGTAAGCGGTCTGAACGTTGCGTCGAGCGACCCGAGCGGCGCGGCGAATAACGGCAAGACGAAGCTGACGGTAACGCCGGACGCATCGGCGGGCCACAAGCTGATGTACCGGAACTTTGGATCTGGCGACGCCGCCATGCCAAACATAGGTGATGTGCTAACAGCGACGGGCTACGCCGATCTGCCTGCCGACGGTCTAATTCCGGCGACAACCGGCGATAAGATCGGAGTCGTGGAGATCGAAACCGAGACGGGCAAGGTGATTCACTTCGGCCAAGCGATGGCCTTGGCGATAGACGATCAGCCCGGTCCGGTTGAGGCAACGGGGCTGACGGTAACGTCGGTCGATCCAAGCGGCACGGCGAATGACGGCAAGACGAAGCTGACGGTGACGCCGGACGCATCCGAAGGCAACAAGCTGGTGTACCGGAATTTCGGCGTTAACGACGTGAACGTACCGAATGTAGGCGTTGTGCTGACTGAAACAGATTACACCAATCTGCCAGCCGATGGCCTGATTGCGGCATCGAGCGGCGATAAGATCGGGGTTGCGGAGATTGAAACGGTGACGGGCAAGGTGGTACGCTTCGGTCAAGCGACGGCTGTCGTGACGGACGAGCCTGCGGGACCGGTTGCGGCAACGGGCCTGACAGTAACGGCGAGCGATCCGAGCGGCTCGGCGAACAACGGTAAGACAAAGCTGACGGTGACGCCGGACGTATCGGAAGGTCAAAAGCTGGTTTATCGTAACTTTGGCAGCAGTGACGTGATTGTGCCAAACGTAGACGAAGTACTAACCGGTTATACCGATCTGCCAGCCGACGGCCTGATTCCGGCAATGAACGGCGATAAAATCGGAGTTGCAGAGATCGACACGGCGACGGGCACAGTCGTTCACTTCGGCAAGACAATAGCGATTGTGACAGATGATACGCCAAATCCGGGACCTTCAACATCCGTACCTAGCGCTGCGGATAACGTGGACGTTCTCGTAAATGGCAAGGTCGAAAATATGGGCAAGGCGAAGATGTCCGAAACCGGCGGCGTGAAGACGTTAACGGTTGCCGTCGATCCTGCCAAGCTCCAAGCGAAGTTGGATGCGGAAGGAAGCCATGCGGTTGTGACCATACCGGTCAAAACGGCAGCGGATTTAGTCATCGGCGAGCTGAACGGACAGATTGTCAAAAACATGGAGAACGCTTCGGCTACGCTTGTTCTTCAAACGGACAAAGCCGCCTACACGCTTCCGGCGCAGCAAATCAACATCGACGCGATGTCCGGAAAATTGGGGAAATCTGTGGCTTTGGAAGACATCAAGATCCAGGTTGAAATTGCCGTTCCGGCTGCGGATAAGGTCAAATTAGTGGAGAATGCGGCAGAGAAAGGCACATTCACTCTTGTCGCTCCGCCGGTTGAATTTACGGTACGCGGGACTTATGGGGATCAGACCGTTCAGGTCACCCAATTCAACGCATACGTAGAGCGTACGATCGCGATTCCGGACGGAGTCGACCCGAGTAAAATAACGACGGGCGTGGTCGTCGATCCGGACGGAACGGTACGCCATGTACCGACGAAGGTCGTTGTCATCAACGGCAAGCATTACGCGAAAATCAACAGCTTAACCAACAGCACGTACTCCGTCGTCTGGCACCCGCTCGAATTTGCCGACATGACGAAGCATTGGGCGAAGGACGCGGTCAACGATATGGGATCGCGGATGGTCATCGAGGGGACGGGCAATGGCCTGTTCAGTCCCGACCGTACGATCACGCGTGCCGAGTTCGTTGCGATTGTTATTCGCGGCCTTGGGCTGAAGCTGGAGAGCGGAGAGGGTGCTTTCCCGGATGTGAAGGCATCGGATTGGTACTTCGGCGCTGTGAACACCGCGGTCAAGTATGGATTGATAAATGGCTTCGCAGATGGCGCATTCCGCCCGGACGAGCGGATTACGAGGGAACAAGTCATGACGATCCTCGCCAAGGCGATGAAGGTTACCGGCTTGAAAGACAAGCTTCCGGCGCAATCGACAGACGCGGCGCTTCGTTCGTTCGCAGACGCGGCTGAGGCCTCCGGCTGGGCGAAGACCGGTATTGCCGACTGCGTGCAAGCCGGCATCGTATCCGGCAGAGGCGAAGCCAAGCTGGCGCCGAATGCCTACGTTTCGCGAGCCGAAGTTGCGATGATGGTTCGGAACCTGCTTCAAAAGTCCGATTTGATCTAATCTTCCAGTAGCAAGAGCCTTCGAACCGATAGAGTTCGAAGGCTCTTGTTTGATTATTGGATCGCCGCCTACATCGTCATGGATCCGCCGTTGTGGGTGTGCACTTTGAGGACGGGATTTTCGCCCTTACTGATTTGACCAATCATCCAATAAATCCATTGCTTTCAATCGGTCAGCCCATGTTCGTTCCATAATGCTCAGCGTTTCACGGCTTATAGGGCGATTAGGGAACAGAGTGGCTTGCCAAGCTTCCCGGGGTAAACGGTATATCAAAGAAATCAATTTGCGTTCAGTCCGGTTCAAAGGATACAGTTCTTCATACCCGTTTAACAAAGAATGCATAAAATCGGGATTAAATTGACATGTGTTGATAAGGGCTTTTGCTAACTCGACATAGATGGAGCCAACCTTTACGTGGTCCCAATCGATAAGGAAAAGCGGGCCATCATCAGAAATAATGACATTAGGCGAGGTAATATCATTGTGTATCAATACGGGACGTATCGGTTCCCGATCTAAGAGATCTATAATCTCAGGACTTCTCAATTCGGTCCAGGCTAGATTGGAGAATTTGTTGCATTGTTCTCCATAATTCAAGTACCATCTGCGGTTCCGTTCATTCTTGCGGACTGCTTTCGCCATTCGTCTGCGAAAGAGACGGTCTTGGATTTCCCAGTATCGGATTTGTGTTCGTGCGGATGCCCCTCTCGTCGTTTGCAGAAAACCATTGGATATCGTATGCAGCGTGACAAGAGCCCGACCAAGCTCTATGAAATCTTCTTGTTTCTCTAATTTCCTGCCCTTTATCCACGCGGTCACATAAAAGGGCCTTCCTTGATCTAACGTCCATAACCTTTCGGATTTGCTCTCGAGCCATGCAGGCATGTAGCCGAAGCCGCCATTCATCAAAAGTTGAACATAGCGCGTGGTTGTTTTGATCTGATGAATTGTACTTGTGCGGAGGAACTTATTCCGAAAAAAGGGTTTTATCGCATATGTCCCACTTCGCGTTTTAACCTGGAGGACGGCGTTTTTTCGGTAAAATGAAGCGACCGGGTTCGAACCGAGCGGGGACAACCCGAAGCGGCGGACAATTTTATGAATTCGGGCTTTTGTATAGGGATTTGCCATCAGGTGACCTCGATTCATTTAAGGTAAGGGAAACCAACGTTATGAATGGTTATTGAATGAGGTTAGCTTAGATAGGTTATTCACTGAGGAGAAGTTACGCATGGTCGATCGTCAGGAGGGCCAAAAACTTGCCTTAAGAGACGGCGCGCGCGTGAAGCTGCGTACCGCAAGAGTTGCTATAGGATATTAGCTTAATGCCAAGATATGGTATGATTTATCTAAAGAAAATAATGTAAGGAGCCAACGTCATGAAACAAGTGTATCTTGTTCGTCATTGCAAAGCTGCCGGTCAGGAGCCGGATGCGCCATTAACGGAGGCGGGCGTTCGGCAGGCCGAGGCGCTTGCGGATTTCTTTTCCGGCAGGGCGGTTGATGTCATCCTATCAAGTCCGTTCGAAAGAGCTTATCGCAGCATTGCCCCGTTGGCCGATCGACTAGCGGTAGACATCGTTATGGATGATCGGTTAACGGAACGAATTCTGTCCGGCTCCAATCATGCGGATTGGCGGGAGATGCTGCGGCTAACCTACGAGGATCCGGACTTGCACTACGAGGGAGGGGAGTCCAGCAATGCGGCAATGAGCCGCGCTGCAAGTGTCGTTTCGGAAGCCTTGAACAGCGGCAGGAACAACATGGTTGTCGTCTCGCACGGAAATCTGATTTCTCTTCTGCTTAAGCATTTTGACAACCGGATCGGATTTAAAGAGTGGGAAGCCATGTCTAATCCCGATGTTTTTCAGCTGACCTTCTCGTCGGAAGATAAACCTAGCATTCGGAGAATTTGGGAGGATTAATTGTTCCTTGCGATGTTTATTATCGCCCGCTTTGCGTTAATTCTAGTAATAGGCCAAAAATATAGTTAAAAGGAGTTTTGTCCGTATGCCGCAAGGCAAGTGGTTTCGCATAGGTTATGGCATTATCGTTGTCTTATTGATCGCCTATCTGGCGTCCAAAGTCGATTTCGTGTTTAACCCGATCGGCAAGGTGCTGGCGGCGTTATTCGTGCCGCTTTTGATTTCGGGCATGTTCTATTATTTGTTCCGGCCGTTTGTAAGGCTGCTGTCTATGAAGCTTCCGAAGGCGCTAGCGATTCTGCTTGTTTACATAGGCGCAATTGGCATCTGTTACTTGTTCTTCTGGATGATCTGGCCTCCAATCCGGGACCAGTCCATCAATTTGGTGAACAACTTTCCGCAGATCGTCGCTTCCGTCCAGTCATGGCTCGAGTCCTTGCAGCAGCATGAGTGGGTGAAGGAAATCGGGCAGAAGGATGCTCTTTCTACGGAAAATCTGACGAACAAGCTGACCGGATCGCTGGATGAATTGCTTAATTCCGTCATCGGCAGCGTACGCGGCATTTTTAATGTGATTATGAACTTCTTCTTCCTGCTTGGGCTTGTTCCGTTTATGATTTACTACTTGCTCAGCGAGGGAGACAAGCTGCCTGGCCATATTCTGCGGATGCTGCCGGAGCGTTTTCACAAGGAAGCAAGCGGGGCGCTCAAGGAAATCGATGCGTCGATCGGTTCGTTTATCCTGAGCAAGGTGCTTACGTCGCTGCTTATCGGCTTGCTGACTTTTGTCGGTTACCTGCTGATCCATATGCCTTATCCGTTGTTGCTTGGTTTAATTGCCGCCATTACGAATTTCATTCCTTATATCGGACCGTTAATCGCCTTTATCCCGACGGCCGTAGTCGCGCTTACCGTCTCCCCGATGACGGTGCTTCTCGTTGGCGTCGTGCTTATCGTCTCGAACCAGATCGAATCGAATCTGATCGGACCGCGGATCATCGGCAAGCAAATGAATGTCCATCCGTTCACCGTCATGCTTCTCGTCATTGGCGCAAGCTCCATTATCGGCGCGTTTGGGATGATTATCGTCGTTCCCGTCTACGCGATCATCAAAATTATCGCAATCCGCATCTATGCTTTCCGCAAGCATAACCGCATCCCGCCGAAGGATCCTTTGTCGGAGGTAATCGAGCGGAAATAGTCATTTAGCTGTCCGCTAGGACAGCTTTTTTTATTCCCCTCTATGGTCCCGCCTTCCTCATTCTGAATTATTTTCCATTCCGCCGGGCACGATAAGAAATGCAAATTTGGGCACATCGCTGACGGGAGGGGATTAGTCATGGTGACGTTGAGACAAATGGCTACGATGGTCATCCTGTTTTTAATCGGCAGCTCCTCTTTATTTGTGCTTGGCGGCACGGCGGAGCGGGATGCATGGTTGTCGGTGGCCGTGGGTGTGCTGGCCGGCTTTGCGGTTATCAGCCTTGTAACGCTGCAGATTCAAAGGCTTGAGCCTGACCGAAACCTGATTGAAATATTCAAGCTGTATTTCGGCAATGTGATTGGCTTTGTATTTGGACTCATCTACGTTGTCTATTTCTGCTATAAATGCACCCGCAATGTCCGAGAGTTTGCAGACCTGTCCATTATGTTTATGCTGTCGGATACGCCGTTGTCCGTCATCATGCTCATTATTTGCATCATTGGAGGATATGCCGTCATGGGCGGCCCCGGAGTGTTCTTTCGGATGGCCGAGGTGCTGCTGCCGATCTTGATTCTGATTTATGTCTTAATCTATCTCTTGCTGATTTTTACGGGGATCATTGATCTTGCCAGACTGCTGCCGATTCTGGAAAAAGGCTTCAAGCCTGTTTGGAATGCCGCTATTCCGGAGCTTATCTCCTTTCCCTTTGGCGAAATGGTATTGTTCCTCATGTTCTATCGCTATATTGACAGAAGCAGCTTTGGTCAGGTGATCCGGGTAACGCTGAAGAGCTACTTGTTCGCCGGAGTGTTTATTACCGTCATGAATGTGTTTATTATCGCGAGTCTAGGCTCATTAGCCCCATGGAGCACGGTACCGCTTCTTCAAGCAACGACCTTTGTTACAATCGGGGATGTGTTCGAGCGGTTTGATCCGCTTGTAGCGCTGTTGTTTTTCACGGCGGTGTACGTAAAGCTGACGGCTTATTATCTTGGCGCATCGCTTGCCTTGGCCTATTTGCTTCGTATTTCGCTTCGGATTGCCGCCATTCCGGTTGGGATTGGCATCTTTTTAGGTTCGTTCTGGTTTAAGAGCTACATGCATCAGGTTAACGTAGGCTTCGAGCAAAATGTAAAGTATCATTTTCCGATTTTCCAAATGTACATTCCGGTCCTGCTGCTGATCGTTATGCTTCTCCGGTCCGGAGTTCGCTCGCGCAGCAAGCTACAAAAACAGCCATCTAGCGAGGACAGCAACCATGCTAATTGATAAGACTTCATCAAAGTCAAGCAAGCAGACCTCTTCGTCTGGCCAAGACAGGCAGCCCGAGCAAGTGCTGCTTCCGGATATGGATATCAATATTGAGCGCCTGCACCGGTTCCTTGGCGGGGGCGAGGATATCGTGTGCCGTACGTTTCAGCATCGTTCTTTTGACAATACGCGGTATGCGATTCTCTATATTGACGGGATTGTGGAAGGGACGTCGATTAACACGCTGCTGCTAAGTCTTCTGGACGATGCCAATAATCCGTATGCGGATGAGGAGGGGGGCAAGGAGTCAGGCCTTTATCATCATTTGACCGAGCGGTCCATTGCAATTGGCAAGCTTAGCGAAGTCAGCACGATTGAGCAAGCAGGCTACAGCATACTTGAGGGAAGTACAATCCTTGTGGTGAACGGCTGCCTGCGGGCGATTGTGATGGATACAACCGGAGGCAAAACCCGGGCGGTTGAGGAGCCGAGCAGCCAGACCGTTATTCGGGGGCCGAAGGAGGGCTTTACGGAGAATCTGAGGACCAACACCTCTCTTATCCGAAGAATTATCAAGTCGCCTGACATTCGGTTTGACTACAAAATGATCGGGCGTCAGACGAGGACGAATGTTGCGGTTGTCTATATGGAGGGAATCGCGGAGGAGGAAATCGTTAAGGAGGTTCACCGCCGGTTAGACAAGATCGATATCGACGGCGTGCTGGAAAGCGGCTATGTCGAAGAGTTTATTCAGGACCGGGCGTTTACGCCTTTTCCGCTGCTGCAAAATACCGAGCGTCCGGATGCCGCAAGCGCTGCTTTGCTGGAAGGCCAGGTTTTGATTATGGTTTCCGGAACGCCTTTTGTCCTGATCGGGCCTGCAACCTTTGCGAAGTTTTTTCAATCGAGCGAGGATTACTACCAGCGTTACGATATCGCGACTTTTCTGCGGATCATCCGGATGGCCTCCTTTTTTATATCCATGCTGCTGCCGTCGCTCTATATCGCGATCACGACCTTCCATCAGGAAATGCTGCCGACCTCGCTGCTCATCAGCTTGGCAGCCCAGCGGGAGGGAATTCCGTTCCCGGCGTTGCTCGAGGCTTTCCTGATGGAGATTACCTTCGAGATCTTGCGCGAAGCGGGTGTGCGGATGCCGCGGATAATCGGACCGGCGATTTCGATCGTCGGAGCGCTCGTACTTGGCCAGGCGGCCGTTCAGGCAGGGATTATATCGGCTGCCATGGTTATTGTCGTATCCTTTACGGCTATTGCGAGCTTCGTTATTCCGGCGGTGAATATGGGAATTGCAGCCCGGCTTATCCGCTTTGTGTTAATGATTCTTGCCGGTACGTTCGGGCTGTTTGGCATAATGTCCGGGTTAATGGTTCTGCTTGCCCATTTATGCGGTTTACGTTCCTTCGGCAAACCGTATATGATGCCATTCTCGCCTTTTGTACCTGCCAATATGAAGGATGTTCTGGTTCGAGTGCCTTGGTGGGCGATGCGTAAGCGTCCGAAAAATATCGCAAATGGCAGCAATTCAATAAGAGAAGGCGCGGGGCAGAAGCCCAGCCCGGATCAGGAAGGAGCCTAGCATGATGAAGCCGGCTATATCGACCCTGCAGACGGTTGCCTTAATTCAAAGCGCAATTACGCCTACCATCGTATTGGCAATACCAAGCGTAATGGTCACGATTGCCCATCATGACGCATGGATATCAGGCGTTATAGCGACCATAGCCGGCATGATTATGGCTTTGGGCATCGCGCTGTTATGCAAGGCGAACAAAGGGCAGCTTTTTGTGGAATGGATGGAAAGCAGCTTCGGAAGACCGGTTGGCATCGCTATCGGATTATTCGTTGGGATCTATTATTTCAACTCCTTTTGCGTCATTGTCCGGACGTTTGCCGATTTTATAGCCGATATCGTTCTTGATTCCACTCCGCTGTTCATGCTGGCGGCTATTATTGTGGTCGTAACGGCCTTTACCGTCATGCAGGGAATTGAAGCGATTGCGCGTTCGGCTTTTTTGGTGCTCCTCATGATCGTGCTTATAGTTCCGATATCCGTCTTTGTCCTTTACGCGGACATCGATTTCAAAAGGCTCATTCCGCTGTTCGATACGAGCGCGGCCAGATTGGCGATTGCTTCTTTTCCTCCTATCGGTCTTTTGTCGGAGGTGGCCGTCCTGCTTCTTATCAATCCATATATGAAAAACCCGGCACACGGCGTGAGAGCAGGCCTCTTGGGAACTTTGCTTGGATCCTCGCAGCTTGTGCTGATTATCCTGCTGAGCCTTACGATCTTTGGGCAGCAGCTTGTACCGTTTATGTCCTACGCCTTTGTTAATGTCATGTCGATTGTCGAGGTTGGCGAATTTCTGGAGCGGATCGAAATATTTACCGTTTCGGTCTGGGTCCTGACGATGTATGTCAAATTAGCCGTCTTCCTGTTTGCAGCCGTTCATTGTCTTTTTCACTCTCTTCGCTTGCGCAGCGAGCGCCATGCGGTTATCGGTTTAAGCGCTCTCGCGATCGTCACGACGGCAGGCGAGTGGCCGAAAAATATGGAAAGCACCCTTATGACAACCTTGGTCAATATGCCGGTGCTGCTGATCACGAATATTGCATTGCCGATTCTTATTGCCGTGGGACTTCTCGTGACGCGCGGGAGACGAAAGCGGCAAGGAGGCGTCCGGAAGCCATGAAACGACGATTTAAGCTTATCTGCTGTACCCTGTTGCTGCTCCTGTTCACGCTGCTGACAACCGGCTGCTGGAACCGGATCGAGCTGAACGAAGTAGCGATTACGTCGGCAACCGGCATTGATTGGGACGGAAACAGCTGGATTGTATCCTATCAGGTCGTTATCCCTGCCGCAATCTCTTCGGTTATGGGAGGATCGGGAGGCGGCGGGCAGAAATCGCCCATCATTGTATACTCGACAAAAGGCAAGACCATCCGGGATGCGATGATGAACAGCTATTCGGAAAGTCCGCGCAAGCTGTTTTTCGCGCATAACCGCGTCGTTGTAGTTGGGGAAAAAGCTATGCAGCATGGCTTGAACGAGCTGATTGACGTTTATTTCCGAAATTCGGGCTCCAGGGAGACGGTAAGCGTGCTTGCGACGCCGGGTACGGCGCGCCGGATTTTGGAGCAGTTCATGCAGCTGCAGGCAATTTCGGGGGCAGGAATGAAGGAGATTATTTTATCCGAGATGCAGCACACCTCCATTCTGCCTAATATTCCGGTTTATCAGCTGGCTATGGAAGTGACCGGAGATGCGAAAAGCGCCGTCGTCCCCGAGATTTTTGTATCCGGAATGAAGGACACTTCCTCCCTGAGGTCGTTTGGCAACACCTCCATTCCTTCCAAGCTTAAGCTGGGACGCCTTGCGGTCCTGAAGGATGATAAAATGATCGGCTGGATGAGCCGGAAGGAATCGCTTGGCGCATCCTATTTGCGGGATAGCGTGAAACAGTCTTTTGTGGTTGTTCCTTGCAAAGACGATAAAGGGAAGAAAGGCTATGACACCATTCAGATTTTCAAATCTTCCACCAAGCTTATCCCGAAGCTGAAGAACAATCAGCTCGCGTTTACGGCGGAAGTCGACGTGACCGGCACATTGCAGGAATCCAATTGCGCGCAGGATTTATATAAACCGGGGATCATCCAGTCGCTTGAAGAAGGAGGACAACTGCAGGTAAGCTCCCTGCTGCAAGAGTCATGGAAGAGGGGGCAGCAGTTAAATACCGATATTTTCGGGGCTGCGGAGAAGACCCACCGGAAATATCCGAAGCAATGGAAGGCGTGGAGCAAGAATTGGGATGAGGTGTTTAAGCAGTCCCCGCTAGAGACAAAGGTCAAATTCCGGATGGCACGGATGGGACTAAGCAACAAGTCTTTTGATTATTTAATGGAAAAGAAGGAGAAGTAGGTTATGCTCTATGTCGCTCTCGTCATCGTGCTCGCGTACTTCGTCCTGCTCTATGCCGGAGGAAAAACGCTCATTCGTAAAAAATGGTACAAGGATTTCGTCTTCTACCTGATCCTTATGACCTGGAGCGCCTTTGTCGCGGTAGGCTTTGTTCTTAATTGGTCCGGTGCGGCATCAGGGACAACGGTCGTGCTCATCAACATGGGAATGGAGCCGATCAGAAAAATCATGGTAGGCATAGTTGGCTGGGGAGTGGATTAAGGGGTAGTGCTTGAATCCTTGTTAGCGTTAGGTATATCGGGGAAGTGTAGTTCTGGAAGAACCCGCTGCGGCGGGTTCTTCTTGCGTTTGTTTCCTACGTACGGACCAATTGTTGCCGGAGGCTGCCGAATAAGAAGGAATCCTGCCGAATGACAGCGAATCAGATGAGCCGCAATTATTCCTTCAGAAGGTGTGATCATCGTTGAGCAGGCAGTCGAAGTGGGTCCTTTGTATGATTATGGTTATGATGGCATTGGTCAGCTATCCCGGGAATTCGGGGGCGGAGGCGGAGAAGGCTTCCGGCATTGTCATTCCGTATACCGTTAGGCCCGGAGATACGTTGTTTGGTATCTCGAAGAAATATTATCTGACAGGCGATTACGAGCAGGTAGCGAAAGTGAACGGTTTGGATCCAAAAGTATCTTTGAAAGCCGGAACGGTAATCAAGCTGAAAAGTCCTCTTGTCCTGGACTATTACGAGGTACAACCCGGAGATACTTTGTTTGCGGTTGCCAAAAGCTATTTTAACCGCGGCAATTATATGGACACGCTAATGGAATATAACGGGATAACCGATCCTAATTCCGAGCTGCAAATAGGGATGACGCTTCGAATTCCGCTGCCGTCGGGCGAGGGCAGGCATCATGTTGTGAAGGGCGATACCCTGTACAGCTTGTCGGTCAAATATTTCAAATCGCAGGATTATCAGAAGGCGGTTGCCGAGGCAAACGAAGTAGGCACGGCCACAAGTCTGATTCAAGCAGGTCAGGAGCTGCAAATTCCCAACCCGTATTATATGGTGGCGGCGAAGTCCAGCAGCACGGTTGCTGTGCCCACCCCGGCCAAGCTCTCGGTAGATATCGATATTACCAAAAACAAGCTGTACGTAAAATCCGGCGGGACGGTTAAGAAGACGTTCAATATCGCCAGCGGGAAAAAAGCGGGATTAACGCCGACAGGAACCTTCGAGATTATGACGAAGATCGAGAATCCCTGGTACTCCGCTAAAGGAATTCCGGGCGGCGACCCGAGGAATCCGCTCGGCAGCCGCTGGCTTGGGCTAAGTGTCCCGGATACCCAAGGCACGAAGTACGGCATTCACGGGACCAACGCCCCTTCGTCAATCGGCACGAACGCAAGCGCGGGCTGCATCCGCATGCTGAATGAGGATGTAGAATGGTTATATAATGCGGTACCTGCGGGTACAAAGGTGACGATACATAAATGATTTTGGAGCTGGATCAAGGACGTTAAGGTCCCTGAGGGGCCTTAACGCTCGAAACGCAGCGGCGCTTTGCCGGGTTAAGGTCCCTAAGGGACCTTAATGATGCGAAATATGGCCGAGAGTCGGCAAAATAAAGGGGATTCCAGCTTTTAAGGTCCTTGAGGGACCTTAAGGTGGTGAGCGGTGCGCCAATTTGCCGGGTTAAGATCCCTGAGGGACCTTAAAGCGGTGGAACCCGAGAGGTCTGAACCACATAGAGTAGAGCGATAAGGCCCTGGCAGGGTCTTATCGGGCTCAAGTAAAGTAAATAAGCAGCGAATAAGACCCCGACAGGGTCTTATTTGGTCTGGAGCTGTCAACTTGGCGGTAATCCCTGTCTACGCCTTGCCCATCAGCTTCGAGTCCTTCGGCAGCAGGAACGCGCAAAGTCCAAGCAGCGGGAGGAAGGAACAGAGCTGGATCGTAAAAGCGACATCCTTCACATCGGTCAGCCAGCCGAGCAGAACGGAGCCGAGTCCGCCCATGCCAAACGCGAGCCCGAAGAACAAGCCGGATACGGTGCCGATATGCCTTGGCATCAGCTCCTGCGCATAGACGATGATGACGGAGAAGCCGGACATCAGAATGAGGCCAATTGCCAAGCACAAGACGAGAGCGACTGCCGGGCTTGCATAAGGGAGCAGCAGCGAGAACGGCGCTGTTCCGGCAATGGATATCCAGATCATCGTCTTGCGGCCGAACTTGTCGGCAAGCGGTCCGCCAAGCAGCGTGCCCACCATGCCAGCGAATTGCAGAGCGAACAAGCAGATTTGCGCGCGAGAGAACGACAATCCGTAATGATCGATGAAATAAAACGAATAATAACCGGTCATGCCCGCTATATAAACAAACTTGGAGAACAGCAGGATAATGAGCAGCGCCATCGTGCCAGCCACGAACAAGGTGGAATGGGCCGATTGCTTATCCAGCATCCGGCTAGCCGTCTTCTTGATCGATGCGGCAGCGGTCAACTGACCGGCATACCAGCGGCTGATGATCTGTTGAATAACGATGCCCGCAACGGCAAAAATCGTAAACCACAGGAAGCCTTTTTGGCCATGAGGCATCAACAGAAAGGCAACAAGCAGCGGTGCCAGCGCCTGACCGGTGTTGCCGCCTACCTGGAATACCGATTGCGCCATCCCTTTCCCGCCGGAGGCAGCCATCCGGGCGACCCGGGAAGATTCCGGGTGCAGGACGGACGAGCCTACCCCGATAAGTGCGGAAGAGACAAGCAGCATCCAGAAGCTGTCCGCATAAGCGAAGCCAACTACGCCGGCCAGCGAGAAGAGCATGCCAAGCGGCAGCAGGAAGGGCATTGGCCTGCGGTCGGATACGTAACCGATAAACGGCTGGAGCAGGGATGCGGTAATGTTCAGCATAAAAGCTACCCAGCCGATTTTAGTGAAGCTCAGATGCATCTCGGATTGAAACAGCGGAAAAGCGGAAGGCACGGCGGTCTGCATCGCATCATTCAGCAGATGGGCGAAGCTGACGCCAAACAGCATCCAGATGGCCGGGTTGCGCTGCGCCTGTAAAGCAGCGGTCGTATTCATGGAACGGTTCCCCCTTTTCATTTGTTTCAGTATAGCGGGGGCAGCGGAAAACGGTCGTTGCGAAAAGTGCTGCAAATGGAGCAACTTTTGCTATAATGATGGCAGGTGAAGAGATATGGAGATGAAAGTAGAGACCAACTGGATCGAGCTGTGGCAAGGAAGCCATGACTACAAGAATGTTCCCCACAAACATGAGGACTGGATGCAGGTTACGCTTCCGATCAAAGGCACCGTGCATTTTACGCAGGAAGAGCGGAGTTATGGCTTGAAGCAAGGCAACGGCTTGCTTCAGCCGCCGGGGACCGAGCATCATTTTTATCTGGGCGAGCAATCTTCCGTTATCATTATAAAAGTTCGCGAACGCGGAGAAGGCGGGATGGAGTCTCTTCAGCCGCATTTTATGGCGGGAGCGGGGCAGGACATCCGTCAGGAATTCCATACCGGAGACATGGTGGGCCGATTCCGTGAATGGATGATGGCGTTGATTGAAGGGCAGGCCTTGGCCGATCCGATTGCGGTGCAGGAGGTTGAGCAGGATGTGGTCGCCTATTTGGGCGGCATGCTTAAGCTTGGCCAGAAGGAGCTCATGCCGCCGGGCATTAACGATCCGCACATTAGGCGGGCTTTGACCTATCTCCATGACTGCTACGACCATACGATCAATATCGAGGAGCTTGCCGGAATCGCGCTTCAAAGCCGGTATCATTTCATCCGTTCCTTCCGAGAAGCAACCGGTACAACCCCGTATCAATATTTGCTGAGGCTGCGCATTACGGAGGCCATGAACAGACTGCGCCGTTCGGGCGCCACGATCGGACAGATCAGCGTCGATCTCGGCTTCTCGAGCACCAGCCAATTTCATCGTGCTTTTCTAAAAATGACCGGCGTTACGCCGCAGGCGTACCGCCAGCAATAATAGAAGCTTAGCCCTTCCGATCAAGGAAGGGTTTTTGCCTGCTTGAAGCCGTTTCACCTTGACCCTCACATTAATGTGAGGGTATATAATCGATTCGAATCGACGATGCAGGAGGCGTTAGGAATGAAAATCGGAGAGCTTGCGGCCCGTACGGGAGTTAGCCTGAGGTCGCTTCGTTATTATGAGGAGCAGGGACTGCTTACTCCCATCCGGCTGGAGAACGGGTACCGGGAATATTCGCCGCTTGCCGAAGAGCAGGTGAGGACGATTCAGCTGTATCTTCAGCTTGGAATATCGACGGAGCAAATCGCCGGTTTCCTGCACTGCGTCTTGAAGAACAAGGAGGCGTTCTGCAAGGAGGTGCTTCCGATCTACCGCGAGAAGCTGGAGGAGATCGAGGCGCAGATTCAGCTTCTGAGCAGCATTAAACGCAATCTGGAGGACCGCATTCAGTCGATTCTGCAAGAGCAGAAGGAAACGGAGGGATGAAGATGAGCGTTAGAAAAATAGACGGACAGTCGTTCCACCAGGCTGTTCGCGCAAGCGGGGCTACTCTAGTTGAATTCGGGGCAAAATGGTGCCCGCCATGCAAGGTGCTGCTGCCTATCCTGGATGAGCTTCAGCAGGAGGAAGGCGAGCGTGTCTCGATCCTTCAAGTGGACTGTGACGAGTCGCCGGAGATTGCTTCCGAGTTTGGCGTGATGTCGATGCCAACCGTCATCGTCTTCCATAACGGCGAGCCGGTCGATAAGTATATCGGGCTTCGTCCGAAGGACGTGTATCAGCAAGCAATTGCCCGGTATGCGTAAGGTTGGTGGGAAAAAGCCGGTCACTTATGTGGCCGGCTTTTTCAATTATTCGGCAGGAATTGGAAGGTCCTTGCGAGAAGATCAAATAGGCTCATTATCTTTCAAACGGAGGTTATACGAATGGACCTGCACTCTTACATAAATGATCTGTTCCATGCGGCTCAGAGCGGTGATGCCGCCAAAGCGAAAGCGCTTGTTGAGGCCCATCCGCAGCTGGCCAATACCGAGAATCAGGACGGGCTAACGCCGCTTGGCTATGCCGCCCATTTTGGCAACGCGGAGGTTGTGCGGGTACTGTTGGAGCACGGCGCGGACGTAAATGCCGTCTCTCATTCCAGCATTTCGTTTATTCCTTCGAATACAGCCCTGCATGCGGCGATTGCCGGGGAACGGAGCCTCGAAGTCATTAATCTGCTGCTCGCAAAAGGGGCAAACACAACAATCCTGGACAGCAACGGCCATACCTGCCTGCACTCGGCGGCCTTCCATAACGACAATATGGAGATGATCCGCCTGTTAATGGAGCATGGAGCGGATGTAAATGCCTCTGCGGATGGCGGGGATACGCCATTGTCGCTGGCTGTTCAGCAGGGGCACGAGAATGTGGCGAGCCTTCTTCGGGATTATGGCGCGCTCCGCTAGAGCGCCGAGCGTGTAATATGCATCTATCTTGCCCTTGCAAAATCAAATCGATTCAATAAAAGCGCGGCCTCTTGAAGGGCCGCGCTTGTCAATTTCTGCTTTAAACCGTCGTCCCCGGCGTTTTCTTGCCCGCCGCAAAAGTGCCCGTCGCATGAGCTACGCGCGCTCCGAGAGCTTCGCCTAGCGCCAGCCCTTTCGAGAAGAGCGATTGGCTCAGCGGGTCATGGGTATCCTCGACGGGAGATGTGACGCCTACCCCGTAATAACTGCCGTACAGCGCATTTGCGGGAATATTGGCCGGCAAGCCGACAATAATCATCCCTTGATGCAGCATCGGCGTAATCAGGTTCAGTAAGGTGGCTTCTATCCCTCCGTGTATGGTTGCGGTCGTGCAGAAAACGGCGCCGATTTTATCAACCAGAGTCCCGTTGGCCCATAAATAACCGAGTTTGTCGATCCATTCTTTCATGCCGGAACTGATCGTGCCGAAGTGCCCGGGACAGCCCCAGATAATGGCATCCATCTGAGCGAGGTCTTTGACGCTCGCCTGTTTGACGTGATTGATGAACACCTCTGCTCCTTCCACGCTTTCGGCACCTTTGGCAATGGAGCGGGCAAGTTGTTCCGTGTGGCCTGCTTCGCTATCGTAAACAATGTAAATTTTCATCGATTAATCTCCTCTCTTGGCTCTGAGAAAACGCGATTTCTCATTCGCTTTCTTTTTGCGGTTTGTTGAGCTTCTTAAGCGATTCCCGGTATGCCTTATCGTTCATCTCTTCCTGACGGTCTTCCTGGTCCTGTGCGGAATTCCCTTTTAAGCGAAGAATCGCCTTCCGGTATTCCTGATCGTTAAATTGATCGTTGTTCTTCGGCGGTTGAGGCGTAAGAAACCCGCGAATGGCGTTGCGGAATTCGCCGTCTGCGCTTTGCCGATTCGAGCGATTTTCGTTGTTAGCCAATTCCGCAGCAGGCGCCGCCTCCTTCTCTGCCTTATCCGGCACTTGCACCGCTTCCGCCGCCTTATCCGGCACCTGCACCGCGTCCTCGGCAGGCTTCACCTTGCGGATGAAGAAGGCGAGCACGAGCGCGGCAATCGTCAACCAAGTCGCGACGACGAATGATTGGTTAATGCCGTAGATCGTCGATTGTATGGTGATTTCGCCCATTTTTGCTTTGTCGGACGGATTGATTTTTCCGGCGATGATCAGCTCCTTCGCATGCGACGCGGCTTTGTTAGTCATAATGGTGACAAGAATCGCGGTGCCAAGCGCGCCGGAGACGTTCCGGAGCGTCTGCGACATGGCAGAGCCGTGAGCATTCAGGCGGCGCGGCAGCTGGTTAAGGCCTGCTGTCTGAATAGGCATCATAAGCATGGACATGCCGAACATCCGCAGCGTATAGAAGAGCATCATGTGATTGTACGACGAATCGATTTTTAAATGACTGAATTCGTAGGTCGTAACGGCTGTAATGGCAAGGCCGAGGACGGCCAGCCAGCGTGCGCCGATTTTGTCGAACACCATGCCGGTGATCGGCGACATGATACCCATCAAGATGGCGCCCGGGAGCAGCAGCAATCCTGATTCGAGAGGCGTAAAGCCGCGGATATTCTGCAGGAAGATCGGCAATAGAATCATGCCGGAGAACATTGCCATTGTAATAATGGCGTTGATCAACGTGGTAAGCGAGAACATCGAATACTTGAAGACGCGCATTTCAAGCAGCGGAGTTTTCAGGAGTATCGAACGGACGATAAACAGAATGAGCGCAATTGCGCCAACGGCCAGGCACACGATGACTTCGGTGGAATCCCAGCCTTTCGTACCCGCTTCGCTGAAGCCGTATAACAGGCCGCCGAAGCCGAGCGTGGACAGTACGACGCTCAGAATGTCGAGATTCGGCCGGGATGTCTTGATGACGTCCCTCATCGAGAAGGCGCCGAATACAACGGCGAGGATCGCCAGCGGTAATACGATATAGAACAGAACATGCCAGTCGTAGTGCTCGACGACCCAGCCGGAGAGCGTCGGTCCGACGGCCGGTGCGAAAATCATCGCAACGCCCATGAGTCCCATCGCTTTGCCGCGCTCTTCGACGGGGAAGATGGTTAAGGTGACGATAGTCATCAGCGGCATCAGGATGCCCGCGCCGCATGCCTGTACGAGACGGCCGGTTAACAAAGAGCTGAAGTCGCCCGACAAGGCACATACGATCGTACCGATTGCGAATAAGGACGAGGCAACCAGAAACAATTTCCGGGTTGTAAACCGATTGATCAGATAAGCACTGATTGGGACGAGTACGCCGTTCACCAGCATGTAGCCGTTGGACAGCCATTGAATCGTGCTTTCGCCAACGTCAAGATCCTCCATCATTTTCGGCAACGCGACGTTAAGCACGGTTTGGCTCAGCAGAGCCACGAACGCAGCGATGAGCAAGGAGGCCATAATCGGCCCTTTGCGCAATTGATTGGACACAACTGTTGTCATGGCTTAAGCTTCCTCCTTGGATTGTTTTAATAAACGCAATACTTCGTTCTGGAGACGGCTCAGCTCGCGGTGATCTTGTTCGGTCATCGACAGCAGAGGACGCATCATATTCATTCGCGTCGCATTCGTCTCGCGCCAGAGCTCCTTGCCCTTTTCCGTTAGCTTTATCGTCATCGCCCTGCGATCCGCTTCGGTTCGTTCGCGCTCTAAGATGCCTGCCTTCACCATCCGGTCCACGATGCCGCTCATCGTGCTGTTGCCCACATTCAGCTTCTCGGCGAGCTCGGACATGCGGATTTCGGGAGTTTCGTGCAGTACGCGCAGTACCAAAAGCTGAAGGGCGGTCAAGTTATGCTTGCTCGCCGCCTTGGACAAGATCTGGAAAAAGGCTTGATTGATTTCGCGATGAGCTTGAAAAATATCCACGATCCGCTGTTCTTCCACTACAGCTTTCCTCCATAAATAGTTTGCATGCGAAATATTATGAACTAAAATAATCTTATATGTCAATCAGACTTCAGGCCGTTAGTTTCCGCAAAGGTCCTGCTGCTTATGCCGTAACCGGCGTTTGGTACTTCTTTCCCAATCTTGTGAAACGGTGAAATGACGGCGGTTCCGGGACAGAAAACAAATGACGGATAATCGATGATTGCATCTTCGAATCAGCCCTGCTATAATCATCCATAATTATTTCCGTTTGAATGAAGGAGTTACGCACATGCGGACATTTGTGAATAGTCAACTTCATTATCATTACAAACAGCGTTAGCACCCCTGATATAAAAAATTCAGGGAGGGCTAACGCCATTCGCGTTGGCCTCCCTGCGGCATACGTAACGCGCAGGACCAAGAGGTCCTGCGCGTTTTTTATTTTACCCAAAATAAAAGGAGAGTGCCGGTTATGCAAAACGTAAAGGGAACTTACGATTTTTTCGGAAAGGAACAAGCCGTCCGCCAGAAGGTAAGGGCCGCGCTGCAGGAGGTTTTCGAGTTGTACGACTTTGAGAGCATGGAGTCCACCGTTCTTCACGAACTGGATTTATTAACCTCGAAGTATGCGGGCGGCGACGAGATTGTGAAGGAGATGTACCGGTTCACGGATCAACGCGGACGGAAGCTGGGATTGCGGTACGATTTGACGATCCCTTTCGCGAAGGTTATGGCATTGAATCCCGGAATCAAGCTTCCGTACAGACGTTACGAGATCGGGAAGGTTTTTCGCGATGGGCCGGTGAAGCGCGGCCGCCTGCGGGAATTTTTGCAATGCGACGTGGACATGGTTGGCGTTGCGGGGCCGGAAGCCGAGGCGGAGCTGATGCTTATTGCGGTTGAGGTGTTTAAAAGGCTCGATATTTCGGTCACGCTGCGCTGGAACAACCGTCGTTTTTTAAGCGAAATATTGGATTCGGTTGGCGTACCGGCGGAGGGAAGCTTGTCCGTGATGCTTACGCTCGACAAACTCGGGAAGATAGGCAGCGACGGTGTTCTGGAGGAATTGAGAGACAAAGGAATATCCGAGCCCGCTGTTGATGAGATAGCAGAGCTTATTGCCATGAGTGAGCCGTCATTCCGTCTTCTGGCGGACCGTTATGGCCTTGGGAAATCGCAAGGAGCTGCCGAGGTGCGTGCTCTCCAAGCGTTAATCGATAAGCTGAAGCTTTCGGCTATTTGCCGCTTTGATCCTTTTTTATCTAGGGGGCTGTCTTTCTATACGGGAACCGTCTATGAGATTTTTGATGCCGGCGGCGTTTATGCATCCAGTATCGGAAGCGGCGGAAGGTACGACGCGATCATCGGAAAGCTGACAGGAAGCGAGGACATGGCCTACCCGGCGGTTGGCTTGTCGTTTGGCATGGAGTCCATCATGGAAATGCTTCGAGATAGGCCGATCCCGGCAAAAGCTCCCAAAGTCGTGGTCTTATCGATTGGCGATACTATAGGCGATGCATTGCTGGCTGCGGCCGTCTTGCGCTCGAGTGGGATTCAGACCGGGATGGAGCCGGCGGGCCGAAAGCTGAAAAAAGCGCTAGCCTCTCTTGAAAGCAGGGCGGTCAGGTATGCGCTGCTCATT
This sequence comes from Paenibacillus sp. MMO-177, assembly GCF_037147795.1. NCBI lineage: Bacteria > Bacillati > Bacillota > Bacilli > Caryophanales > Paenibacillaceae > Paenibacillus > Paenibacillus sp. MMO-177. Next base: position 55,765 of record NZ_JBBCUR010000008.1, on the reverse strand, counting down.
GGCGAGGAAGAGGTTCAAACCGGGAAAGTGCGGCTGAAAGATATGAAGGCCAGGGAAGAATACGTGGTTCCGCTTGACGAAGCGATATTTATAGTAGAAAAGAACGATGCCTAATGGGCGAGTAGTGCCGCTGGTGCCGGTTACCGTCTAGATCAAGTTACCGGGCCAAAAGGCTTCCTTATGCTGCATCAAATCCAATGTAGCTCATTTTCGTTGATGACACGCCATAAATCGACCGGGTATGCAAGGCAGCTCAGCAAGACGATGATCTATTGGCAGAGCTGCCTATTGACCGTCACACTTTCTGCGCCATAACCGTACTCATCGCATGCTGATGAGGAATGCCGCTGGAGTTGCAGTCGAACACAATCTCGGCGCTGTCTTTGATCAGCCAATCCCGATAATGGGAGAGCAGCTCCCCCGAATGCCATTTGTAGGCATGAGGTTCTTTTTCAGGCGGCGGCGCGATAAACGGTTTATGCACGAACACGTTCAGGACATGAATTCCGTCAGGGTTAGTGAACTGCTTGTAATTCGCGAAAATCTCCTGGCGGAACTCCGGCTTGATGTAATGAAGAACGCCGCTGGAATAGATAATGTCGTAAGGCTTGTCGAGGCGGAAGTCCAGCAGATCCGCTTTAACCGCTTTAACCTCAACGCCCGCGAGTTCGGCCAGCCGCTTTGTTTTCTCAATGCCGGCATCCGATACGTCTATCCCTGTTACCTCGTAACCGTTCCGGGCGAAAAATACCGCGTCTCTGCCTTCCCCGCAGCCAATATCCAGAAGCTTCAGCCGCCTGCTTGGCGGCATAGTCTTCAGCACCTCGTATACGCCGCTGTTTGGCTCCGTTCCCCAATAATAATTTTCTGTCTTATACTCTTCTTCATAAATCGTAATCGGTTTATCCTGCGAGACATAACCAAGCAGCTTGTCGATGCTGACTTCAAGCGTGCGGCATAACTCCGGCAATAGCGAGAGGTCCGGCATTGTCAAAGCGTTCTCCCATTTGGATACCGCCTGAAACGAAATGCCCAGCTTGTTTGCCAGCTCCTCCTGCGTCAATCCTCTTTCTTTCCGGTAAATGGCGATGTTCCGCGCCAGTTTCTCCTTCACGTTCACTCACGCTCCTTTTGATACTCACCATTCTAGTGAAGTTGCCTCATCCGGACAATAACGCAGGAATTGAACTTTTGCCGGACTCAACCTGCGGTTGAGATTTGTAGAAGTTTGGCCAAAGAGAGTATACTGGAGGTATCTTGGGCTATTAGCAGGAGGACCTTCATTCATGTTTACGCAATTAGAACCAATCGGGAGTATTCAGAATCATATAAAAGTATTCCAGGCCGCAGAAGAGCATACGCCAGCCGTGCTGGGGCTGTTGGTGCAGACGGCGGAATGGCTCAAGAGCAGAGGCTCAGCGCAGTGGAGCGGATTGCTGCGGGGCGAGGATTCCCACCGTACCCCGGAAGCGATCAAACGCGGCGAGGTGTATATTTTCGTACAGGAAGATACCCTTATGGGAATGGTTATGCTGATGCAGCAGGCGAGTCCTTGGGATCGGGAGCTGTGGGGCGAGGAAGGGCATGAGAGCTCGGTCTATCTGCATCGTCTTAACATTAGCCGCGCTGCCGCGGGGACAAATCTTGGCGAGGCAATCGTAAGATGGTCAAGCGAGGGCATTTATTTCCCGGGTAAAGACCGGATCAGGCTGGACTGCATCGCCAATAATCCCAAGCTCAACGATTTCTACCGGAACGCTTGCGGATATGCATTTAAAGGTACGGCATCAAATCCGATCGGCGATTTTAACCTGTATGAGAAAAAGATATCGGAAGGGTAATCTTATCCTTGCTATTCCGATAAACTTACTATACAATCTTCTCAATTCATTATTATTTTATTGTCAAAGGAGAATCCAAGATGATGCAACCGATCCATCCGGCCGAGGTTCAACGACGCCTGGAAAGCTTGAAAGATCAAGATGTGTATATTCATCTTGAGATGACGACAGGAGCATACGCGGCTCATAACGATGCTTCCAAGCATCCGGCCGCTACTTTTATATCGAATGCCGTAATTCAATATTCGCATGGGTTGATATCCGGGAACGGACCATTCCGTGTCGGGCTCAAAATGCAGCAGGGCTGGGTCTATTCCGAAGGCTTGACCCACTATGAAGAGAGCGAAGCCGAACGGCTTATCCTAGCCGGCCATGACCAGCAGGGCAAGCTGGTTGTCGCTTTGCAGCTCAGCCGGGAGCCTTTTTAAGTAATCCGATGCTTACGAAGTAGCTTTCTTATCAGAAAGCTTAGCCTATGCTTACGAAGTAGCTTTCTAATCAGAAAGCTTAGCCTATGCTTACGAAGTAGCTTTCTGATAAGAAAGCATAGCTCATGCTTACGAAGTAGCTTTCTTATCAGAAAGCTTTTAGAAAGGAGAGTAACATACATGGACCGTATATTAGTTGTTCTACCGCATCCGGATGATGAAGCATTTACGATGTCGGGTACGCTTGCGCAGTTGATCGATCAAGGCGCTCAGGTGACTTATGCCTGCCTGACCCTTGGGGAGATGGCCAGAAATATGGGCTTTCCGCCGTTTGCAAGCAGGATAACTCTGCCGCAGATTCGCCGCGGCGAACTGGAAGAATCCTGCGCGGCGATCGGAATCCAGGATCTCCGAATGCTTGGCTTCCATGACAAAACGATTGAATTCGAGGACAAAGTGTTCCTCGATGAACATATTCATGCATTAATTGAAGAAGTGAAGCCTGACGTGATCTTCACGTTTTATCCGGGCTACAGCGTTCATCCGGACCATGACGCGACCGGGGAAGCCGTTGTCCGGACGGTGGGAAGACTTCCTGAGGAAGAGCGCCCGCCGATATATTGCTCGGCATTTTCCCGAAATCATGAGCAGTTCATCGGCAAGCCGGATATCTCGTTTGATGTGCGGGATTATTTGAAGAACAAGATAGCCTCGATCAGGGCCCACCGCTCCCAGTTTAACGCTTCTGAAATTCTCGGGAACAAGCAGCATACCGACAAAGAGGTTCAGGAACGCTTGGGTACGGAAAGGTTCTGGACCTATAAATTTGAAACTTGGAAATAAGCAAAAAAAGCGGACCCGTGTGCATCGATGCATACGGGTCCGCTTTTTTCATATAAACATGCCTTACAATTCTCTCCGTGCTGAAACACGCGCTCCCGCCTAGGGAAACGGGAAGTCGTTTCTCCTTGCCCGAAATCATTTCTTCGCAGCTTTTATTTCACCCTCCAGCTTATCTAACTCGCCTTGCAGCGTCTCGGCAGGAACGTCGATAACAACGCTGCCTCCGTTAGAGTCTTTTTTAACCGATTCAATAATTTCCGGATCCTGGTACAGCTTCGCGATTGCGCGGTAGGTTTCGTTGTCCTTATCTTCGACGCGTGTCGCAAATACGTTCAGGTATGGACGCGTCGTCTCAGACAATGGATCGTCATGGAAAATAGCATCCGACAGCTTTAAACCGGCTTGACCGGCGATGCCGCCGTTAATGATCGATGCCGCAACGTCCGGCAATACGCGCGGTGTCTGCTGAGCGACAACCGGTACGATTTTCAGCTTATGCGGGTTATCTACGATATCATCCGGCGTGCCGTAAAGGCCAACATTGTCTTTCAGCTTCAGAAGACCGGCGGCTTGAAGAACGAGAAGGCCGCGGCCTTGGTTCGCTGGATCGTTAGGGATCGCGATTTTGGAGCCGTCCGGAATCTGGGACACATCCTTGTACTTTTTGGAATAAAGGCCAAGCGGCGATACAACGGTTGAACCGATCGGCACAATGTTCAGGTTATGCTCAATGTTGAACTGGCTAAGGAAGGCCAGATGCTGGAACGAGTTCACATCCACTTCCTTGTTCGCAAGCGCCAGGTTCGGCAGGGTGTAGTCGGAGAATTCAACAAGCTCGATATCGACGTTTAACTGCTCCTTCGCCTTTTTCTTCAGAAGCGGCCAGGTTTCGCCGTCGGTACCGGATACGCCGATTTTGACCTTAACGGGTTCCGCCGGTTTATCTGGAGCCGCGGATTGTTCAGCCGCTGTGTTAGCTGCCGATGGGGAGGCGTTGGCTGCCGTCTTGTTATCCGATTTAGCCGGTGCAGCCGTATTGCTAGCGGCTTTGTTGCTGCCGCAGGCCGACAGCACTCCTACGATTAAGATCAGCAGAAGACTTGCAAGTACAGCATGTTTTTTCATGGTTTGACACTCCTCTATTTTTGTTTTTATTTAAAATATAAGAACGTATAAGTTTCCTTCATACTGTGCTTATATTTCATACGCGAAGCGTTCGGAATTACCGGCGCAAAAATTTGCGCGACACCGTGTTGCCGAGAAATTGCGCGATCTGCACAAGGACGATCAGTACGACAATGGTAACGAGCATGACCGAGCCGTCAAAGCGCTGGTAGCCGTAGGTCATGGCCAAGTCGCCAAGTCCGCCGCCCCCGACTGTTCCGGCCATAGCGGAGAAGTCAATGAGCGCCACCGTCATGAAGGTGAGCCCGAGAATAAGAGGGCCAAGCGCTTCCATGATGAGTACCCCGACGATAATTTGCACGGGGCTGGCCCCCATTGCTTTGGCCGCCTCAATGATGCCGGGATCAACGGCAACCAGATTGTTCTCCACAACCCTAGCGATAACGAAGGCCGCGACGATTGTCATCGGGAAGATGGCAGCCCAGGTACCGATTGTTGTACCGATAACGGCCCGGGTGAAAGGGCTGATCGTCACGAGGAAGATAATGAACGGTACGGGGCGGATAATATTGATGGCGATGTTCAGCAACGAGAAGATAAAGGCATTCTCCAGAATGTTGCCCTTGCGGGTCACGAAGAGCAGCAGTCCGATAACAAGCCCTAGGATGGCTCCAAATATAAGAGTGAAAATAACCATCGTAATCGTCTGGCCGGTCGCTTCGAAAATGCGGGGCCAGAACGTATTCCAATCAACTTTCATGATCGATAACCTCCCTTACCTCTACGTTTTGGCTTAGCTCCCGAATGAGCGGTGCAAGCTGCGGCGTCCGCTCGGGGAACTCGACGATAAGGCTGCCGAACAGCTGGCCCTGCAGTTCGTTAATGCTTCCGTAAATGATATTGAAATCCGCGTTGTACTTCCTCGCTGTCTGGGACAGGATGGGCTCGCTTGTCGCTCCGCCTCGGAATACGATCCTGTAAAGCCGGCCTTTGTGGCTTTTCTTGAGTGTTTCCAGCAGCTTCGGAGAAAGCTTGTCGTTCTGCACGGAGCTGATAAAGTTCCGGGTTGTTTGTTTTTGCGGATTCGCAAATATGTCAAATACCTGCCCCTCTTCAATAACCCGCCCGTTTTCCATGACCGCTACCCTATCGCAGATGGAACGGATGACATGCATCTCGTGCGTGATCAGAAGAATGGTGATCTTATACTCCTCGTTCACCCGTTTCAGCAGCTTCAGTATCTCGCCGGTCGTCTCCGGGTCAAGGGCTGAGGTTGCTTCATCGCATATGAGGATATCTGGCGAAGTAGCCAGCGCCCTCGCAATCCCGACGCGCTGCTTCTGGCCTCCCGACAGCTGCTCGGGATACTGATCCGCTTTATCCTCAAGTCCTACGAAGCGGAGAAGCTCGGCTACCCTCGCTTTAATCTGGTCCTTCGGCACGCGGGCAAGCTTTAACGGATACGCGATATTGCCGTACACGGTACGGGAGTTGAACAGGTTAAAGGTTTGAAAAATCATCCCGATTCGTCTGCGCAGCTGCCGAAGCTCCCGAGAGGTGATGGAGGTTACGTCCCGGTCGTTGACGACGACTCTGCCGCTTGTAGGCTTTTCCAGTAAGTTGACAAGCCGAAGCAAGGTGCTTTTGCCGGCGCCGCTGAAGCCGATAACTCCGTAAATCTCTCCTTTGGCGATGGAGAGGGAGACGTTATCGACTGCGTTAACCGCCTTTTTTTGTGACAGGAAGGTTTTGGACACCGATTCAAACTTAATCAAGTGAAGTTCTCTCCTTTAGCGCGTATTACTTTTATAAAGTTTAGTAAACGCATCTTCATAGTAGGTATAACGAATAAAAGGCGGCCTCTTCTCTCGGAAAGAAGAGGCCGCCGAATTAGAACAGGCTCTTCCAGTCTTTGTTCAAGACTTGGTTCGCACAGTTCTGAAATGATCAGTCATCTGTATCGAAAACAACATTATGAAAGGATGTGTTGCTTATCTATCCCTTGCTGGGCGCGGGTTTTCTTAATTCCGTGCTCTCAACTTGGCATTTACTATAAAGTGTCCCGGGCGGCACTGTCAATCCCTAAAATTTCAAAAAAATTCTAATAGAAGACGTACTTGACATCCATATTTATACAGTGTTAGAGTAGGCCTCACATTCTAAACCTGTTTTTTTGATCGGAATAGTAAGTTATAAAAGGCATAGGATTTAACAGAGAGGATAGGTGACTTCATTTGGCAAAGCAGATTTTGTTTAACGTCTTCGAGATGTCCAGCGCGATGCATAATTCGCATGGACTCTGGAAGCATCCTGCTAACGAAAGAACGCGTCGTTATAAGGATCTGGACTATTGGACCGAGCTTGCGCAGCTGCTGGAGAGAGGCAGGTTTGACGCTCTTTTTCTGGCTGACGTGATTGGGGTCTACGACGTCTATCAGAAAAGCAAAGACGCTTCGATCCGTGATGCGGTTCAGGTACCCCTTAACGATCCGGCGTTCGCCATCCCCGCTATGGCATCGGTGACGGAGCATTTGTCTTTTGCCCTGACCGTCAGCACAACCTATGAGCACCCTTATGCGCATGCCCGCAGAATGAGTACCCTGGATCACCTGACGAAAGGGCGCTTTGCCTGGAATGTCGTAACTTCCTATCTGCCAAGCGCGGCCCGTAATTTCGGGCTGGACGAAATGATTAAGCATGATGACCGTTATGAACTGGCCGATGAATTTCTGGATGTGTCGTATAAGCTTTGGGAAGGAAGCTGGGAAGAAGACGCTGTGGTAAACGACCGGGAAAACAAAGTATTCGCCGACCCAGCCAAGGTGCATGAGATTAACCATGAAGGCCGGTTTTTCCGAGTGCCGGGACCGCATTTGAGCGAACCCTCGCCGCAGCGTACTCCGGTTATTTATCAGGCGGGCTCTTCTCCCAAAGGCAAGGAATTTGCCGCCAAGCATGCGGAATGCCTGTTTGTTGGCGGACCTACGCCCGAGCACACGAAGCAGTCCATCCAAGAGGTTAAGAGGCTGGCGAAATCCTATGGCCGCAATCCGGACCATATCAAGGCTTTTACGTTCCTGAATGTTGTCGTAGCGGAGACGACGGAAGAAGCGGAAGAGAAATTCGAAGAATATAAGCGGCTGTGGAGCGGTGAAGCGGCGAAAGCGCAATACGGCGGCTCCAGCGGGTATGACCTGTCCGAATATACCGACCTGGATGCCGTCTTTGAATATAAGCATACCGAGCATGGCCAGTCGCGGGCTGCGTCGCTGACGAAGGATAATCCGAAGAAACTGACCGTCCGCGAGGTGCTCGAAAGCTTTGACACTCTGAAGCGGAGATTCGCTATCGTTGGCAACCCGCAGCAGGTTGCCGACGGGATTCAAGCTTATTTCGAAGCGACGGGAGTGGATGGCTTTAACCTGACGCATATGATCACGCCGGGCAGTCTGGTTGACTTCGTTGACTTGGTCGTTCCCGAGCTTCAAAAGCGCGGGATTTACAAGACGGAATATGCGCCGGGAACCTACCGGGAGAAGCTGTTTGGCCAGGGCAAGCGTCATTTGCAGGAAGGTCATCCGGGAGCCCGATACCGTCATATTGAGAAGAGCACGGTGTAGAGAGGAGGAGGTATCGGTATGGCCACTCTTGTACAACAGATAACGACAACGGTAAAGCCGCTGCCCCACGCGCTCGAGCTTGCCTATAAGCTAGGCGAGCTGCCGCTGGACTTCAGGCGGCGCGGAATCACTCTTACGAAGAATCAGTGGAATCAGCTGGATATCGCCTTCGATGAGCAGCAGAGCTATACGGTTCGCTGGGATGATCCTTTAACGGGCCTTACCTTGCTGGAGGAGGAAAAAGATTGCCGCGTTATTCTCGGCTTGACTCCAATTCAGCTTCGCGGTTCCATTCTGGTCCGCGCAGACTCCAGCATCCGGCGTTTGCGTGAAGCGAACGTACTTGGCATTCCGAGGTTGGAAGTCAGCACCCCGGATGCCTGGCACATGTCCGCGGACCGGGCCGTTCAGCGTATTGCGCGCGGCTATCCGGATTGCAAAATAAAGCATGCCTTGCTTAACGTTCATGCCGTTGATCTTCAACAAAACCAAGCCGTTGCGCAGCGGCTGGCGGAAGCGCTGCTGTCGGGCGAAGCGGACGCCGTATACGCGGAAGGCGCCATCGATCAAGGACTGCGAACGCTGCTCGGGGCACGCTCCATTCATGATGAGCAGTATGCCTTGCCGGTTCTTCTAACGGCGCCAAAGACGTTCGTTGAACAGCAGCCTGAAGCTACCGCAAGACTGCTTGCGCATATCGGGGCGGCTGCGCGGTGGGCGGAGCAGCATGCCGATGATGCCTGCCTGCTGTTAGGACATATGACCGGTGTAGCCGAGAAGGATTTATCGGCCGTGTTCTCCGGCAGCCTGCATGCTCAGCTTGATATCGAGCCGTCGCCTGACAAGTGGGCGGAGCTGCGGGAGACTCGGGACTGGCTGACGGACAATCATTATTTGCGCCAACACCTGGAACTGGAGGAGTATGTCCCGCAGGAGCTGCTCCGCGAAGCCCGGTTGCTGCTGGAAAGCGGGGCTGTCGGACAGCCGAAGACAAAGGAACTGTCCCCTTACGCATTAACGGATTTGTCGCCGGATTTTTTTGCGGATCGGAAGCCTGCAAAGGTGTTAAAGACGGAGAAGGAAGCGCTCGAGGCGGCTTTTCGGTTTGCGGAATCGGCTAAAGCCGGAGCTTCGGAGCGGGATAGGGAGCGAAGGCTTCCGCTGGCTGAGCTGAGGGAATTATCCGAAAGCGGCCTGCTTGGCGTGACTGTACCCCAGTCTTACGGGGGAGCGGGTATCAATGTGGCAGTCTTGACCGAAATCATCCGGATTATTTCCAAAGCGGACAGCTCACTCGGACAAATTCCGCAAAACCATTTCTATTTCCTGAAATCCGTTGAGCTGGTGGGAACGGAGGAGCAGAAGAGGCTTTTCTTCGGGGAAGTGCTCCGCGGAGCCTTGCTCGGTAATGCCATCGCGGAGCGGGGCGCAAAGAAGGACTTCAAGCATATGACGACGCGGCTTGCGAAAGCTTCGGGAAATGACGGCTACCGGTTATCGGGCACGAAGTTTTATTCGACGGGTGCTTTATACGCCCAGTGGATTCCGGTCGCCGCCTTGAACGAAGAGGATAAACGGGTAATCGTCTACGTGCCAAGGCATGCCAAAGGGGTAACAGTTATTGACGATTGGTCCGGCATCGGACAGCGGACTACAGGAAGCGGAAGCGTCATTTTGCGGGATGTGGACATTCCGGCGCATTATGTCTTGCCGCAATACCAAATATTTGACCTGCCTAATACTTACCTGGCATTCGGGCAAATCCTTCATGCGGCGATCGATGCGGGGATCGCGCAGGCAGCCATCGAGGACGCAGCGGCCTTCGTACGGGAGAAAACCCGGCCTGTCTATGGCAGCAACGCGGAGAGGGCATCGGATGAGCCCGATCAGATCCGGCGTTTCGGCGAACTTGGCATTAAGCTGTATGCCTCCGAAGCGCTGCTGGAGAAGGCGGCCGCAGCTATCGACAAGGCAGGGCTGGAGCCGACGGCGGATCATGTCGGGCAAGCCGGACTGCTTGTTGATTCCGCGAAATACAGCATGACCGAAACGGTGATCGAAATAACGAATGCGCTGTTCGAAACGGCGGGCACGGCGTCCATGGACCAGAAATACAACTATGACCGGCATTGGCGGAATGCCCGCATTCATACTCTCCACGATCCGGCACGGCTAAAGCTTCATCATGTCGGCAAATGGGTGCTTAACGGCGAATATCACGAATACAAAATGTAGCTCGTAAAAAAGTATCGATTCTTTTAAGGAGGCCATATGGAGTACCGGACAATTGGCAGAACAGGCGTGCACGTGTCGGGCTTATGCTTTGGCACGATGTCGTTTGGCGGCAACGCGGACCGCGAAACCTCTCAGGCTTTATATAACCGCAGCCGGGAGGCGGGCATTAACTTTTTCGATACGGCCAACGTGTACAGCGGGGGAATTGCAGAGGAGTGGCTAGGCGAATTTATAGCCGGCCACCGCAATGAGCTGGTTATCAGCTCGAAGGCTGGATTCCCCGTCGGGCAGGGTTTAAATGAGGGCGGGGCATCGCGCAGGCACTTGATTTTGCAGGTGGAGGAGAGCTTGAAGCGGCTCCGTACGGACTGGATCGATTTTTATTTTATACACCGTTTTGATCCGGCAACGGATATCGAGCAGACGGTCCGGGCGCTGGACGATCTTCAGAAGCAGGGCAAAATCGGTTTCCCGGCAGTCAGCAACTGGGCAGCTTGGCAAATTGCAAAGGCGCTCGGGATTTCCATCCACCAGAGCCTGGCGCGCTTTGAGCTGATCCAGCCCATGTACAATTTGGTGAAACGGCAGGCCGAGGTGGAAATTTTGCCTCTGGCCGAGTCGGAGCGGCTTGGCGTGATCTCCTATAGCCCGCTTGGCGGCGGACTGCTGACCGGCAAGTACGGCGTGTCCCATAAACCCGACTCGGGCCGGCTGGTGGAAGTGAAAAACTATACGATCCGTTACGGGGAAGAGGGTTATTACGAGACGGCTGACCGGTTTCGGGCCTACGCGGCCGAGCATGGCTATCATCCCGCTTCGCTTGCTGTTGCCTGGGCGGGCAGTCATCCGGCTATTACGGCACCAATCATTGGCGCCCGTAGTGTTGAGCAGCTGGAATTCTCCTTGGCTGCCGCGGACATTGCATTAACCCCCGAGCAAAGAAACGAGATTTCCCGTTTATCGGCAGAGCCGCCGCTTGCGACGGATCGCCGCGAAGAGCAGCAATACGTTTGATTTTATATAAAATATACTAATCGAAAAGAGGAATGAACCATGAGCGAAACAAACAACTACGGCTTGGAAACGTTGGCGGTGCATGCCGGCCAGCAGATTGACCCAACCACCTTATCCCGGGCGGTGCCGATTTACCAGACCACCTCGTATGGCTTTCGCGATACGGAGCATGCGGCCAATCTGTTCGCGTTGAAGGAGTTCGGCAATATCTATACGCGGGTCATGAATCCGACGACGGACGTATTCGAGCAGCGTATTGCGGCGCTTGAAGGCGGTGCCGGAGCGCTTGGCGTTGCTTCCGGACAAGCGGCTATTACGACGGCCATTCTCAACATCGCAGGTGCCGGCGACGAGATCGTATCCTCCGCTTCGCTGTATGGCGGCACGTATAATTTGTTTGCCCATACGTTTGCGAAGCTGGGCATTAAGGTCGTATTTGTCGATGCCAGCGATCCGGAGAACTTCCGTCAGGCCATTACGGATAAGACGAAAGCCATCTACGGCGAGACGATCGGCAATCCAAAAGGCGATGTGCTCGACATTGAAGCGGTAGCGGCTATCGCTCACGATAACGGTATTCCGCTTATCGTCGACAATACGTTCCCGAGTCCTTACCTTTTGCAGCCGATCAAGCATGGCGCGGATATCGTTGTTCATTCGGCCACTAAATTCATTGGCGGGCATGGCACGACAATCGGCGGCGTAATTGTTGACGGCGGCAATTTCGATTGGGAAGCAAGCGGCAAATTCCCGGGCCTCACCGAACCGGATCCAAGCTATCATGGCGTGGTGTATACGCAGGCGGTAGGGCCGATCGCATATATCATCAAAGCTCGCGTGCAGCTGCTCCGCGATTTGGGTGCCGCGTTGTCGCCGCTCAGTTCGTTCCTGTTGCTGCAAGGGCTGGAAACGCTGCATCTTCGCCTGGAGCGCCATAGCTCCAATGCGCTGGAAGTAGCGCGGTATCTGGAGAACCATGAAGGTGTCGAATGGGTAAGCTACCCTGGTTTGCCAAGCCATCCTTCCTATGAGCTCGCGCAAAAATATTTGCCTAACGGACAGGGCGCTATTCTGACCTTTGGCATTCAAGGCGGTGCCGACGCGGGCAAACGCCTGATCCAGAATGTTAAGCTGTTCTCCCATCTGGCGAATGTTGGCGACTCTAAGTCGCTTATTATTCATCCTTCCAGCACGACGCATGCCCAGTTGAAGGAAGACGAGCAGCTTGCAGCCGGCGTAACGCCGGGACTGATCCGTCTTTCCATCGGCACGGAGTCCATCCGTGATATTATTGACGATCTGGCTCAGGCGATCGAGGCGGCGAAAGGCGTTCCGGTCGCGCAATAAATTGCTTTCATTTGCTGCAAAAACCTCACTGCAAAGTGAGGTTTTTGTTTTCCTTGCGCGAATACCAAAAGGCAGGTTTTCTATAATTTGGGCAAAATGGTATAGTAGTTGATAGAATAAAGCGCAAGGGAGAGGTTGGCATGAAGCAGGCAGAGGTTACGTCGTTTATCGATGCGCTGGCGCAGCCGTGGCAGGTCGAGCTGGCTAACAGCCTTCGGGATATGGTCCATGAGACCGTGCCGAATGCGGAGGAACGAATTCAATACAAGAAGCCCCATTTTTTAAAAAATGGCAAATACGCCGCGGTTATCTCGACAGCGAAGGATGCCGTCAGCTTTGTTATTTTTAACGCAGCGGAAGTGGATTTCCCCGAAGAGCAATTCGACGGCCCGCCGGAGCGCAAAACAATCAAATTCAAAGCAGGGCAGGCGGTTGATTACGATTTGCTCGCCAATCTGTTGAAGCAGGCATCGGAGCCGTTGTAATCGGGAAGAAGAGAGCTTGCAAGTTAGTGGAAGGAATTTCTCATTAACTTGCGGGCTCTTTTTTCATCTTTTCTCATAAACATCGCTTAGATTTCTCTGGATTGAAATGCGCTCCTCGCCAAAGGACGGACATATCCGTTCACCTTGTTCAGCTAAACATTATAATGTTTGTTGACCGCTTCCTCTAATCGATGTAATCTAACATTATAACGTTATACTACATGCCTGTTACAGAAAAAGGTGGCGGAATGGAATTGATATGGCGGAACGTGAAGCTGTTGGACCGTTCAGAGACGGTCGATATTGTGATGGATGCGGATGGCCGGATTGCGAAGCTGGCTGATGCATGCACGACAACCAGCACCAAGGTGATTGACGGTACCGGCATGTACGCCTCCAGCGGGTGGATTGATTTGCATGTACATGCGGTTGCCGGGCTTGCGCCGTATGGCGATGAGATCGATGAGATTGGCGTGAGGCAAGGCGTAACTACGATCGTTGATGCTGGAAGCTGCGGCGCGGACCGGATTGACGAGCTGGCTGCAAGCCGGCTGGAGGCGAAGACGAGAGTACTGGCTCTGTTGAACGTATCCCGGCTTGGCCTGCAGCGGATCGATGAGCTCTCGCAGCTTCAATGGATTGACCGGGAGGCCGCCCTTCAAGCCATAGCCCGTCATCCGGCATTTATCGTGGGGCTAAAGGCAAGAATGAGCGGGAGCGTTATTGGTCAAAACGGTCTTGAACCCTTGCGGCTGGCGAGGGCTTTGTCCGAAGGAAGCGGGCTGCCGCTTATGGTCCATATCGGCTCAAGACCGCCCGGAGTGGAGGAGATCCTGCCTTTGCTTCGGGAGCGGGATGTGGTGACGCATTATTTGAACGGCAAGCCGGATAACCGGCTCTTTGACCTGAGCGGCAAGCCTTTGCCGATGCTTAAGGAAGCGCTGGACAGAGGCGTGCGGTTGGATGTCGGGCACGGGACGGCAAGCTTTTCGTTCGAAGTGGCGGAGATGGCAAAGCGTTCGGGAATTCGGTTTGATACGATCAGTACAGACATCTACCGGGGGAACCGGTTGAACGGTCCGGTACATAGCTTATCACAGGTGCTGACGAAGTTTCTGCTTCTTGGCTATCCGCTCGAGGAAATTATCGCGGCGGTGACGGTCCGTCCTGCCGGGTGGCTGGGCAGACCGGAGCTTGGACGAATTCAGGTTGGCGAAGCCGCGAACCTGACCTTATTCGAGGTATCGGACAGTCCGTCGGAGCTGCTGGATTCGGAAGGCGAGAAAAGAACGGCAGGGCAAACGATTCAGGCGAGGGGAGTATATACGAATGGACAGTACTTTGCATGCTAGATACGGTTTGAAAAGAGTTATTAACGCCAGCGGCCGGATGAGCATTCTAGGCGTCTCCGCGCCAACCGATTCGGTAATGGAGGCGATGAAGCGGGGCGGACAAAGCTATGTGGAGATTTCGGACCTGGTCGACAAAGCAGGCGACTATATTGCGGCGATTATCGGTTCCGAGGCTGCTGTTATCGTGAACTCCGCCTCCAGCGGCATTGCGCTGTCGGTTGCGGGCATCGTGACGAAGGGCAGCCGGCGTTTGACGGAAAAGCTTCATCAGGAGCCGATTCAGCAGAATGAGATTATTATTCTCAAAGGCCATAACGTGCAATACGGAGCACCGGTTGAGACGATGGTTTACTTGGGCGGCGGCAGGTTGGTTGAGGTTGGTTACGCAAACGAAGGAAAAGCCGAGCATATAGAAGAAGCTATTAATGAACGCACGGCTGCTATCTTGTATGTGAAGTCCCATCATGCCGTGCAGAAGAACATGATCAGCGTCGAGGAGGCCTGGGAAGTGGCGCAGCGCCGGGGCGTGCCGATGATCGTGGACGCGGCGGCGGAAGAGGATTTGCGGAAATACGTCCAATATTCCGACCTTGCCATCTACAGCGGCTCGAAGGCGATTGAAGGACCAACCTCCGGTATTGTAGGCGGGAAGCGGACCTATATCGAGTGGGTGAAAATGCAGCTTCACGGCATCGGACGAAGCATGAAGGTCGGCAAGGAAACGTCCTTTGGCCTGCTTCAGGCGCTGGACGAATATCGCGATAAGCCGGATACCAGCGAGCGGGAGAAGGCAGCGCTGAATAAGCTGCTTCCGCTCTCCGGGCTGCCTGGCGTTAAGGTAACGGTTGTGCAGGATGAAGCGGGAAGGGCGATTTTCCGTGCGCGAATTCAGATCGATCCTGTCTTGTCCGGTACGACGGCGAAGGCCGTTAACGATGGGCTGCGGGAAGGCGACATTGCGATTTATACCCGGGATTACGGCGTAAAACAGGGCTATTTCGATATCGATCCCCGTCCGTTAATGGGCGACGATATGGATGTCATCGAAGCACGCATACGAGAACTGGCAGGAGGCCGCAACCATGTCTAATATGGCGAAACGATTGTACAAAGGACGCGCCGCACTGAATGTGCTCGCGGGCAGCATCGGTAATGCGAAGGATGTATTCGAGGCGGCGGAGGGCTACGTGCTGGTTGGCGTTTTGTCCAAAAACTACCCGACTGCGGAGGCTGCGGTCGAGGCGATGCGGGAGTACGGTCATGCCATCGATGATGCCGTATCCATCGGCCTTGGCGCAGGGGATAACCGCCAGGCCGCCGTTGTTGCGGAGATTGCGAAGCAATACGGAGGTACTCATATTAACCAGGTATTCCCGTCCGTAGGAGCAACGCGCGCTAATCTCGGAGAGAAAGACAGCTGGATTAACAGCTTAGTATCCCCAACCGGTCAGGTTGGTTACGTCAATCTGTCAACGGGACCGGCCAGCGCGGCGGCGCAGGAGCAGGCTATCGTGCCGGTGAAGGCGGCGATTGCGCTTGTCCGCGATATGGACGGCAATGCGCTGAAATATTTTCCGATGAACGGACTAGCTTGCGAAGATGAGCTTCGGGCGGTAGCAAAGGCGTGCGCCGAGGAAGGCTTTGCGCTTGAACCGACAGGCGGCATTGATAAGGAGAACTTCGAGGCGATTCTGCGCATAACGCTGGAAGCGGGCGTCCCGCAGGTTATTCCGCATGTGTATTCCTCGATTATGGACAAGGCAACAGGGGCAACGAGAGTGGAGGATGTGCAAGAGCTGCTGATCACGATGAAAAAGCTGGTCGACCGCTATGGTGGATAAGCGGCGGATCGCGGCTTTTGGCGAAGTGATGATGCGGCTGCAGACGCCGGGCTTCCAGCTGCTCACGCAGGCGGACAGCTTGTCTTATTCGTTCTCGGGCACGGGCGTTAATGTGATGTCGGCGCTTTCGCGATTTGGTTATTCCACGTCCCTCATCACGCGGCTGCCGGATAATCCGCTGGGGGAAGCGGCAATCGGAAGCTTGCGCAGGCTCGGGGTGGGGACGGAGCTTATAGAGCGCGGCGGACGATATATCGGCATGTATTTTCTCGAAAATGGCTTTGGTTCCCGTCCTAGCCGCGTCACTTACACGAATCGGCAAGAAAGCAGCTTTAACACGGCTCCGGCGGATGCCTACGATTACGACCGGATGGCCGCCGAACTGGACGTTCTCCATCTATGCGGCATTGCGCTGGCGATGAATGACGGCGTCCGGCTTCATATGCGAAAGCTGGCCGAGGCGGTAAAGCAGCGGGGCGGAACGGTTGTGTTTGATTGCAACTACCGCCCGACTTTATGGGGTGATGGCGGCTACGACGCGGCGAAGCCTCATTACGAGCGGATGCTGCAGCTTGCGGACGCGGTTATGATGAATGAGCGCGATGCGATCCATATTTTGGGGATGCAGGCTGAGGCAGCGGAGCGCGAGGGACAGCTCGTCGAGCTGATTCCGGCTGTGGCGGACCGCTATGGCATTTCCGTTATCGCAGGCACGCACCGTACCGTTAATGCCGACAATACGCATTCGCTGCGTGGTTTTCTTTACAAAGAGCATACCTTTTCTTTTTCGCCGGAGCGGTCGTTTTTGGTGTATGATCGGATTGGAGCCGGCGATGCTTATACGAGCGGGATCATTCACGGGGAACTGCAGGGGTTTGCGCCCGGGAAGACGGTAAGCTTCGCGGCGGCCGCGGCCATTTTGGCGCATACAACGGCAGGAGATACGCCAATGTCGTCCGAACGGGATATTCTGCGGGCGATGGCGGAGAAGGCGGCCGATGTGGAAAGGTAGGTAGAACAGCGATGAAGCTGGTACGAAATAATAGCCCTTTATATATACAAGTGATGAACATTATAAAAGACCGGATTTTGCACGGAGTGTACCCGGTGGATGCGAATATTCCATCCGAGCCGCTGCTGGAGCAGGAGTTCCAGGTCAGCAAAATAACGGTGCGCAATGCGATCAAGGCGCTGGTGCAGGAAGGGTACCTGGAGACGAGCAGCGGCAAAGGCACGAGAGTTATCCGCAATACCTCCTCCTCCAAGCTGTCCAAGCTGAAGAGATTCACGGAAGTTCTGGTAGAAGAGGGACATCAGATCGGCAAGCAGCTGCTTAGCGCGGGGCTTTCGAATAACGAAGAAGGAACGGAGCCGTATCGTCTGTTCGGGCCGCAGGCTTTGAAGATCGACCGGTTGTATCTGCTGAACGGGAAGCCCTATATTCATTACACGCATTATTTGCCGGCGAAGCTGCACGGCAGCGCGGACGTTCTGCGGATCCAATCGCTATACGACTGGCTGGAGGAGCAGGGCTTTGTGCCGGAGCGTTACCGGGATGAGTTTGCCGTATCGCAGGCTCCCGTTGCGGCGCAGGAAGCATTAGGAATGGCTGGGGGACAGGCTATCGTGCTGAAGCGTTCCCGGTTTGCCTATGGGGCCGATGATGCTTTGATTGAGTACAGCGTTGGCTTTTATAATACGGACATGCATCCTTACGTCGTGAATTACGATGTGTAAGGACCAAGGGGGCCGACATGGAAACAAGCAAAACGGAATACAACACAATTGATGAATATATTGCATATTTTCCGCCTGAGCTGCAGGTCATTCTTGCGAAGATCCGGGAGGTGATCCGGGAGGCTGCGCCGGACGCGAAAGAGAAGATCAGCTACCAGATGCCGGCTTTTGAGCTGAACGGAAACCTGGTCTATTATGCGGCGTTCAAAAAGCATATCGGGTTTTACCCGACGGCTAGAGGGATAAGCGCTTTTCAGGAGGAGTTGTCCGGCTACAAAGGAGCCAAGGGCTCCGTGCAATTTCCTTTGAACAAGCCGATTCCGTACGATCTGATCAAGCGGATTACCGAATACCGGGCAGAGGAGAACAGACAGAAAGGGAAGAAGTAATATATGGCGGATGTCTATTTGGTTCGGCCGGGGTTGGAGTGGAAGGAGCCTTACCTGGATTTTTATCGGGAATGGATCGACAGCGGCGAGGACATCGTCCCTTGGGTGGTGGAGCGGGATCCGTCCGACTTTGAGGGGATGCTTCAGTGGCTGGAGGATCACTCGAACGGAATTGGTCTTCAAGAGGGCTGGGTAGCGGACTCCACCTATTGGCTGGCCACGGAAAATCGCAAAATTGTTGGCGCGGTTAACATCAGGCATGCCTTAACGCCGTGGTTGACGGATAGGGGAGGGCATATCGGATACGGAATCCGCCCTTCCGCAAGAAGGCAAGGTTATGCGACAAAGCTGCTTGCCCTATCGCTTGGGAAGACGAGAGAGCTTGGCATTCAGCGGGTTTTGGTCTGCTGCGACGAGAGTAATGTCGCATCGGCAAGGACCATTCTGAACAACGGCGGAGTTGAAGATACGAGCTTCACGGAAGAGAACGGGAACGTGATCCGACGTTTCTGGATAGAGGATTAGACGTTCTTTATTATGAAGGAAAAGAGGGATTTTGATGAATCAATCCTTGATTCACCAACTCGGCTTTGTCCGGCAGGTAACGTTAAACGCCGCTCGCGGTCTGACAGAAACTATGCTGGATCATGTGCCGGACGGCTTTAACAACAATATCAGATGGAATCTGGGACATATTTATGTGGTTCAGGAAAGGTTTGCTTTCCATTTTGCCGGAGAGTCTGTGCATCTTCCGGAAGGCTTTGAGCGATGGTTTGCGAAAGGCACCAAGCCGGGCGATTGGCAGGAGGAAGAACAGCTGCCGAAGCTGGATACCCTGCTTGAGCTTCTTGCCGGACAGCCGATTCGCATCGCGGAAAAATTGCACAATAGAATCGATGAGCAAGTGGCCGTGCCGTTCACCACGGGGACGGGACTTGTTCTCCGTACGATTGGCGAATTTCTCAGCTATACCTTGTACCATGAAGGCATTCATTTCAATTCCATCAGTCTGCTTAAGCGTTTCGCCGTTAACGGATAGTCATTTTGCCGTGTAAGCGTTTTGTTCTGAAATTGTCAAAATTCACACAAACAAGTCGATAAGTTTTGGGCGCATTTTATCAACATGTCACCTTTCATCGCATATGGTGTTGCAAGGTGGTGATGATGGAGTGACATTTACACTTATCGACTGGATCAAGTATACGTTCTGGGGCGTATTCGGATTTATGATTATCGACTTCGTAATTGCCTTTTCCAAGTCGTTCTGGCAGGGAAGCTTCAAGACATCATTTCTGCCTTATCTAAAGGACATCTTATTCTACGTATATCCTCTGTACTTCCTTTTATCTATAGTTAACCTGGACCCGACGGAATGGACGCTAATTACCCTATTCTTCATAGGCGGCTTATCCCTGATCGTCAAGTACGTGCTGGACATTATCGGACGGTTCAAGCCGAAAGCCGAAGACGAAAGCGAGTCGTAGCACCCGCGCGAACGCGACGCAAAAAAGACCCCAAGTGGGTCTTTTTTGCGTTAGGTCCACGCCTAAGTTGCTGGAACGGCTGCAGTAGGTAAAAAGCCTGCTGCGGCCGATCGAGCTCCTCGGCGCGGCGAGGAAAGTGGCGAATAGCAGGAAAAAAGCCTGCTAAAGGGGAAAACGAGCGGACGTAGGGCTGACGGGCGAAAGCGGGGTTAGAGTAGCTAATATAAAACCCGAGCAGAAAAAAAGACCCTTGCGAGGGTCTATCTTTCTGCTTCATCCCCAAACGATGAAGCGAGGTTTTTGTGGTGTAACGACGCACGGAGCAGGCGGGCACGGAGAAAGTGAATGTTCTGGAGAAGCGGAGCGTTTGCCTTTGTTTCCGGATTCGGACCACTGTCCGATTGTTCAAAGAATCCGGAAACAACAGCAATCGGAAGAACATTCACTTGCGTAGTGCCAGCCCTTGCGCAGTGCCAGCCACAGCGCGGTACCACCAGCCAGCCCCAAGCCCAACAGTTACCCACAACTATTCTGCTTTATCCGCCCCGCCCATCATCGTCCCTATACTCCTGGGGAGTCACGTCAAAAAACTTCTTAAACACGCGGATGAAATACGCGGTATTGTTGTAGCCGACGATCTCGGCGATCTCGAACACCTTGGACGGCGTTGTGCGGAGCAGGAAAGCGGCCTTTTCCATCCGAAGCCGGTACACGTATTCCGTCAGCGGCTCGCCGGTTTCCGCTTTATAGATTTTCGAGAGATACACGGGATGCAGATGGACATGGTCGGCAATAGCCGGCAGCGATACGTCCTTCGCCAGATTGGCGTCGATAAACGACCGGACCGCGCGAACAATCGTGCTATGGTTATCTTTCAGCTCCTGATCGGCATCCTCGCGGATACCCTGCAGGATCCGGATCGACCATTCCATCAGTTGCGCCGCCGTGGTGTAGGCGGGGGCATGGAAGAACTTGAGCGCCTCAGCCGAGAGAACGGAGGAGAGCAGCTTGCCGTTCTTGTGAATGATATACGAGAACGCACCGGCCAGCACATGATAAGCTTCAATCAGCTGTTCCGACATATCCTGTTCGCCGCCCGTCTCCAGCATATCGCGGAAAATATGCCGGATCTTCGCCTCGACGTCGTCGAACCGGCCGGCATCCAGAAGGCTGATCAGGGTAGGCGGCTCGTATAAGGACCAGACCGTATTCATCGGGCTG
This sequence comes from Paenibacillus sp. MMO-177, assembly GCF_037147795.1. Lineage (NCBI taxonomy): Bacteria > Bacillati > Bacillota > Bacilli > Caryophanales > Paenibacillaceae > Paenibacillus > Paenibacillus sp. MMO-177. The sequence goes on along the minus strand of NZ_JBBCUR010000008.1, from coordinate 34,803 downwards.
GAATCCAAGGCTTCCTGCGTGGTCACAAACAACCCTTTTCCGTGGCCCATCCTCCGGCGCATGGAGGTAACCGCATGCTCATAGATTTCCTTCACTTGTCCCGGAAACGTTCCTTGGCCCCCTACGAGTACCGAAATAGCCCCCTTGAGATAGTTCTGCACGTTGGTCTGAATTTGCGCGGCGTAACGCTCGAGCAAGGACCTGGCTCCGGCGCCCGCAACCGCCGGATTCCTTGGTTTTACAAGAATTACGATGTAATCATGAGCATCCCGGGCGTGCCAGATATGATAGTCATTTTGCATGATTTCACTCGTTATATTGCAAATCGCATACTCCATCAGCGCGGAATCCTGTCCCGGCATTTCGGCAAAACGCTCCTCCATCCGGATCAGCATCATGCACACCTGATCGCCCGCCGCAAAAGGAAGCTCCAGAAGCGCCAGCTTGTCCGCCAAGGCAGACTGATTGCTGCCTCTCAGCAGCTCATTAAGCGTATTAGCCCTCAGCAAAGGAAGGTTCTCGTTCAAGGTGTACAAGGTTTTCCGGTAGGAGGCTACCTCTTCCCATTTCTCCTTGATTTGTTTCACAACGCGCTCAACCGAATCGATCAGATCCTCGTCGCTGACCGGCTTCAGCAGATAGTCAAAGGTATTCTGAACGATCGCTTGTTTGGCATAATCGAAATCGGCATATCCGGTGAGCAAAATAGTCCGGACATGCGGCCATTTGCTATTAATCGCCGTAATGAGCTCTATGCCGGACATCCCCGGCATTTTGATATCGGTAATCACGATATCGATCGCATGGTCTTCCATGATTTGCAGGGCTATCGGACCTGATAAGGCTTCGTGAACAACGCTAATGCCGCATTCTTCCCAAGGAATCGTCTCGGCAAGGGTCTCTACAACGGACCGTTCATCGTCTACAAGCAAGAGCTGTAACATGCTGCTTCACCTACTCTATTGTTTTGTCACTCCAGGTAATAGTCGTCCTTATTCCCCCCAAGTCTGAGCGGGAGTAAGACAAGCCGGCTCCTTCTCCAAACAGATAAATCAATCTTTGATGCACATTCCAAGTCCCGCAGCCCATATTGTCGTCAAGCGGCTTGGTAAGGTTGAGCTGAAGCTTCTGAATTTCCTCGTCTGTCATGCCAATCCCGCTGTCCTCCACGACTAACCGATACAACCCGTCCTCCGCATAACCGCGGATCCGGATCTCGCCGTTCTCCGCCTGAGGCTCCAATCCGTGAACAATGGCATTTTCCACGATCGGCTGCAAGGTTAACCGCGAAATCGTCTTGTTCATCAGCTCATCCGGCACTTCAATCGCAAACCGCATCCGTTCAAGCCGGAGGGACTGGATTTCGAGGTAATTCGTAACCATGCTCAGTTCCTCGCGGATCGTCGCACCGTCGTTTTCCGATCTCGTAATATAGCGGAAATACTCTCCCAGATTTAATGCCATGGCCACAACGGCTTTCTCGTTTTTCATTCGCGCCATGTTCTTGATATAGAACAGGCAGTTGTACAGAAAATGCGGATTGATCTGGGATTGCAAATGCTTCAGCGTTGCTTCGCGCCTTCGCAGCTTCTCCTCGTAAACGTTCTCGATCAGCTCCTGGATCCGCTGGGCCATAATGTTGAACCGTCCGAGCAACAGGCTGAATTCGTTATGGCCCGAATGGCTCAGCCGCACCGAGAAATCGCCGGAAGACAGCCGCTTGGTACCCCGGACAAGCTTGAGCAGTGGGACCTGCACACTTCGGTAAATCACGAATATAACGGCGATACTCATGACGAGCAGGACGGCAATCGACGTATAGAACAAGTTCCGACTGTTCGTAATCGGACTCAAAATCTGCTGCATCGGAACATAATCGACATAATACCACTTCAGGCTATCCGACTTGATGTAAGAGACGTAATACTCGGTATTGTCCAGCTTCGTGCGGAAGCCTCCCCGCTCCCCGAGCTTGGATGATTTCAGCTTCTCCGTTAGAAGATCGATCTTCGCGGCGTTGGCGGAATGATTGCGGATCGATCCCTGCTCCGGATTAAACAGGAACGGATCGCCGCTGTTGTTCACTTTGTTTTCGTCCAGCATGGCCGTCACATGATTGATCGGGAAGCTGATCTTCGTAATGAGCCTCGCGCTGCGCGGATTGGACATCGCCGTCGTTGGTTCGGTGGCATACCAGACGAAGCTGTCGCCCGTATACTCCCAGGATTTGAGGAACGGCCTCGTAAAGGCATCCTCCCGATACGTGATCGTATTGTAATAGTCCGTGGACAAGGCGTCTCCCGTGCGCGGGAAAAACAACGTAATGGTGGAATGCCACTTGCTGGCGGCGTTGTACAGATTCATTTTTTCAAGTATGGCGACGCTCAGCTTTACCCGTTCATAAGGCTGCTCCCGGAAGTCCGGACGCTGGTACTCCTGAATGCTGGAGTCCTGCCCAATCGATACGCCGTAGAGGGATAACTGATAAATATTCGACTCGACCTGGGCGGCGAAAGAAGACAAGCGATTCGTTGTGCCGCTTTGGATTTCATTCTCGATGACGCGCACACTTTCCCGGTTGGAATAGGTGTACAGGGATAGGACCGGGATAAGCAGGAGCAGGACGAGAAGCGAAATTTTCGTAAAAACATTAAACCGCAGCAGCAAGATGATGCCTCCTTCAGATAGTTAAAATATCAATATCGTTGTTGCAATATTAGGATATAGATCACAAATCCCCGTTGCTATAATCGTTATATTACAAGGTCAGGACGACCTAGAAAAGCACAAATTTGTCTGAACATGGAGGATACCGCGGTGAAAGAAACAGCTTTACAGCTACCTGCACAACAAGAAAAACGCCGTGTTTCAAGGAAAAGCTGGAACATGAAACGCAACTGGCCTCTGCACGTGATGCTCCTGCCGGCGCTTGTTCTCGTCATTATTTTCCAGTACGTTCCGATGGCCGGAATCGTAATCGCGTTCCAGGATTTCAAGCCTTGGAAAGGGTTAACCGGATCTGAATGGGTCGGCCTCGACAACTTCCGGTTTCTGTTCAAGTATCCGGATATCGGTCAGGTGATTTGGAATACGCTTGTCATCGCTTTTTTCAAAATGGCAGCCGGACTTATCGTTCCGTTCCTGTTCGCCATTCTGCTCAATGAGGTCAGGCTGATGGCCTTCAAACGGGTTACGCAGACGCTTGTCTATCTGCCGCATTTCCTGTCCTGGGTTATTCTTGGGGGCATTCTGCTCGATATTCTCGCTCCGGACGGGGGACTGGTCAACAAAGCCGTAACGGCGCTGGGGTTTGAACCGGTCTTCTTCCTCGGGGACAACAACTGGTTCCGTTTCACGCTTATAATCAGCGATGTCTGGAAGGAGTTCGGCTTCGGAACAATCGTCTTCCTGGCGGCACTGGCGGGAATCAATCCGGCGCTTTACGAGGCTGCGGAGGTGGATGGGGCGTCAAGGCTGAAGCAGACCCTTCACATTACGATGCCGGCGCTGATGCCGATTACCATCGTGCTTGGAACCTTGTCGATCGGCAATATTTTGAATGCCGGGTTTGATCAGGTGTTTAACCTGTACAACCCTCTCGTGATGGAGAAGGGAGATATTATCGACACCTTCGTTTATAGGCTGGGGATATTAAACGGGAAAATGAGCTTCGCCACAACGGTTGGACTGTTCAAATCCGTCGTAGCGACGATTCTCATCGCGACATCTTACCGGTTGGCCTATAAATTTGCGAATTATCGCGTCTTCTAAGGAGGTTCTACTTTTGTACCACAAAACGTTAGGCTACAAAATTTTCAACATCGGCAACTATGTGTTTCTTGGTCTTCTGTCGCTTCTGTGCATCCTGCCGATTATTCATATTCTGGCCGTATCGTTCAGCAGCATGGCGCCGGCTTCCTCGAATCTGGTAGGCTTCTGGCCGATCGGCTTTACGACGGATGCTTACGAGAAAACGTTCGGCAATTCCAATTTTCTGAACTCGCTTGGCGTTTCGGTTATGAGAACCGTATTATCCACGGTAATCGGCATGGCTCTTTGTCTGATGACCGCTTATCCGCTGTCGAAGGAGGATCTTCATTTCCGGGGCCGCACGATGTATATCTGGATTTTTGTCTTTACGATTCTGTTCAGCGGAGGCTTAATTCCAAGCTATATTCTGATTCAGAAGCTAGGCCTGATGGATTCCATCTGGGCGTTAGTGCTGCCCGGCGCGGTGTCGGTATGGAACGTCATTCTGATGCTGAACTTTTTCCGAGGCCTGCCGAAGGAGCTGGAGGAAGCGGCTTATCTGGACGGGGCGGGCCAGCTGAAGACGCTGGTGCTCGTGTTTATTCCATTGTCGATGCCGTCGATCGCGACTTTGTCGCTGTTCACGATGGTCTATCAATGGAACTCCTGGTTCGACGGGATGATCTATATGCGGGATATCAAGGATTATCCGCTGGCATCGCTTCTCCAGACGATTATCGTCCAGCAGGATTTCAGCAAGATCAACGTCGATCCGAAGCAACTGGAGAACATTTCGCAGCGTACGGTACGGGCCGCGCAGATCTTCATCGGCGCGCTTCCGATTCTGCTCGTTTATCCGTTTCTGCAGCGGTTCTTTGTTAAAGGGATGGTAATTGGCGCGGTAAAAGAGTAGCGACAGGCAAAGGAGGGGCCGCTTGATGCGGCCCCGACCATTAAACCATTGGGAGGTAACTATGTTAAAGAAGAGATTATCGCAATTAACGGCCTGCAGTCTGCTGGCAGCCACTCTTAGCCCGCTTGTTGGCGGGACAGCCATCCAAGCCTCGGAAACGGCGGCTGTATCCTCGTTTCAAGATTTGAAAGGACATTGGGCGGAATCCGCCGTCAATCGCATGGCTTCGTTTGGAGTTGTAAGCGGTTACGAAAATGGGACATTTAAGCCCAGCTCGCCTATCAGCCGTGCCGAATTTGTTGCCATGCTGGACCGTATATTTGGATTCTCCGGACAGGAAAAAGCCGGATTTCAGGATGTGGCACCTGATGCCTGGTATTCCGACGCGGTAACGAGAGCAAGCGGTTCCGGCATTGTTCAAGGCGTGGACGCGAAGCATTTTGCTCCAAACGCCGGCATTACGCGGGAAGATGCGGCGGTCATGATTGACCGGGCGTTCGAGCTCTCGACGGGCTTGGAATCCGATGCGTCATTGAAGCCGTTCAAGGATTTGGGTGAGGTTTCCGGCTATGCAAAGAAAGCGCTTGCTTATTTAACGGGCGAAAAATACATAAAAGGCTATAACGGAAAGCTTCAACCGAAGTCGCCGATTACGCGCGCCGAATCGGCCGTGCTTTTGTCCGGCATGATCGGGGATTTGGTTGCTAAGCCGGGCAAGTACGACGCTGCGCAAGTGGAAGGCAACCTCATCATTCGCTCCACGGACGTTACCGTCGACCGTACGGCGGTGCACGGAAGCCTGCTGCTTGCCGAAGGGATTAAAGAAGGCGATGTGACGCTCAAGGGCGTTACCGTTACAGGCAAGACGGTTGTTAAGGGCGGCGGAAGCCATTCGGTTGTTTTTGACAGTGCCAAGCTGAAGGATGTGCTTATTAACAAACCAGGCGGTCCGGTCCGCGTTGTTTTCTCAAACGGAACGACGGCGGATCAGGTCCTTATCCAGCATCCAACGGATTTCGAATGGTCGGCGGACAGCCGCGTAGGAAGCCTTGAGGTCCAGTCGGGCGGCGTGACGGTGAATGACAAAGCCGTGCCGGCAGGGACGAAAACCACCCTGGGTACGGGTTCTGAGGGAACTACAAATCCTCCGGCAACCAACCCGCCGGCAGCCTCCGGAGAGAAGCCCGTGCCGCCGACAACGATAGCGGATAACGAGTGGAAGCTCGTATGGAATGACGAATTCAATCAATCAACGATTGATGCAAGCAAGTGGACGGTTCAAGATACCGGCGTTGTTTACAATAACGAGCTTGAGTACTACAAGCCGGATAATGCGGTCATTGAACGGGATGGCGACCGCAGCGTCCTGAGTCTTAAAGCCAAGAAGGAAGAGCATAAAGGAAGCCATTACACCTCGGCGAAGCTTATCTCCAAAGAAAAAGGCGACTGGACTTACGGCAAGGTTGTTGTCCGCGCCAAGCTTCCCGTTCAGCAGGGCATGTGGCCGGCAATTTGGCTGCTGCCAACCGATGAGGCCCATTACGGCGGCTGGCCGGCTTCCGGCGAGATCGATCTGATGGAGCTGATTGGCGGGGCGAACAAGAACCGCGTCTTTGGCACCCTTCATTACGACAGCGTTCAGCCGGACGGCTCGCATGGCTCGGAGCAAGGCAGTTATGTTCTGCCGGAGGGCAAGAGCTTTGCCGACGATTACCACGATTTTCAACTGGAATGGCTCCCTGGCGTCATTCGATTCTATGTAGACGGCCAGCTCTACCAAGAAGTGAGCGACTGGAAAACCAAAGGGCCGGGGCAGCCGGACTATTATACGTATCCCGCGCCGTTTGACCGCCCGTTCTATCTGATTCTGAACCTGGCGGTAGGCGGTGATTGGCCGGGTTCGCCAAACGGCGATTTTACGGCCGATGAGATGAATGTTGATTTCGTAAGGGTGTATGAATACAAGAATCTGGACAGCTGGAAGGATGTAACGGGCAATCCTCCGGAGCCGTCCCCTAAGCGCGAACCGCAGGCTGACGGCAATCTGCTGTATAACGAAAAGTTTACGCAGTCAACGGATGCAAACGGCGTGCCGCAGGATTGGCAGTTCCTTCTTAATGCCGGCGGCTCAGGCCAAGTGGCCGTTGTTGACGATGCTTCCAAAGGAAAAGCGGCAAAAATCGCAATCGATAATAGCGGTACGGAGATTTACTCCGTTCAGCTGACGCAAATGCCGGTGTTTTTGCAAAAGGGCAAAAAGTATAAGGTCACGTATGAGGCGAAGGCAGACGAGGCCCGCACGATAATGTCGAAGGTGAATCAGTTCGAGAAGAACTGGAAGAATTACTCCGGCGAGCAATACGGCAATCTGACGACCGAATGGCAGTCTTATGAATATACGTTCGACATGCTGGAGAGTACGGACAACAATGCGAGGTTCGAGTTTAATCTCGGGAAAAACGCGGCGACCGTCTATATCGCAAACGTGAAGTTGGTTGAGATCGGCGATGCGTCCCCCCAGCCGGAGATCCCGGGCGAACGAGCCGCGCTGGCGGACGGCAATCTGATCTACAACGGTACGTTTGATCAAGGGAAAGACCGGCTGGCCTTTTGGACCAAATCCGTTGCTCCGGATGCGGAAGCTGTGGTCAGCGTGAATAACTTCCTTGCCTTCCCGATATATGAGAGACAGCTAGTCGTTGATGTGACAGACGGCGGAGCGGATGCGGAAGCCGTAACGGTCTCCCAGCCTGGGCTGGCGCTTGCAGGGAACAGCGAATACGGCATTTCTTTTGAGGCCAAGGCCGATGCACCGCGGAGTATGAAGGTTGAACTGGCAGGCAATCATTCCGCTTTATACCCAGGCGGCAACACCATATCGCTTGGTACCACGCTGCAAGCCTACTCGCTGGAAGCGGTATTGGGGGACGGCGCGGATACGGCGGAAGCCGAGTTGAAGCTGTTGTTCGGCGGTCAGAACGGCAAGGTATATGTGGACAATGTCCGGCTGGTGAAGCGCGGCGAGCCAATGACGGTAGCAGGCTATACTCATATTCCGGCAGCAAACGCATGGGAGATGCAGGGGCTGCAGCTCGAGAACGCAAGCGAAGGCGGCAAAAACGTCGCTTACATGGATGAAGGCGACACGCTCAAGTACAAACTCGGCGTAACTCGTTCCGGTGAATATCAATTTTCGGCCAGAGTGGCAAGCGGTAAGGATCAATCGCAAATCCGCCTGCGGATCAAAGACGAGAATGGTGCCGTTGTCTCGCAGTCGAGTTATGAACTCGGCAATACCGGCGGCTGGCAGACTTATCAAACCGTCTATATGAATCTTGCCGCGCTGGCAGCCGGACATGACTATTATGTGGAATTCCAAGGCTACGACTATAACACGCTTTGGGTAGACCTGTCGCCTAACCTTGTTCAGAACGGCGGATTCGATACGGATCTTAACGGCTGGAATTTGATTGCCGGCAGTTCGGCGTCCATCAGCCGCTCGGATGAGGGAAGCCTGGTTGCGACGCTCCTTGGCACAAGCGCGAACTGGTGGGACGATACGCTTCAGCAAGGCCAATTAAATATCGAGAAAGGCAAGACTTACAGGCTGGAGTTCGATGCTTCTTCTTCCGGTGAGAAGGCCGTGCAGGTTGTTGTCTCGCAGAGCAACGGCGATTTCGCCAAATATTTGGAGGACACCGCCCAGCTTTCCGCAGACCGCAAGCATTACGCGTACTCTTTTGCAATGGCCGGCGATTCCGATCCTTCGTCCGTGCTGGTGTTCGGACTCGGCAATCCGGCGGGCGCCGCAGGCGGGCATTCGGTAACGATCGATAACGTGCTGCTGTACGAGGTTAATGCTTCCGCGGAAAGCGGCGGCCAGCCGACGAACGTCAATCTGCTGCAAAACGGCAATTTCGCGAACGGCCTTGCGGGATGGTTCTCTTACTCGACGGCACCGGGCGAGCTTGCGGTCGCGGCTAACAACGGAAGGCTGGAGGCTTCGATTGGCGCGGTCGGCGATAACCCTTGGGACCGCCAAGTGATTCAGGAAGGCTTTGCTATTCAGCAGGGAAGCAAGTATGCGTTTAGCTTCAAAGCGAAAGCAAGCACGGCAAGAAAGCTGGGTCTGGGCATCGGATGGGTAGATGTGCCGGCGGGTTATGCTTGGCATGGCTATTACGGCCAGCAGGTGGATTTGACGGAAGAGGAGCAGACCTTTACGTTCACTTTTGACGTGACCGAACAGGGTTATAATACGTCCCGCATCTCCTTCGATATGGGCAATATCGCGGGCGGCAACGCCGGTAACGCAACGATTACGATCTCGGACGTTAGCTTGGTCAATCTGGGGCCGATTTAACGCCATTTTATAGATCGAAGGCTTGGTGCTGGGGGAGGGGATAAGCGAAGGCGGCAGGCAATTCCAAGGCACGATAAAATCCGGAGGTGTTCTATGAAAAAGAAAGCATCCCTTCTTATGGCCGGTTCGGCGATTGTATCGATGTTGTTTGTCTCAAGCTCTTACGGGGCTACGGAGTTTTGGGAGCCTCTTACGTATTATAATCCCGCTACCTGGCAGAAGGCGGACGGCTACTCGAACGGCGGCATGTTCAACTGTACCTGGCGGGCGAACAACGCAAGCTTTACGAGCGACGGGCATTTGAAGCTGGGCTTGACCAGCTCTGCCTACAACGTGTTTGACTGCGCCGAGTACCGTTCCGTCAACAAATACGGTTACGGTCTGTACGAGGTCAGCATGAAGCCGGCGAAAAATACGGGCATCGTATCTTCCTTCTTCACTTATACCGGTCCGTCTGACGGTACGCCTTGGGATGAGATCGATATCGAGTTCCTCGGCAAAGATACCACCAAGGTTCAGTTTAACTATTATACGAATGGCGTAGGCGGCCATGAGAAAATCGTTGATCTTGGCTTTGATGCGTCGCAAGGCTTCCATACTTACGCGTTTAACTGGCAAGCCGGATCAATCAAATGGTATGTAGATGGCGTACTGAAGCATACGGCAACCTCCAGCATCCCAACCAATCCGGGCAAAATCATGATGAACATCTGGAACGGCAAGGGAGTCGACAGCTGGCTCGGCGCCTACAACGGCGCCAATCCGCTTTATGCCGAGTACGATTGGATGAAATATACGAGCAACTAAAAGAGGAGCGGTGCAGGAGCTTAATCCTGTACCGCTTTTTATATGGCATTTTCCTACTAGTAGATTGCAGCACGGTACAGTAATATTTTAAGATGCATATTCAATTTCCAACATCCTAAAGAAGTGCAATCGATGTTGCAATCTTAGTATAGAACGGAGTTGCCCGACTCCTTAATATAAGTCCTGTAAGCCATTACATTGCACTGGGGGAAACGCAGTTGAAGGAACAGAAGAGAAAGTTGCTGCCGACCATGGTACTTGCGGGAGTGATCTCCCTTACGGCGATTACAAGCGCATGCGGCAACAATAACAATGCATCGGACAATGCAAATGCAAATGCGGGCAAAGAGCCAAGCAATACGGCTGCTGCCGGGAACACGAATGCAGGCGCGGAGGCGAAAGACGTCAAATTCGATCCTCCGATTACGATTACGTATTTGCGTCCATGGGGTCCGGATGTCAAATTCAAATCGGGCGAAGATCAGGACAATAATGTCCATACAAAGTGGGCGCTTAATAAATTCGGCATTCAGCTCAAAAACCAGTGGATCGCGCCTTCCACGAATAATGCCTTTGAAACAAAGCTTCGCTTGTCCCTGGCAACAAACGAGAAAATGCCGGATATTATTTCGTACCGCGGCGACTTCACGCTTGTTAGGGAATTGATTGACTCCGGCCGCTTCCTTGATGCCGGCGAGCTGTTCGACAAATATGCGGGGCAGGTATGGAAAGACGCGATGAACGAGGATCCAACCGTATGGTATCCGTACATGGAGGACGGCAAGCGAATCGGCATCCCGATTCTCGATTACGCTTACAACGGGGATCCTGTCATGTGGATCCGCGAGGACTGGATGCAGAAGCTGGGGCTTTCGGCTCCAAAAACGCTGGATGACCTCGAGAAGGTCATGGATGCCTTTACGAACGGGGATCCGGACGGCAACGGCAAGAAGGACACCTATGGTCTCGCGATTGGCTTCAAGAACTGGATTAATACATGGATGTCGGACGCGGGCTGGATTTTTGGCGCTTACGGCACGATGCCAAACCAATGGAACAAAACCGCGGACGGCAAGCTGGAATATGGCTCCGTGAACGAAGGCTCCAAGAAGGCGCTCGCTACTCTGCAGAGCTGGATGAGCAAAGGGTATTTGCCGACCGAAGCGGGTCTATATGACGAGACCAAAGCAGCGGAAGACTTTACGGCAGGCAAAGCGGGTATCGTGGTTGGTCCTCACTGGATGCCGGCATGGCCGCTGGAAGATGTGAAGAAGAACAATAAGGACGCGCAGTATAAAGCTTATCCGCTGCCAGCAGGACCGGACGGCAAAGTGGGACGTCACGGTACTTCGAACTCCAACGGGGTTGTCCTGATTAATGCCGAGATGGAACATCCTGAAGCTTTCTTCGCTTACCAGAACTACCTGTTCGAGCAATTCGCTAACCCTAAGGCGGGCGGGGAGTTCGAGAACGGTCTTGCCGAAGGCTACGACTGGGTTATGGTAGACGGCCAGGTGAAGACGGACGCGGCAAGCACAGGCGGTTACGCACCGGAGAAGTACACCATTACGTTTGACGGCGCACGCATCCCAAGCCTGAACATGCAAGTGCTTTCGAAGCTGGCAAACGGCGAGGAAGCGACTACGCCATTCGAGAAGAAGCTTAAGCTGAGCACGCCGCAGCCTATGCTGGAAGCGGCGAAGATCGTTCAGGAGCAGAAGGATTCCGTTCTGCCTCAAATGTTTACGGGCGCTCCGACCAAGACGATGCAGACAAGCAACGATATTCTGGGCAAGATGGAGAAGGACACCTTCTCGCAAATTATATACGGCAAGGCTCCAATTGATTCCTTCGACAAGTTCGTGGAGAAGTGGAAATCCTCCGGCGGCGATAAAATCACCCAGGAAGTGAACGAGTGGTACCAATCCGTCAGCGGCGGAACAAAATAATAGAAGTTTGACAAACGCCTCTCCATCTGAATGGAGAGGCGTTTTCCGCTTGCGCCCCTCCCAGCAGAATGGAATTTGTTGATGGAAGCAGCTACCTTAGTCGTGTTGCCTCTTGTATTATTATTGTTGGCAGGGCAGAAATACTTCGTGCAAGTAACAACAGGTCTGAAATAAGGGGTGCTTACATGCGAACGATTATGATTATGCTCGATACCTTGAACCGCAGAGCTTTATCCGCTTACGGCGGGGAGGGCGTCCGAACGCCTAATATCGACCTGCTGGCGGAGCAGTCCGTTGTCTTCGACCAGCATTGGTCCGGATCGCTGCCTTGCATGCCGGCGCGGCGCGATATGCTGACGGGACGGGCTGCTTTTCTGGAAAAGGGCTGGGGCGGCATTGAACCGTTCGACCGTACGCTGCCTGCCGCGTTACGAGAAGGCGGCGTGTTCAGTCACATCGTGACCGACCACTATCATTATTTTGCAACGGGCGGCGAGAACTATTGCCAGTCCTTCTCCACTTGGGATTTCCACCGGGGGCAGGAGGATGATCCTTGGGTTTCCTCTATTAAAGATTTGCCTGCGCCGGAACGCTATTATGGTCAGGTACGCGCGCAATGCGAGAAGAACCGTACCCAGTTTCTTCGCGAAGAGGATTATCCGGGGCCAAGAACCATTCAGGCGGCGTGCGACTGGCTGGAGAAGAACGGCCGCGAGGACCGGTATTTCCTGACCGTAGAAGCCTTTGATCCGCATGAGCCGTTTGATACGCCTGATCATTATTTGCATATGTACCAGGACAGCTATGAAGGTCCGGCCTACAGCTGGCCGAAATACGGCACCGTTGATGTACCGCCGGAGGCGCTTGCCCATATTCAGAAGCGTTACGCGGCTACTCTTACGATGATCGACCATTGGCTTGGCAAGCTGCTGGATACGATGGAACGGCTGGATATTTTGGACGATACGCTAGTTATTTTTACAACCGACCACGGTTTATTGCTAGGCGAGCATGAACAGACCGGCAAAAACGTTATGCATGTATATAACGAGCTGGCCAATATCCCGCTGATGATCCGTTTGCCTGAAGGCCGGGCCGCGGGCACCCGCATACAGGCGCTTACGCAAAATATCGATCTTATGCCTACGATTCTGGACTATATGGGAGCTTCGATTCCGGATACGGTGCAAGGCTCCTCGCTTCGCGGATTGCTCGAAGGAACGCAGGAGAAGGTTAGGGAAGCGGCTTTGTATGGCTACCACGGGATGTGCGTCAATGTAACGGATGGCCGTTATACGTATATGCGCGCACCGGTGTCGGAGGATAATTATCCTTGTTACGCGTACACGGCTATGCCAACAACCTTCCGTTCTTATCTTGGACACGTAGCGCCGGAACGTATTGAAGCGGGCCGTTTCCTGCCTTATACGGCATATCCGGTGTTCAAAATTCCGGAGAGCACGCAAGGAGTACCGTATGCCCGGAATCAATTCGTCATGGAGAAGCGGCTGTATGATCTTGCTAGGGATGAGCATCAGGAGCATCCGCTTCGGGATGAAGCGGCCGAGACACGGATGATTGAGCTGCTCGTTGCGGGCATGAAGCAGGCAGGAGCACCGGAAGAGCAGTATGTCCGGCTTGGACTAATGGAAAAGTAATAGAGCAGATGGCAGTATAAAGTTTTCCGTTAGATTACAGGCGGAAAGCGTTGTACTGCCATTTCTTATTATGGTAGTGTTGAAATAAGAGATTTACAGAAAAGCTAGATTGATGATAAACACTTCTTAGACGGAGAGGAAGTTGAAGATGGCACGGGAATCGGATCATAACACGGAAAAATCCTGCTGTTCAACCAATCGTTCATCGGTTGTTATTGCGCCTAACAACCTGAAGCTGAAGCCGGCGGCGGTTAAATCGATGGATTCCAAGCCGGCTGCTGATCCGTATTCCGATACAACGGGGATGGTGTTTATTCCGGGCGGAACTTTCCTGATGGGGACGAACGATAAGGAAGGTTTTGCGGCAGACGGGGAAGGCCCGGTTCATAGCGTTAGCGTAAACAGCTTTTATATGGATGAAACGGCGGTAACGAATGAGCAGTTCGGACGTTTTATTGCGGCAACGGGGTATGTTACCGAAGCCCGGAGGTTCGGCTGGTCTTATGTGTTCCATCTGTTCGTGTCGGAGGCGGAAGCGTCGAAGGTGAAGACGGTGCCGCAGACGGCTCCTTGGTGGTACCCTGTAGAAGGCGCGGACTGGAACCATCCGGAAGGACCGGATTCCCGTATCGAAGGCCGCGAGGACCATCCGGTTATTCATGTCAGCTGGAATGATGCGATGGCGTATTGCGAGTGGGCGGGCAGACGCCTGCCGACGGAAGCGGAATGGGAATACGCGGGCCGCGGCGGACTTGTGCAGAAGCGTTACCCGTGGGGCGATGAGCTGAAGCAAGGCGGCGAGCATAACTGCAACATCTGGCAGGGCAAGTTCCCGGTCAAAAATCATGCCAGCGACGGTTACCTGGGAACCGCTCCGGCCAAGAGCTTCCGGCCAAACGGCTATGGCCTCTATAATATGGCGGGCAATGTATGGGAATGGTGCTCGGACTGGTTCAGCCCAACCTATTACCAGAGCGGCGAGAGCGATAACCCGCTTGGCCCGCGTACCGGAGAAGGGCGCGTCATGCGGGGCGGCTCCTATCTCTGCCACAGCTCTTACTGCAACCGTTACCGTGTAGCGGCGCGCAGCAAGAATACGCCTGACAGCTCCACCGGCAATTGCGGGTTCCGCACGGTGCTGTCCGCACCGCAACAATAATAGAGCAAAGCCGTCTACCAAGCACGCCGTTAGCTTGGTAGACGGCTTTTTTTTGTAGCCCGAATGCACCTGTGGCGCGGGGGCCGGGGCTATTTCAACAACGCCACCTAAACCGTGCTTTCCGAGCTTAACGATGCCCCGCATCGTTAAGCTGCTCGCAAGAGCCCACGCTAGCTCTCTTAGCGATGTCGCACATCGTTAAGGAACGCTCAAACCACCCCAAAATTGCCCGCAGCGCCGTTTTCCCCGAGCTTAACGATGTGCGACATCGTTAAGCTGCTCGCAAGAGCCCACGCTAGCTCTCTTAACGATGTCGCACATCGTTAAGAAGCGCCCAAACCGCCCCAAACTAGCTCACAGCGCCGTTTTCCTCTGAGCTTAACCATGTCCACATCGTTAAGCGACCTCTCCCATCCATCCACCTCACCGACAGGTCACAATCTTATCCTTTCAGGTCACCGGATTAGTAGTGAGACTCCCCCTCAAAATCCTACAATGAACTCATGAACCACGGCATACCGGGGTCAACAAACCTACAAGAGTTGATAAAGGGAAGGGAGCTCTCCACGATGTTAAAGAGCAAAAAGATGCTTATCACGCTGAGCCTGCTGGCTGTATCGATGTCGCTCGCCGCATGCGGCGGCAACAATAACGGCAACGGCACAGCCGCCAGCAATGCCA
Source organism: Paenibacillus sp. MMO-177 (assembly GCF_037147795.1). Lineage (NCBI taxonomy): Bacteria > Bacillati > Bacillota > Bacilli > Caryophanales > Paenibacillaceae > Paenibacillus > Paenibacillus sp. MMO-177. The sequence continues at coordinate 19,523 of NZ_JBBCUR010000008.1, read as the reverse complement.
ATGCCTCCGCAAGCGCCAATACGAACGCTAACGCACCGGCTTCGGAATCGCCAAGCGCGGACGCTGCGGCAACAGCGGAAGCGAACGGGCCAACGGAAGCGAAGCCTGCCGAGCTGACCATCTGGCCGGATACGGCAGAAGACAAACTGGCCGTTATCCAAGCGGCAGCGGATAAATACACCGCCGCAACAGGAATCAAAATCAACATCAAGCCGGTTGCGATGAACGACCAGCCGGATGTGCTTGCGCTCGACGGTCCCGCCGGCAAAGGTCCGGACTTGTTCTACCAGCCGGGAATCGGCAGCCTTGTCGTGAAAGGCCTGGTGCAAGAGGTAAAAGCTTCGGACGAAGTGAAAGGCACCTACACGCCGGAAGCACTTGCGGCTCTTAGCCAAGACGGCGTTCTGTACGGCCTCCCGTTAGTAACGGAAACTTACGCTCTTTTCTATAATAAGAAGCTTGTCCCTAATGCGCCCGCAACGATTGCTGACCTCGAGAAAATTATGAAAGACCAGACAGACGCGAAGAAACAAAATTACGGCTTCCTCTTTGAAGCGGCAAACTTCTACTTTGCATGGGGCTTCCTCGGCGGCGAAGGCGGCTATATTTTCAAAGACAACGGCGGCAAATACGATATCAACGATATCGGACTGAACAAGGAAGGCGCGGTAAAAGGCGCTTCCCTGATCCAAAGCTGGTTCAACAACGGTTACCTGCCTAAAGGCGTTAACGGCGACATCGTTGGCGGCCTGTTCACGCAAGGCAAGGTTGGCGCGGTTATCAACGGACCTTGGGCTATCAACGATTACAAGAAAGCGCTCGGCGACGATCTTGCCGTTGCTCCAATCCCTACCCTTGAAGGCGGCGCACACCCAACCTCGTTCATCGGCGTAAAAGGCTGGATGCTCTCCAAGTTCTCGAAGAGCCCGGAGTGGGCGGCGGATTTTGCAGCTTTCCTGACGAACGAAGAAAACGCGCTTGAATACTTCAAGAAAACAGGCGAAGTTCCTCCGGTTATCAATGTCCTGAACAATCCGGTTCTGACGGGTGATCCGCTTGTAGCCGGCTTCTCGCAGCAAATCCAATACGGCCAGCCGTTCCCGACGGTTCCCGAGCTTGACCATGTATGGGATCCAATGGCGAATGCCTTGAAATTCATTACGGAAGGCAAAGACGTGCAAGCTTCCCTGGACGATGCCGTCAAACTCATTAACGACAAAATGAAGATGGCCGGCGCGAAGTAACCTGCCAAACCATGAAACAAAGGAAAGGGGCTACTCACAGCCCCTTTCTCTATTAAATCGCATTCGGAAATATGGAAGGTGAACCAAACATGAACATCAACGCCCTGGAGCCCGTGTCGCAAACCAGACAAAGCCATCATAATCCCGCCCTCGCGACCGTCTTGTCCATCGTGCCTGGGTTAGGCCAGCTATACAACCGCCGCTGGATTAAAGGAATTGTATTTCTTGTAATTGGCTTAAGCTTGATCATTGCGCTGTCCGTGCCTATCGCAAACAGCATTGCAGGAATGATTACGCTTGGGGACAACCCGGAGACTGACGATTCCCGTAATTTGCTGGTCCAAGGCTTGTTATCCTCTATCATTGGCGTTATTCTGCTGGGCCTGTACGTGCTTAATATACTGGATGCCCGGAAGGATGCGCGGAAACGCCGGGAGGGTATTCGCACGCCATCCGTCCGTCAGGCCTTCCAGGACAGCTGGGAGCATGGGTTTCCGTATTTTGTCGTCGTGCCGAACTTCATCATGATGGCGCTGATCGTTATTTTTCCGCTGCTGTTTATGATCTCTCTTGCTTTTACCAACTACAACCTATACAATTCTCCGCCTGCCCATCTTCTGGATTGGGTTGGTTTCGCGAACTTCAAAGCGCTGTTCACGGAAGCCGTATGGAGCAAAAGCTTGTTTACCGTTCTTTCCTGGACGGTAGTATGGACGCTTGTCGCGACAACGCTGCAAATTATGCTGGCCTTTTTCCTTGCGGTGATGATTAATGACAGCCGCGTCAGGTTTAAGCGCCTGATCCGAACGGTTATGATTCTCCCTTGGGCGGTTCCTTCGTTTATGACCGTGCTTGTGTTTACGGCGATGTTTAACGATACGTTTGGCGCGATTAACCGGGATATTTTCTCCCACTTTGGCTTGTCGATTCCGTGGCTGTCCGATCCGACCTGGGCGCGCGTGGCGATTATCGGCATTCAAGTATGGCTTGGTTTCCCGTACGTATTCACGCTAATTACCGGAGTGCTGCAAGGGATCTCGAAGGACTGGTATGAAGCAGCCGATGTGGACGGAGGAAGCCGCTGGAAAAAATTCCGCTTCATCACGATGCCGCATGTGCTCTTCGCAACGGCTCCGCTGCTCATTATGCAATACTCGTACAACTTCAATAACTTCAATATTATTTACCTGTTCAACAAGGGCGGTCCTCCGGTGCCGGGCCAGAACTCGGGCGCAACCGACATTCTGATTTCGTGGGTGTACAGCCTGACGTTTAAGGAAAACAACTACAAAATGGCTGCCGCCGTATCCATCATCATGGGTATTGTCGTAGCGGCGTTTGCTCTATATCAATTCAGCAGAACCCGTTCCTTCAGAGAGGAGGATATGTACTAAGATGAAGCGTTCGCTCAAATCCGCTCTGGAAGTGTCCGGCATTTATCTGGTTGTCCTGATCATGTTCGTCATTATTTTGTACCCGCTGCTATGGGCGTTCAGCATGTCCCTCAACCCGGGCACCAGCTTGTTCTCGCTTAAGATGATCCCGGACAACTGGTCGCTAGAGCATTATGAATGGCTCTTTAACAATCCGAGCAGCAATTACACCTTATGGTATAAAAATACGCTAATCATCGCGTTTGCGAACGGTCTAGCCTCGGTCTGTATCGTATCCATCGTTGCGTACGTATTCTCGAGATTCCGGTTTGTCGGACGAAAGAACAGCATTTATACGTTCCTGCTGCTGCAAATGTTTCCCGTCTTGATGGGGATGGTGGCGATTTACCTCTTGCTAAATACGGTTAACCTGTTGGATACGTTTTTGGGTTTAATCCTGATCTATGTATTTGGCGGCCTGCCGATGAACCTGTTCCTAGTAAAAGGGTACCTCGATACGATTCCGCGCGACCTCGACGAATCGGCCAAAATCGACGGGGCGGGCTACCTGACGATTTTCTTCCGGATTCTGGTGCCGCTTGCCAGCCCGATTATCGCGGTTGTTGCCTTGTTTACGTTTATGGCGCCGTTCTTTGACTTCCTGACGCCGCAGATCATTATCCGCAGCCCGGAGAAGTTTACGCTGGCGCTAGGCTTGTACAACTTCATCAACGATAAGTTCGCGAACAACTTTACGATGTTTGCCGCAGGAACGATCCTGATTGCGATTCCGATCTCGATTGTCTTTCTGCTGCTGCAACGGTTCCTTATTTCCGGTCTAGCGGATGGGGCAACCAAAGGTTAGAAGTTCGAATTCATTTCAGGAGGACTGGGATCAATGCCATCATTATTAAAGAAGCTGATGATTCTGTGCATGGCGCTCCTCATTGCGATCCCCCCGCTGTCCGCTAGTGCGGACGGCGTTTCCGGGGTTAATAATGAAGGCGCTTTCATTCAAATTCATAATCCCTGGCAAGGATATTCGCTTTATGAGGATGCCGATGGCAAAGTGCGTTACGGTTTTCCCGCGGTAAACGATCCATATGCGCAATGGACAATTGAGGAGAAGGATGGCCATAAGCGCATCAAGAACCGTGCAACCGGCCATTACATGAACTCCGAGCAAGTGACGGATGCGAATATTACGAATGCGGTTGAGAGCTCGGCTGCAAGCGAAGGCTCGGTATCCGACACCTGGGATATTGCGGAAGTAGCAAGCAAGCCGGGGGAGTTCAATGTTATCAGCACACGCAATCCGTCCTGGATTGTTAACTTCCAGATTCAAGACGGCAAGGTGCAGGCGAACAACTGGGCGCAAAAGGATTGGGGAAGCGCAACATGGACGCTGGATCCCGCCGAAGCAACCGAGCCGGTTCGGATCGTTAATCCGTGGAAAGGCTCCTATTTATATGAAGAAGACGGTGAGGTGAAATACGGGGAGCGCGCATTGAATGACATGTCTTCGCAATGGTTTATCGAAGACAAGGACGGCCACAAGCGTCTGCGCAACCGGGCGACGGGTCATTATCTGCACTCGCAGGCGATTACCGCCGAACAGATTACGAATCCGGTAGGTATCTCCGCTATTGGCGAGGGCTGGACATCGGATTTATGGTCCCTCGAATCGGCAGACGACAATGGCGGCATTAATATCGTCAGCTCCCGCGATAACAGCTGGATCGTTAATATTCAAGGCACCGGCAACGGCCCGGACGGCATCGTCCGCGCGAACAACTGGGCGCAGAAGAGCTGGGGCAGCGCCGTCTGGAAGCTTGAGCCCGCGGCGGATTCAACTCCGAAGCGGATCAAGAACAACTGGAAGGGTACCTATTTGTACGAAGAGAACGGCCAGATCAAATACGGACAGCCCGCCTACACCGATAAGACATCGCAATGGATTCTAATCGACACGGCAAATGGAACACTGCTGCGTAATCTCGCAACCGGTCATTACGTAACAAACGTCGATTACGTTGGAGCAGCACCGCTCTCCGCGGCGGACTTGCCAAGCGCGGACTCGGCCTGGATAGTTGCGGCAGCCAAGAACGACAGCGGCGGTGAAGTGGACGGTTACGTGACGCTGGGCAGCGCGGCAAATGCAGGCAGCTTTATCAACGTGCAGAATCAAGACGGCTTCGCGCAGGGTAATAACTGGGCGCAGGCGACGTGGGGCAGCGCGCAATGGACGCTGGAGGATCCGGCTCCGCCGAAGGAACCCGTTGTTCCGTATATCCGGATCAAGAACAATTGGCTGCAGCTGTATTTGTTCGAGGATGCAAACGGCGTTGTTCAGTACGGCAACGTACAGCCTTCGGACCGGAATGCGCAATGGCTGGTTGAGGAGCATGACGGGGCGAAGCGGATCAAGAACCGCGGGACCGGTCACTACTTAAACAATGAAGGCGTTGCGGGAGACCGAGACGCATTGAAATCCACTGCCTTGGCCGATGATTCAGCGGCGGGCGATTGGACGATCGAGACGTATCAAGGCTACAAGCTGATTAGCAAGCCTGGCGATGCCAGCGGCAAATACGTCAACGTCGAGAACAAGCTGAAGCATGCGCAGTTTAGCGTGGTGCCGAAGGACTGGGGCAGCCCGAAATGGGAGTTTATTACGGTAGGCGAAACAGCGCCGTCCTACGTGCGATTGAAGAACAGTTATTTTGGCCAATACCTCTTTGAGGACGAGAATGGCAAGGTTGCTTACGGCCAGCCTGCAACGGATGATCCGGCTTCCCAGTGGTCCCTCGAGACCGCTCCGCAAGGCGTATATATCGTGAACAAGGCGACCGGCCATATGATTTCGAACGAGAATATTAATCGTGCCGAAAATGAAACTAACCCGCATCTCAAACCGCTGGAAAGCTTGACGCTTGATCAATCATGGGGCAGCGTGCAGTGGGAAATGAATGACGTTGAAGGAGCCGCGAATACGAAAGTATTCAGCAATGGCTGGAATGGGAAATGGAATAACGAACCTGCCCGGATCCATATTCAAGACCAGACCGGTTACGGTCAGGCGAGTCCGATTCCTGCCGACTGGGGCAGCGCCCAGTGGGTGCTGGAGCCTGCGCGTCAAGCGCCGGCCGAGCTGCCGGAAGGTTATATCCGCATTAAGAACGAAGCTTCCGGTCAATACCTGTATGAGAATGGCAAGAACGTTGTTTTGTACGGAACGCCGGCTGCCAATAACGCGGCTTCAAATTGGAAGATTACTACTAAGGAAGGCAAGCAGCTGATCGTAAACCGGGCGACCGGGAACGCGATTTCGATTGCACATCTGCAAAGCTACCTCGAGACTACGGCATCGCCGTCTGCAGCAGACACGAAGGTGCAATGGGTAGTGGAAAATGGTCCCGCAGCCGGCCTTTATTTGCTCCGCAGCGCGGCTGAAGGCTACGAAGACAACTATATCCATACCGAAGACCTGCAGGGTTATGCGCAATATGAATTGCGATCGAATGAAAGCCGCGGCGTGCAATGGAGATTCGAGACGGCGCCCGCGGAAGCGGTAACGGTACCGCCGGTTGACGGTCCGGCTAATGCGGTAACTCCGGTATTGAAGGAGCTTAACGCGGTCCGGATTGTGGACGCTCTCAGCGGCAAATCATTGATTGAACGAAATGGTGCTGTGGTGGCGGATACGCCGACTGCTGCCGACGGTACAGCGGCCGAATGGCTGCCACAGGATTATAACGGCCATAAGCAATACGTGAACCAGGCAACCGGCCGCAAACTGGCCGTGAAGGCAAGCGGTCAAGCAACCGCGTTGACCGATGGGGAAAGTTTGTCCGCGCAATGGGATGCCTCGTCTTACGGGGGTTATCAAGTGCTCGGCAACGCTTCTGTCACAGGGAAATATTTGACGGTGGGTGCCGCTGGCACTGTATCCGTTCAAGCCGTAGAAGCATCCGATGCCGCGGCGCATTGGCAGCTGCAAGCGGTGAAGAGCGATATCCGTTACGAAGCGGAAGATGCGTTTATGACGGGCGGCGTAAAGGCAAACGGAACTTCCGTTGCCGTCTTTACGCAAGAGGATGCAGCATTGCTTTTTGCCGTCAATACGGACAGAGCAGACAACTACTCCGCTAAGCTGCGTTTCCGGAATACGGATCATGCTTCAAAGACGTTGAATGTCTATGTTAACGGTCTTAAGCAAGCCGCTGCTGCCGAGTTCCCAAGCACGGGCAGCAGCTGGTCTGACGTTACCTTCGAGCTGCCGCTTCGTGCCGGCATGAACACCGTATCGCTTCAATACGATAACGGCAGCACAGGCGGTATCGACGTAGATTACCTCCTTGTGCACAATGCGGTGAGCAAGGATTACCGCGGAGCGACCGTTCCGTTTACAACCTATGAGGCAGAGCATGGGACAACAAACGGTACTCTTATTGAAGAAGACCGTACGTTTAAGACCTTCGCTTCCGAAGCCTCCGGCAGAGAGGCGGTTCGTCTGGATGCAACGGGACAATATATCGAGTTCAAGACAACCGGACAGGCGAATGCGTTGACCATGCGTTATATCATTCCAGACTCCGCGGCGGGGGAAGGAGAAGAGCGTACGCTGACGCTTTACGTGAATGGCCATAAACAAGGCAAGATCAACTTGTCCAGCAAGTACAGCTGGGTATACGGCAAATACCCTTGGTCGAATAATCCGGCCGACGGGGATGCCCACCGCTTCTATGATGAGTCCCGTCTGCTGATTGGAGATGTGCCGGCAGGCTCAATCATCCGGCTCGTGAAAGAAGCTGACGATACCGCCGATTATTACGTGGTGGACTTGGTTGATCTGGAGCAAGCGCCTGACGCATATTCGAAGCCGGAAGGTTATTTATCGGTGACGGACTTTGGCGCAACGGCGGACGACAGCTCCGACGACTCGGCCGCATTCGAAGCCGCAATCGCAGCCGCTAAGGAACAAGGGACGGGCGTGTGGATTCCGGCGGGAAGCTTTAATCTTGCGCAAGGACCTCTCCATATCGATAATGTAACGATCCGCGGTGCGGGAATTTGGCGTACGGAGCTGCATGGCGCAGGCTTTCTAGCGGAAGGAAGCAAGGTTCGCGTCTACGATTTGTATATGGATCTAGGCGTAACCGGACGTCATGACGAGCTGCGCGAGGCGGGCTTTGACGGAACGTTTGGCAAAGGCTCCATCATACAGAATGTATGGATCGAGCATGCCAAGGCGGGCATCTGGTCGATGCGCAGCAATGAGGGAGTGGTGACGGACGGTTTGTACGTTGGCGGAGTGCGCATCCGCGATACTTACGCTGACGGCATTAATTTTACAACCGGTACGCGAAATTCGATGATTGAGCAGACCCATATCCGCAACTCCGGGGATGATAGCATCGCGCTTTGGTCGCAGAAGCCGGAAGGCGTATCCGACGATGCCAGCCGGGTGAGCAATAACACCTTAAGGTTCAATACGGTACAGCTGCCATGGCTAGCCGATAACGTGGCGATTTTCGGAGGACGCGACAACAAAGTGCAGGATAATATCCTGTCCGATACGGTTGGCTTTGGCGCGGGGATCGCGGTATCGACGCGATTTAATCCGGTTGCCTTTGACGGCACGACGCTGATCGAGCGCAATACGCTGATCCGTACCGGCGGCCGCGAGCCAAGCTGGGGACAAAACTTCGGGGCGATCTGGCTGTTCACGGGCGATAAGCCGATTGATGCCGATATTACCATCCGCAACAACACGGCGCTGGATAGCACCTATCAAGGCTTGTATGTGAACGGACCCAACGCGATAACAAACGGTTCCCGCAGCATTACGATCGAGAACTACGTTATTGACGGTACCGGTACATGGGGAATCCATGTCAACAATGACGTAAGTGGTTCCATTAATCTGGACAATGTCATTGTCCGCAATACGAAGATTGGCCCTGTCTTTAACGCCAAGTCTACAGGCTTTGAATTGCGCACGATTACGCATGAAGACAACTCCGGCCCCGGCAATACGGGCGGAGGAGGTTCAACACCGGTTGATTCTTCCGTTAACTATGACGCAGATCTGATAGCAGGACTATCGGCGGGCAAAAAGGAAATCGTCATCGACCTGCCGGCCGGAGGCAACTCTGGCGCTGCCGAATTCTCTGCCGCTGCATTGAAGGACGCAGCATCCGCGTCGCATGAGACTTCCATTATCATTCGTTATGGCGGGATGACCTACACGCTTCCTTCGACGATATGGACGATTCTGAAGGAAGCGGGTTATGCGAATGCGTTGGCGGCTGCCGATGCCAAGCTGACACTGACACTTTCGCCGGTTTCCGGCAAGCTGGCCGACGAAATGAAGAGCAAAGCCGCTTCCGCGGGCTTTACTCTTGCCGGTAATTCGGTTTCCTTCGAGCTGACGCTGCAATCCGGCGGCCAGTCCATACCCGTGCATCAATTCGGCAAGCAATTCGTTGCAAGAAGCTTTGCGTTTAACGGTCAGCTTGATCAAGACAACAGCTCTGTTGTTGTTTACGATCCGGAAACCGGCCAATTCCGAACGGTACCTGCATGGTTCGCAAGCCAGGGGGGAGACACGGTCGTGACGGTACTTAGCACAACAAACAGCTTATACGCCGTAGCGGTGACCGATGCTTCCTTCAAGGATATCGCTGCCCACTGGGCCAAGGACGATATTTTGCTGCTGGCAAACAAACGGATTATTAACGGTGTATCAACGGATCTGTTCGCGCCAAACCGCAATATGACGAGAGCCGAATTCGCGGCGCTTGTCGTAAAAGCGCTTGGCCTTGCATCAGGCAGCGGAACATCAACTCCATCCTTCACGGATGTTACCTCATTCGCCTGGTACGCTTCTTATGTGAAGACAGCCGTTCAATACGGCATTGTAAAAGGCATGAGTGACGGGACATTCCGTCCGAACCGGCAAATTACCCGTCAGGAAATGGCGGTTATGCTGGAGCGGGCAATGGACCTGATTACGAATCACGAACAAATCCAATCTGAAGCGCCAAAAGCGGCCTTCCCGCAAGACGGCAGCCAGATTGCCGATTGGGCGAAATCCGCAATCAACGAGCTTGTTGCAGCCGGAATCATGCAAGGCAAATCGGCCGGCAAGTTTGCGCCGCTCGACCCGGCATCGCGTGCTGAAGCAGCCGTAGCGTTGAAGCGTTTGCTGCAGGCAGGCGGTCTGATGAATAAATAATAGCGCGAGCCGGTCAGGGAGATTCCCGGACCGGCTATTCGCCATGCGTTCAAAGTAACAATCTTATTATTAAAAGTTACAATTAGAGTAGTCGGAAAGAATCAGGCCGTTGTATGATGAGGTATCTAACCTTGTGCCAAGGAGACGAGTGACATGTTCAATAGAGCTAATAAGAAAGCGCTTCCAATTATGATGGGATCGCTGCTCGTCGTTGCTGTTCTAATCGCATTCTCAACGATGTACGGACAAACTTCCAGGCCGGCCCAATCCCCGCACTATTCGAATACGTCCCGGACCCAAGAAGATACACAGGCCAATCCGGGAGCCGACAGCGATACCGACCGGCTGGTTATGGTTTTCCCCGCAGGCAACGTGCCGAAGGATCTTAACCTTGTTGAAAATAAAATCAATGACTACCTTATGAAGAAAATAAACGCAACCGTGGATATCCGCACGATCGACATGGGCTCCTGGTGGGATAAGACGGGGCTGATGTTCGCATCCGGCGAGCAGATGGACATTATTTTCACGGCTGGATGGATGCGCTTCGGAGACGAGATTGCGAAGGGCCGTTATCTGCCGCTGGATGAATTGCTGGACAAATACGGATCGGGTATACGGAGGATTCTGGATCCATCCATTCTGGAGGCAAGTAAAGTAAACGGCAAGCTGTACGGCATTGTGACCAACAAGGAGTTTGCCTCCAGCAAAGGACTTGTGCTCCGTCAGGATCTGGTCGACAAGTACGATATCGATCTGTCGCAGGTCAAGACATTAGCCGATTTTGGTCCGATTTTCGAGGAGATCAAGCAGGATGAACCGGAGATGGCCCCGCTGCAGGCAAGGGCAGACCGCAGTCCGCTTACGTTTATGATGCAATACGGCATTTTCGACATGCTGGGAGAAGGTCCGGGCGTTCTGCGCCGCGAAGGGCAGTCGACGAAGGTGCTGAGTATGGCGGAGACCCCTGAATTTATGGCTTACGCCAAGCTGCTCTACGAGTGGAACCGGAAGGGGTACCTCAATGCGGACGCGACAACGTCGAAGGATAACGAATATGACGCGGTAAAAGCCGGTAATGCCTTCGCTTACGCAGAGTCGCTGAAGCCAGGCTTTGAGATCCAGGCGTCCCGGGATACCGGATATCCGATGGTAAGCGTGGAGCTGACAAAGCCATATACCACAACGGCGGATACAACAAGCGCGATGTTTGCAATCACCCGCAATGCGAAGCATCCGGAGAAATCGATGATGCTGCTTAATCTTTTGTATACGGATCCTTATTTGCTGAACCTGCTGGACTGGGGCGTGGAAGGGATTCATTATGTCAAAAAATCCGATAACGTCATTGGGTACCCGTCTGGCGTTGACGCGAAGACGGTTGGCTATAATCTGAACCAGCCGTGGATGTTTGGGAACCAGCTGAATTCGTACCTATGGGATAACGAGAACCCGGGATTATGGGAGGAATACCGCAGCTTTAACGAGCAGGCGGACAAATCGAAGGCTTTAGGCTTTGTTTTTAACCCGGAGAGGGTGAAAGCCGAGATTGCGGCCTCGATTCTGGTCGAAAAGGAGTTTATGCCGGCCTTTAACACCGGGGCGCAGGACCCGGAGAAAATCATTCCGATGTACGTAAGCAAGCTGAAGGCGGCGGGAGCCGATAAGGTTGTCCAGGAGAAGCAGCGTCAGCTTGATCTATGGCTTGCGAGCCGCTAGCAATTCCCCAATGAGAGAGGAGGAAAATCATTGAGACAAGCAACGATGCGTTCCCGGCTGATACTTGGCTTTGGTCTCGTTATTATTCCTCTCGTCATTTTGCTATTATGGAACAATCTTTACGCGACGAAGGTTGTCCATTCCCAAGTGGCGCAGTCGAATCGAAATATGCTCACCATGTACATGAACGATATGGATCAGGTTCTTGGCGAGATCGAGAACTATCTCTATAAAGCGGCGGAGCAGGATCAAAGCCTGATTTCGCTCAGCCAATACGATAAGGACAGCTGGGAGTATTATTTGTCCACAACGCAGACGGCAAACGATCTGGATTTGAATATCAATTATTACGACGCGGCGGATGTTTTGTTTGCTTACGGCGGGAAATACAAGGAGCTCTTGGTCGCCCAGCAGCAATCCGTTACCTATGCGCGCAAGCAGGAGATTCAGTCCAAGCTGAAGGAGCTGCTTGCCGGAAACGATCCAACGCTTCGCGCGGGCTGGAAGGTAGTCGAGCTGAAGGGGCAATACGCGCTCGTTCGCGTTGTGGATACGAATTATGACTCTTTTATCGGAGCATGGATTGATCTAAACCGGTTGATGGAGCCAATCCGCCAGCTGGGTCAGGGAGGCAAGGCGGAAGCGCTTCTGGTATCGGGGGAAGGAAAACCTCTATCGACGGTAAGCGAATCGATCCGGCAGGAGATTAACGTCTTTGACCTGACCGCGTATATGGATAACGGGAATGCGGCCTATAATATCGTCAAGCTTGGCAAGCCGTATTTGCTTGTCGCCAAGAGCTCCCGGATGGCGGATATGAACCTGATCTTCCTGCTGCCGGAGCGCAAGCTGCTTGAAGGGCTTCCGATTTTCCGCAAAATGACGTACCTCATTCCGATGCTGGCTGCGATCATGCTGGGACTTTATCTCTTATTCCTGCAAAATTCGATCGTGAAGCCAATCCATCATTTTATTAAAGGGATGCGAAAAATCCGTTCCGGCGACCTAAGCGTCCGGATGGAGGATTACAAGCTTCAGGAGTTTATAACGCTCAAAGAGACGTTTAACGGCATGGCCCAGCAGATTGAGCATTTGAAGATTGATATTTACGAGGAGCAGCTGCGGACGCAAAAGGCGGAGCTGAAGCATCTGCAAGCCCAGATCCACCCTCATTTCTTCATGAACTCTCTGAATATCGTCTATCAGCTCGCCCAGATCAAAGACTATGAAGTCATTCAGAATATGTCCCTTCATCTGGTAAGGTATTTCCGTTTTACGACCCGTACCCAGGTCTCGACGGTGACCGTGAAGGAAGAAGTCGAGCATATTTTCCATTATTTATCGATTCAGAAATACCGGTTCCCGGAAACGCTCGCCTTCGATTTCGAGGTTGATCCGGCGCTCGAGAAGGTGAGTATTCCGCCTCTCACTATTCAGCCGATGGTGGAAAACGCGATGGTGCATGGCTTCTCGATCCGCACGGGCTCGCCGTTCCATATCCGGGTGAAGGTATCGGCCGAGGGCGAAGGGGACGACGCTGAGCTGATAATCGAGGTGGAGGATAACGGGAAAGGCCTGACGGAGGAGCAAATGGAGCATTTGCGAATCAAAGTGCATTCGCTTGAGCCCGGCGACGGCAGCCTAGGATTGTGGAACGTTGTCCGGCGGTGCAGGCTCTACTATAAAGGAACGGTCAGAATGGCATTTGGCAGCGCGGATCCGCAAGGCGCGGTCGTCACGCTTCGGGTGCCGAGATACAAGACGGGCGAAAGGGAGCCGGGACTATGATACGGGTACTTATTGTCGATGATGAGATCTATGCGGTAAAAGGACTCCGTTCAGGCGTACGCTGGGAGATGATCGGGGTAGACGAGGTATATGAAGCGTACCATGCCCCGATGGCGCAGCAGCTGCTGCTTGAACAGCCGATTGATATTGTCGTTTGCGATATCGAAATGCCGGAGATCAGCGGTCTTGAACTGCTGGAATGGGTAAAAGCGCGCGGCATGCAGCCGGAGACGATTGTCCTGACCTGCCATTCCGAATTCGAGTACGCTAAGCGAGCGATTCATCTGGGCAGCTTTGAATATTTGCTGAAGCCCGTTGTTTATACCGAGCTGGAGGAGACGCTGCTTACCGCTATCTCCCGGGTGAAGGAGAAGCGGAGAATCAGCGAGACCGACGACCAGTACAACAAGATCGTTGAGCTGTGGAACAGCCGCAAGCCGATGCTTGTCGAGCGTTTCTGGCAGGACCTGCTCGAGCGAAGAGTTTCAAGCAATTCCGAGGCGATTCGCCAATCGCTCTCCGCCTACGATATGCGGATGAGTACGGTTGAACGGGTACGCCTCATCCTAATCAGCGTGGAGAGCTGGGAACGTCCTCTTAACGAGCGGGATGAGCTTATTATGGAATTTGCGCTGCGCAAATCGGCCGAGGAGCTGCTGCTCGAGAAGCTTCCCGGCAACGTTATTCAGGATCACAGGGGCAATATTCTTGTCGTGCTGCATCTGGGAGAGGCCGAAGTGGCTAGAGAGGAAATCGAGGCATTGTGCCGGAACTATGTTGAAGCCTGCAGGCAGTATTTCTATTGCCGGCTCTCTTGTTATGCGGGTCAATTAACCGCCGTAACGGAAGTGTTGCAAAGCTACCTGGCGCTGCTTAACAAGGAATACCGCAATGTGAATATGGCGGGCGGCGTAATCTGGAGCGAGGATCCGCTGAACAACACGGCCAAACCAGCCGTCAGCTTTACAGAGTCCATGCTCGATTGGGCGGATTTGCTCGAGCAGGGAAGCACGGCGGAGCTTTCTAGCAGACTCGAAGAATGGACTCATTCTATTGACTCTACTAAAGCAACGGTTGAGACGCTGACCGCTTCCTATCACGCGCTCTTGCAGGTCATTTATTATGCGATGCACCGCAAGGGGCTTCATGCCCAGCAGCTTTACGAGAATCACGCTTGCTCAAGCGTAGAGACCGCGACCCGTTCGGTCGAACAGTTCAAGCTATGGGTACGCTGTATGGCCGATGCCGCGGGCAGTCTGTTTACGAGAACGATGGCGGTAAGTCCAATTGTGCAAAAGGTAAAAGCGTATATAACCGAGCATTTGAACGAAGAGCTGTCCCGCGAGCACCTGGCGTCGATTGCTTTTGTGAATCCGGCTTACCTGTCCCGTCTGTTCCGGAAGGAAACCGGCATGGTACTGACCGATTATATATTGAAGGAAAGAATGGAGAAAGCAGCCGAGCTGCTTGCAACAACGGACCGCAGCATAAGCGAAATTGCCGACGGGCTCAGCTACGGGAACTTCTCGTACTTTGCGAGATTGTTCCGCAAGGTTCACGGAGTGACGCCGCAGGAATACCGCAAGCCTTATCGCAAAGTACAGTAAAATCAACTAAAATATCCCCTTTTGCTTTACCGCCACCTTTTCAGGTGGTTTTTTGTTTTTCTTTCATAAAATTTCCTTTCGCGGGCATCATGAAGTTAAACGAATTGGCGGGAGGATGTATATGGAGCATAACGGACAACCCTTAGAGCAGCCATCGAAACCATTCGCATCCGTCAGCGATAACTTAGCTTTTATCAGGCAATCCCTTGGCTCACCCAATGATTTATTAATCCGTACCTTTCGGATGGCGGAAGGCGAAAAAGCGGCGGTTGTATGTATCGAAGGCCTGGCCGACAAGCAGGTTATTCAGAATCAAGTCATCAGCCAGCTGACCCAAGTCAGCGGAAGTCATTTTACCCGTACGGACCGTACCGAGAACACGGGGCAAATGGACGATGAATACAGCAGAGGGCTGGAGGCGCAAACGACCGAGCAGCTTTCTCTGCAGGACATGAGGCGTTCTTCGGATTGGGATGATATTATGCTGACTATTCTGTCCGGAGATGCGGCTCTATTCGTGGAAGACATGGAAGAGACGATTCTGATCGGAAGCAAGGGCTGGAAAAGCCGGGCGATAGAAGAACCGCAAACCGAGTCGCTTATCCGCGGACCAAGGGATGGATTTACGGAAGATCTACGGACCAATACGGCTTTAATTAGAAGACGGATCCGGGATCCGCATCTCCGGTTTGAATCCTATTGCATCGGAAGAAGATCAAGGAAGGATGTAACGGTCGCTTATATTGACGGTATCGTCAATCCTATGCTCGTGAACGAAGTGAAGCGCAGAATCAGTACGATCGACATCGATGACCCGGAAGGCTCCGGCTTTATCGAACAGTGGATTCAGGATCATTACTGGTCGCCGTTTCCCCAAATTTTGAATACGGAACGTCCGGACAAGGTAGCGGGGGCCTTGTTGCAGGGAAGAGTGTCTATATTGGTTGACGGCACGCCGTTTCAACTGATCCTGCCGATAACCATAGCTTCCTTTATTCAATCGCCGGAGGATTATTACCAGAACTGGATATTATCCAGCGTTCTTCGGCTTTTGCGCGTCTTGGCTGTGTTTGTAGCGTTATTTCTTCCGGGCATGTATATCGCCATATTGGAATATCATCACGGGATGCTGCCATCCAAGCTTGCCTTTTCCGTGGCGGGAACGAGGGAAGGGGTTCCTTTTCCGGCTGTAGTCGAGACTTTTCTGATGGAAGCTACTTTGGAGCTTTTGCGGGAAGCCGGGGTGAGACTGCCAAAATCCATTGGACAAACCATTGGCGTTGTCGGCGGTCTGGTCATAGGCGAAGCTGCCGTAACGGCAGGCATAGTAAGTCCGGTCATGGTTGTTGTCGTGGCTGTAACGGCTATCGCTTCCTTTGCCATTCCTTCTTACGGCTTTGCCATTACCATCCGGTTAATGAGATTTCTAATTATGATTGCGGCAAGCGTATTTGGGCTTTACGGCGTCGTGCTTGCGATGATTGTCACTTGCATTCATCTGGTGAATCTGAGGAGCTTCGGTATTCCGTATACAGCTCCGCTTGCGCCGCTCCGCTTATCGGATTGGCGTGATCTTATTTATCGGCTGCCCGTTATCCGCTTATCTCATAGGCCGGAGATATTAGAAACGATGGATTCGAAGAGATTGACCAAGAAAAGCAAAAGAAAGGGGACACAATGAGAATAAACAGCTACGGCGAAAAGCCTCTGTCTACTTTGGAGATGGGCATGACAATCGTATCCATGCTGATCGGCGTAGGGATTCTGACGCTTCCCCGTTCGGTGGCCACCTACACAAGCTCGTTTGACGGCTGGATGAGCATTCTGCTCGCGGGCAGTATTGCGCTTCTTGCCGGCTGGCTGGTTTCAAAGGTTGCGGTCCGGGCAGGAGGCAAGCCGTTTCTTGAATATTCGGTTTCCCTGGTTGGCCGGCCGGTCACTTATCTCATTGCTGCTCTTCAATTCAGCTATTTTCTGGGCTTCTGCTCTTTTGAAACAAGGGCGATCGCCAATATTTCCAAGCAATACTTATTTGACAGAACACCGGTTGAGTACATCTCGCTTGTGTTTATTTTGGTTGTTGTCTATGGAGTGTCCGGCAGCAGATCCGGGCTTCTCCGGCTAAATATTTTGTTCCTGCCTTCGGTTCTTATCATGATCACCATCGTGGTTTTCTTTGGGTACAGATGGTACGAATTTCAGAATTTGAAGCCGTTCTTTATTACGCCGCCCATCGGCATTGCCCAAGGGATGAAAGAGGTTATTTATTCTCTGCTTGGGTTCGAGATTATTTTGTATTACATCGTGTTTATGGAGCGTCCCGAAAAAGCGCCAAAAGCCGTAATGTCCGGCATTGCGTTGACGATCTTCATTTACCTTGTCCTCTATCATCTCGTTATAGGCATATTCTCCAATATTGGAGCCATGAACATCGTGTATCCAACTATCGAGCTGGCTAAGGAAATTCAATTCCCGGGCAACTTTTTCGAACGGTTTGAATCGTTGTTTTTTGTCATTTGGATTATGACGATCTATAACACAGCGGCAATGGGGTTTGATCTAGCTAACGTATGTCTGTCTTTTATGTTCAAAAGACTAACCAAGCGATACAGGCTGCTTATCATTGCTCCTATTGCTTATTTGATCTGCATGACCCCCGGAGATATGGCCGAATTCACAATCCTTGGCAGCATTATCAACTATTTGGCGATCATTTCCGGCATTTTATTGCCGATCTCGCTTCTCATGTTTGGGGGAAAGAAGAAAAAGGAGGAGAAGGCAAATGACAAGAGCGGCGCGTAGAAGTAGACGAATGCTGCCCTTGGCGTTGGCCTTATCAATTCTGCTGTCAGGCTGCTGGGACCGTGTTGAAATTGATCAGCGAGGTTTTGTAGTGGGAGTAGGGGTTGACGAACCGGTTAAACAAGAAGAGAAGCAGGATAACGGTAATCAGAATGACAATAATCAGGATAGCGGAAGTCAATCCCAGGCCGGTCAGAAAGGCCCTTCCAAGCAGAGTTTTAGAGTTGTCTATCAGATCGTAATGCCGGCGGGTCTTAGCACCAATAAGTCGGGTGGCGGTGAAAGCGGCGGAAAAGCTTTTTTTAATATGGCGGTAGAGGAAAAAACGATGGCGACTTCGATGGCAAAACTCTCCCAGCGTTTGAGCCGCGCTCCCTTCTTTGAACATCTTAAGGTCATAGTCATTTCAGAGAGCATTGCGCGGAAGCCCCGGAAGTTCGCGGAGACCATTGACTTCTTTTTGCGCGAAAGCCAAATGAGGCGTTCGACCAGAGTAATGATAACACGGGACAGTGCGGTTAATATTTTGAATACGCATCCGCCTGATCAGAAGCTGCCGTCGCAGTATCTGGAAGAGTTGTCGGACAATACGAAGGAAAGCTCCAGAATTTTGCCCGAATCCCGCATCGGGGATGTTCATGAGTTCTTGCTCAAGCGCAAAAGCTTTGCCATTCAGGCGGTTACGAACGGCAATCCCAACTATTCTACGTTGACTGAAGCCGCGATTTTTAATGGAACCTCCAATCAACTTGTCGGTTTTTTAACTTCTCAGGAAACAGCAGGGCTTAACTTCTTGCAGGGAAAAGTAAAGGGGGGCCAAATTAAATTTTCTTTTGATGACCGGCTAGGCGTATTTAGCATAGAAAAGGCAACCAGATCCCTGGAATGTAGATTTGGCCCCGATCATTTGCCGTCGTTCACTTATCACGTCAAGGTGGATGGGGCTGTGGACGAGGTTTTACACGCGCCGGATACCTTAAAAGAACCTTCCATCAAAAAAATGGAGGAAGCGGTTAGAAAGGAAATCGTTAAGATCATGGAGATGACTATCAGTAAGCTGCAGCATGAATACAATTGCGATGTCATGGGCCTCCGCGAATATTTGTTCCATAATCATTACTATTGGTTCAAGCAGCATGAAAACCAGTGGGAGGAACAAGGTAATCTCTTTGCTACCCGACCGGTTCGGTTGGATGTGAAGGTGGGCGTGAGAAGAAGCGGCAATATTAACTTGACGGAGAATTAGAATGGAACTGTTGAACGGTATTATGAAACGAGTGTCTTCGATAAGTGTTTTATTCAGCACAGGCCTGTGTGTCGTTATTCCCATGGTATTCTACTGGGTATCCAATCGGATGCGCAGGCATGACCCGCCTTGGAAGCAGGATCAGCCCAGTGATCCAATACAAAGAACGATGTTGCCTTCCGGTTCTTCAAACGATCAATATGAAGAGTAATGTGTGCGCAGTAATTTTCTTTAAAAAAAGCTTGCAATTGAGTTTCGATCTATGATATATTCTAATTCCGGCCGAGAGAGACAAGCGGTTCGGACGAAAAGCTGAATATCATCGAGCAAATGGATGAAAAATAAAGCTTGACACTAAAAACGATAACGTGATATGATATACCGCGTTGTTGAAAAAAATTGTTCTTTGAAAACTGAACAACGAGCGAAACTGCCCCGTT
Source organism: Paenibacillus sp. MMO-177 (assembly GCF_037147795.1). Classification (NCBI taxonomy): domain Bacteria; kingdom Bacillati; phylum Bacillota; class Bacilli; order Caryophanales; family Paenibacillaceae; genus Paenibacillus; species Paenibacillus sp. MMO-177. Next base: position 64 of record NZ_JBBCUR010000008.1, on the reverse strand, counting down.
ATTTATAACGGAAAAGCGATAAAACAAGTAATGAGCAAGTCAAACACTTTAATGGAGAGTTTGA
>NZ_JBBCUR010000007.1:0-215859 GCF_037147795.1 Paenibacillus sp. MMO-177 | reverse complement strand
TTACTTACTCGTTATTTAGAACTTTGTTAACCATTTGGAACCGCCGTATGCGGACCCGCATGTACGGTGGTGTGAGAGGACGGGGGCTAGGCGCCCCCTCCTACTCGATTGCTGCTCCAGCTTCCGGTAAGCACGGGGGGAAACGCCGGACAGCTCCTTGAACACTTTGCCGAAGTGTGAAAAGTTCTCGAAGCCGCAATGCTCGGATATTTGAGTAATGCTCCAATCGGTTTCCTTTAGCAGCCGCTCGGCCTCCTTGATCCGGGTGATGTTGAGGTATTGGCTGAAGCCAAAGCCGGTAACCTCCTTGAAGACACGGCTAAGATGCCCTTTGCTTATGAAGAACTGCTTGGCGAGGTCATCAAGAAGCAAAGGCTCTCTAAAATACTGGTTGATATGGCGGACAATATCCGTTATTTTCTGCTGAACAGGGGTAAGCTCGATGCTTGGCAGCGCTTTGCGCTTTAGGGTATGCCGGGCCGTGAATAGCAGAATCTCGGTGGCCATATTCCGGACATGCAGCCGATAGCCTGGCGGAGATTCGTGCAGCTCGCGCAACAGGGATTCAAACAGCAACTCCAGCTGCATCCGTTCCTGCAGATTAAGCTTAATAATGGGATAAGGGGTTGAGAAAGGGGACAGAAGCAGCTCGGTCTCCTCATGCGATAAACCGTCAAAGAAGGGCAGGTCGTAATGAAGCACAATCCGCTCGTGATTGGGCTGGCTCAGCTCGGAAGTCCGATGCACATCATTGGTATTTACGAGAATAAGATCGCCCGACTGAATCTGATAGACGGAATCGCGTATAAAAAACTTTCTTTCTCCGCTGTACAAGTAAAAAAATTCATACGAACGATGATAATGGGTAGTGTCCATGGAATGGTAGCCGATTCTCCGGTCGAATTCGATCCATAAGGGCTCGCTGATCGAACCGTACCGCAGCATATTGGGAAGCGAGGCAATCGTCATAATAGTAGAACTCCTTTCATGGACATTCGCATCTTATTATATCAATATTTGCGGGGTTTAAGGAGTATTTGTCCATATATGCGGAGAAATCCTTGCAAAATTCATGCTACTCTTGGGTTATGAGAGCGATTTCAGACGGAGGTTTGGACGATGAAAAAATTTGAAGTGGGCCAAGAGGAAGTATTAGAGCTGATCGACCTTGTCGTACGCAGAACGATGAATATGGATTTTACCTGGAACTGGTCCTGCGGAGTTGCCTTTTACGGCATCAGCAAAGCGTGGGAAGTAACGAAAAATCAGGAGTATATCGATTTTCTGGTGAAATGGGTGGACGAATATTTGGAGCTTGGGCTGCCGGCCTTAATGGTTAATTCCTGCGCAATGGGGCACACGATGCTGACGCTGCATGAAGCGACGGGCGACCAGAAATACTTGGATCTCGCCCTAATGAAAGCTGAATACCTGCGCAAGGACGCGATCCGGTTCGGAGATGGCGTATTCCAGCATACGGTATCGTCCAAGAACGATTTTCCCGAGCAGGCGTGGGCCGATACGTTGTTTATGGCGGCGTATTTCCTGCTGAGACTTGGCTTCAAGCTGGACAAGAAGGAATACATCGACGATGCGCTTAACCAGTTCTACTGGCATGAAGAATATTTGCAGGATACAAAGACGAATCTGTTCTACCATGCTTGGGATAATGTAAGAGGAGATCACCTGTCCGGCATTTATTGGGGCAGAGCAAATGCATGGGCGGCCTACACAATGGCGCAGGCTCATAAAATGCTTAATCCTTTTATGCCGATGTGGATGCAGCTTGGCGGAGCGCTTGGCGATCAGTTAAGCTCTCTAGTCAGACTTCAATCTCCAAACGGTCTGTGGCGCACGGTACTTAACGACGAGACCTCCTACGAGGAAACCTCGGCGTCCGCTGGCATTGCCGCTGCCTTGACGATTTATGCGCATCCGCTGCATCAGAATTATATGGCCAAAGCTTATGAAGGCGTCCGTGCCAATATCGATGATGACGGTTCGGTACGCAATGTATCCGCCGGCACAGCGGTTATGTATTCGGCGGATGACTATAAAGTTATCTCCAAGAAGCGGGTGCAAGGCTGGGGGCAGGGATTAACGCTTGCTTACCTGGTTGCATTAATTCAGAATACGGAAGTTGTCAGCGCAATTTAATCGCTAAATAACAATGGATAGAGATATCGGGGGCTCCCTGATTCTCTATCCATTTTTTGGATTCAAAGACTATTTAAGCTGGAGCAGCAATGCAAGAATCTTGGCCGCTTCCTCACGGCGGCTAAAAAGCAGTGGGTCGGCTTAGCAGATGATCGGCTGATCCTCAACCCTGGTTGAGCAGCTTATCCGCCGCCTGCTGCTGCCGGTATTGCCCGGGCGTAAGCCCCGTGCGGGCTTTAAAGATCTTATTGAAGTAGCTGACATTGGCATACCCGATCTCGTGGCAGATCTCTTCGATAGACGGGTTATCCTGGCGAAGCAGCTCCGTCGCTCTCTTTATGCGCAGCTGAATCAAATAGTCATTGACGGTCATACCCGTGGATTCTTTGAAAATACGGCTTAAGTAAGAGGAGCTGCGTTCCACGTATTCGGCAACGGTATCTACGGAAATGTTGTTATTGAAATTCGCATCCATGTAATCGATGGCGAGCTGCAAAGTGACATCCGTCATTTTGGAACGCTTCTCGCGGTGGTAGTCGATAATTCTGCTGCACATTTCGATTAGACATTTCTCCATATCCTTCAGAGTCTCGGCACGAGCTATAAGATCGGCATAAGCGGCGCGGCTGCCGAATACGGCGGCAATATCCCCTCGGGATTGGACAAGGGTTTTGACAATTTCGCCGCTCAGCTGGAAGAACAGCTGCTGGATATTGGCCTTGCTCAGCTTCTTATCGATTGCGGTCCTGGTGATCTCCCTGAGAGTATCGAAGCACTCCTCTTTATCCGTCTGAAGCAGCGCCTGCTGCAGCTTGGCCTCCAGGTCATACGGGTAGTAATAAGCCTCTTCATCCCCGGTCTGCCAGTCGCCCAAGATCGAGTAGGGCAATACCTCGCCTTTACCGATATAGATTTTCAGGTTCAAGACAGCAATCGTATCCTCGTAAGCCAGCCTTACCGATTCCTCTCCCGTGCATATGCGGCTGACCGCAATCGTAACCGTTAAGCCATACCTGGTGAGCATATGCTGTTTCAGCCTCTTGGCATATTCCAGGGGGAAGTCTTCATTTTCCGGCGGAACAGCCAAGAGGATAACCGTTCTTTTATCATCTTTGGCGAATACCTCACCGTCGATATCCGCGCCTAGTTCATCCATAAACCCGTAACGCAGCAAGTGGAAATGAAATAGATCGTCCTTTACGGGATAAGGCTCCTCCAGTTCAAGCGTAAGCAAGGCAAACCGGGAGAAATCAATCCGCAGACCCAGCAGCTCCACGGCCTGCCCGTTCCCTTCGCCGCCTTGGATCAGGTCGTTTAGGTACTTCTCTTTAATTGCCGTACGGTTATCGGTGAGCAGGGAATCGACCTTCCTTTTCTCCTTGGCGAGGGTCTCCCAGCTGCGGATCATATGCTCGAACCGCTGCCGGATAAAGCCCGCTTCGTCACCGGTCGGAACAGGCCTGATTGCGCCATCCCGCTGGTCATGCGCGGCATTCTCGATATAAGAGATGACGCTGTGGAGCGGACGGTATAATCTTCTGGACACGAAAAAGGAGATGGCGATTGCGGCTGTCAGATAAGCCACGGCAACCGAAACGACAATTACTTTAATACGCCCCATCCCTTGCAGGAGGGTGGACTTCTCCGTGACGTCGATGAACTTCCAGCCTGTCAGCTCGGAGGTCGTGTAGGAGATGATCCTGTCGGAATCATCGATATAGGAGCCGCTTTCCGCGTTTAGACGGTTGAGGTTAACAGCCTTCAACAGCTTATCTCCTTCGGCCGCATCGGTATAAAGCAGCTCGGAGTTTGCTCCAAGCACGAGTGTGGTGCCTTTCTTATTATGATAATGGCTCAAATAATCGTTAAACAGAAGATCCAGCTTCAAGTTGATCACGATAGCCCCGTTTACTTGGCCGATGAGCGGCATTTTTTGAAGCAGGCTGGCCGTTGAATGATCGGGGGAGAAGCCATCCTCTCTCCCGGTAATCCAGACCGAGCGGCTTGCCGAAGGCTGCTTCCACGTTTCCAGCCAGGACCGGTCCGCGAAGGTGGAGATCGGGGAAGTCCGGATTTCCTGCCGCGAGGTCAGGACAAGCTCGAGCGGAGCGTAATAAATATAGATGGAATCGATGTAAGGACTGATTTTTTTCTGTTCGGCTACAAAGCCGGTTAAGTCGATAAGGGAGCTGACGCTCAGCTTGCTACCTTTCATTTGATAAAGGTACGACTGTGTTGCGATCATGCCTGAAGCGTTATATTTAATGGAGGTTAGTTCCTTGTGGATGAGCTCTTGCTGCTGGGTTAGGACGGATTCATTGTATGTAATCGCATTTTGAATACTGTTGTTTGCCGAGATGGAATAAGTAACGGATGCAATAAGGATAACCGTGATGACGGCGATTGCGGTTAAGGAAAGCAGCTGCTTCACGAACATGCTGTTCTGCTTGATTGAGCCCGGCATTGTATTCACTCCTTGTCTCAATGATTGCGCTTACATATTGATGCGCCAAGCAATGCGCTAATATCGGGATTATATCACAGCTGCCTCCCTTGGGAAGGAAATACGCGAAAAACATACAAAAAACAGAAAAACATAAGGCGATCCAAACGCTGTGAAAGCGGAAAAACATAAAAGAGAGTCGGAATAGAGGATTGAGAACGCCGGTGGAGAAGGCTATCGTAAATATTGTAACCGCTCCCATAACCCGGCCGGGAGCCAGAGCCTGGATGCGGTCCATTATACCGAATCAATAGGGGGAGATTGAATTGCAAATGAAACGACGGACAATGGGCAAGGCCGCATTGGCGGCAATCGTAGCTGCGGGTTTACTCGCAGGCTGCAGCTCCAACTCGAATAACGCAACTAATAATAGAACAACGGATCCGACGGCCAGCCCAAGCGAAAGCGCGCCGACGGAAACAAAAGAAGCAAACGCAAAGCCGATTGAAATTACATGGGGCATTCATTTCCAGGCTGCGGGCGTTGTGGAAAATACCGAAGTTCAGAAATGGCTTGAAAAGAAATTCAACGTTAAGATCAAGCCGGTGAAAGTGACCGATGCCAGCATCGCTTCCGGAGATATTCCGGATATCTTTATGCTGGGTGATCCCGCTAACGTATCGGCTTATCAGAACCAAGGCGTGCTCATGAGCATTGATCCTAATCAATTGAAGGAAAAGATGCCGGAATACTATGCCGATATCGAGAAAAACAGCAAGCTGTTCCAGACCGTTACCTTTAATGATCAGCTGTGGGCGATTCCGATGTTTATCGATTTGAAGCCTTATGATCTGGGTATGCTCTGGCGCAAGGATTGGCTGAATAACGTCGGCATTACGAAGGTGCCGGAGACGCTGGACGAATTCGAGCAGGCGGTATATGCGTTTGCGCAGAAGGATCCGGACAAGAACGGCAAAAAGGATACATTCGGCTTGACCGGTACAGCCACTTCTACCTGGTCCTCCGGTTTCTATTCGATCTTTGGGGCGTTTGGCGTGGAGCCAACGATGTGGCATGAGAAAAACGGCGAGATCGTAAACGGCTCCGTTATGCCGGAGACGAAGGAAGCATTGGCGAAGCTGCGGAAGTGGTATGCGGATGGGGTTATTGACCCTGAATTTATAACCGATACGCAGGATTCTTACCGCAAGAAGCTGTACAACAACCGGATTGGCGTTATTGAAGAGCAAATCGCAAAAGGCGCGCTTCCGGAAGGCGGCACCGTAACGGAAATGAAATCGTTAAGTCCAAACGCGGAGCTTGTCTTCTCGAAAAATCCGAAAGGCCCGGGCGGCGACGGATCATGGGACTGGGGCGTGAAGAGCAACTTTGTCGTGATCGGCAGCAAGGTGAAGGACCAGCCTGAGAAGCTGGAGAAGCTGTACGAAATTCTCCGCGCGGAAAGCAGCGACGAAGAAACGATTAACATGACCAGCCTTGGCGTGAAAGGTACGCATTGGGACTTTGCGGAGAGCGGAGCAGCATCGGGAGCCACCAAGTTCCTTCCTTCGTTCGAGAAGCAGGAGCAGCGCGACCAGGAAGGAATCCGCCTCTTCTCGCTGGGCAACATTACGACGCAGGCGTACCGCGAGAAGTATTCCAATCCGAAGCTGAACGAAGCAATCAAAACGTATTCGTCCGCGCCGAACCTGACGGATGCCCTTCTGTTCTCGGTATTGCCGTCCGACGGCAAATACAAGGCGGATCTGACTGCGCTTATGCAGAAGTATTTCGCTCAGATTATCAGCGGAGAAATTCCGCTTGACGACTTCGATAAATTCGTAACGGAATGGAAGGCTAGAGGCGGCGACGAGTTAACCAAAGAAGCCAACGAGCTGTACCAGGCGCAATTCAAAAATTAACCGGCCGGCACCGCGAACCCGCAAGGGCTGAAAGCCTGCTCTTGCGGGCGGACCGGGCAAGGTTGCAAGGAAGTGTGGCATGAAGACTATACGCAGGCACGGAGAGCTGCTCTCGTTATTTCTGTTCTCGTTTCTCTTTTTCTTCATTTTCAAATACGGTCCGCTGTATGGCGTGATTATTGCGTTCAAGGATTTCAAAGTGGTGGACGGCATTTGGGGGAGTCCTTGGGTAGGGCTGCAGCATTTCCAAGAGCTGTTCCAGAACAGCGACTTTTACCGTCTCCTTAAAAATACGCTGCTTCTTAATTTGTATCTGCTTCTTTTTGCTTTCCCCGCACCGATCATTCTGGCGTTGCTGCTTAACGAGGTCCGGTCACGCTACTTCCAGCGCTTTATTCAGATGACGATGTATTTGCCCCACTTTGTATCGTGGGTCATCATGTCAGGGCTTATCATTTACTTTTTATCGCCAACGACCGGGGTTTTAGCCGAGATCGTGGGATGGTTTGGGGTAGAGCCTGTCTTCTATATGGGGAAAAAGGAGTATTTCCGCTCGATTGTTGTTATTTCCGCGATTCTGAAGGATCTGGGCTGGGGCTCCATTATCTATTTCGCCGCCTTGACCGGGATCAACCCGGAGCTTCAGGAGTCGGCGATTATCGATGGCGCCAACCGTTGGCAGCGGATGATTAAGATCAATATTCCGTCGATTATGCCTACGATCGCGATTATGTTTATTCTTAGTCTCGGCGGGTTCTTAAGCGCGAATTTCGAACAGATCATCAACCTGCTTAACCCGGTTACGTTCGAAACCGGCGATGTGATCGATACTTATGTCTACCGGGTGGGCTTGCAGCAATTCCAATACAGTTACACGGCTGCGATTGGTCTGTTCAAGTCGCTGGTCGGCCTTCTGCTTATTCTCGGCGCCAATCTGCTTGTACGGAAAATGAGCCGGGGAGAGAGCGGGTTATGGTAGGGACAGGAGGAAGTTAGTCATGAAAGCAAGAAGATGGCAGGAACGTATTGCCCCCGGCATCATTTATTTTGTATTAGCCTCGCTCGCGGTAATCGTTGTGTATCCGTTTATCCATGTCATAGCCGTTTCGTTCAGCGGACGCGGGGAGGCGCTCCGGAGCGGGTTTCATTTCTTCCCGCGGGATGTCCAGTGGACGGCTTACCGGGAGCTGCTTAATTATCCGTTTATCTGGTCCGGCTATTCGAATACGATTTTCCGGATGGTCGTGGGCACGGCTCTCACGCTGCTCGTTACCGTCTGCGCGGCTTATCCGTTGTCGCGTCCCGATTTTCCCGTCAAACGAATACTGACGTTGCTTCTTCTCTTTACCATGATTTTCGACGGTGGGATCGTACCCCATTATTTGCTGATGAAGGATTTGCATTTGCTTAACTCCCTTTGGGTCTATGTGCTGCCTACGGCGGCCAATGCGTTTCAGGTTCTGGTTATGTTATCCTTCTTCCGGTCGCTTCCCGACGCCTTGATTGAAGCGGCTCGGATCGACGGAGCCAGGGATATCGGGATTTTATTCCGCATTGTGCTGCCGCTCTCGATTCCGCCGCTTGTCACGATCGGACTGTGGTCCATGGTTCACCATATCAACGCGTTTATGGACAATTTGCTGTACGTGACCGACCAGTCGAAGTTTGTCCTGCAGCAGGTCGTCCGGCAAATTCTAATCGAGAACAAGGTGGATCCGTTTACGACGGCAACAAATATGATCCCTCCGGCTCCCGAAAGCCTGAAGATGGCATCCGTAATCGTGTGCACATTGCCCGTGCTTGTCGTATATCCTTTCTTGCTGAAATATTTCGAGAAAGGAACGATGATCGGATCGGTAAAAGGCTGAGCGAAGGGAACCACAAGGTTCCCTTTCTATTTCAAGCAATAAGGAGGAATTGATGAAGAATGAAGAAGAAAATGCTGATGGTCGTATGGATAATGGCTTTGCTTTTGAGCGGGTTTCCAGCAGGCGGCGTGCTCGCGGCAGAATCCCCGGATTCAAGCGCAGGTTCCGGCGAAGATGCCGGAGCACTCTTTTTCGTCTCGCCAAATGGAAGCGATTCCAACTCCGGGACTTTAGAATCGCCTTTTCTTACTCTGGAGAAAGCAAGAGATGCCATCCGTCAATTAAAGCAAAGCTCGGGACTGCCGGATGGCGGCGTTACGGTCTATTTGAGAGGCGGCGTTTACAACCGGACCGGAAGCTTTCAGCTTGAGGAGCAGGATTCGGGTACGGCGGATAAACCGGTCACTTACAAGGCTTATCCGGGAGAATCCGTCAGGCTGAGCGGCGGCCGGAACTTGGAGAAGGACTGGTTCGAGCCTGTAACCGACGAAGCGGTATTGAACCGGATCATCAGCACGGACGCAAGAACAAAGGTATTGCAGGTAGACCTCAAGGCGCATGGGATTACGGATTACGGCGTCTTGAGCCGGCATGGCTATTACAAAGCTAATGATGTCAGCCAGACCCCGCCTATGGAGCTGTATGTGGAAGGCCAAGGCATGACTCTGGCAAGATGGCCGAACAACGGGACGGTACAGATGGGCGATATCGTTGACCCCGGTCCTACACGCAAGGATACTGACCTGCAGACCCGGGGCGGCACGTTCAAGTATACTTACGACCGGCCGGCGTTATGGACGCAGGCGGACGATATATGGCTGGACGGCATTTTCGGCTATAGCTGGGAATGGTCCTATAACAAGGTTGCTTCTATTGATACCGTCAATAAAACCATCACATTGGCTTACGGGGAAATGAGCGGTTTGTTTAAAAACTGGTACCCGGACTTTCATTTTGCCCAGAACTTATTGGAAGAGATTGATATGCCGGGCGAGTACTATGTGGACCGGAGCCAAGGCATCCTGTATTTCATGCCGACAGCTGCGTTCAAGCAGAAGGCCAATCCGGAGATTACCGTAACGATGCTGAAGACTCCGATGATTAATACGGTAAATACGTCTTTCGTGAACTTTGAGGATCTGATATTGGAAAATGGCCGCGATTCCGCGGCGGTGATCATGGGCGGCAACCACGTGCGGATCGTGCACTGCGAAATCCGCAATTTCACCGAAGGCGGCGTGCGTATTAATACCCAAAGCCGGTGGCTTTACGATGACTTTGCCAAGGCTTCCGGCGTAAATCATGCGGTGATCGGCACCCATATTCAACATATCGGGGGAACGGGAGTAATTCTGAACGGAGGCGACAGGCTGACTCTCGAGCCAGGGAACAATGTGGTGGAGAACAGCCATATTCATGATTTTGCCTATTACCATAAAGCTTATAATCCTGCCGTCATCCTGACCGGAGCCGGCAACCGCATATCGCATAACGAGATTCATGACGCTCCGCATCCTGGTGTCCTTATCTTTGGCAACGATCATGTGGTCGAATACAACAACATTTACGACGTATGCAAAACGTTTTCCGATCTTGGCGCGATCTATATGAATCTAGGTGCGTCGCCGCAGGAACGGGGAACGGTTATCCGAAGAAACTATTTCCATCATATCGGGGAAGGCAAAGCCGGGGTACAAGGGGTGTATCCGGACAATTTTACGATGGGGCTTACGATTGAGGAAAATATTTTCTACCGGATGGGCAATTCCGGGATTCTGAACAATGGCGGCGCCCATATTAAGACCAGCAATAATCTCTTTATTGACGCCAAGACGCCTTACGAATATTCGGATATGTACCTGGGCGACGGTCCGGAGCAGCAAATCTCCAAAAACTACATGGGACCGTGGCATGCTTTATTCGACAAGTACAATAACTTCGTTGGCATGCCGCATCTGACGAAATATCCGGAGCTGGCGGATTTCTTCACGGAGAACCGTTATTATCCGGACACCAATACCTTCAAGAAGAATGTTATTTACAATCCGACAAAAGCGAGAAGCGGCACGACAAACGCAAACGGCGCTTACGATAAGCTTAATCTGGTGCAATACGCGAACAACTGGGTGACGAACTCGGATCCGGGATTTGTAGACCTGGCCGGCGGGAATTTGAATTTGAAGTCCGACGCTGCGGTGTTCCAGCAAATACCGGGCTTTGCGGACATTCCGTTTAGCGAGATGGGACTAACGGAAAAAGCGGGTACCTACTTGGCTCCTGACGTTATTCCTGTCGAAGGCGTGGAGCTGTATGAGGATAACCTTGCGATCGGAATCGGCAAATCTTACGATCTTTATGCGGCGGTGCTGCCATGGAATGCGACTAATCCTGCACTGGTGTACACATCAAGCGATCCATCCGTCGTGAAGGTGGATGCAAACGGCAAGCTGAAGGGAGTGAACTTGGGCAGCGCAACCGTTACGGCCGCGTCCGCAGACAATCCGCTTCTTAAGGATGAGGTCCAGGTGACCGTTGAGGTCGGAGACGGGATTATGGACGATACGAACTTCGAGAACGGCAGGAATAGCTGGCCGACCGATCCTAACCGCAGCATTGTAGACGTTGGCGGCGGCAATCACATGTATAAGCTGCTCAAAGGCGCCACGGCGCTGAACGATAACGACTTCAGCAATTACGAGCTTGACTTCAAGCTGAAGACGCCACCGGTTATTCCAGAGCTGGCTACCTTTTACGTATTCGACCGGTTGAATCCAAGCGGCAGCGGCGGAAGAATCGGATACCGGAAGTTTGCCGACGGAACCTCCTCGTGGATTCTATATAACGGGGCATGGGCAACGATTAAGCAAAATGCGCTACCCTCCCAGGATCTGCTGCCCGATACCGTATACGATATCAAGATTATTGTGAAGGGCAAGGAAATCAGCGTTTATGCCAACGGTCAGCTGAAGCTGAAAGCGTCCGATCCGACCTTTAATCCTTCGGGGAAAGTCGGTTTCTATGCCGGCGGCTTTGATTATCTGTTGTTCGATGATATTCAATTCAAGGTTCCAACGACCGATGTGGCCGGTCTGCTGCTGGATAAGAGCAGCTTGAACATGGTCATAGACGAACAACAGCAGCTGCAGGTTCAATTCGATCCGTCGGATGCCGCCAATCGCGCCGTTGTCTGGCAATCCGCAAATCCGGATATTGCGTCCGTCGACGAGAGCGGTAAGGTAACTGCCCTGGCAAAAGGCGAAACGACGGTTACGGTTACCTCCGTTGCCAATCCGCAAGCTTCGGCTTCTATTAAGATAGTCGTCTCCGATATCCTTCTGTACACGGATTTCGATTCAGGAGCGAACAGTTGGCCGGTTGACCCGAACCGGAGCATCGTAACCGTAAACGGCAATAAGATGTACCGCATTGTAGCGGGAGCTTCCTCTCTTCATCCGAAGGTATTTACCGACTATGACTTAACCTTCAAGCTGAAGACGCCTGCCGAGATGCCGGCTCAGGGCACCTTCTACGTATATGACCGATCGGCTTCCGGCACTTCAGGCAAGATCGGATACCGGAAATTGGGGGATGGCACGTCGCAATGGGTATTATACAATCCGAATTGGACGGTGCTGCAGACGAATAATTTCTCCGGTCAGGATCTGCAGCCAAATTCGGAGTACAACATTCGTGTTCTGGTAGATGGGGCGAGTATAAGAGTGTATGTCAACGGGGAGCTAAGGCTGGACGGCACGGATACCAAGCATAATGCATCAGGAACGGTGGGCTTTTATGTCGGGGGCTTCAGCGAGTTCTGGTTCGACGACGTCAAGTTTACGCGGATTGACCGGACTGCTCCGGTAACGGCGGCAGCTATGACTCCATCGCAGCCTGATGGCATTGGAGATTGGTATTCCAAGCCTGTAACCGTTGATCTGAGCGCAATCGACAGCGGAACCGGCGTGGCAGGCACGGAATACAGCACCGATGGCGGAGCAACCTGGCTTCCTTATCGGAGTCAGCTTACGTTTAGTGAAGACGGGAGCTATTCGTTGCTCTATCGATCGGTTGACTCGGCCGGAAATCGAGAAGACGACAAATCGATAAGCTTTAAGCTGGATACTAGTAAACCCGAGGCTTCTATAACGGGATTGGAAGAGAAGGCATACGCAAACTCGGAAACATTGACTCTGTCCTGGGCGGTTTGGGATACCGTCTCCGGAGTGGATGAAGGGAAAACGATCGCGCAGCTGGATGGTCAAACGGTACAGCAGGGAGTTGTTCCATTGTACACGCTGGCTGCAGGTTCCCATACGTTTATGGTTTCAGTCACTGACCTGGCAGGGAATACGCGGGAGAGCACGGTGACCTTCACCACCTATGCCGACATTGGTTCGCTGAAAGAGTTAGTTGCGCATTTCTATGAGTTGAACTGGATTGATAACCAGGGTGTCGCAAATAGCTTAACGATGAAGTTGGAAAATGGCAGTCTGGAAGCCTTTATCAATCATGTGGAGGCGCAAAGCGGCAAGCATATTCAGGCTGAGGCAGCCGCTTATCTTCTGCGGGATGCAGCGTATGTTTTGCAAGGGATGGAATCGGGAAGTGTGTTTAATAGCGGAGTGAACTAAAAAAGCGTTGCAGAGGGTTATCTCTGCAACGCTTTTTTTCGATAAATGCAGGAGAGAAGTATAAGAAGGGGAGATGCGAGTCTGATGTTTATATTCTGCTTACTGGCTTTTCTTGTTACTCTAGTTATTGGAATAGTAAGAGTTGTACAAAAGAGGAATAAACAGTTTGAGCGTTGGTTTGCATTATCATCCGCATTCCTGATTCTTACGATTATATTATCGTTTATCGGCAGTAAAGACTCAGAAATATCATATGATCCATTATCGCAGTCAAATACAATGACTACATTTGCTACAGACTGGGCAGAACAAGTTAATGAAATCGCAGACAAAGATTTATCCGAAACAGAAAAAATTGGTCAAGTATCAAGTCTTGCAGAATCCTACAAGCTAGAAGATAAAAACGAACTCAGGGACTATGAGAAATATCTGGTAGGTGAATTCAAATCCGGGGGATACTTAATGGATATTAAGGATCACAATTATATGCTGAGGAACATTTTTATCGCTGAAGTAGTGGACAATTATTATAACGATACAGACAATCGACCAATCGACAAATTTGCTTTTAATTTCTTGCAAAATACAAAATATACCTATCGGGGAGAAGATGCGGTAGACAGTGATGCCGTAAAAGAAAATGAGGAACAGATGACTAAAGTATTAGAAAAAATAAAACAATAAAAGATAACAAAACAGGGCTTCCCAAATTCATTTAATGATTTTGGGAAAGCCCTGTTCTTTCGTTATTAGAGCAGCTCCGGAAAAACCCATGCGTAAGACTGAAAGTAACCGTTGTTTTTGTTCCGGTTGCCGATGATCGGGCGATGCGGTGAGACGAATCGATCGTATTCGGGATCCTCGTAAATGTTGGACATGGCTTCATAGAGATCAAGAGGCCAAGTCCGGGAAGAGAGAGGATTCGGGACGTTCTGGCCTTTCTCGTATGGCCATTCCAAGGCACGGCCGTTGGCGTAGTAAAGCAGCGTATCAAGCGCCCTCTTGATGGTATTGCCGCTTGGGGAAGTCCAGCGGAACAAGTCCTCGCCCGTATAATCCAGTACCTGCTTGCAAGCCGCCGTGAGAGGAGCGAGAGCAAAGTAGTGGTACCAGATCGAATTGGTTCCTCTTAGCGTTTCTTCCGGGATAAAGCCGGTAAGCGACAGGGAAGAGTCGATATGCTCCTTCAAATGCGCGACCTCCTCCGCAAAACCGGCTTGATCATCCAGGAAGCGATAGAGCAGCAGCTGGGCATACAAGCTCCAGCTCCACCAATTGTTCCGGAGCGGGATACGATCCCACTCCGGTAATAGAACGGTTGTGATCCAATGAACAAATGAACCCCGATCCTCCTGGCTCCATCCCGGATAACCTTTTAGCCACTCCGCCGCCTGAAGAAAGCCTGATCCCAAATAAGCGGACACCAGCGGACCGTCTTTGTCCGCGAGCTCCCGGTTAATAGAAGCCCAGCCCTGCAGCAGCTCCACCGCTTTGTCCGCATAGATGGACTGACCGGTAACCCGGTAAGCAAGAGCTGTCGCGTAAGCGGCTTGCGCATCGGCTTCCATGAGTTTTTTCGCGGCCTGGTGACCGGCGGTATCGAAATAAAAGCCGGGGATATGCCAGACAGGAACGGCATGACAGCTGACGGACATACTCTCCTCCGCTAAACGCAGAAGTTCATCTTTAGCTGCAGCGGCGGTTTTGGAAATGAGTTCCTTTTTGCTCATGAGGACGTTCCTCCAATTCTATTTAGGCTCTACTTCGTCGAGAGTCAGCTTGTATTGCAGATGCTTCATCGGAGTGCCGTCCGTATTTTTTAAAACCATGCCAATCCTGATATCCTCTTCCGTACCGTCCACAATGGCAATCAGGCGGTTAATTCCGGCTTGGAGAGTAATCTCTTGATCCGGCGCGTGCACCGGGCTGCCGTTTATATAAATCTCGCAGGAGCTGTTGGTTGTGATTAGGAGCCGACCGTTGATTTCGTCTAACGTTGGGGCCAGCATATAAACAAAGCAGCTGACAAACCAGCGGTCTCCGTTTGGATTAGGAATGCGGAACGTTCCGTCATAACGGCTCCGCTCTTTTTTCTGCATCCAGCCGTAAAGTCCTTCACCCAGATTGTTGAGCGAGAACTCGGGATCGATATAGTAAGCTTTCATAGCTTCAAAATCGACATAAGGCCGGCAAGGCATGGCCATGATTTTCTCTACGGCCCATTGACCGCTGCCTTTGACTGCCGACAGGAGACCGTCATCAAATGACGCGCCGAGATTAGCAAGCAATCTCGTATACAAACGAATCGACTTGTCGCTTTCCGTTTCCAGAAGAAACTGAGAGAGCACAAAAAGCCCTTGGCCTGCCTGCATTTGAAGGAGGTAATGCCCGGCTGGTTGTTCTTTCTCCCGATTCAGTTCAACCAGAGCTAGTCTGCTGTATTCATCCGTATGCTGGCCGATGAAATAATCGTGCCATGCGGTACCTTCCACACTCTTGCACAGTACGTCAGCGCCGTCCGCCGACAGGCTATGCGAAGCGAGTGGGCGGTTCACGACATCCCGGGGAGACAAGAACACCTTGTCGTAACCAAACAAATCTACCGGACTAAAGCCTTGAACGGCTGGCTCCGAATAGACCGCTTCAAGATGATACGTTTCTTTTTCCCGGACAGTGACAGTCTGATCCAGCAATGCGGCCAGCACAGCATCTTGCCCGATTACCGCCGGAAGGATGACAACCCTGCCGCCTTTATCCGCATATTCCCGTATAGCCTCACCCGAATCAGGATCTGCTAGCAGATGCGGCTCAATCAGAATTAGGCCATATTCGTCAAGCGGCTTGTTCCGAAGCTCCCGCAGCAGAATGAATGAAACGCATAGCGTACGCAGGAAAACTTCCGTTTTTCCTCCCGGCTCTATGAACGCGCCCGTACGTCGGCTAACCGTATTCTCGGCGTTCCCCGCATAAGCAATCAAATTCCGCAGCAGGAAGCAGGCTTGCGGCACACGATAGAAGTTCGTCATCAGTTCCAGCTGATTGGCAACAAACAGCCCTTCCTTGCTCCGGTATTCCAGAAGCGGCGACCATAAATCTCCGCCATCGCCGAAATCCCCCGCACTGCATTCCAGAAGCATCGTGAAATTACCTTTTACAGGCTTCTCGAAGGCAGCATGGATAATCGGGAGAGGACCGTCTTCCCGAAGCTCTTCGTGCCAGAATATGAAATCGTCGTTACCTAGTCCTTGAAGAACGGGATGGCTGTAATCCCCGGAATGAGCTCTCATGAAGTCTTGCCGGGAGATTGCCAAATCTCCGAAGGACAAATGAAACTGCTCGAGCAGCACAACCCTGCCGCCTTGACTGACGTACCGGTTAAGCGCATCCTCAAGCCGTCCATCCGGATCTTCGAGTTTGCTTCCCGCCACGAGGAGATGCTCGGGGGACAGCTGCGGGATCTGCTCCATAGAGATGGGCTCGCAGGCCGGAAGCAATGCACGAATAATAGCGTAGTCCTGCTCGCCGCCTATATAAACGACAGGCCGGTTGATGACGACGGGCTCCGTCTTATATCGGGAGGGATAAAGCTTGAAGCACAAATCCAGTTCATGCATAGGTACGTTATCATGCAGCAACAGTGCGTGTAATTGAATAAGAGATTGATCATGAACGGATTCCGGCTTCCATCTTGTTGTTACCGTGATGCGATTAGCCGGAGCTTGCCGGAACTCGAAAGTCTCCTTGTGAATGAGCCGTCCTTCCTGCCGCACTTCGCAGACAACAGTCGTTTGACGGGTATGCAGCGTGTCGTTATACACATCAAAACTCCGGACAATTGGCCCATCATCAAAAAACGAGCGGTTGTATTCGGAAGGAATAAGAGTGGCGGGCTTAAAGGCAGCGGCCAAAATATCAAAGGACGGATTTTTCCTGTACGTCGGATACTCCTTCGGAAGAAGGCCGTTATTAAGGGTTAGGGAGTACCGCGGAATTACTTTCAGCTGCGGACCTTCCGATTCCGAATCGGACAGCTGAAGCGGGATGTCCCGCTCGGGCATCGCACGCATGAAATAATGGGCAAAGTTGAAGGTGGACAGACCCGATACCCCTTGCCGCCTCGCGTATTCGATAAACAAACGTTCTTTTTCCGCCAGCCCCTTCGCGCATTCCTCCGTATCCTTGTACGCAAGATGACCAACGTACATGCTGCTGTTCTGAGGGCAAATATACCACCAGCCGCCATGCTCGCCAAAAACAAGAGGCGCCTTGCGGTCCCAATCGTCAACGGTTCCGTCGATATTGTAATGCCGGGTCTCGACCTCGGTAAGTTCTTTGGCAAGAAGACGGTTATCCCCCTCCAGAATGATAGGGCGGGTAGGGTCTAGCTCGCGAATGACAGCCATCATAGACGGGATATGCAGCTTAAATCCGTCGCGCCCGTCGACCCAGCGCATCTCGTTCTGCAGACTCCACAGAATAACGGAAGGATGATTCCTGTCCCGTTCCACCAATCTTCGGATATGATCCTTGCAGTTCGTAATAAATTCGGGATGATCGGCCAACATCGATTTGCTGGAGCCGTAGATGGCGGTTTCATCCACAATCAGCATGCCTTCTTCATCGGCAATGTCCAAATAATAAGCCGGATGCGGCTCCGCATGAAGGCGAACGCAGTTCACACCGGCCTCCTTGCACATGCGATACCAATTCCTTACGTACTCTTTCGTTTGCTGAATCCCTCCTTGGAAATGCCAGGAATCGCCGCGCAGGTTAAGGGGGATTCCGTTTAAGTAGAATTGTGGACCATCATAAGTGATTTCGCGAAAACCGAATCTTTCCTCCGTCCGGTCCAGTAGGCGGTCACCGTCCAGCAGCAACAGCTCCAGCGTATAGAGGAAGGGATGATCCGGACTCCACAGCTTGGCATCGGCCCATTCGATAGAGAAAACGGCTTGGCTGGATTGGCCTTCACCCGACCATTCGCCCGAAACCGCCTCAGCCTCAATAATAGGGGAGGATGCCTGCGAGCTGCTCTCCCGTACACGCAGCTCAACTCTAATCGACGAGTCTATCTGCTGCTCCGTATGTGGATGGCTTATCCCGGCACTTACGTGGAGCCGGCCTTTCCGGACGGATGTGCGGATCGTTACATCCGAGAGCGATACAACCGGTCTGCTTTCTAAATAAACATCCGCCCATAGGCCTCTTGCAAGCGCGCCAAACCAGGAGCCGACCAGCCCTGTAACCTTTTGCTGTCCGGAAGGCAGCGTAACTTTGTCAAAGCTGCCGCACACGACATGCAGATGGTGGGCGGTTCCAGACCGAATCCGTTCGGTTACCTCCACGAGTAGCGGGAGATAACCGTCCTCCCAGACCGCGGTCAGCTGATGGTCCAGATAGATGGCGGCTTTTTGCATAACGCCGTCAAACCTCAGAAATATACGCTCGTTCATCCCTTCAGGCGCCTGAAACACCCGATGGAGCACGCCGGCATCCGCCCGCTCCCATTCCTTCGGGTAACCATTCAGATCATAGGGAGCATACCCGTGCTCCTTTATTTCCCCAAAGCTTTTGCCCGATGCCCGCACGTAAGAAGAACGCCAGCTGGACGGGACCTGTACTTTCCGTTCCTCGTAGATGAGTCGCTCTGGAAGAGTCAAGTCCGATCCATGCCCATACAGAGGCATGAAATCCCATTCGCCATTTAAGCTATATGCTGTTCTCATCGTACATGCTCCTCGTCATAAGCTTTCCCTTCAAGCTGGAGCAGCAGGGGAATCTCTAGCCAGGCCAGGGGTTTGCCGGCGTCTTGGTCCCACATGATGAAGTGGGGATCCATTGCGGCTTGCCAATCGGACGGCGTGTTTGCGGTGTCAAGCCTGCCTGTATACGGGGGAGGCTCAATCGTAGCCGGTGATTCGGAATAGAAAAACAATAGATTCTCATAGAGAGCGATCATGCCGTATTTGTCCCCGTCTCCGGGACGCTCTTCCTGATATTGATAGTGGTAGAAAATGTAGCTCGCTACTTGTTCCGGCTTCAAATGCGCGATCCGGGCATAAGGCTTTGGCGAAGGATGGCTCCGGCGCCAATGCTCCGCGCTGACGGGCTGCTGATAATGGAAAATGTCCATCATCGGCACCCAACTCCGGGGCGTGTCCGCACCCGGCCAAGGCTCAAGTCCGGAGTCGCATTGCCGGAAGAAAGAGTGCGGATCGAGGTCGTTTAATGGGCTCTCATAGTATAGAAAAAGCTTGGATCCATAGTGGAACAGACTAAGATGATGCACATCCGCTTCCTTCATCCGTTCAAGAAGCTCGTGTTCCATATCGCGGAAGTTGACTAAGGGATCTACGTCATGGCGGCATTGCGCCAAATAATGATATCGCTGCATGAGGCACCTCCGGGTTCTATCATCAAGATGCCTTCATTATATAACCGGACGAATTATTCCCTGTTGTGCTAAGATATAACTAAATTGCGATTCTATCTTTGAGGGAGAGATACCTTTGACATCTCGTATCGAGCATGTGGCACCGGGGCAAAGCAGCTTTTTTCTCGCTTTCCGGGATGAATGGACGGAGGAGCATTTTCTCCGGTTTCATGCCCATCAAGGTCTTGAATTGCTTTTTATTCATGAGGGTCACGGAGTTGTGGAGGTGGAAGGCAACAGCTACGAGCTTGAAGGGGGGACGTTGTTCTGCTTCCAGCCTTATCAGCTGCACAAGCTGGAAATTCCGAGACGGAAGAGCGCCCGCTATGTCAGGACCAACCTGACCTTTGATCCCCGGTTTTTGGAGCCCTACCTGGCGCCATTCCCGAAGCTGTTATCGTTCCTCCGTTATTTGACCAGGGGAGCGCTGCCCGCGCCTAAGTTCGCCTTTTCGGAAAATGAACTGATGCCTATAATCGAATGCCAGGTACAGGCTGTACGGGAGCACGCGGAGGAGCAGGAGACCCAAATTTTGCTGTTGATTTCCTTGCTGCGTTATCTGCAGTTGTCGGTCATTGCTCAGCCCGAGCCTTCTCCCGAAGAGTGGTCCGCCGCCAAAACCGTCCATATCGAAGCGATGATGGATTGGACCGAGCGTCATTTCCGTGAGCCCTTCAGCCTTGAGCTGCTCGCCGAAGAGCTGCATTTGTCCTCTTACTACGTCTCTCATCTATTTAAGCAATATACGGGAGTATCGCTGACGGATTACGTGACGGCAAGACGAATGCGCGAGGCATGCGTGCTCCTCGGAAGCACCGACATGCCGGTGCGGCAGATCGCTTATGAGGTTGGCCGATTAAGCGCTCCTTATTTCTGCAAGCTGTTCAAAAAGCAAAAAGGAATGACGCCTCTGGACTACCGCTCTGCGCTGCATTATGCCGCCAAGTAGCCAACCCGGGTTATACCCGGCCGATTCTGACGGAACGGTATTGCCCGGGAGTTATGCCCTCTTGTTTGCGGAACAGCCTTATGAAGTAATTCGCACTCTCGATTCCTACTTGCTGGCCGATCTCGGATACGGAATGCTCGGTGCTCTCAAGCAGCGATTTCGCCTTTTTGATCTGCAGGTTATGCAAATATTGAAGAGGGCTCATCCCCGTATATTTTTTCAGGCAGCGGGCGAGATAGTCGAAATGGAAATGCAGAGTCTGCTCCATATGCTTCGCGTCAAACGGGCGGGTCATATGCTGCTGCAAATAAGCGATCGTCTGATCGCAGAGCAGCCTGGACCGGGGAGCCAATTGGCTGCTTACCGCTGTCTGCAGTTCGACAAACAGACCGGCTAACAGCGTCTGGAGCGGCAAGGAGCTTGCGGGCGACAAAGTATGATGGAGCTCCAGCATCTGCTGCAGGAACGGAAGAACGTCGGTGGCTCGTATATTCGCGAATTTCGGTAAGTACATGACCTGCCGATGGGGAGTAAGGTCGTCGTTACTCCCTTTGACAAAAGGTATCGACCACGAGATCTGACCGCTGTCCATCGTGCGGACCGGGGCGGGATGTGCGAAATGGATCCAGTAGATTTCGGTTATTTCCTCGCATGGACGATGCCCGATATGCATTTGGTTCGGCTCCAGCACAAGCATGCTGCCTTCCTTAATCTCGTAGGGCACATCGTCTTCGGTCATATACAAGGTCCCTTTCAGAACAAACAGCATGTCGTATACGTTAAACGATCTTGCCACATGCTGCTGTCCCGGCGTCCAGAAGGAATGCCCGATCGTTAACAGCTGCGGAAGCGGAGGGATGATCAGTTCCAGGCAATGCATGGTGACAACAGCTCCTTTGCCTTTGTAATCGCTTACCCGATTTTATCACGGCCATTGTCCGTTAGGTAGAAAATGTGCTATAAAAAGTCGTTAATGAACCTGTCCGGCCTAACGCGGAACTTATATAGTTAAGGTAAACCGAACCGGAAAGGATGACAACTTATGCGTTTTCGCCAGGTCCATCTAGATTTCCATACCTCAGAGGCTATCGCCCCCATTGGTCAACGTTTTGACAAAAAGCAGTTCCAGGAGATGCTGCGGCTAGGCCATGTCGATTCCATTACCGTATTCTCCAAATGCCATCACGGCTGGGCTTACCATCCTTCGGAAGCAAACGAGATCCACCCGGGTCTCAGCTTTGATCTGCTTGCCGCCCAGATCGAGGCTGCGCATGAGATTGGCGTCAAGACTCCGGTCTACTTGTCCGCCGGACTTGACGAGAAGCTGGCCAGACGGCATCCGGAATGGCTGATCCGCGACGAGAACGATAACACCGGTTGGGTAAAAGGCTTTTTGGAGCCGGGCTATCATCAATTTTGCATGAATTCCCCGTATCTCGATATCCTTCTCGCGCAAATTCGCGAAGTGGTGTCGCGTTACGATGCGGACGGCGTATTCCTCGATATTGTTGGCGTGCGCAAATGCTATTGCCATAACTGTATAGAGAGCGCAAGGCGAGAAGGCATGGATCCAAGGGATGAGCAAGCCATGCGCTGTTTATGGGAGAGAACGTATGCCAATTATACGGCAAGGGTGAAGGAAACGGTGGAGTCGGTAAAGCCCGGACTGCCGATCTTCCACAATGGCGGACACATTAAGCGGGGACGCCGCGACTTGGCCATGATGAACACCCATTTGGAGCTGGAATCGCTGCCGACGGGCGGCTGGGGTTACGATCATTTCCCTCTGTCGGCCAGATACGCCCAAACTCTTGGCGTTGATTTCCTTGGCATGACGGGAAAATTCCATACGTCCTGGGGAGAATTCGGCGGCTATAAGCATCCGAACGCCCTACGTTACGAAGCGGCTCTCAGCATAGCCAATGGCGCGAAATGCTCCATCGGGGATCAGCTGCATCCGGACGGTTATATGGATAAAGCTACGTATGCGCTTATTGGCGCCGCTTATAGCGAGGTTGAGAGCAAGGAAGCTTGGTGCGTGAACGCGGCAAATGTCGCCGATGTGGCTCTTCTGTCGCTTGAAGCTTTTGGCGTCCATGAGAAAGCGCGGGATGGGCAATCCAAAGGAGCCTCCGATGCAGGAGCCGTGCGGATGCTGCTTGAGGGTAAAATTCTGTTTGACGTTATCGACAAGGAGCATGATTTTAGCGTCTATAAGGCATTGATATTGCCGGATTACGTTGCAATTGATGAACCACTGCTGAACAAGCTGGAGATGTACCTTCAGCAAGGCGGAAAGCTTCTCGCCACGGGCTGGTCCGGGCTTGATCCGGCAGGAGAAGAGTTTGCCATTGACTTCGGAGTACGGTACCTGGGATTGAACCCTTACAAACCCGACTACTTCCGTCCGGGCTTTGCGTTAAAGAGCTTAAAGGAGGCCTCCTTCATCTTTTATTCCCAGGGGCAAAAGATTGAGCTTAACGGGGGAACCGAGCTAGGCAGGCGCGAAGACCCGTACTTTAACAGGGATGCGTTTGCGTTCTGCTCCCATCAGCATACGCCAAGCAGCCACAATAACGGAGGCCCCGGCATGGTGGAGAGCGATAGCGGAATCTACATCGCCTGGAACGTATTTGAGGATTACGCGAAGAAAGGCAGCCTGATTCTGAAGGAAGCCGTTCTATACGCGCTGGATCGCCTGCTTCCGGATAAGACGCTTCAAACCAGTCTGCCCGCGCAGGGCATCGTTACCCTTCAGGAGCAGAAGGAACGGAATCGCTTAGTTAATCATCTCCTGTATGCTTCGCCGGTAAGAAGAGGCGACGGGGTGGAAGTGATCGAGGATATTATTCCGCTGTACAATGTTCAGGTTTCCGTCCGGACATCTCGTCCCGTGAAGCAGGTGTATCTGGCGCCGCAAATGACTCCGCTGCCGTTCAGCAGCAACGATGGCGCAGTTGCTTATACCGTACCCGAGCTGGAATGCCATCAGATGGTTGTTATGGATTACGAATAGAAACTTATCTCATAGAATGGAAGTGCACTCATGAAAGCTTTGACCGAATTTATCGACCGATTGACCTCCTGGCGCATTCCATGGGCGGAGGTAATGGTTATTCACCGCAATGAAACGGTATTCCGTTATCGCAGCGGTCTCTCCAATCTGGAAGAAGAAACTCCTATTGAAGAGGGACGTATCTTCAATCTCTATTCCATGACGAAAATTATGACCTGCGTGGCGGCTCTTAAGCTTGTGGAGCAGGGCAAAATGCTGCTGAACGATCCGCTGTCCGCTTACCTTCCCGAATATGCGGACATGAACGTCCGCAAGCGTCTTCCCGATGGAAAGCTTGAGATCGAAAGAGCAAAGAAACCAATTCTTGTTCGCGACCTGTTTACGATGACGGCCGGCTTCTCTTATGATATCGGATCTCCTTCCTTGAAGGAGGTTGCGGAGCAAACGAAAGGAAGGGTGCCGACTCGCGCCTTTGCCGAGGCATTGGCCAAAGAACCGCTTCTTTTCGAACCGGGCACACGCTGGAACTACAGCTTATGCCATGATGTGCTGGCGGCATTGGTAGAGGCTGTGGACGGCCGGCGTTTCGGCTCTTACATCCGGGAGGAGATTACGGGACCTTTGGGAATGAAGGATACGGCGTTTGATCTTTCGGAGGAGCAGCAGAGCCGCCTTCTTCCGCAATACGAATTCAAGGACGAACTGGGCAAGGCAATCCGCAAAGACGGAAACGGCTACCGGCTTGGCACGGAACACGAGAGCGGCGGTGCAGGGCTGCTCTCTACCGTAAGCGACTATGCTTTATTCCTCAATGCCCTCACCAATAAGGGAACAAGTCCGGAAGGCGTGCGAATTTTGTCGCCGACGATGGTTGATCTGATGAGGACGGACCATTTGACCGACCGTATGCGCGGGGATTATAACTGGGAGCAGCTGAAAGGCTACGGTTACGGATTGGGCGTCAGAACGCATGCGTCCAAAGCGCAAAGCGGATCGCTTAGCCCGCTTGGGGAATTCGGCTGGAGCGGTGCCGCAGGCTGCATGGCGATTATCGATCCGGATACGGAGCTGACCGTTATGTATGCCCAGCATTTGCTGAACAACCAGGAGCCCTATATTCATCCGCGGTTGAGAAATATCATCTATTCCAGTTTATAAAGAGAACGAACGCTTCATGCTATCCGTATAGCCCGCCTATGGCGGGCTGTTGCGGTTTTGTCGTATAATGGGAGAAAGCGCTTCCTGACGGGATTAGCCCGGAATAATCTAAGGAGGGACGGGATGTGAGGGGAATTGTTCGGATAACGTTAATTGTACTCGCCGTTTCTTTGGGGCTTGCGGGCTGTTCGATCGGGGAGAGAAAGACGGATACCGGCATCGGGAACGAATCCGGCGAAGGTACCGTTAAGAACCAAACGCTAAACGTGCTGACCAACCGAGTGGATTTGATTGAGAATGGTACGATGGATCGGTATGCCGCGCAGTTTGAGCGGGAGCACCCGGGCACTTCGGTGGAATTTCAAGGATTCAGCAATTATACGGCGGATATTATGACTCGTTTGTCTACTCTAAATATGGGGGATGTTCTTCTGCTGCCGGCTAATATGCTGGCTGAGGACCTGCCGCAATATTTTGAACCTCTTTCGGACGATTTGTTCGCTTCGGTCCGATTCGCCGACTATAAGTCGGTTAACGGAGTTCGGTACGGCATTGTGTCAGGAACATCCACGATCGGAATTGCGTACAACAAGAAAGCAATGGCAAAAGCAGGCGTAACCAAGCTTCCGACAACGCTCACTTCTTTTTATGAGGCATGCAAGAAGCTAAAGGCTGCAGGCATTACTCCGATTTTTCTGAATTACGGTGCGCAGTGGCCAATGAAGACCTGGGGGGAAGAGCTGGTAAGCTTTATGTCGGGGGATCCCGACTACCTAAACAAGATGGCGGATACGGACAAGCCCTGGGATATACACAATCAATGGGGACAGTCGATGAGGATCGTTCAAACGTTGATCCATAACGGCTACACGGAACAGGGCTTGATGAACAATCAATGGGAATTGTCCAAGAAAAAAATAGCGGATGGCGAAGCGGCCATGCTTCTTAACGGCAATTGGGTTATCAATCAAATTATTGAAGCGGGAGCGAAGCCGGAGGATATCGGATTTTTTCCTTTTCCTTATGATGATGAGGCTAAGCGTTACGCCCCGCTTGTCCCGGATTGGTTTATTGGCGTCAGCAAATTCAGCGGCAATAAGGAGCTCGCTAAATCGTGGGTGAAATTTTTTATAGAACAGTCCGGTTATGCTAAGGAGCAGGGGTATCTTCCCGTAAAGCTGGATTCGAGCACGGATTTGTCGCCTCAGTTGAAGCAGTTCCTGTCTTTCAAGCCGTCGTTTGTTGAAAACGTGCCGCCAAGCGACAAATTTCTTCGGATTGCGGAAAAGGCGAATCTATCTTTATGGTCGGGAGAATACATTCAGGATTGGATCGCTTCCCCCGATCTTCAGAAAACGTTCGAGCAATACAACGCCAAGTGGCAAGAAGCGCGTCATGTCGAGCAATAACCGAAAGGAGCTGTCCCAAACGGGACAGCTCCTTTATTTGCCTTTAGCTATTCAGCTGGAGATTGCGATCGATCAGTTTAATTCGCTGTTCGACGCACGCATGCGAACGAAGAGGGTCCTCCGGCGTATTCAGGACATAATCGAGCAGCTGGTCAACCGTTGTTGTTGCCACATGGCAGCGCGTGTCCGAGGAAGCGTAGTAAATGTACACTTCGCCGTTATCGCGAGCGATAACCCCATTGCAGAATACGACGTTAGAGACATCGCCGACACGCTCGATTCCTTCCGGAGCGAGGAAGTGTCCGCCGGGACGATGCGTGACAACATTGGGGCGGTCGAGCTCGGAGAGAAACGCGTACAGCACGTAACGCAAACCGGCCGCTGTGTTTCGGACGCCGTGGGCAATGTGAAGCCAGCCTTTGCTTGTCTTAATCGGAGCGGGCCCTTGGCCGTTCTTAACTTCTTTAATCGTATGATAATGGCGATGGTCCATAATCGTTTCGTTCTCGATGACCGCGTTGTCCATCGAACGCGATAATCCCCAGCCTATGCCGCCGCCGGAGCCCGCATCGATAAATCCGTCTTGAGGCCTGGTGTAAAAAGCATATTGTCCGTCAACAAACTCGGGATGAAGAACAACGTTCCGCTGTTGGTTCGACCCGGTTTTCAAATCCGCGAGACGTTCCCATGATTTAAGGTCTTTGGTTCGGACGATGCCGCATTGGGCAATGGCGCTGGATAAATCGCCCGGAGGGGCTGCTGGATCCTTGCGCTCGGTACAGAACAGACCGTAGATCCAGCCGTCCTCGTGCTTGACAAGACGCATGTCGTAAACGTTGGTATCCGGGACTTCGGTTTCCGGCAGCACGACGGGATGATCCCAGAAGCGGAAGCAGTCCACGCCGGTAGAGCTCTCGGCAACGGCGAAAAACGATTTGCGGTCATGGCCTTCCACGCGGGCGACAAGATAAAATTTACCGTTCAGCTCGATGGCGCCGGGATTAAATACGCAGTTTACGCCAAGACGCTCCATGAAATAAGGATTGGTCTCCGGGTTATAATCATACAACCAGATCGGCGGCGCATGCTCTGCGGTTAATACCGGATTCTCGTAGCGGTCGAAGATGCCGTTTCCGAAGGGCAGCTTGTGATTTGGGCGTTCGATTAATTGTTCGTAACGGGTGATAAGGGTCTCCTTGCGGCTTGAAAAAACAGTATTCATCAATAACTCCTCCAAATTGGGTAATAGTGGATTAACGGGACAAGCGTTCCAGCATCTCGAAGCATGCTCTGCCGTTGTGATAAGGGCATTTCCAGGCGCCAACCTTCGGATGTCCGTCGATAGGCCGGCCGTCCTTCGTTACGCTCCAGTACCATTCGCCATGCTCCCGGTCGACGAGGTAGTTCTGGATAAACCTCCAGGAAGCTTTGGCAGACTCGGCATAACGTTCGTCTCCCGTTAGCTCGTACGCGTTATAAAAGCCGACAACCGCTTCCGCCTGGGGCCACCAGTCGCGATTCTCGTCAATCAGACCTGAGCTGTCCGCTTCATTGGGAATTCCGCCGTCCGCATCGATTCCTTCGCGAAGCGTCGCTTCGGCCATTAAGACGGCGACGGCTTTTGCTTTTTGAAGCAGAACTTCATCGCCAAGCACCTCCGCCGCTTCATGAAGAAGCCAGCTGCCCTCAATATCATGGCCATAGGAAATATGCCCGGATTTGCTGTTCCACGCTTCGTCAAAGAAGAGCTTGAAATGGCCGGTTCCCTGATCAACGATAAAGTCCATTGTGATCCGAATCAGCTCGCAAAGGGATTTCCGAAGCGATTCGTCGGGCCATATCCGGTACAGGTTGGTATAACCTTCAAGCACGTGAAGATGGGTATTCATGGATTTTTTCTCGTTCAAATCCTTGTCGCTAAGACTAAGCTCGTCGGTGTTGCTCCAGTCTTCCGCAAGAGCTTCGATATAGCCGAGATGCAAGGGGTCGCGCCCATATTTTTCGATGAGCCGGTACAAACTCGCGGCCTCTTCCAGCGCTTCAGGATTGCCGGTTGCCCGGTAATACTCGGACCAGGCATAGACCGCGAAGGCTTGGCCGTAAATTTGTTTTTTGGCAGAGACCGGATTGCCCTCTGCGTCCAGCATCCAATAGAGTCCGCCGTGCTCGTTATCGATGAAATAGCTTCGGATGTAATGGTAAGCCCGGTTAGCGGCCTCCAAATATTCCTCTTTCCGGAATAGCCGGTAGGCGGAGGAAAAGGTCCACAGGATTCGGGTGTTTAATACAAGACTTTTATCGGCATGAGCCGTATACGTCATGTCTTGCATAATTTCGCCGACAAACCCTCCGAATCGTTCATCCGGCGTATGCTTCAGCCAGAAGGGGAGAATATTCTCGCCCAGCTCGCGCTCAATCTCAAGACGCCATTGTTGTCTCTCTTCTGCATATTCCCTTGTTTTTTGAGAGTAGTATCGTTTGACGACTTGCTCGCCCGATTTGCCGAACATGCAATAATCGTCATTCTTCGAAGCCTGATTCTCCGGATAAAGCTGCGCCGGCCAGTCCCATAGCATAAAACCGCCAACCCATTCTCTGGAATCGCAGGCCTCAAACATCGTCTCCAAATATTTTTGCTGCACTCGTTCATCCGGGTCGCCAACTAGTCCCCAATCATTGGGAAGCGCATCGGAGCCTTGGCGGCTTGGACAGCCTGCCTCCATGAAGAAGAATGGCTTCCGGTGGCGGCGCACGACGGCTTCAATCCGGTCCAGCTGCCGTTCCCAGTCGTTAATCGGGTAATAGCCGCTGGAGGAAATGACATCAACCGCATCCCACCAGCTGACATGATCCTCCTGATATTTGTCGCAGTTATAAGTAATAAGTCCGGAGTAGACCGCTCTTATTTTCCGAATCAGCTCTCGCCAATCGGATTCTCTGCGATCCGTCTGAACCATTTCGCAACCGATGCACAGCATCTCGCAGCCGGTTTCTTCGGCGATTGCGGCATAATGCAGCATGAAGTCGGTATACGAAGCGAACCAATCCGACCATTTGGGCTCGCAAGGAACATCGTGATCAAAGAAATTGATATGAGCCCTCCATGTGCCGTCCGCGCAATTCACGACAGGTTTCAGAACAACCTTTAGTCCGAGCCGTTTCGCCTCGCCGATGGCATGACGGACCTCTTGATCCGTAACGGTTGGGGCTTCCTTGTACGATACCGTTGTAGCCTGCGGGTGTGCCTGCATCGCGGCAAAGGTGACGGCGGTCCAGTTAACGTTTAGCCTTTGCGCCATAAGCTGCATGGAGCGTATTGCTTCTTCAGTCCCCCAGGTTCCCCGTATTCCGGTCCATCCCCAAGTCATACCGCCGATAAATTGTTTACTCATATGCATCTCTCCAAACTTAATCTGTTAGCATAACAAAAATAATAATTTGTTATCATAAGTTAACAACATCAATAATCATTTGGCAATAGCTTGCGTGAAAAAATACTTCCGGCCCCGATCCTAGGCTGAGAGCACCTTATATTTATATGAAACAGAAGAAAAACGGTAAAAAATAACGGTTTTAGCAAGGGGGAGAATTCATTTTATCTAAAGTGTTTTTAAGACTAGAAAAGATAATACAGACCATTTTATTATCCGGAGGATGGTTATATACTCGAAATGCAAGCGGTACCAAAAATAATATCAGGGGGAATTGTGAATGAAAAAGAAGTCATTGTTATTATTGTCAAGTGCAATTATGCTAACAACTTTAGCGGCATGCGGCGGAAATAACGGCAACAATAGCAACGGCAGCACTAACGCGAAGCCTTCGAACAGCACGGCGGAAGCAACGCCTGCCGCATCCGATGCGACAGGCGGCACCGAAAACATCAAAGGGAAAATCGTCTTTCTGTCGCAGCGTACCGATATGATCGGGAAAGAGTTTAATGATTACAAGAAAAGGTTCGAGGAAAAGTATCCTGGCGTAACGGTTGAGTTCGAAGGAATTACGGACTATGAGAAAAACGCCAAAATCCGGATTGCTTCAGGCAAATTCCCGGATGTAATTTTGATCGGACCCGGAATTCCAAACTCCGACTTCCCGAAATATTTCGCGCCGCTTGACGACATTCAGTTCTCGGACGAGATTCGTTTCAAGGATTTGAAAGCGTTTGAAGGCAAAATGTACGGCATTTCCTCCGGAAACAGCACGGTGGGAGTTGTCTACAACAAAAAGGCGTTTGAAAAAGCAGGCATTGCCGAAGTGCCAAAAACGCTTGACGAGTTTTATGCGGCGGCGCAAAAGCTGAAGGATGCGGGAATTGTGCCGCTGGCTTCCAACTTTAAAGACAAATGGCCGCTGGATGCTTGGATTTACGACGTTCCGACAATGGCAGGCGGTGCATCCGATCACCAAAACAAACGCGCGGACAGCGACACTCCGTACACGATGGACGGCGTATACGGCCAATCCTGGTCGATTCTCCGCACCTTGTACGAGAAGAACCTGCTGGAGAAAGACATCAAATCGACAAACTGGGAGAAGTCGAAAAAGGATGTTGCCCAAGGCAAATCCGGTATGTATTTGCTTGGCAACTGGGTTATTAACCAGGTTATCGACAACGGTGCGGCCTCGGAGGATATCGGCTTCTTCCCGTTCCCGGTCGACAACTCCGGCACGCTTAAGGCTCCGCTTAACCCGGACTGGTTCTATGCGGTTAATAAGAACGGCAACGTGCCCGCGGCGAAAGCTTTTGTGAAATGGATGATTGAAGAATCCGGTTATGAGGATTTTGCGGGCTTCATTCCGACGCTGAAATCCAAAGAGCCTAAGCTTTCGCAGCTGGCCGAATTCAACAGCTATAACCCTCAATACGTTGAGCTTGGGCCTTCGAACGACGCGGCCACCTCGATTCAGAATGCGGCGCAAATCGATCAGGGCAGCATGGTTCAGGAGTTTGTTTTATCGAAGGACCCGCAAGCTGTGCTTGATAAATACAACAAGCTTTGGGCAAACGCAAGAAAATCGGCGGCTAAATAGCAAGCATGCTTACCGTCTCGGGAGCGGGGCAATGGTCTTAACGCGACAACTGCTCCCGGGGCACACACCCATGCATGCCGGATCCAGATATCCGGCTGACTAGATAAGGGAGAGGAAGGGATTCCATGCTCAGCAGGCTTCCTTTTGGAACACAGAAAAAGATCATAATTATCATGTTTGTCGCGCTGCCTCTCCTGCTGCTCTTGACGTTCTCCTATTATCCGGCGCTCGAGCTCGTAAGGCTCAGCTTCACCAATTGGGACGGCATGAGCGCGGACAAAGAATGGATTGGGTTGCGGAATTACAAGGAGGTTTTCACGAATCCGGAGATATTCGGCGTGTTCAAGCATAACATTGCCTATTTTGTGGTTGGTATTGTACAAAATATAGCCGCAATCTATTTCGCCATTATTTTGAACGGAAAGCTGAAAGGCAGATATTTTTACCGGCTGCTGCTATTCCTGCCGTATATCCTTAACGGCGTGGCGGTCGCTTATTTGTTCGGTTATGTATTTGATACAACGGAAGGCTCGCTTAATTATTTGCTCGGCAAATTGGGACTAGGCTCGGAGACAAGCTGGCTTGGTTCCGAAAGGTTTGTGAATTATACGCTAGCATCCATCGGATTTTGGCGGTTTATGGGCTTTAATATGGTTATTTATTTGGCTGCGCTTCAGTCGATTCCTTCCGACTTGTATGAAGCGGCATCAATAGACGGCGCAAACAATTGGCAAAAATTCCGGTTCATCACGGTTCCCAATATATACAAAATTATTGAATTGAACTTGTTCCTGACCGTGACCGGCGCTCTGGAGGTATTCGACCTTCCGTTTGTATTGACCAACGGCGGACCTGCGGGAGCGAGTCAAACCTTTGTTATGAAAATTATCGAGACTGCCTTCCAGTTCAATAATTACGGACTTGCTTCGGCGATGAGCGTAGTCTTGTTGTTTGGCGTCGTTCTTGTGCTTTCCATACAAAGATACTTCTTGAACAAAGGGAGGGATTAATCATGACACGGGAAAATCCGGTCTGGACCGTTACCAAATATGTATCCCTGCTCATCGCAGCCTTTATCGTATTATTCCCGCCCTATATCATCGTGGCGAATGCCTTCAAGACTCCCGACGAATATTTAACGAAATCGGCCATGGCGCTTCCCGAGAGCTTCCTGAACTTCCGGAATTTCGGCGAAGCTTTTGTGCAGGCCGATATGGGAAGAGCGTTTGGCAATACGCTTATCATACTCGGTACGACGCTTGTTCTAAACGTGCTGCTTGGTTCCGCTTTCTGTTATGCGGTGTCCCGCTTTCAGTTCAAGCTGCAGGGGCCGCTGGTGGGACTGTTCTTGTTCGCGACCATTATTCCGCAAATTACAACCCAGGTCATTAATTACAAGACGATTCAAGGACTCGATCTGACCAATCATCTGATGGGACCCGTCCTGCTCTATGTCGGAGCGGATATTTTGCAGATTTATATTTATCTGCAGTTCATCCGCAACATTCCTTATGATTTGGACGAAGCGGCCATGATGGAGGGAGCATCCTTGTTCAAAATCTTCTTTTCCGTCATCTTCCCGCTGCTTGGGCCGGCAACGGCCACCATTGTCATTCTGAAGACGATTGCCATCTATAACGACATGTATACGCCGTTTCTGTACTTGCCGGGCTCGGAAAACGTCGTTGTTTCGACTTCGTTAATGCGGTTCTTTGGCGTCAACAGCGGGGATTGGCAAATGGTATCCTCCGCGATTCTCATTATTATGATCCCAACCGCGATTATGTACGTGTTCTTGCAGCGTTATATCTTTGCCGGTGTCACCAATGGGGCTGTCAAATAGAAAGCATGGACATAAGGCGATAGAGGGAACGGGAAAGTTCTCTCTATCCGCCATACAGCAGCAGGCGGCTTCGTTTTTTCTTTGAATTGAAAGCGCTTTAACACATTCTGTCCATGGAGAGTGAACAAGTTTGAACAAAGCTAAGAAGAGGTCGACCGCACTGATGGCCGCCGCGTTATCGGCAGCGCTTTTATTCCCCGGAACGATTCAGGCGGCAGGCATGCCTGGGAAATCAACTTATCCGGTACAGCTTCAGGCCGCCGTGCAAAATGGGGCGCACTGGGCTTCCGAGGCTATGTCCAGGTGGGCGGGGTATGGCATTATCAAAGGCTATGCGGACGGATCTTTGCATCCTGACGAAAAAGTAACGCGCGCGGAACTGGCCATGATCATGAACCGACTGTATGGCTATTATGCCAAGTCCGGCAGCGCCTTTGAGGATATCCCTCGCGAGGCGTGGTATGCCGATGCACTGAGCATTGCACGCAAGGCAGGTTACTATGAAGGTTTTCCCGGTAATTTGTCCAAGGCGTCCGCTGCCGTTACCCGGCAGGATGCCGCAGTTATCCTTGCGAGAGTGCTCGATCTCAGCCCGCCTGAGCCCGCCGGCAATCTGCCGTTTGCCGATTCGACGCAAATTAGCGACTATGCGCGCGGACCGGTTCTGGCGCTTGGCGGTACTTTGACGGGTTATCCCGACGGAACCTTCCGGCCATACGCAGTGATGACGCGCGCGGAGCTCATTGCCGTAATAGACCGGCTGGTCGGCAAGCTGTATCAGGAAGCGGGCACTGAATCCGGCGGCAAGCTGGAGGGCCATGTCATCATCAATCAGCCCGGCGTAAAGCTTAAAAACGCAGCTATCTCGGGAAACTTGTACCTTGCGCCGGGAATTGCGGACGGAGAAGCCACGCTGGAAGCCGTAAATGTCAAAGGCACTACCTTCGTTTCCGGCGGGGGCGACCACTCCGTGCATATCGGGCAAGCAGCTCTCTCCGGACTCGTTGTAAACCGCGCGGAGGGGAACGTTCGCGTCGTTGTATCCGGTGATTCGACGGTTCAGAGCTTGTCGTTGAATTCGGCCGGCGACATCGTGGCGGAAAGCGGAGCAACGATTCATTCGATTACGATTGGCCGCGGGGCATCGGGTTCAACGCTGGTCCTGCAAGCGACGGCTGGAGAAGTAACGATCCACCTTCTCGGCGGTCATGCCGTTATTAACGGCCAGACGATTACCGCGGCAGGCTCCTATGCATGGAAAAACGGCAAGCTGCAGTCCGGAGGGGCGACGGAGACGGGAAGCCCCAATAATCCTGGGATGGGCGTGACAACGACCGCAGATCTGGTAGACGCGCAGGCTACTAGCGAAACAAAGTCGCTCTTTGCTTTTTTGCAGGATACGCGGGGGAAAGAAGTGCTGTTCGGCCATCAGCATGACACAACGGTCTCTATTGCGGGGAAAGACGGTAACGGAAATGTCATCTCCGATGTAAACCGTGACGTTGGCGATTATCCGGCCGTATTTGGCTG
Source organism: Paenibacillus sp. MMO-177 (assembly GCF_037147795.1). Lineage (NCBI taxonomy): Bacteria > Bacillati > Bacillota > Bacilli > Caryophanales > Paenibacillaceae > Paenibacillus > Paenibacillus sp. MMO-177. The sequence continues at coordinate 181,466 of NZ_JBBCUR010000007.1, read as the reverse complement.
GGATACTTTGAGTCTGGAGGGCAGAGAGAATCCTCCGGGCGCAGCGGGCGATTATGAGGCGAGCCGATTGGGGCTGTCGGCGGCAATGAAAAGGGCTTATGAGCTTGGCGGCATCGTAACGCTCAGCACGCATCCCTACAATTTCGTAACCGGCGGAGATTTCAAGGATACCGGGAATTCGGCTGGAGCGGCGCAATCCGTAGTTACCCGGATTCTTCCCGGAGGGGATAAGAACGGGGAGTTCAAGCAATACCTGGACCGGGTTGCGGCGCTGGCAAATGGGCTGAAGGATGACCGCGGACGTCTGATTCCGGTACTGTTCAGGCCTTTCCACGAGCAGAACGGCAGCTGGTTCTGGTGGGGGGCTTCCACAACGACCAAGGCGGAATATGCGGAGCTTTACCGTTATACCGTTGAATATTTGCGCGATGCGCGGCATGTCCGCAACTTCCTGTACGTGTATTCCCCTAACGGACCGTTTAACGGCAACGAAGGCGAATATTTGACAACCTATCCGGGAGACGAGTACGTCGATATTCTCGGAATGGACCAGTACGATAACAAGGATAATGCGGGCGGCGATGCTTTTCTTGGCGGAATGGTCAAGGATCTGAAGATGATCTCGCGGTTGGCGGACCGTAAAGGAAAAATCGCGACGCTTTCGGAATACGGTTACAGCGCGCAAGGGATGAAGACTGCCGGGAATAACGAGCTGCAATGGTTCACCAAGGTGATGAATGCGATCAAAAACGATCCGGATGCCAAGAGGATTGCCTATATGCTGACCTGGGCCAACTTTGGCGAAGGCAATAACCTGTTCGTTCCTTATAAGGATGTGTCTGGAAAAGGCAGTCATGAGCTGCTGCAGGATTTCATCCGTTACTACGAAGATCCGTATACGGCTTTTGCACGAGATATCCAAAATGATAATGTTTACGGCAGGACGCTGCAGACGGCGGAGGAAAGCCCTTTTCTTCATATTGTCTCGCCGACGAATGTGGGCACCGTAACCGACGCGCCTGCCGTTATCCGGGCGAAGGTAGTCCATGCACAGCCGGTAAAAGTAACCTATACGGTCAGGGGCAGCGCTACAGAGACGGAAATGAAGCTGGACGGAGAAGGTTACTATGCGGGTGCATGGCTGCCCGAAGCGTCATTAAACGGCAATTCGGCTTCGATTACGGTTCATGCCGTTCTGCCTGGCGGAGTAAAGCTTGAACAGACGCTTTCGGTATTCGTCAAAGTGCCCGAGCTCGCCGTGAATCGACTTACCTTTAATCAAGAGGGCCAAATGTCGGCCGTTCAAAATAACGGTACTTACCCGTCTTCCATTCAAATGACGCTGGAGCATAAGGCGATGGACGGGAAAGGCATGCTTGGACTTACCATACCGGACGGTCTTGAGGCGAGCGATACTTGGCAGGAGCTAAAGCTGCAGCTGACCGGCGACGGGCTTCGAAATGTTAACCTGTCCCAAGTGAAACGGGTAAAGCTGTCCGGTTTGCTTCCGTCTGCGCTTGGTCAAGAGGGGGCGGTGCAGGCCGTTGTGATGTACCCGGAGGATTGGGGAACCAAATACGGCGGCAATGCCACGAAACGCGCACTCTCGGAATTGGAGCCCATTACCGTAAACGGAAAGGTATATTACCGCTACGAAGCGGTTATCGACCTGAATAACGAAGCCGCGGCCGCGCAGGCATCCGGGCTCGCGGTATCGCTTGTGGGAAGCGGGCTCTCCGCATCCGAGCCAATCACGGTCCTGATCGATGAAATCGGCTTGTACAATACGTATGCCGCTCCGGCTGCTGATACGGGTCTTATTGACGATTATGAAGGATACGGGGGCTCCAGCGACGCGCTTAAAGCCAAATATCCGAAGGCTGGCGGCGATGATATCGGCGTTTCCTTAAGCGGGGAGGCCAAGTCAGCCGGCGAATATGGCATGAAGCTGGACTATGCGGTTGGCACAGCCGGTTATACCGGCGTGGGAAAAAGCCTCGGCACGGCAGACTGGAGCGGCAACAATGCGCTTTCGCTTTGGGTTAAGACCGATGAGTCGGGCTCCTTTGCCAAAGAAGGCAAGCCGATGAAGCTTGTCGTGCAGCTTATGATCAACGGCACGGCGTATGAAGCTTATCCGGCTCTAGAGCCGGGGGAACAATACAGCCTGACGATTCCGTTTGCCGATTTTGCCGTTGCTCCTTGGAGCTCCGGAGGACCGATTACGAAGGAAGCGCTGAAGAGCGTCACGAATTTCAATATCTATATCAATGCAATGGACGGCGGCAGCCATAACGGCATGCTAAGCTTTGACGAGATTCGGGCGGTGCATGAAGCGGGACTTCCCGAGCTACCCGGCGCGTCGGAACCGCCGGGCACAGCGGCCGGGCTGCTCTATTCGTTCCGAGCTGCCGGCGATGTAGCAGGGTGGAAGCTGGATAACAATACGGCAAACGCTGGGAACATAGGCTTCGATGGAACCGAAGGGACGTTAACCGTCGATTTCCCGCTGGTAAATACGGGACAGAATCCGGCAACCCATGCCTGGAACGAGGAGTTTGAACTGACTATCAATCCGTCGGCACTTAATTTCACAGGCAGGGATTCCCTCACAGCGGAAGTTAAGCTAAGCGAAGGTACAGCTAGAGCGCGTATTTTCATCAAGAGCGGAAGCGGCTGGACCTGGGTGGACAGCGGCGCTCCCGCAGCGGTTGGGGCCGCGGACTATACGTCGCTGACGCTTTCGCTGAAGGACGCTGCCCGGGCGGCAGGCGTCGATCTGAAGGATATCAAGGTTATTGGCATTAAGCTGGAGGAGCTCGGCAGCAGCGGAGCTGCCGCCAAGCTTCACCTGCGTCAAATTTCGTTGCAATAACAAGGGAAAGAGGCATTCCGCCGTCCAATCGGATAGGCGGGAGGTCTCTTTTGCCCATTCATAAACTTGTTAGGGGAGTTAGCTAACAATACAAATCTGTCATAACAAAAACATGCGATTGCTAACGGATTGTCGTATAATGTTTGGGTATATCAGATGAGGGTGGTAAGACTAGCATGATAAACGCGAAACAATGGGCCGGGGCGGTATGGTCCAAGCTGACGGACATGCCGATGGAGCGCAAGCTGCTGGCCGTGTTTCTGGTAGTCATATGTTTGCCGCTGGCTTTTATCGGTTACATCTCTTATTCCAACTATTCAGGCTCTATCGAGAAAACAACCTTGTCCTATTCCAACAACTTGATGATTGCCATGATGGAACGGATGGATGACTACGCGGAGGATATGATGCGCGTATCCTCTATTCCGGCTTATCAGGCGGAGATCAAGCAAAATCTGATAAGCTCCAATACTTATTATGAACGGCTTGGTAAGAATGGTGACGGAAAATCGGGGGCGAATGACATCAATCAGCTGCTCCAGATTCAGCGGGGAATCCAGTCCTCGGTAAAATTCATCAATAATATAAAAAGAGGCGCGAATGTCGTATATATTTTTGATGCGTACGGCAACGGCTATTATTCGACGGAGACCGGCTCCGTGCGGAGCAATCTGGAAGAGAGCTACCGTCGGTGGAAAAGCGTTTCCGATCAATCAAGCGGAGAAGCGCTGCTCCTCGGGACCGAAACTTATGTCAGCACGTTAAACAGCAAAAAAAACGCTTTGACCGTCGTGCGCAAAATACTCGACGACATCTCGCTTAAGCCGATCGGGCTTATTGCGGTGGACACCGATTTTCGCGTCATTGAGGATCAGATTGTCGAAATGAACAAGCTTACTCACGGCAGCGCGCTGATCATGGACGACCGGGGCAGCTTGATTTATGACAGCGATAACCATCACAGTGCCCGCGATATCGCGGGCAAGGCCGCTGCCCTTAGCGAGAAAAACGGACACTTCTACGCCGATATCGACGGGCAGCGGCAGCTCGTCATTTACACGACTTCGGCCGATACGCACTGGAAATGGTTTGTCCTCATTCCGGAGAAGGAGATGAACAAAGATTCGATCCGTACCCGGAACACGACTTGGGCAGCTGCTTTTGCGATCATCGGGATTGCGCTTCTTATCTCCATTCTGTTGTCCATTGCCTTAACGAAGCCCTTGAGGAAAATGATGCGGCTGATGCGCAAGGTTCAGGAAGGCGATCTGAGCGTACAGTTTCCTATCCGGCACAGGGACGAAATCGGACAGCTCGGCCTTCAGTTTAACCGCATGATCGTACGAATCGACCATTTGATCAAAGACATTTACGATATCGAAGCGAAGAAGAACGAAGCGGAGATCCACGCGCTCCAGAATCAGATTAATCCGCATTTCATGTACAATACGCTGGAGACGATTCGGATGTTTGCGGAGCTGAATGATGATGAAGCGGTTGCCGATATGCTGACGGAATTCGGTCAGCTGCTGCGTTACAGCATTGGCGATGTACGGGAGAGAACAACCGTTAGGGCGGAGCTCGATCATGTTAAGCATTATGTCGAGATGCTTAACTACAGGTATCCGAACCGGTTCCGGCTTCATCTTCATTTGGAAGAGAATCAGCCGTTCTTTGAAATTCCGACGCTGAGACTGCTGTTGCAGCCTATTGTCGAGAATGCGATACAACACGGGTATGATGATTCGAAGCCGGTTATGAACATTGAAATCTTGATTACCCAACCCGATGACCGGAGCATGCTGATGCGTATTGCGGATGACGGCGTAGGCATTGCGCCTGAAACAAGGGAGCGGTTAAATCAAGCTTTTCACCACCTGCAGCCTGTCCGCACAGCCGGCCGGGGCGGTATCGGCCTGCGGAATGTAAACGAGCGGATCAAGCTGCACTGCGGCGCCAGTTACGGCATACAGGTGCTGGAAGGCCGGCAAGGCGGTACGGAGGTTGTCCTGAAACTGCCGGTTTACGGGTACGAGGATAAGGGATTGACGGATTATAGCGACGGGGGAAGACCATAATGACGAAAAAAGTAACCATGCAGCAAATTGCGGATCATCTGGGGGTATCCAAATATGTCGTGTCCAAAGCCCTTTCCGGAAAGGGAGGCGTCAGCGAAGCGACAAAGGAACGGGTTATCGGAGTCGCTTCGCAGCTTGGGTATTTTGCGCAGAACAGCGGGTATGTCAAGCTGGGCAAGACCGGACAAGAAGACGACAGATTCACGGAATCCGGAGGCAGGCAATCCGTGCTTGTGCTTATGCCCAACATCAGGTTTCAAACGAGGGATTCCGTCTATTGGGGACGTATTCTGGACGGCATAGCCAGCCGGCTGGAGGAAAAAGAAATAGGCAGCGTCATCGTGATGGAGCAGAAGGTTGAAGGCTTCCTGCAGCTCTTGAAGCCGGAAGGACTGCTTGGCATGATTGGGGTTGGCGAGATTGCTTCCTCCATGCTGCTCGAGATACACCGGCTTGGTATTCCGATGGTGCTCGTTGACCATGAGGACATGTTGATTCCAACCGACACGGTCTATGTCAATAATTATGATTGCATGTATCGGCTGACCAAGCATCTTATCGGAATTGGTCATCGCCATATCGGCTTTATCGGGAATTTCCGGTATTCCCGCAGCTTTTTCGAACGTTGGAACGGATTTCGGCATGCGATGGAGGAGTTTGAGCTTTGGGACAGGCACGATCATCTGACGGATTTGGAGGCGATGGAGCATTTTGACGAGCCGATTAAAGCCTGGCTGATCCGCCGCAAGAAGCAGCGGCTGCTTCCGACGGCACTGGTATGCGCCAATGACTCCATAGCCATTGACGCTCACAGAGCAGCGAAAGAGCTGGGGCTGGAGGTGCCGGGCGATTTCTCCTTAACCGGCTTTGACAATATTGAGGATGCCGCCAGGCATTACCCTCCCATCACAACCGTTAACGTACCGAAGGAGTGGCTTGGCATCCGCGCGGTAGATAAACTGCTGGAGCGGATCGAGCGTCCGGAGGAACCGCTTGAAAAGCTCATGATCCTTGGCGATTTGGTCTATCGGGAATCGATTCAAGGGGTTAAACCATAACAAACGTTTACGATTCGAAGAAGGTGTATAGGCATGAAAGTGATGATTGTCGATGATGAGGAAATTATCCGTCTGGGGCTGGCCAAAATTTTGTCCAAGCTTAACCCCGGAATCGAAGTAATCGGTACATTCTCTAACGGGGAAGCGGCTTGGGAGCAGTTCGAAAGCTTGTGCGGGCAAGGACTCGACCTTGTCATTACGGATATCAAAATGCCCCGGATGGACGGGATTCAACTGATTAAAAACATCCGGCAGACCGGATCCGCCGTTGAAATCATCGTTCTGAGCGGATTTGAAGAGTTTGAGTACGTAAGAGCGGCTTTGCGCAGCGGCGTGAAGGATTATTTGCTTAAACCGATCGTCAAATCCCAGCTTGAAGCCGTGCTTCAGGAAATTGAGAGCAAGCTCAAGTCTGCCGAGACGGTGCCCGAGCTTCTGCAGGACCGGGAGCATCACGCGGTCGAAACGGTTAAAGAAACCTTGAAGCAAGCGTACGGGGAGCCCTTTGAGCTTGATAAGCTGGCCGGCATAGTCGGGATGAACGGCAACTATTTAAGCCGGTTGTTTAAGCATCAGACCAACATGACGATAACGGACTATTTAATTCATCTCCGAATAGAGAAAGCCAAGGAACTGCTGAGCGAAGAGCCTTCTCTTCGAAATTACGAGGTTGCGCAGCTTGTCGGCTACCATGATCCCGTTTATTTCAATAAGCTGTTCAAGAAGATGGTTGGCGTCACGCCAAAAGATTTCAAAGGGAAAAAGTGGCCGGGACTGGACTAGAGCTTGACTTGGAGTTCACTCCAGCATGTATACTCCGATTGTGTTCTTCATTTCATAGATAAAAGGAGTAGAGAAACCAATGTGTAAATCTCATGTACTCAGTGTTCCGAGCGCGAAAGCACCTTTTGAAAAAACAACGATTGAACGGAGGGCATTACGTCCCGACGATGTTCTGATCGATATTAAATTTAGCGGCATTTGCCACTCTGACATTCATACGGCCTTTGGCGAATGGGGCGAAGCGATCTTCCCGCTTGTTCCCGGGCATGAAATTGCGGGTGTTGTCGAAGCGGTTGGATCCGCGGTTACGAAGTTTGCGGTTGGCGACCGCGTTGGGGTAGGCTGCTTTGTAGACTCCTGCGGCGAATGCGAATATTGTCTTCGGGGCGAGGAGCAGTTCTGTACGAAAGGCGTTGTCAGTACGTATAACTCCCTCGATTATGACGGGCAGCCGACTTATGGCGGTTACAGCCAGAAGATCGTCGTAACGGATCGATTTGTGGTTCGCGTTCCGGACAGTCTGGAGCTCGATGTGGCTAGTCCGCTCTTATGCGCGGGTATTACAACGTACTCCCCATTGAAGCATTGGAATGCCGGCCCCGGCAAGAAGGTAGCTATCGTCGGCATGGGCGGTCTTGGCCATCTGGCTGTGCAATACGCGCATGCCATGGGAGCGGAAGTAACCGTTCTGAGCCAGTCGATGAACAAGAAGGAAGAAGCGTTGGCATTTGGGGCGGATCATTATTACGCGACAAGCCATCCGGATACATTCAAAGAGCTGGCTAACCGGTTTGACCTCATCTTGAATACCGTATCGGCCAATCTCAATGTGGATGCCTATCTGTCGATGCTCCGCGTTGACGGAACGCTCGTTAACGTTGGCGCGCCATCCGAACCGGATACGTATCAAGCTTTCTCCCTTATTATGCAGCGCCGCAGCCTCGCCGGCTCGCTTGTGGGAGGCATTCGCGAGACGCAGGAAATGCTCGACTTCTCGGCTGAGCATGGCATTAAACCGCAAATTGAGCGGATCAGCGCCGATCAGGTGGATGAAGCTTATCAACGCGTGCTCCGCAGCGATGTCCGATACCGGTTTGTCATTGATATGTCAACGATGTAAACTGTTGTTATATTGATTATAGGATAGGAGGGACAATCGTATGAGAATGGCTGAAGTAAGCGCCAGGTACGACCTGTCACAGGATACGCTCCGTTATTACGAACGTATTGGATTAATCCCGTCCGTGAACCGCAATAACAATGGCATTCGGGAGTATACCGAGGATAATCTCAGATGGGTTGAGTTTATTAAATGCATGAGAAGCGCCGGACTTCCCATCGAAGCTTTGATCGAGTACGTCAACCTGTTCCAGCAAGGCGATCATACCACGCAGGCGAGAAAGGAGCTGCTCATTGAGCAACGGGAACAGCTCCGCCTTCGGATCGAAGAAATGACAGGCATTCTGGCGAGGCTTGATTCCAAGATAGATAATTACGGACAAAACCTGCATCGCAAGGAACAGGAATTATCCAGAACGCAGGAGCGGGAAGAATAAGGAAAAAAGCAGGCGGTTGAACGCCTGCTTTTTTTATTGCTCCGGGGCCGGTATCTCTATCGGCGCAATGGCTTCTTTAAGTCTTTGGAAGGTTAAGCGGTCAGGAAGGGCGTATCCATTGGGCCGGACTTCCAGAATACGCCTCCAAACCTCTTCATCCGTTTTTGAAAGGATAAAGTTTGGATCGAGCGGCGATGCAAACAGCGGGGCGAGGTTTAACGATGCAGCTTCAGTCGTTACGCGCTTCCTTCTTCTTTTGCGTAACGGCGTTTTTGCGGCTTTTATCTTCTTTATCTTCCTGATCCTCTTATTTTTCTTCGGCGTTTTTTTGTTTTTCGATTTGGCAGCTTTCTTTTTCTTGGGGTATAAGCGCTCCATTTGCGTTCCTCCTGTGGCATTATTCCGTTTTGTTCCCCAGATTGAGCCTCAAAGGCAAGGCGCTCCTCCGCATGTTTACTCCGGGCTGATTCATATAGCTCCAGAACCCGTGAAATCATAGAAGACAGTGACCAATGAGAATGTCCCCACGCTTTCGACTGTTCCGCCATCGCGCTAAGCAGTTCCGGTTCTTCCAAGGCCGTACGAAGGCATGCATAAAGCTGCTCAGGGTCTCCCATGCGAGCTACCAGACCGTTTTGAAGGTGGGCAACCATTTCCGGAATGCCGCCGGCATCGGAGGTGATCACCGGTTTCCCCGCGATTTGAGCTTCAATGATGGCGAACGGCTGATTGTCCTGCATGCTGGGAAGAACGACAAAATCCGCTTGCTGCATCATTTCGGGCACATCCTCCCGGTGTCCCCAGAAGAGAATATGATTCGATAGACCAAACTGATTGGTCAGTTGGATTAATTCCTCGCGGAGGAAACCGTCTCCGACCAGCCAGCAGACCCAGTCGGAACGCTCTTCTTTTAGTCTCGCAAAGGCATGAATGAGAGTGGAATGTCCCTTCACGATATCGAAGCGGGCGGGGCATATAAATAGTTTCTCCGCCAGGGGCTTAATCGTCGTAGGTTCTCTTAGCATTTTATTCTGAAATTCATCGATATCTATCCCGTAATGACTAACCGTCACGCATTCTTCGGGAACGGCAAAGTCATTGACTAGTTCGTTTTTCAACCATAGCGAAGGAGAAATCGTTACATCGCTGACCGTTGCGCCAAGATACTCCCGCAAGGACGAATAGTACCACAAGGGAGAGTTTATATTTTGGTCAGTCAAGCCCAGTTCCTTCAATTTAACAAACCATTCCTTCGTAAGACAGCCATGAATGGTTGTGACAAGGGGGATATGCGCAGGCTTTACGCGGGAAATCGCGTGTGCGCTTACGATGTCCTGCGCGTGTATGACATCGTATTCGGCCAATCCGAAATACAAAGCAGCTGCTTCCATGCACAATCTATCAACCTCTGCTTGTTTGATCCATGGATCGATCCCCGGCAGCAGCTGATCCAAATAAAGATCCGTTTGGCGGGCAATGAGAGGGGTTAGCCGACTTTTGTCTATCGATAAGTTTCGGCTTGGAATATAGAAGCCTTGCGCGTCCGGCGTCGTGGAAAATATATCAACTTCATGTCCGGCACCTTGTAATCCCTTGACAAGTTGATTGACATAGGTATTTACGCCGCCGGCATGCGGCAGTGCCCACATGCAAGCGATTAAGATTCGCATGTTTTGTCCTCCGATTGGTCCGTCGTCCCATTAGTATATGATTCAACCAAAGCATTGTTAACGTACATGAACCTATTTCACTCGTATTTTCGGGCGGGCAATGTCCTATTAGGTATCCCGTAAAAAAGGAAGATTTCCGGCAATAACCGCTATAAGAGGGCAACTATCTCTTCCGATTCGAAAATTCGGGATAAACTACTATTTTCATAGCCTTTAGACATTAATCCAATGCTTCTCTGATTCATTTGCGTATCATGCTAGAAGATGAATTGAAGGAGTTGAAAGAGATTGGAGCTTGCCCATAAATATAAAATCGCCATAATCGGCCTGGGTTATGTCGGCTTGCCCCTTGCGAAGTTATTCGTAGAGAAGGGGAATACGGTATACGGAATCGATACCGATATTCGCAAGATTCAAATGCTGCAGAAACGTCAATCCTATTTATCCGACTATAAGAGAAACGATATTCGGGAGCTTTTCAGCGGAAAAAAATTTCATGTCAGTCATTCGTTTGAAGTGATAGAGAAGGCTGACGTCATCATTCTATGCGTTCCGACACCGCTTGACGAGCAAATGCAGCCGGATTTGAAATTTGTTATAAACGCGACGCGCTGCATACTTCCCCATCTAAAAAGAGGTCAGCTGATCGCTCTGGAGAGCTCCACCTTCCCTGGGACCAGCGAGGAAATCCTGAAGCCGCTGCTGGAGAGAGAGTACCGGACTGGAGGTCGGGACGGATCTTCTGCTAGCTTATTCGCCGGAACGGATCGATCCCGGGTCGCATTGGGAGCTGTCGCAAATTCCGAAGGTCGTAGGAGGGGTGAATCCGGCAAGCACTTCGTACGCAAAAGAAGTCTATGGTACCGCATTTGAGAAGGTGGTTATCGTCTCTTCCCCTCGCGCCGCGGAAATGACGAAGCTGCTGGAGAACTGCCAGCGATTCTTGAACATTTCCTTTATGAACAGCCTTCTTAAGCTATGCGAAGAGTTGGATATCAATCTCTGGGAAGTTATCGAAGCTGCTGGGACTAAGCCGTTTGGATTTACCAAATATTATCCCGGCCCCGGAATTGGCGGACATTGCATACCGGTTGATCCCTTGTATCTGCTATGGAAGGCAAGAGAGCATCAGATCGATATGCCCTTCATCGAGCTTAGCTCGCATGTAAATGAGAGTATGCCTGCCTATATCGTAGAGAGAGTGTCCAAAATTTTGAAGCCAAAAGAGCTGAAGGACAGCAGAGTGCTGATTATTGGAGTCACGTATAAAAAAGACGTTAACGATATGCGCGAATCCATCGCTTTGCCTATTATTGAACGTTTGCTGCAGGAAGGCGTCCATGTCGGCTATTTTGATCCCTACGTTAACGAACTGCATGTTGGCGCAACCACCCTCCATTCGATCCCGCTTACTGCCCGGAATATGAAAAATTACGATTGCACCGTCATTCTGACGGATCATTCCAATATTTCATACGAGCTTATTGCAGCCCATACTCCTATCGTCTTGGACACGAGGAATGCAACCAGCAAACTTGCGGACCGGAAAAACATTATCTTAATTTGAGGAGGGAGTTTGCTTGAAAATATTAGTAACAGGCGGAGCGGGATTCATTGGCTCTCATCTTGTGGAAAGCTTGTTGGCGGAAGGGCATACTGTCTGGACATTGGACGATTTCTCGAATGGAAGGCCGGAGTTTCTTGCTCATTTGCTCAATCATCCTCGTCACCGGCTTATAGTAGGCTCGGTGCTTGACAGGAAGCTAGTAAAGAAATGCGTGAGTCAAGCGGATGCCGTTTGCCATTTGGCAGCCGTGCTAGGAGTAAAAAATACGGTTGAAGATCCAATTAAAGTCATTGAAGGCAACATTGACGGCACGCGCAATATTCTTGAACTGGCTTATCCGGGCCGCAAGAAAGTGATATTCGCATCGACATCGGAGATTTACGGGAAAAATGAGAAGCTGCCGTTTAACGAGATGTCGGACCGCGTATACGGCGCACCTTCCATCCATCGCTGGAGCTATGCAACGGCCAAATCCATTGATGAACACATGTGCTTTGCCTATGCGGCGAAAGGACTTCCGGTGACGGTGCTCCGCTATTTCAATGCCTATGGACCTAGGCAAACAAACTCGCAATATGGGGGGGTGGTAGCCAGATTCATTACAGCCGCGTTAAAAGGCGAACCGCTTGAGGTGTATGGGGACGGCACGCAGCGAAGATGTTTCACCTTTGTGGACGATACCGTAAGCGGAACGGTCGCGGCGCTGAGACCGGACGCCGATGGTCTGGCCTTTAATGTCGGTTCGACGCATTCCGTGACGATTTTTCAGCTTGCGCAGCTGATTATTAGTCTGAGCCGTTCTGCGTCGCCGATTATACTGAAATCCTATGCGGAAGCTTATGGTCCGGGTTATGAGGATATGCCGGCTCGCGAGCCAGATCTGACCCGGGCAGAAGCTTTGCTTGGCTACAAGCCCTCCGTTTCCCTGGAACAAGGACTAATTAAAACGATTGAATGGTATCGGGAACGCATCAGCTTAAAGACGGTCTAGCCAGAGGAGGGACGGAATGAAGATTGCGCTTGTTTCCTATTGGTGTATTCCTTATTCCGGCGGAGTTTCCACGTATACGCTGGCATTAAGGAAGGGACTCGAAGACCTTGGGCATGACGTCGATATTATCTCCCACAACGAAACGGGAATGAAATACCACATTGCCGACAAGGGGAAAACAATCGATAAACTGGCTGTTTCGGCGGCGGTAAAGCAGCAGATCGGTACGCGCTACAATAGAAAGACGAATTCCTTTGACGCTTGGCTCGCTGATATGGAAAGCGAGCGCATCGCTTTCCGTCAAGCGTTATCTCATTTCGGATTACATCATTATGATCTCATCCATGCTCAGGACGTCATATCCGCAATAGGCGCCTATGAAGTAAAGCCCCCAAATATTCCGCTGCTATTAACGCTCCATGGAGATCTGGCAGAGGAATGGAGATATCAGGGTATTTTTTCGGAGCCTTCCTTGCCCTGGGAATGGGCGAAAGCGCTTGATTACTACGGAAGAATAGCGGCAGACCGAATCGTTTTTCCTTCTCAATGGCTTAAACGGCAGTATGACGCAAAACCAGCCCGAACCGCTTCCTCGGCAGCCGTCATTCCATATGGCTTTGATACGATGAGATTCCTCCATCAAACCGCCCTTTATACGCCTTCCTTCAATAAAAACGGCTTGAAGGTAATACTATGTCCTGCGCGTCTCGATCCTGTGAAGGGTCATCCCGTATTGCTGCAAGCTTTGTCTTTGTTGAAGGAATCCCGTTCGGATTGGATTTGCTGGTTGGCGGGAGACGGACTCATGCGCAAGCAACTGGAACGATCCGTAAACCGTTTGGGATTAGGTCAACATGTCACATTTCTGGGTCACCAGAACAACATGGCGTTGCTGCTGCAGGAAGCGGATCTTATTGTTCTGCCGAGTATTCATGACAATTTGCCGTTTGCCGTTATGGAAGCGCAGGTGGCTGGAAAACCGATCATTGCTTCAGATACAGGGGGAATACCTGAAATGATTGACAACGGGAAGACGGGCGTCCTTTTCCAGAAAGGGAAAGCGGATCTGTTATGCCAGAGCATAAATAAACTGCTTAGTGATGAAGATCAAAGGAAGAAGTTGGCTAATCAAGCGAGATATCATGGACTGCGTAATTGGTCCTTGCAAACCATGATTAACCGGACGGCTCTTCTTTACGAAAAAACCTTAACCTCTAAGCGTGCTGAAAGCTTATGAGAATTCTTATAGCAACGTATTGGCTCATTCCGCATGTAGGCGGGGTATGGGCATATATGCAGGATTTGAAAGCCAGCCTGGAGGAGCGGGGACATAAAGTAGATATACTCGCGAGGCATCCGGACGAGAATAGCTATTATATTGTTAACTCCGGCCGCAGGGTTGAAAAAAAGCTGTTTAGACCTCTAATAGAAAAAGAGATAAAAACGGTGTATGCCTCGCAGCAGATCCCGATTGATCCTTGGATCGTGGACCAGGAAATCGAGTTTTGCTGTTATGCGCTGGCTGCCGCGTATTTGGGCGTTCAGAGTTATGATATTATCCACGCTCAAGACGTTATCTCCTCGCGTGCTTTATGGCAAATCAAGCCGGATGGCATTCCCTTGATCAATACGATACACGGGTGCCTGGCAACCGATTTCTGGGTTTCCCTGGAAGGGCGGGCGCCATCGGATTCGATATGGAAATATGCCTGCGCCAGAGAATATTATGGCGCAACCTCCAGTGATTTGGCTATTGTGCCGACCAATTGGCTGCATCGGACGCTTGGCGGTTATTTGGTTCCCGGTGATCATATGGAAGTGATTCCTTACGGAATGAACATCGAACGTTTTTTACAGCGCACAAAAGAAAGAAATTCGTTCAGGCTCCCGAAAGACCACTGCAATATTCTATGTCCAGCCCGCCTCGATAAAGTAAAAGGACACAGCAGCTTGTTGGATGCCCTGTATCTGCTCAAGCAATCCAGGAACGATTGGCGTTGCCTGTTCGTTGGCGACGGCAATCTTCGGGAGGAGCTGGAGGCAAAAGCGCTTCATCTTGGCTTATCGCCTTATGTTGTTTTTGCGGGAAGCAGAAACGATGTGCCGGCGTTAATGCGGCAATCGGATATCATCGTCCTTCCAAGCCTCAATGACAACCAGCCGTATGCCGTAATGGAGGCTCAGCTTGCGGGCAAGCCGCTAATTGTTTCGGATGCCGGAGGTATTCCGGAGATGGTACAGCACGGTCAGACCGGATTGATGGCAAGAGCCGGGGACAGCGGCGAACTGTCTCGCTGCCTGCAATTGCTGATCGAGAACAAGCCGCTTCGCAACCGATTAGCCAAGAACGGACACAGCTGGGGATTGCAGCAATGGTCGCTCCCCGCAATGGCAGAACGAATTGAAAAGCAGTATGAACGGCTTCTGAATAATCAACACACCCGTAAGGTATCTCATCCGCCTAAGCATCCCGGTCACCACGGTTCAAAAATATGCACCTATTTGCGCCATGCCTATCAGATGAATATTCCGGGCTCTTTTTCTATCGTAGATGACCATATTGTCGGTTCAATCTTGTTCCAAGCCAACCAGTCTTAATAAATTTTAGAAAGGGAGTGACGATAGATGGCAAATCAGCAAATTACCCCTTCAGGGCCGCAGCAGGAGCCATCCATTGCGCTTAATAATCTTGACCAATCCACTATTGTGGTAACAACAAATGATTTGCGTTCAGGCAATAACATGACAACGGTCTACCGTTCGATTGACGCGGGCGTATCATATGCGCAAAATTTGCTTTCTCCTCCCGCCGGATTTGCCGCCTCCGGAGATGCTGTAGCCGCTTTTGGTTATGCTCAGACCTTTCTCGTTGCCGCTACCGCGCTTAACGTAAACCCTGTGCGCGATTCTTCGATTATCGTCTATCGTTCCATCGACAACGGAGCTTCGTTCTCTGCTCCCATCATTGTCAATCAAGGCTACGGGACGGCTGTTTATAATGACAAACCGGCGCTAACGATTGATACGGCAAACGGCAGCCCTTATTTGGGTCAAGCGTACATTGCGTATACCCGGTACTTTAACGATTTTAGGCAGTCGGAAACCTTGTTTCAGCGTTCCGTCGATCAAGGACAGACCTGGTCTCCGCCAATTCTGCTTACGAATCAGGTGCAAGGCGTAACAAGCTTCGGATCAACGATTGCGATCGGACCGCAAGGAGATGTGTATGTCGGCTGGATGCAATACGGTCCCGGAACACCGCAATATTTAATGCGGAAATCTTTGGACGGAGGAGTAACCTTTGGGCCAATCGTTTTGGTATCCACTGTCAGCCTCGTCCCCACTCCTCTTCCGGTTCCAACCTTTGGCTTCCGCGTCTTGACCATCGCTTATATGGCAACGGATATTTCGCCGTTTAATGGTCAAGGTATCGTTTATGCCGTTTGGCAAGACAACCGTACAGGCAGCGCGCATATCTTTATGGCGCGTTCGACGGACAGGGGAAATACCTGGTCAAGCGCAAAGCAGATTGACGACAGCCCTGCCGGAACGCAGAACTTTTTGCCCAATGCGACGGTTTCCCGTGATACTGGAGCCTTTAAGGCTATGTACTATACGAACCGCGTAACCAATACTCTCATTGATGTCTATTTAGCCGAGTCTAATGATGCCGGCAATACGTTTCTGCCTAACCGGCGGATTACAAGCGTCTCCTTTGATCCAAACGCAGACCCTTCTCTTGGAGAACCTACACCGTCCATTGGCGATTATAACGACCTGGAAATCAATGCGGCGGGAACGACTTTCGTTGTATGGATGGATACCCGAACCGGCTCGCAGAATATTTTCGAGGACCGGTAAACAACGAAGCGGTTGGTTAGCCGGAATCCAGCTAACCAACCACTTAATGGTTGCCTGCTTACAGATAGACCGTTCCGTCAAGATGCACGGGGCCGGTAATGGTAACCGAGTTCTGTCCGACATGTTCAACCGTGAGGGAATATTGCTGGAAGGTACCAACCAGAGCAGCCGTAGCCGTTTCCGTATGCTGGAAGGCTGTCGTGAAATCAAGCGCTACCCAAGGGCCTTCTTGCGCGGTTCCGATAAAAGCGGAATCCGTTGTCTGATAAACCACAGGAGCAGGAGCGGAAATGCCGCCGCGCCGGATGCGGAAGAGCAGCTTCGGAACGATATTGAGCAGCAGCAGCTGGGCTTCCCAGCCAATGGATGCTTTGATTTCAATCCGGTTATTGATATTGTTCACTTGGAGAAAGATGGAAGTCAACAAGTATTCGGCACCCGGAGAGATTGTAAACGGGAGCGAACCGGTTCCGGCGGCAACTTCTTGATACTGGTAGTCTACAATTGTAACAGTCATGCTATCACCTCCTTTCAAAAAACAAAAATCGTTAGGAATAACCGATTGTTGTTCCATTCAAAACGATCGGTCCCATTACGGTGATCCTGCCTATTCCGGCGGATTCCGCAGTCAAATAATAGGTTTGATATAACCCGGCTGTTCCCGGCTCGGGAGATTCCACATGATAAAAGGTGGTTGTGGCAGGGATGGAGGAAGTTTTGCGGTTTACGTAATAGGAGTCTGCGATTTGGGATACTTCGGGGAAATCCGGGGTAGCGCCGCCGCGTCTTAGCCGGAGTATGATCTTCGGCACAATAGGCAATTGAGACGCTTCGGCCCTCCAGCATACGGAGACTTCGATAAAGATCTTACTGTCAGGGCCGGAGCTTTTAAGAAATACGGATGTAAGCAAGGTTTCCGTACCGGCAGGGATAGGAAGCGGGAGGGAATGCGTGCCCGGCAATACTGTAATTGAAGCAGAGTCATGGATGGCCATAGCTTTTTTACCCTCCTCTTTTTATAGAATAAAAGTTCCGCCAATAAGCGTGACAGATCCGGAGATTGTGGCCGTACCGGCACCTGCGAGCTCTGCTGTCAGGCAGTATTGCTGAAAAGTTCCGACGTTCGCTGAGCTTGGCAAATCGCTGAATTGCAAAGATAAAGTCTTATCTATCGTTAATACCGGAACATCGCGGCCAAGCGACGCGGTATCCTTGACCAAGCAGATCAACTTATGGGCTGATGTAAACCCACCGCGGCGAATTCGGAAAATCATATTTATGCGCTGCGTGTTCTGTAATAGAGGGGTCTCCCAGCCGATGGTGGCATAACCGTTAATCCGGGTTTGACGACTGGGCATAGGAAGAAAGATAGAAGTAAGCAAAATCTCAGTGCCTGCAGCCATATTCAGCGGCAGCGCTCCCGCTCCGACCGAAACCTCCTGTGCGGAAAAATCTATCCAATCGGTCAAGCTGATCTCCTCCTCTTTATTGCTTTCATACATTAGATTCATAGATTCGGTCATATGCAATGTACAGATATACCATGGTAAATATCTGTTCTGCGTATCAAGTTTAAAATTCAAGGCTGCTGGAGGGAGAAAAATGGACGACGAAATTGCGAAGATGGAACGAATGTATGCAACGTCAATAGAAGATGCCATGCTTGATCATTATTATCGCTACCAATATGCGGAACGGTTTATCCGTCCCGGCGATATTTTGCTCGATGCCGCCTGCGGTTCGGGTTTTGGAACGCATTATTTGGCAGCCCATTCCGCATGTACATTAGCGGTCGGGGTGGATAGGTCCGAGCATGGATTAAATTGGGCGATACATTACTTCTTCTCCCACAAAACCGTTTATTGCCAAACGGATTTATCGGGTTCCTTTCACGAGGAACTACCGCTGCCAAGCTATGACGTCATTATTTGTTTCGAGACGGTGGAACACATGAAGGACGACAAGTCATTTATCCGAAAATTATATCAATGCTTAAATAAAGGCGGGGTGCTGCTTATTTCGGCGCCTAATGAAAACGTTATTCCTCACTTAAAGAATCCTTATTTTTTGCATGGCGTAAACCCTCATCATTATCGTCATTACCGTCCGGAGGAGCTGCGCAGTCTGCTTGTCAAGCATGGCTTTCATATTCTGCAGGTTGTAACGCAGGACAACGAGACCTACGAAATTGTGCCCGGAAGAGACGATGGATTTACAATTATTTATGTGGCTACCAAGTGAAGGAAATGAAGAGAAAGCTAATATCCCGCTGGCAGCAGTGACGATATTAGCTTTCTTGTTGTTTCATGGCACATGCAGATAGGTTTGGGAGAGCCCTTCAAACAAACTGCTTGCAGGCCGCCAGCCCAATCGTTGATTGGCCTTTGCGTTGTCCAGGCAGCTGTCCATAATATCGCCCGGCCGTTCCGGGCCATAAGTGATTTCGACATTTTGTCCATGAATAAGCTTGATCATATGAATCAAATTGTTAATGGAAGTGCGCAGTCCCGTGCTGATATTAATCGTTTCCTGGTCTCCCTGATGAATGGCCGCCAAGTTCGCTTGTACAACATCCTGCACATAGATGAAATCCCTGGTTTGGTTACCGCTGCCGTTTACGTGAAGCGGAAGGCCTTGCTTTAATTTGCTCATGAAAATAGATACGACGCCGCCTTCCCCGGAAGCGTTTTGCCGAGGGCCGTACACGTTGCTGTAGCGCAATATCGTATAGGGAAGACCGTGCATTTTGTGGAACAGCCGGATATAGTTCTCTCCCGTTAGCTTGGACAGGCCGTAATAGGAGATGGGGGCTGCAACGGCATCCTCCAAGTTTCTTTCTTTATTGGCATCGCCATAAACAGCGGAGGTAGAAGAAAAAACAAGCTTGCCGACTTCAGCCTGCTGGCATGCCTTCATCAGACGAATCGTTCCGACAATATTAACCGAAGAATCATAGGCGGGATCAGTTACCGAACGCTGGACATCGACCTGCGCAGCCATGTGAAATACAATATCGGGTCTGACCTGCTTAATGATTTGCATAGCCGCATCGCTGTTAATGTCTAGTTCATGGAAAACGGCATCGGGATGGACATTGCTTTTGAAGCCCGTAGATAAATTGTCAATGACATGGACATCGGCACCGCTTTGAACCAGTGCATCTGTCAGATGGGAACCAATAAAGCCCGCGCCTCCCGTAACTAAAGCTTTCATTATTCAACTCCTCATTAGACGATATGCTTCATAGTACGTGCAAGCTTCGAGCTCGGAATAATGAATATATCTCATAGACTGGAGCCAATTTATTTGCTTGGGTCTGGCAAACGGTTGGTCTACCGCTGCTTATTTCATTTTGTTAATTCAACAAAAAAAGCTAGGATTAGACAAAAATATCGATTGAAGGATGGAATATTTAGGAGCAAAGTAGGATGTGGAGGAAAGGAGCAGGAAGTAAAATCGAGAGCGTGGAGCCTTCAGAAGATGACGTGCTCCACCTTTTTGGCGCTTTAGGAAACCGGTTTCATGAAACCGTTTTCTTAACTGGCCCGACCAATTCAACTTAAGGGGGAAGACGATTGAAACCGTTCAAACTTAAGAAAAGAACAGCGGCAGCGATGCTGGGTACCGTCATCAGCCTTACCTCGCTGGGAAGTCCAACTTATGCGGCAGAGGCTGGGAAAACACCTGTTACATACGATGCCGTCGTAAAAGTGGATGCCTCAACCACCTTCCAGACCATCGATAACTTTGGAGCGTCCGACGCCTGGAGCATGGAGCAGCTCGGGAAGAACTGGACAGAGGAGAACAAGAACAAGGTAGCGGATCTGCTTTTCTCAAGGGACAAGGGGATTGGCCTTACCGCTTGGCGTTTCAATATCGGGGCGGGCTCAACCGAGACGGACAAAACGATCATTACCGATCCTTGGCGCCGCGTCGAATCGTTTAAGTCCTCGGAGAACGGCAATTACGACTGGAGCAAGCAAGCCGGTCAACAGTGGTTCCTGCAGGCAGCCAAAGACCGCGGCGTAGATACGCTTATCGGCTTTGTCAACAGCCCGCCGGTATGGATGACGAAGAACGGCCATGCCCAGCCGGATTCCACGGTTGGCTCCACGAACCTGAAGGACGGGTACGAGGACGAGTTCGCGACCTTCTTGACGGATGTCATTGAACATTTTAAGGAACAAGGCATTAATCTGAACTATATCAGCCCGATTAATGAACCGACTTGGGACTGGAACAAAGCAGGCCAGGAAGGCAACCGGTATAACAACGACGATATTAAGCGGGTTATTCTCGAGCTGTATAAGCAACTGCAAGCCAAAGGACTGCAGACGCAGATCAGCGCGCCTGACGGCGTAGAGATTACGGCTTTGCTTGATGATGAAGTGTTCAAATCCTTCTCGGGCCAAGAGAAGTATAGCGGCGGCTCCAACAGCCTTGGCGTAGGCAAATACCGCGAATATATTAAAGACCTGCTTGGCGATCCGGAGCTTCAGGAAGCGGTTGGGCACCATATTGCTTCTCACTCCTACTGGTCGGATTACAGCAAGGCGGGCGATGACCGGTACGGTACATTAAGGGATTTGCTGTTTTCCAATTTGAACAAATACGACCGCGAAGCGGTTTATTGGATGAGCGAATATTGCATTCTCGGGGACTACGGTCCCGGCCGCGACCTTGGCATTGACCCGGCCCTCTATATCGCGAAGACGATCCATTTCGACCTGGCGAGAGCCAATGCTTCCGCATGGCAGTGGTGGACGGCCGTATCCGCGGGAGATTACAAGGACGGTCTGATCTATACCGACTTCCATAACCCGGGCGACGAGCAAAATATCCTCACTTCCAAAATGTTCTGGACGCTGGGCAACTACAGTAAATTTATTCGTCCGGGCGCGGAGCGTATAGCGCTTTCCGGCCTTGACGATAACGCGCGCAACGGCGCGCTGCTCGGATCGGCATACAAGCATGAAGGGGAAAATACCGTAACGACAGTGTTCGTTAACGACAGCGCGAAGGAGCAACATATCAAGGTTGAACTGAGCGGCATCGATAAACACGAGGCGGTTCATGTATTGAAGCCTTATGTCACATCGGCTGACAAGGATCTGGCGAGAGGCGCGGACATTCCGGCATCGGTCGACGGCTCGTTTGATGCGGTTATCCCGGCCCGTTCAATCGTGACGCTTAACGGCGACGTCGTAAAAGATAACAAAAAGCCGGATGCACCCCAAATCGTAAAGGTAGAGCCGCTCAACAAAGGTCTTAAAATCGACTTCCAAGCTCCAAAAGGCGCTTACCAATACGAAGTGGAATACGGCAGCAAAAATGACAAGAAGGTATTGACGCTGTCGAATATGTCCTCCGATACCGTTATCCTTCAAGGTCTAAATAATGACGTGCAGTATGGCGTAACCATTCGCGGAGGCAATGACAAAGGCTTTGGCCCGACCTCCAAGAAAGCATACGGCACGCCTCAGCTGCTTGCGCCGTCCGGCGTAAAAGCAGCAAGCACGGATGGAGGTTTTAACCTCGCTTACGATGCTCAGATTGGCGTATCCGCCTACCGCGTTCGTTATGGCACCGAGTCGGGGAATTACGATAAGCAAGTTTTGGCCCAAGTACCTAACGGCAAGATTCAGATTGACGGACTTGCGAACGGAACGGTGTATTACGGCGTTGTGGAAGCCGTAGACGGCAACAACTCCAGCAAGCCTACGGCCGAGTTTACGGTAAAGCCGGACATTGCCGCGCCGGGCAAGCTGGTTGCGATTCCGGGCAATGGAGAAGCCCTGCTTACGTTTGGTGCCGTTGAAGGGGCTGCCGGATATACGGTTCAAACCTCGCTGAACAACAATGTCCAGCAGATCAGCGGCAACAAAACCGTATTAACCGGTCTGACCAACGGGGAAGCGGTAACCGTCCGCGTCTCGACGATTGGCAAAGGCGGCAAAGGAACCGGCTATACGGAAACTTCTGTAACACCTGTTAATGGGGAAATCCGGTATAAGGACGATTTTACAAGCGGCAATCTTGCGGGCTACACGCAGGACGTCAGCAAATGGGCGATGGAAGACGGGCTCCTGAAGCATGTTTCCGGCGGCAATAACCGCGGCGAGATCGGCGTTAACAATCTATCAATCGTTGACGGAACCATTACGGCCGTTGCGAAGTATGCCAATGGCGAAGCGGACTGGGGAATCACGTTCCGCGGCAGCAGCTATTCGAAAGGTTATGTGTTTGGCTTTGAGAACGGCATTCTGTTCCTTCGCCGAGACGGACAAAATCTGGCCGAGGCCGTGCCTTTCTCGCCTAAGTTAGGCGAGTATTACAAGCTGGAGGTTCAACTCGACGGTCAGCGTATTCAAGCTTATGTGGACGGCAATCTCATCTTTGACGTAAAGGATTCGACGTACACAAGCGGACGCGTTGGACTTCATAGCTGGGCGGACGCGCAATTCGCTTACCTGCAGGTTGCCCGTAAGCCGGAAAACCTGACAGCCGCCCCGGAAATCTATCAGATCAAAGAGGGCGATGGGCAGGTTGTGCTTCAATACAGAGAAGTAGACGGAGCGGACAGCTACCTGATTCACTATGCGCCAAAGAATGGCGGAACGGAAACGGAGGTTCCTGCAGCACCCGGCTCATCGGTTGTAACCGGACTTCAGAACGGTACGGCTTATTCGTTTAAGGTCATTGCCATTCGCGGCGGAGTAGCTTCGGAATCCGCTCCAATGGATGCAACGCCAAACTCCAATAACAAAGTCGTCTATTATGCGGATGCCGGTGACGGAACGCCTGGCACGCTGGAGGACGGCGAAGTGCTGGGCATTTTCCAGTCGCAAGAGGAGCAGGAATACGGTCTAGATCCAATTACCGGAATGAAGTGGGGCTATGTAGCCGATGACGGAAAGACTTGGGCCCAAACCTCACCGGTGGACGCGTATGAAACGATCCGCCAGTACGACGGCAACGAGAACGGCAAAGGAATCGCCTACCGCTTCCAGCTTCCGGAAGGAACGTATAAAGTAACCGTTGGCTTCTATGACCCTTGGAAAGCAAGCGATAGGAATATGAACCTGACCATTAACGGCGAAACCTTGCTGAGCAATTACGTCATTGGCTCGAAACGCGAGGCGAAGGTATTCGAGAATATTGAGGCAGTAAACGGAGAAATTGTTGTAAAAGCGGTTAAGGCGGGCAATTCCAAGCCGATGCTTTCTTGGATTATGATCGAGAAGTAACTCTTGTTGTAAGTCAAAAGCGTGCGTTTCCCGAGAAGGAAGCCACGCTTTTTTTGCTGCATGAGGCGAAAATAATTTCTTTTCCACGGAGTGCTTAAGGCGGACAATTAGATTTTATCCGCATAATCCTTTATCATTATTCTATATGGTTAGCTTTATAAAACATTTCTTATATAGAGAGGATACGAGCCAATGCCCGATACTGAAAAAATCAAACTGACTTCCTACTCCACCAAAGGCGGCTGCGGCTGCAAGATTGGTCCAGGCGACCTGTCGCAAGTTATCCGTTCCCTGCCAGTACCCGTGGCGGATCCGAATCTTCTGGTCGGCATCGATACAAGCGATGATGCAGGCGTATACAAATTAAGCGACGATCTTGCGCTGGTGCAAACCGTCGATTTCTTTACTCCGATCGTCGATGACCCGTATTCGTTCGGACAAGTAGCCGCTGCCAATGCGATCAGCGATATTTACGCTATGGGCGGCAGACCGTTGACCGCGCTGAATATCGTTGCATTCCCGATCAAGACGCTGGACAAACAAGTACTGGCCGATATATTGCGCGGTGCGGGCGATAAGATGAAGGAAGCGGGCATTACCCTCGTTGGCGGCCATTCCATCGACGATAACGAACCAAAGTTTGGATTGGCCGTTACTGGCCTCATCCACCCGGATAAAGTGAGAACCAATGCAGGTTCTGTACCGGGAGACAAGCTTATCCTGACCAAACCGATTGGCGTAGGCATACTTACGACTTCCATCAAGAAAGACAAACTGTCGGATGAAGAAATTCAGCGCGTGACGGATGTGATGGCTACGCTGAACAAGACGGCGGCTGAAACCATGGAGCCGTATCATGTGCATGCTTGCACGGACGTCACCGGGTTTGGCCTGATTGGTCACTCGCTTGAGATGGCCAAAGGCAGCGGAGTTGGAATCCGCATTCATGCGAATGAAGTGCCTGTGCTCCCGCGCGTAAGAGAGCTGGCCGAGGAAGGTTTTGTTCCGGGAGGAACCAAGAACAATTTCGCCCATGTGCAGAATTCGGTTACCTTCCCGGATACGCTGGATCAGATCGGTCAATGGATCTTATGCGATGCGGTGACTTCCGGTGGATTGCTTATCTCCGTCGAAGGCAGCCAAGCGGAGGAGCTTCTGGGCAAGCTGAAGCAATCCGGCGTGGAAGCGGCTATTATCGGAGAAACGGTTGCCGACCATCCGGGACGTATCGTTGTACTGTAGCTTGATCGAATAAGGAGCGGTTAACTTGTTTCAAGACATCACCATAGAGGAATTGCTGGCATTACGGGATAAAAAAGAAATCGTTATGATCGACGTGCGTTCTCCTTCGGAGTACGCCGATTCCACCATTCCGGGCAGCCTGAATATTCCGCTCTTCGACGATTCCGAGCGGGCGGAAGTGGGCACGATTTACAAGCAGGTCAGCGTCCAAGCGGCTAAGGACCGGGGACTTGAACTGTTTTCGGCCAAGCTGCCGGCGTTCATCAAATCCTTCGAGCAGATCAAAGACTCCAAAGCCGTATTCTGCTGGCGCGGCGGCATGCGAAGCAAGACAACGGCTACGGTGCTGTCACTGATGGGAATCCGGGCTTACCGGCTGACCGGAGGCTTCCGGACCTACCGGAAATGGATTGTGGATACGCTTGAGCATCTCGAACTCAAGCCGCAGGCGATTGTGCTGCAGGGCCATACGGGAACCGGAAAAACGACGATATTGCGCGAGCTTCAAGAAGAAGGTTATCCTGTTCTTGATTTGGAAGGCATGGCGGGCCATAGAGGTTCGATCTTTGGTCAGGTCGGGCAGAAGGCGAATAATCAGAAGACGTTCGAAGCTTTGCTAGTCACGGATCTGCTGAAACTGCAGGAAGCTCCGTACGTGCTGATGGAGGGAGAGAGCAAACGGATCGGCAAAGCCGTATTGCCTCCATTCCTGATTGAGAAGAAAGAAGCCGGGAAGCAGCTCTTTATCCGTCTGCCGCTGGAAGAGAGGGTCCGCCATATTGTGGAGGACTACAATCCTTATGAGAACAAGCAGGAACTGATTGCCGCGTTCAAGCAGATTGAGAAACGGATTCATACGCCGATCGCTGCTCAAATCATGCAGGCCTTAACGGAAGACCAGTACGAGCTGGCAGTCCGCTTGCTGCTGGAGCATTACTACGATCCGCGTTATGAGCATGCCATGATGCAATACGGTCAGGATAGAGTCGAGATTGAAGCGGGTACGATAGCGGAAGCGGTGCAGAAGGTGAAAGCTTATCTTGCTGCCCCCTTCAAATAAGACTAAACGTTTGTCATTTATTTGAAGGAATCCCTGAACACTGAACAATGGCGATCGGAAGAACATTTAAATGCGGAGTTTGCTGTTTAACCCCAATAAAAGGGGCTATCTCATCGTCAATTAAATGACTTATGAGATAGCCCCTTTTTCATGCACATTAAGCCTGTGGCGCAGTAGTTGTAATCATCCATCTGATGCCGAATCTGTCTTCGATTTGTCCAAATAAGGCTCCCCAGAAAGCCGGCTCCAACGGACAAATTACTTTGCCGTTTACCGTGAGTTTATCGAAGGCAGCACGTGCTTCAGCTTCATCAGAATACTCCAGACTTAGATTAATCGCATTCCCTTGCCTAAGCGGCTCAAACACGGAGTCGGACATGAGAAAGGTAATGCCTGCTGCCGTCATGCTGAGATTAACAACCTTGTCCTTCAGTTCTTCATTGGACTCTGGAAGCTGACCGTGGGTGACGACGGACAAAATTTCCCCGCCCAGTGCCTGAACATAAAAATCTGCCTGTGCTTTCGCGTCTTCTGATAGGATATAAGCCGTAAGTTTTGCCATTTGAATAACATCCTTCCATCGCTTGGTTTAGACTGTTTTCTTCAGCCTCTATGTAGACAACGAACGAAGGATACTGAAATCGACAACGGAAATCATTTTTTGAAAAAAATTTTTTTCCGAGCCAGGTACTACAAAAGATAGGACTTACGTACGCTTTGCTCCTAATGTATGATGCTCGTAAGTTCATACTGCATACGTCAAGGAAAGGGGAGAAGGAACGATGCATCCAGCTTTGGGCCAATTATTCATGAGAAAAATCATAAGCGCCGGAATAACCGCTTTCTTATTTACTATTATTTTTGCCTTATGGGAGCCGGATTTATTTCTTATCCATAACAACCTTTCATTAGGAGCGAGATTGCATGAAGCTTTTGGAATGGTCACTATATATATGATGTACGCCGGTCCTGTTATTTACGTTTATGGATCGATGACGTCGCTGCTCAGCGATATCATTGCGCATTTTGTTGCCCCAAGGCGTTGGGTTCAATTGACGGTATCCGCCGTGTTTCATTGCGTCTTTGGACTTATTCTTTATCAAGTCAGCTTATTGGCTGCGGTTATCTTTTTCTTGTCGGATACGATCTTTTCATTTATTCGGAAGAAACCGTTGACACACAGTCTAACGGCTGCAAGTGTGCTGCTTCCTCTTGGCTTGTGGTTGGCGGGTTGGTTTTATATTCACGTAACGGGTTAAAAAAAGCCTCATGCCGCAAGCCCGCTTCCTTCCGAAGCGAGTTTGTGCATGAGGCCGTATTAATTCATTTCCACGGTTTGGTTCAGCTCTGTTCCTTCCGTATTTTTACCCATCAATCTATTGAACAGAAACTTTACCATCTTGAACTTATTGCCGGAGTCCCAATACTCGGCGGCTTCGGCATCCACCTTGATCAGAACAAGGTTGGGATCGTCATAGGTCGTCTCCAGTATTTCCTCGTAGGCTTTATTCCAGAATTCCTTTATTTTGTCGGTGCTGTCCACAAGCTCCGCCACGCCGCGAATGGAGACAAAGGATTTGTCCGCATAGGCTACGTTTACTTGCTTGTTCTGAAGCAATTCATGAAATTTCTCCGTATCCTTTTTTGTAAGAAACCACAAGCTGCCGTCGAAATCGACATCCTGCGTTTTCATCGGGCGTGACACCAGGCCTTCCTCCGACACCGTTGTGAGCATCGCGATTTTGATGTCTTTGATCAGTTCCCTTACCTTCTCGATGGCTTCCCGGTTATTTGTATTTGCATGCATTCCCATCACCCCGTCGTAAAATTTATGTATCGGTATAGTATTACACAAGGAACGGTCCAGCTAATCAGTTATCAATCTCAAAAAGCACGATAGGTAAGTTTTTAGCTGTGATCCTTTATTGTTTGCCGGATGAGTGGTTCATTAACGGCAAGTTCTACCGGTGTAAGCATGGCACGGTGCTTTCCATTACGATGAAAGAGTACAACCGGATTAAAAACGGAATACCGTTTACAAAATAGGGAATTATTCGTATTATAATAAACAATTATGGAAACGCGATGAAGAGAAGAGTAAGGGAATAACGTTCTCGAACAGAGAGCTCCGGCAGCTGAGAAGGAGCGGAGGACGATTCCACGAAACAAGCCTCTGAGCAGCATGACGGATCCTTACGGGTGATGGCATGACGGGAGCTCCCGTTACAGAGCTAGAGTATAACCATTGCATGCAATGCCGTACTTGAAGAGGTTAATGTGGCGACATATTAACAAACTGGGGTGGCACCGCGAAACTTCGTCCCCAAGACTTAACGTCTTGGGGGTGAAGTTTTTTTTGTTTCACAATGCCTTAGCTAATGCTTACGAAGTAAGAATTGCTCTTAGGGCTATAGGTAGGCTTTAAGAAGCGAAATTCTTTTTAGGAGGAATTCGGAATGGAGAATTCAAAGGAACATTTAGCGGAGCATCACATGTTTAGACTTATTAGCGAAGAGCTTGAACGGAAGCCGTTCAGCAGGGAAATGCGCACGAGATTCCCTCCAGAGCCTAACGGCTATCTCCATATCGGGAGTGCTTACGCGATTCTTACGAACGCTATGATTGCGCAATACTTCGGCGGTACCTTTCATCTGCGGTTCGACGATACTAATCCGTTAAAAGAAGATATCGAATACGTTAACGCCATAATCGAGGATATCAAGTGGCTTGGCGTTGATCCCAAAGAACACATCTATTACGGCTCCGATTATGCGGAGAAAATCTACAATGCTGCCATTGCCCTAATTAAGAAAGGTAAAGCTTTCGTATGCGATCTGACGCCTGAAGAATTAACGGAGTACCGCGGAACTTTAACGGAGCCGGGCAGAAACAGCCCTTATCGGGAACGCTCGGTAGAGGAAAATCTGGAGCTTTTCGAGAAAATGAAAAACGGAGCCTTCCCAGCCGGTACCAAAGTATTGCGGGCAAAAATAGATATGGCCTCTCCCAATATCAATCTGCGTGACCCCGTCCTTTACCGTATTATTTACGCTGAGCATTATCGGACCAAACACGACTGGTGCATCTATCCGATGTACGATTTTGCGCATCCGATTCAAGACGCGATTGAAGGGATTACCTACTCGCTCTGCTCGATTGAATTCAAGGATCATCGGCCGTTGTACGAATGGGTCCTGAATGAGCTGGAGATTGCTGAGCCTCCAAGGCAAAGGGAATTTGGCCGATTGAGCTTAACCGGAGTAGTTACGAGCAAGCGGTTCTTAAGACAGCTGGTGGAAGGCGGCTTCGTGGACGGATGGGATGATCCCAGACTGCCTACCCTTCGCGGCTTAAGACGCCGGGGTTATACGCCGGAGAGCATCCATGCTTTTATTATGGAAATCGGGAGTATCCGAAATCAAAGCATTGTAGACATTTCACTTCTGGATCATTTCGTGCGGCAGGACCTCAAGGAAAAAGCGGCAAGTGTTATGGCAGTTATGGAGCCGTTAAAGGTCACTATCACGAATTATCCGGAAGAGTCGGAGGAAATGCTGCTGATCGAGAATAACGGTGAAAACGAAGCGTTGGGTAAACGTGAGGTCCCTTTCTCCAGAACTATTTATATCGAACGGGAAGACTTTATGGAGGAGCCGCCAAAAGGCTATCACCGGCTTCGTCCAGGCGGAGAAGTTAGGCTGAAGGGAGCTTATTTTATCCGATGCGAAGAGGTAGTTAAGGATCCTGTTTCCGGTGAAATCATGGAATTGCGATGCACGTACGATCCGCTTACGAAGAGCGGTTCAGGATTTACCGGGCGCAAGGTGAAAGGGACCATCCATTGGGTCTCGGCAGCGCATTGCATCCGGGCGGATGTTAACCTGTACGATAAATTGCTTCAGGACGAGGAGCTGCCGAAGGACGGCGAGGATTGGACATCCAAAATAAATCCCGATTCCTTGGTTCGAAAACAAGTTCTGATTGAAGCACATGTTAAGCATGCCGAGCCCGAGCAAAAATTCCAATTCCTGCGCCATGGCTATTTCTCCGTCGACGCAAAATCCCGTATGGATGATCAATTGGTGTTTAACCGTATTGTACCGCTCAAGGATAGCTGGAAGAAACCGAACTAACAACGGGAAGGAGGCCAATTATGATTGGCCTCCTTTAAAAAAAGCCACTCAACAATGTGAGTGACTTTTTGCAGTTTGAAAACAAATTTTATTTATGAGGTTCAAACCAATTCTCATCTTTGATTTTCTCTCTCATCTGATTTTGTACTTCAATAGCTTGATCATAACTATTGGCTGTAACTATATACAAATTACTTGAGAATTCTTCGGGTGTAGTCTTCCATGTAATATTAATATTCTTGAAGTCATTATCATAATAAATTAGTCCAAGGTTAGTAGTATCATACGGTTTCTGCTTCATATGATAGCCCAACATTCCTTTATTAATTCCCTTTTTTTTCTCAACTAAATACATTCGATTAAGTGGATTCTGTGTAAAATCATATCCATCAATGACTATTGATCCCTCAAAATAATGATCTTTAAACAAAGGTCTATAAATTTTTCCCTTAATGAAAATTACTGTTGGTTTAGCAGAAGAAGGATCATTTAATACAATGCTTACTGCTTCTTTATTAAGATTAATGACTTTCGTGGAGCTAATCTTATTTAGGTAAACCATACATCCAATAGCAATAACAACAATAGAGACAACAGAAATTAATAATGACTTCTTAATCATATTTACCTCCATCCACAGAATGACAAAAGATCTACATCCTATAATTACTACTGTAGGATAGGCAATCCTCTGCCGCAACAAAAACGAAACTGCTCGAGTCTATGCAGGTACTAGGCCAGCAAAGAGATGTTTTCCACCTCTATAACAATATGTGGGACATGGATCTAGCTTCATGCAGTGGATAGGAGTCGCATACCCCCAAAACAAGAGACAAGGGCGAATACTATATAATACTCAATAACTGTAGAATAAACGCATATTTTGTTCCCTACTAGTCCTGGAGGGCCATCTTAGAAGATGGTCCTTTTCAATTATGTGGTGGAGTATATATTAAGAATAAGGAGGCTGTCCGAAGATGAAACATACGGCTGATCGAATACAGAGTTTTTATCAAAAACAGTACAAGCTCTGCTACATCCAATCCTTTAATCTGGTTCGCTGTGAGCATGAAGCGGGGATGTTAACAGATAATTTGATTATAACGCTTAGTTCACTTCCGCTTGATCAGGATGGTCCCAAATTAATCATTACGTTTGAGGACGTCAAAGATCTGAAAATAGGCAGCTTCCAAGGAGCCTTCCGCATGGATATCAGAATTCAGGATATTTCATCCGATCAGCTTGAGGATATTAACTTCCGGGTAAGAGAACAAGAGCATGAAGCCTTTGCATTTGTATGCAGATGCTTTGAATGGGTAAGAACTTATTAAAAGCACCAGTGGTATGGTCCCGTCCATACTACCGGTGCTTTTTCGATGCGAAGCTTTCCAACCTTATCCGGACAAACCAACTAAAAAGGCGGTCAAGGGTGCAATTGCTCCTTGCGTATTTGCCACAACCATCACCATCAATAACAGAGAAAGAGCAACCGTGGCTATTCCGGATATAAAGTACGTTTTTTCTATGTATCTCCACTTGGAACCCATAGCCTTGGATCTTTTTATTAAGGAGTTCCAAAGGAATAGGCCAAGTGTAACAAAGATGATTAACAAAGCCCCGCAAACTATTGCCTTTGCAGCGTGAAACTCGATACGTGCATTTATTTTCTGCTGAATCATGGCGGGGATATTTTCATTACCTGACCTTATCCATTCCATAAAAGCAAAACGCCATTCATCCTTGTAGGATTCTCCATCCGAGATTGCAAATGAATCAATAAACAAGGAAAACCCATGCAGCGGATAAAAGGTATTTGTCGCGTTTGCCACAACAATCAAAGCCATTAATAAAGTGATAAACGAGCTTATTATTCCAAAAGAAAAGTATACCTTTTTCTCGAAACTCCATTTGGACTTGTTTATCATAGAGTTTCGTTTGAAATTTGCCCAAAATCTGATGCTAAGCCATGCAAAGATTATGACCAATAGTCCGCCAAAAATAACGAGTACCGCATGATACCTCGCATAGTTATGGATGACTGCACTCAAAGCAGGATTAGCTTGCGAGCCTGATTCAATAACCTCAGACAGCGCATTTTGCAACTCATTCACAATCAATTTCTCCTTTTCAATACGTATATGGACGTTTAACAACTGCTTCTCAAGATTACCCAAAGTTGTGTCGATTCACTTCCGACATTTGTCGCTACTTTTACTGGACTTAGGTCGGAAAGAAGCCGCTTTGCAGTTATACGATCAATTCATTTGATTAAAACGAAACTATTCGTCCGCTCCCATCGTCTAACAACTAGAATTAAAGCCTCATATTGGAATTTGCTTACTTAGAGGTGATGGATTATTAAGCTGCAGAGAAGAACGATACTCAAGCTTGCCATTATTGTTGCAGTAGCCTTATGGATCATTAGTTTCTTGTCCCCGCAGCTAACGACCCGGAGATATATGCTGGCCAGCTTCCATCTCGGAAGTGTATTTTCTTCTAAAATTACCGACATGCATCGCTATGATCATCATTACGGGCATCTATACGATGTGACTAGATTCAAAGACAGAGTTACCGATGATGAATTGAGTGTTTTTTACTTGAAAAAATTTGGACCGTTCTGGATTGTTTCGAGCGTTGGAATGGGACCTTAATGCGAGGGAGGGGCTTGCATGAACATAAGCCTAAAGAGCTGGAGAACACGGCTTATTGCTGCGCTAATTCTCGTGTTAGCAATGTATATTGGTTTCTATGTCTGGATCCTGCAAAGCGTTAAACATACCGTAACCTCGATCTATATGGAAGGAAAAAACGGAATAACGTTAGACGAGTCCTCTGTATCGGATACGGTAAAAAGCAAGTTTCTGCAGTTTGTTGATTTCCCGAATCAAAAGCCCGATGACCGCATTCAAGTTCAATTAAGCACGGGGCATGTCTTTCATACCTTTACGAGAGGGACAGTATGGGTTCAGTACACGTACGAAGGCGTTGGTCAAGATGATCATGCCGCTATGTATGGGGCATCCAGAATTCCAATCAAGATCAAAACCAAGCTTGACCACGGTAAGTGGGTAATCGTCGATAAGGAGGAACAACCGTAGGAATTGTACAAGAAATCTAGCGAAATTATGATTGTTCGGCGGAATGGCGGCTAAGTAAAATGAATAGAACAACAGATTAGGAGAGTGTTCCGTTTGGCAAAGGCAGCCGTTAACACAAAATCGGTTTATCGGATTCCTAAAAGCATTGCCCGTCAATCAAGATTTTGATGTATTTGTACGTGTACCTGGCGGGGAGTGGGCGGAGGTTGAAGTGAGAATAGTCTAGTAATCGTTTAGAAGTACGTGTAAAAAATTAGGCGTCAAAAATGAATTAATGAGAAGATCTATTCATGAGATTAGGATTTGATATTCTTATCGTTGCTGTTCCTGCAACGCTGCTTTACATCATTATAAGAATAGGTTTATGGAAAGTGTTTAGAATCAACTTGATTCGAGAGGTTCTTCATGTATCTTTTGTTTTGTATGCGTCCTCTGTCGTATTTATGGTGTGGCTTTATTATGCGGCTCAAACCGAATATATTTTGTATAATTATATCCCTTTTAAGACGATCATCGAGTACCTCCAGGATATCCCTTCCAGTACGGCGATAAGAAATATAATAGGAAATATCGTCATTTGCATGCCATTTGGTTTTTACTATTTCTTTAAGATCAGGGTCATTCCTAAAATCAACATAGCCGTTTATGCTGTCGCTATTCCGCTCATTATTGAATCCGGACAACTGATCATGTATTTCATTAATCTAGGAATGAGAGCGGTTGATATTGATGATGTAATCTTAAATAGTTCAGGCATTCTATTAGGATATTACATAACGAGAAGTCTTTTTCAAAAGAAAAAGGGTTCAGCTAGATCTACTCATATAGTATTCAACGAAAAATAGTTCTCATTCTTTAGTTTCTTGCAAGTAAGCAGGAATACTTATCCAACTGTCGAATAGGTGTCATTCGACCTGCATTTGAACAAATAGGATGGTTGTAAAATTGAAAGAAATACCTCAAATGACAAGCAACGAAAGTCAAAAGTCGTATCGCCACTGGATCATAGGCATACTATTGCTCCTCATTCCCTTTACGGTCGCCATCTATGCTTATTGGCCCCAGTACTATAGCTTCACGACTACGGGCGAGATCGTCCCGATGGAAGAGATTGATGTCAACGGCAGCGTTAACTTCGTGTACGTCCAAGAAGGCGTCACTCGTAATCGCTATGAAAAGTATTCCGTTGGCCTTCGCGATTTGGAAGCCGAATTTACGAAGGTTGATTCCTCGGCTGAAGACGATCTAAGTGCAATGTTGGATTTTGAGGAAGATAGGCGTAATGAGACGATCCATTATGCCGTAGATTCGGCTTCCGAGGTGATCTCCTCCCCGATCGAACAAGACCGGCGAGATGAACGGCTTCAGCAGTTAATCGAAGAAACGTCGAATTATTACGGGGATTCGATCGGCCTTATGCTGGGGATTGGTCTTGTGGAAGAAGCGATGCAGGAAGATTTCTCTCAAGACGGTACGATTATTATCGCGGGCACGGGAACGCTGGAAGAGGACCATACAGTCGGCTCCGTTGGCGCTATCCGGGATAAGCTGCGAACGGCCGAAGCGGCGGGCACGGATATTTTCTTCGTCCCTAAGGATAAAGAGACGTTTATGTATCCCGGACTAAGCAACGAGGAAGAAGCCGAGTTAACCCTAAAAAAACTGCATTTGAAGCTACAGATTGTCCCGGTTGCGACATTGGAAGAAGCTATTTCTTATTTGCGGCAGTTACCTAATCCCTATATTCGGAGCGTGAACCAACCTTGAAATTGAAGTCAGAGACTTTGTCGAACGTATTGAAATTACTGCTGTGGGTGCTTGTTGGACTAGCTTGTGCCGATTTGGTGAGCACCATTGTGTATACGGCAAGTCTGGATGCGTTCACCGCTTATATTTATGATTTCTACGGCTTCATTGAAATTGTATCCTCCGTTCTGTATTATATTGCCGCGGTTGTTTATTTGATCTGGATCTATTGCGTTCATCTCGATATGAAGACGCTCTTTCCGAGCTTCGCCCGTTCACCCGGGAAATCGCTCGCGTGCATCCTGATTCCCGTCTATAACTTATTCGGGATTCCTTCCATTTACCGAATGATTGGACGATGGTATCTGGAAGATACAGGCGGCGCTAAGAAAGAAGGGCGCTGGATCTGCAGCTTAGCCTTGCCGCTTCTTCTATTCCTGATGCTCTCCAACGGTCTTGGCCGCATGGTTAATCAAGCCGACGAATTGAGCGGAACGATGCTTCTTATCCTGAGCTTTGTTACGCTGATTCTTTACATGATTTTTTTGATCCTCTGCCTCCAAGTATCGCGCGGCTTGCATATTGCGCGTTTAGAGGTTCTCTCAAGGCAATCCACCGCTGTTAATGCGGATGACTTTGAAGCAAGCCCGGCAGGGCAGCTGACTGCAACTCATCAGCTGTAGCAAATAACAAGCCAAGTACTTCGGGTACTTGGCTTTAATTTTTATACCTAAAGATTCCCACCTGATTTTGGCGAAAATGGCTTATAGTAAGGATAAAACATTTATGCGAGGATCTAAATTTATGAGGAATCGTAAAAAAATCAGGGATATGATCTATGTAAGCAGGCCAAACTCTTTGAACTGTATTTATTCCTATGGAATCGAATTCCATGAGTTTATGAATTGTATGGATAAAAGACCGGAGAACCTTTTGTTGCTAAAACATCATTTTGACAGCGCACAATGGAATATGCACTCCAGATTTGAATATGTTACGGAGCAAGAAATTGAAGAATTAATGGAAGACAATATTTACGGTTATGGGGATTTTTGTTGGGTGGATTTCTCGAAGGAAAGCGATTTGGATGCTTTAAGTGGTGCTGATATTGCGGAATTATTGTATTTCGCTCATCTTGCCAAGCCATTGCATGCCATACCTAAGGTAAGATTTGCTTATTTTGCTCACGATGACGGTTGGTTTAATAAGCTTTACGTGACCGATCTAAATGATTATAAAATGCTTCTGGCAAAAATCATTGTCTCCAAACATAAACGGTTAACAGGCAAACAAATGAATGATATTCCCATGGACATTGCATCCATGCTCTTTGAATATACGGGAGGCGGTTTAATCATTGATTTAGCAAGAATAACGATGGGGACGAAAGAAATTGCGATACCATTAAGCCAAATTGGTCATTACACCGATATGGACCATGTATGCGAAATGAGGGCAGAAATCTCGGATTACAAGGCTTGGTTAGTCTATTCGAATAAATCATGGAAGTTGATCAAGACAGACTAGGAGGGGGGGCTTTATGGTTGATGTTTTTGCTGTAGCTGATATTATCGTTAAACATATTAAAACTCATTACTCCGAAGATATTTCGATTGTCGGCTATTACGGATCTTATTTGCAGGGGCGAGCCACGGAACGTTCCGATTTGGATTTCTTCTTTATTCCGGCAACGGACAAAGGGAGACAAGCCGAGTGCCAGTTCATAATCGAAGGCATCAGCTTTGATTTCTGGCCAATCGGCTGGGATCGTGCCGAACGAATGGCAGCGTCGGAGGAGTGGAACACCACGATTATCGCGGACTGCCAACT
Organism: Paenibacillus sp. MMO-177; assembly: GCF_037147795.1. NCBI lineage: Bacteria > Bacillati > Bacillota > Bacilli > Caryophanales > Paenibacillaceae > Paenibacillus > Paenibacillus sp. MMO-177. Next base: position 144,668 of record NZ_JBBCUR010000007.1, on the reverse strand, counting down.
ATTGTATGTTCGATCAGAGGAGGATTTGGCCAGATTCAAGGCGCTTCGAGACAAGATATCCGGCATGGGAAGCGAAGCCAATGCATTATCAATGGTTAACAAAGCAGAATCCGTTATAAAGGAATGCCTTGTTAGCTTGGCTAAAATGCGGATTTTCGCGGACTCCCAGAATCTGTCCTATTTTCGAATCCAAGCTCAAGAGATTACGGGAAACATTTTCAAGTCTCTTGGCTTCTTGAACCAAATCTATTATAAGCGAAGCTGGGGCCACTATCGCGAGCAAGTCAGAGATCTGAAGGTAAAGCCGGGTCATCTGGATCAATGCCTGGATACGATCATGTTCACTCATAATCCGGATGAAATCTTATTAGCGTGCGAGAAATTGGCTGCGGATACGATGCGTCTAATATCGGAGAAAAGAAGCAGCCTGGAAGAGAAACGCTCTTACCAAGAACGTATGAAAGGATACTACGAAGAGGAAAGGGGGATGATGAACAAGCTGTTGACCGCTTGCGAAAAGGGCCATTACGAAACGGCCTTTTTTGTTGCTGCCGGATTGCAAGACGGACTAGCCCGAATATTGTATGCGGCGGAAAAAGGACGATGGCCTGGACTTGTTGACATAGGGGACTATTGGGAGTTCTACGTTCGTTATGGATATCCGGATCTTGTCTCGTTGCTGGATCCTGCCAATTTTGAACCGTTACGGTTAGCCGTGCTGCAGCTTATCGGCAAGCTGGAGAAGCATCTCATAGCGGAAGGTGTAGCCCTGAACCGCTTTGACTCCGTTGCGGAATTCGAAGCATTTTATACCCATAAATAATGATTTACGAGGCTATAAAATGGGGTGCTCTAAGCATGGCAGCATCGTTGTTACCTCAAGGGACAGCTGCGGCGGAAGAGGATTTTACGTACACCTGCGAGCTCGCGAATGCATTTGGCACATACGGCGGGAGAGACTAGAAGCGAGAAAATGAGCGTAACCGTTAAATAGCGAATCGCATGAAAATGGCAAAGAGACTGTCCAAAAGGGCAGTCTCTTTGCTTCCGAATGAGCCAATAAACAAGTATTGACAGTTTCCAGATGCCGGGAATATAATTGAAACCAGATTAATGTAAGCCTTTTCAATCGAGCTCCATAATTACCAATACCCTTCAAAGGGTATTCATTTTTCAGCAATAATGAAACCCGTTTCATGAAATAGGTTTCAAAATGAGCTGGAACAGGAGGATTTATGAGCGGCACAAACAGAATCGATAACGGACTTGACCGCAAGGAAACCGTCATTCAAATCAAGCCGGAGAATGGCTATGACGGCTTTGAAGGCTGGGGTACTTCTCTTGCCTGGTGGGGGCATATTATCGGCAGGTGGAGCAGCCCGGAGAAACTGGATGAGATCATGGATCTTATCTTTGACGAGGACAAAGGCCTTGGCTTAAACATTATCCGGTACAATATCGGCGGCGGGGAAAATCCGGAGATCCGGCCTAACACGCTGCGTCCAGGCGGCGATGTTCCGGGTTTTCAACCGGAGAAGGGCATATGGAACTGGAGTGCCGACGAAGGCCAGCGATACGTCTTGCTGGCAGCGATGAAGCGCGGAGCTGATATTGCCGAAGCATTTTCGAATTCGCCACCCTACTGGATGACGATTAGCGGTTCTGTTACGGGTGCGGAAGACGGCGGCAATAATCTGCGCGAAGAATGTTATGAACAATTTGCGGACTATTTGACGGAAGTGGTTAAGCATTACAAAGACGTGCACGGCGTTGTCTTCCGGACGCTTAATCCGTTAAACGAACCGATCTCTAACTGGTGGAAGAAGGGCAATATTCAAGAAGGTGCCCATTTTTCGCTCGATAAACAAATGGAGATTATTAAGCAAACAGCGCGATCCCTTCAATTAAAAGGCTTAACCGAAACGGCAGTCAGCGCGCCCGATGAGAACAGTGTGGATGAAACGCTGGAAATGCTGCACGGCTATGACGAAGAGACGTTTCGCAGCTTCTCGCAAATCAATACCCATTCATATAACGGCATTCAGCTTGAGGAGATTCGCAAGCTGGCGCAGGAGAAGGGGAAAAAGCTGTGGATGTCGGAGTACGGAACCGGGGGCACTGGACCGCACGATCACGAGGATATGAGCAGTGTCATGGAGCTGGCCGAGAGGGTCATAACGGATCTGCGGCTGCTGCGGCCCGCAGCTTGGGTATATTGGCAGGCCGTAGAGGATGAAAGCGCCCAGAATAACTGGGGATTTATCCACTCCGATTTCAGAAATGGCGACAGCCAGTATGAAATAACGAAGCAATATTACGCGATGGCTCAATTCAGCAAGTTTATTCGTCCGGGCAGCCGTATTTTATGGCAGGATGATCGAGATTCCATTGCCGCTTACCATGCCGCGCGCAAACAGCTGACAGTGGTGGTTCATAACCGGGAAGGGCAAAGACAAATCGGTTATGATCTCGGCCGGTTTGCCATGGATGCTGCATCAGCCAAGCTATATCGCACATCGGAACAGGAGAACCTGGTTGAAGCTGAGCTGTTCATTAATAGTAACAAATTTACCATTAATCTTGAGGCTCGGTCGGTGACGACTGTGGTCATATCCAATATAACTCTGTAAAAAAAGAAATAGGGAGGGGCACTTCAGATGCAGGAAACAATTCTAGCAACAAACGGACTGCCGCATAAAAATACGGCAGTTCAATATAACGCATTCAGCTACAATATTAACGGAGAGCAAGTGTTCCTGAACAGTGCGGCCATTCATTATTTCCGCATGCCTAAGGAAGAATGGCGCGAGGTGCTTGTAAAAGCGAAGCTGGCAGGCATGAATTGCGTCGATACTTATTTTGCCTGGAACGTTCACGAGCCGGAAGAAGGACAATGGGACTTTGAAGGCGATAACGACTGCGGCGCTTTTCTCGATCTTTGCCATGAATTGGGGCTGTGGGTCATTGCCCGTCCGGGCCCGTTTATTTGCGCGGAATGGGACTTCGGCGGATTCCCTTATTGGCTGAATACCAAGAAGGATATGAAATTCCGGGCTTACGATAAGCAGTATCTGACCTATGTGGACCTCTACATGGACCGGATTATTCCGATTATCCGGGAGCGCGAGATTAACGCCGGCGGCTCGGTTATTCTTGTACAGGTAGAGAACGAATACGGTTATCTGGCGAGCGACGAGGTCGCCCGCGACTATATGCTTCATCTTAGGGATGCCATGCTGGAACGCGGAGTAACGGTACCGCTGATCACTTGCGTCGGCGGGGCAGAAGGCACGGTTGAAGGCGCGAACTTCTGGTCGGGAGCGGATCAGCATTATAACAATCTGGTGCAGAAGCAGCCGGATACGCCAAAGATCGTAACCGAGTTCTGGACCGGCTGGTTCGAGCATTGGGGTGCTCCTGCGGCAACGCAGAAGACGGCAGCCTTGTACGAGAAAAGAATGCTGGAATCGCTGCGGGCCGGGTTCACCGGCATCAGCCATTATATGTTCTTTGGCGGTACGAACTTTGGCGGTTACGGCGGCCGTACGGTTGGCGCCAGCGATATTTTTATGGTGACTTCTTACGATTACGACGCACCGCTTAATGAATACGGACGCGTGACAGATAAATATAATGCCGCCAAACGGATGTCCTATTTTGTAAAAGCAACGGAAAGCATACTGTTGAACGCGGTTGAAGGCGCCGCAGCTCTAGCTGCTCTTCCGCAAGGCTTCTCGGCGCGGGTTCGCGAGAAAGGCAATGAACGGATCTGGTTTGTGGAAAGCTCGAAGGATGAGCGTGAAACAACAAGCTTAACGCTGCCGGACGGCCGGACCATTCCGGTTACCGTTGGACCTCATGCCGTCGTTCCTGTAATCGACAGACTACAGCTTGAACCGGGCGTTTATTTGACCTGCAATACGTATCTGATTGCCAATGAGCTGATCGATGGTCAGCATACGCTTATTGTCTATGCGGAGAACGGACAACGTTCGTATATCGAGCTGGAATCCGGGCAGCCGATTCAGGTTGAAGATGACGGAGTGAGAAGACAACCGCTGGATGGCGGCACAAGAGTTGCGTTTGATCTTTGCCACTTCCAGGAGGCACAGATCGTTCAGCTGACGGTTGGCGGCAAGCCTTACCGGATTGTGGTTATTAACAAGGACGGCGCGGACCGGGCTTGGCGGATTGCCCGCAATAACGGAGCAAGCTGGGCTATTGGCTACGCCGACTTCGACCTCTTGGCAGACGGTACGTTTAAGGCTGCTCTCCAGGATAGCGATGCGGAGCCGATTCATCTAGGCGACTGGGGAGCTCTTCCTGGCGGACAGCTTGCGCCTTACGTGTATTTGCAAGCGCCGGTCCTTGAAGGGTGGAGTTCCGAAGCCTGCGAGCTGTCAGCGGCGCAAGGCCAGGAAGCCTCGCAGCCGAAAGCCTTCTCCGAGCTTGGTCAGCCATATGGCCATTTGCTTTATGAATGCGATATCGAAGCTGGCGATGAGCGCGTAACGAATCTGGTAATCTCGCGGCTTGAAGATACGGCTAGAGTATACGTCAATGGGAAGCAGCAGGCGCTTGTGCAAAAGGTAGGAGCAGCCGCGGTAGAAGTGCAGCTTACGCCTAACAGCAAGAACCAACTGCAAATTCTGGTGCAAAATATGGGCCGCCTTAATTTCTCGCCTTATTTGGGAGAAGTGAAGGGGATCGCCGGGGCAGTCTACGCAGACGGGCAAGCGATTGATCTGCTAGGCGGCTGGAAGCATGAAGACGCTACGGTTCATCTGAATGAAGTCAATTCTATTGCGGCCGGCAGCATGATCCGCAGAGTCTTCACTGTGGAAGCCGGCCATGACCGCGCGGTTCTGGTAGGGGCAATCAGCGGCCGCCTTAGCATTAACGGCAAGGAAATCGAGCTCGAAGGCTATCAGGACTGGTTCCTGCATCACACGCTGGATATCTCGGATTACATTCAGGAAGGCTCCAATCTGATTGAAATGGCTTACGTAAAATCACCGCTGCAGCGTCTGGAGCTGCTCGTATCTTCCTCGAAGAACGAGTTAAACGGCTGGCGCATTGCAGATGTCCTGAAGTTAAACCGCAAGCCTTACGCAGGAGGAACCGGAATTCCGGTATGGCATACCGTGCAATTCGATAAGCCTGAGCTTCCGGCGGAAGTAAACGCCAAGCTGAAGCTGCGTTTAACCGGCATGAGCAAAGGAACATTGTGGCTGAACGGCATTAACCTTGGCCGCTACTGGCAGGTTGGTCCTCAGGAGGATTACAAAATCCCGATGGCATGGCTGAAGGAGAAGAACGAGCTTGTCCTGTTTGACGAGAACGGCTCAAGCCCGTCGAAGGTACGCCTCCTCTATGATCAGGCATCCAGTAAGCGTTGGATTTCTATCTAGTCCTTCTAATTAGAGTAAAATAAATAGGTTGTGAGTAACCGCTGCTTAGATGATGTGTTCATTTTTGAATCAATCATGCCGGGCAGCGGTTTTTTTTGACTTTATGTAACCGATTGCAAGAAAGGAGGTGATGCCGAAGCGTCCGTCTCACCTGAGAATCGTCAGAAGTGATGAGCAATCTCAAATAAGGAGAGGAAAACATGAAAAGGATCAAACGAATGGTGGCAGGAGCTTTGGCAGGCGGCATGCTTGCGGGAAGCTTAGGGGTGACCGCATCGGCGGCAGGTGCTTACACCGCCGTTGCCGACCCGTCTTTGCAGTATCAGACGATTGAGGGCTGGGGAACTTCCCTGGCATGGTGGGGCAAGGTAGTAGGCGGTTATTCCAACCGGGACGACTATGCGGACAAAATGTTCAGCACAACAAGCGGGATTGGCCTTAACGTTCTCCGGTACAATATCGGAGGCGGCGAGAATCCAAGCTTGAATTACCTGGAATACCGGAAAGCCGTCCCCGGCTTCCAACCGACCCAAGGTGTATACGATTGGACGGCCGATGCCAATCAGAGGTATATGCTCCAAGCCGCAAAAACAAGAGGCGCCAACGTATTTGAAGCCTTCTCCAACTCCGCTCCTTACTGGATGACCAATAGCGGAAGCGTTACCGGCGCATCCGGCGGGGCCAACAATTTAAAGACCGATTATTACGATGATTTTGCCGACTATTTGACGGAGGTCGTTAAGCATTTCCGTGATAGCTGGGGCATTACTTTCAAAACCTTAACGCCGCTGAACGAGCCGGTATCCACCTGGTGGTCACTCGGCAACAATCAGGAAGGCATGCACTTCGACCGGGCAAATCAGGATACGATCCTGAGCCAGGTGAATGCATCCCTTGCCGCAAAAGGTCTCACGGGAACCAAGCTGAGCGCTCCGGAAGAATACAGCATAGATGATTCCGTAACCTCGTATAACAGCTACTCAAGCGGAGTCAAATCTGCTCTGGCACAGATCAACACGCATACCTACGGCGGAACGGGCAGAGCGGCCTTCCGCAATATTGCGGCTTCGAACGGGAAGACGCCTTGGGTTTCGGAGTATGGAGACGGGGATGCCAGCGGCCTCACGATGTCCCGCACAATCTTGAAGGACATCCGCAACATGGGCGTAACGGCATGGATTTATTGGCAGGCGGTAGACAGCGCCGATGGCTGGGGCTTTTTCAAAAACGTGCTGAATAACACGCAAACGACCAGCTATACGGTGAACAAAAAATATTACGTCATGGGCAATTACAGCAAATTTGTCCGTCCGGGCTACAAGATTATCGGCTCTAGCGATGCCAATACGCTGGCGGCTTACGATGCGGCCTCAAGTAAGCTTGTGCTGGTTACAACCAACAGCGCAACAACCGATACTTCGGTGACCTATGATCTTAGCAAGTTCACGGCAACCGGCAGCTCCGCCGAGGTTTACCGGACGTCCCAGACGGAGGATTTGGCCCAAGTCTCGAATGCGGCCATCTCGAACAAGACGTTTACCGCTACGGCCAAGGCAAGTTCGGTCACGACATACGTTATCTCGAATGTCACTTATACAGGAGCGACAGGGTATCCTTCTGCCGCAATCTATAAGCTGGTCAACAAGAACAGCGGTCTCGTGATGGACGTGAATGGCGCTTCAACGGCAAATAGCGCGTCAGTCATACAATATACCGATAACGGAGGCAACAACCAGCGGTGGAAGCTTGTCTCGGCAGGCAACGGTTATTACAAAATCCAGAATGTGAACAGCGGATTGCTGCTGGATGTGAATCAGAGCTCCACGACGGGTGGTACCGCATTGATTCAATACCAGGATAACGGAGGTTATAATCAGCAATGGCTTCCGGTAGACGCCGGAGGTTCCGTTATTCTCGTGAACAGGAACAGCGGAATGACCGTGGATGTGAATCAGGCCTCAACGGCAAGCGGGGCATCCGTCATCCAATGGGCCGATAATAACGGGACAAATCAGCAATGGACGCTAGTGAAAGTCAATTAAGAAATAACACCGCGTAGCTTTGTTGCGGAAAAAGTACTAGCCGCTGCAAAAATGTACAGGAAAGAATAGAGGGTTAAGGCCTGTTTAATCCGTTTCTTTAGTAACCTAACTTTGATATAATTTCAACTATATTAGATGTTCCAGAGGAGAAGCCATAAGATGAAGCAAGTAACCGTGTATGATATAGCGAAAGAGGCCAAAGTATCCGTTGCTACGGTTTCGCGTGTTCTAAATGACACAGCTCCTGTACGTGCTTCAACGCGGGAAAAAATCGAAGCTATTATGCAAAAATATCAGTTTCAGCCAAATGCAAACGCCAGAAGTCTGCTGAAGAAAGAGACGGGGATAATTGGCGTTATTTTACCGGATATTACGAACCCGTTTTTTCCGGAAGTATTTTCCGGAGCCGAGCAGGAGGGCAGGGAGTCCGGCCATACTTTTTTCCTCTGCAATACGATAGGGCTACACGACAAGGAATCGGAGTTCCTGACCATGATGCAGGAGAAGCGGGTGGACGGCATACTGTTTATGGGCGGGCGGATTAACTTGAAGGATTGCAGCCCTGCCCTGATTCAGGAGGTTGTTGAGCATTCGCAGAAAATTCCAATGGTGCTCGTAAACGGAAATTTGAAGGATTCCGGTATAACACGCGTCGTAACGGATGAATACGCGGGCACCGTTCTCGCGGTTAAGCATTTAATCGAGATCGGACATCATAAAATCGGTTTTATCGGCGGTCACATCCATATGTCAACGACCTCGGTCAAGATCCGGGCTTATAAGAAGACTTTAAAAGACGCCGGCCTTGCCGTAAGGGAAGACTGGATTCTTCCGGACAGCTTCTCCGTCGATTCCGGACGGACGCAAATGGAGGCCTTGCTGCAATTGAAAGACCGGCCGACGGCTGTATGCTGCGTGAATGATTTTACGGCAATCGGCGCGATCAAGGCGGCGGTCGAGCAGGGACTTCGCGTACCGGAGGATATTTCGATCGTTGGATTCGACGATATTCCGCTGGCCCATCACGTTATTCCCGAGCTGACCACCGTATCGCAGCAGGCTAATAATCTTGGACGGACGGCGGTGCGGGTGCTCCGCCATCTGATGAACAAGGAAAAGGTCAAAAAAGTGTACTCCCTTGAGCCCGAGCTTATCGTCAGACAAAGCACAAAGCCTATAGAGGATGAATAAACAGCGTAAAAAATCGCCTTCACCTGTATGCAGAGTTCCCTGGGTGAGGGCGATTTCATTTACCGTAATTAAAATCATTCTTTCGGATCCTGCAGCGTGCGGAGCAGGAAGAATTGCTTGGCGAGAAATACCGGGGTGTAAGGCAGGTCGGCGCGCAGCCAGGACACGATGGTGCCAATCAAGGCGGCGGAGCTGTACCAGACCGCGATATCCTTCTGGATATTGGCTTTCGCCACAAAGGAATCATTCCCCCGTTTGTCTATGCCGTCCGAGATCAGCTTGGTCAGCAGGCGCAATAGCCGATCCGTAAAGATTGTTGTGCGATGAGAGGCAAGAATAATCTTGTAAAATTTCGAATGCTCCGCAATATGCTCGAGCAGCTTGACAAGCATCGTTGTATTGATAACCTCCGGCGATTCGGATTTTACCGTTGACCGGTCCAGAACCTGATGGATGTCCTCGATCATATCATCGGCCATTTTCTCCAGCATATCCGGGATGTCCTTATAATGAAGATAAAAGGTGACGCGGTTGATCGTAGCGCGCTCCGCAAGCTTGTTAACCGAAATTTTCTCGATATCCATTTCCTCAAGCAGATCAATAAAGGCATCTCTTAGCAGCTGGCGTGTCCGCAAAATGCGCGGATCGGTCCGGGTTGTTGTTTTGTCCATCCTTTTTCTCCTTCATTTCTTTAGTATTAAATGTTCTAGTAATAAACTACAATTTCGTTTTGACTGTATTATTTTCTTAACAAATGCTACATAAATTCAATTTCTGTAAACTAATTTACACTTTCGACTGGAATCGTCGCTTGTAAAAGGGGCGGCTAAAGCTATAATTTAATTTATACAATGTTCACTATACGACACGTTGTAAATTTAGTCTAGAGAGACAAGAAAGAAGGATGGAGCGGTTGAGTAAAGGTTTACAAGCAGACAGTTCTGTCAAAAAGGGGCCAATTCTATTTGTTATGATTTTGGGCGCCTTTATTGCGACGCTGAACCAGACGATTATGAGTGTAGCCGGCCCTGAGTTAATGAACGATTTTAGTATATCGGCTGCTACTGTCCAATGGCTGACGACCGGTTACATGCTGGTTAACGGTATTTTGATTCCGATTACGGCCTTTTTGATGCAAAGATTTACGACGCGGGAGCTGTTCCAGACGTCGATGATTTTATTCCTGGCGGGTACCGTCGTATCAGCGCTTGCCTCGGATTTTAACGTATTGCTGATCGGGCGTTTGATTCAAGCGGCTGGTGCCGGTATTATTATGCCTCTTCTGATGACGGTCATCTTGACCTTGTTCCCTCCCGAGAAGCGGGGCGGGGCAATGGGGATGGTTGGTTTTGCGATTATTTTCGCTCCGGCGATTGGCCCTACTCTTGCGGGCTGGGTGCTCGAGAACTTTAAGTGGGAAACGATGTTCTACGGCATGATTCCGCTTGCGGTTATTGTTATTATTTGCGGCTATATGTTCTTGACGAACGTATCGGAACGTTCCTATCCGAAGATTGATGTTATTAGCGTAATTTTGTCCACCGTCGGTTTTGGAGCTTTGCTGTTCGGCTTCAGCCGCGCGGGCAGCGCGGGATGGGAAAGCGCGGAAGTGCTTGTTACGATTATCGGGGGGCTGGTTGCTCTTGTGCTGTTTGTATGGCGTCAGCTTATTTCCGACAATCCGCTGCTGGATCTGCGTGCCTTCAAATACAATATGTACAGCTTAACGACGTTTATCAACATTGCCATTACAATGATCATGTATGCGGATATGATGCTGCTTCCGCTTTATCTGCAAAATGCACGCGGGTATACCGCGATGGAATCGGGTCTGCTCCTTCTTCCAGGCGCGCTTATCATGGGCTTCCTGATGCCTGTTACAGGCAAATTGTTTGATAAATTCGGAGCCAAATGGCTGTCCGTTGCAGGTATGATTATTGTTATCCTAACCACTCTAGGATTTATTAACCTGACGGACACAACGAGCTATACGTATCTGGTTCTGATGTCGACCGGCCGCCGTATCGGTATGGCGCTCCTGATGATGCCAGTCCAGACAGCGGGCCTCAATCAATTGCCTAACCGACTGAATGCGCATGGCACGGCGATTTCCAACACGATCAGACAGGTTGCGGGTGCGGTTGGCACCTCGCTTCTCGTGACTATCCTGACTACGCAAACCAAATCCCATCTGCAGGATGCGATGACATCCGGGGCAACCGAAGGCCTGACTCAACAGCAGATGATTACGAATGCGACGATCAGCGGGATGAATGACGCTTATCTGGTTATCGTCGGAATTGGCGTTGTTGGTCTGATTCTAACCTTCTTCATTAAACGCGTCGCTCAAGCGTCTGACGAGAAACAGACAAGCGCGGCGGCAAAGAAAGTAGCCGTTGAAGGTTAACATAGGTAGCAAAAAGAGCTTGACAAGGAGCGGTTTGCCGTAGGCATCCGCTCCTTGTTTTTTATACATCGATTCGAAGCAGCCAGGCTATCCAATAAACTTTGGAAAGGTTGGATATACTACACAACTGGATGCTTGCATACACGTTTGAAGGAGGGGATGCGCTTGAAGCGGATTACTGACGATCAGCATGTTGAATTAAGCGCAAAGCTTGCTATGAACGAGAAGATGGTTAGAGAAGTTTTTCATCAATGCTCAGATATCATATTTCGTTCAATCAGCAGCAATCCCGAAATTCTTATCCTGTATGCCGATGGTTTAATTGACAATAAAGCGCTCGATAACTTGGTGTTAGCGCCAATTCTATATGAAGAAATCCCCCTATCGGGGCAGATGATTCAAGATAAACTGATTGCCGTCGCGCAAATTAAAACCGTTTCCACTTTAGGCGAGGTAATCGATGGCATTCTGAAGGCGAATATCGTTCTCTTGGCCGACGGACAAAACAAGGCCCTTGTCGCGGATCTTAAAGGATTCGAGAAACGCTCGATTGAAGAACCGGCCGCCGAAATTTCCGTTCGTGGTCCAAGAGACGGATTTACGGAAACACTGCGAACCAATACCAGCTTAATACGCAGACGAATCCGCAGTCCAAAGCTCAAAATGGAATCCGTTACGCTTGGTCAAGTTTCTCAGACGGATATCGTTATCGTTTATATTGACGGAATTGTCTCAAGCACGGTCCTGAAGGAAGTCCGCACTAGAATCGACCGGATTGTGATAGACGGGGTACTGGAGTCAGGCTTTATCGAAGAATTTATTGAAGATGCGCCTTGGTCTCCGTTCCCGCAAATTCAGAATACCGAGCGGCCCGATATCGTATGCGCAAGTTTGCTCGAAGGGAAAGTCGCGGTAATTGTTGATAATACCCCTTTTGTGCTAATCGTGCCGATGACGTTTTGGACAGGTTTGCAAGCGGTAGAGGATTATTACGAACGGTCCATTTACACGACATTCATTCGATTCGTCCGTTATTCCTTATTTAATATCGCCCTGCTGCTTCCGTCCTTGTATGTGGCGCTCTCAACCTTCCATCAACAGCTGATTCCTACGAACCTGCTCATTAGCATTGCTAATTCCAGGGAGGGTGTCCCGTTTCCCACGTTTGTCGAGGCATTGTTAATGGAGTTTATGTTCGAAGGGCTCCGCGAGGCCGGTATACGCATGCCAAAAGCCGTAGGTTCGGCGGTCAGCATTGTGGGAGCGCTTGTCATTGGACAAGCTGCCGTACAAGCAGGCATCGTATCCGCTCCTGTCGTCATAGTAGTTGCCACGACCGGGATCGCATCGTTTGCCATCCCGCGGTACAATTTCGGGACGGCTTATCGTCTTCTTCGTTTCCCCATGTTGATATTGGCGGGTATGCTGGGCTTATACGGGATCATCAGCGGATTATTCCTTCTGATGATCCATCTTCTTGGTCTGCGGTCGTTCGGAGTTCCGTATATGAGTCCGGTCGTTCCCAAATTACCTCAGGGCCTGAAGGATGTATTTATACGTGCGCCCAGGTGGAGTATGACACGGCGTTCAGTCTTTGTATCCGGGGCTAATAAGACTCGGATCCCTAAAGGCCAACAACCAAGCCCAAAGCGGGGAAAGGCAGACGAATGAATAAGTTATATAGAACCGGATTGTTTTTTCTTACTCTTTCTCTTACGTTAGTATCTGGCTGTTGGGATAATTCCGAAGTAAATGAGATTGCGGTTGAGCTTGGGTGGGGGATCGACAAAGCCCCGAATAAGAGAGTCAAGATCAGTGCCCAGGCGATCATCCCGGCGAGAATAAACGGCGGGCAGGACGGTAAAAGCGGAGGGGGCAAGGATAAGCCGTTTTTTGTCGTCTCGGGCGAAGGCATGAATACGCTGGACGCGGTACAGCAGATGCAGACCAAGCTTTCCAGGTTAGTGTTTCGCGGTCATCGGCGTGTCATTGTGATTGGGGAATCCATGGCTAGACAGGGAGTTAAGGATGTATTCGATACGTACACGCGCGATCCGAACCTTAAGCTGAGAACCGATATATTTATCGTCATGGGGGGCACTGCAAACGAATTTTTGAAAACCTCATACCCACTTGAAAACATTGCCGCGCTTGGGGTGTTAGGAGAATACGATCAAATAGGAACACCAATAGAAATGGGGTTGTTGAACTTTTTGCATGCCGCAACCAGCGAAGGAGCTTCTCCAGCCGTACCGGCGGTTGCGATTGGTATGGATTCTAGTTCAGGGAATCAACCCCATCAGAATGTGACGTCCAATCCGGAAGGATTCCGGATTATCGGAACAGCCATTTTTAATAAAGAGTTGAAAATGGTTGGTTTTTTGAAGATGGAGGAAGGACGGGCAATTCGATGGGTAACCGGAAATCTGAATAAGCTCACGGTTCCTGTAACAATACCCGGCGAGGAAGGCAATGTCAGCATTAGTCTCTTTAAGCTGCATAGCAAAATTCAGCCGGCTGTCCAGAATGGCAAGCTGAAAATGGTTGTTACGTTAACAGCGAATGGGGCAATCCGCGAAAATAACACCAGGCTGGACCTGACACGGCCTAATAATGTAAACGTGGTTCAAAGCGTGTTGGACAAACAAATCGAAGAAACCGTATCGCGAACGATTTCCCATGTTCAGCAAGAGTACGGAACAGATATTTTCGGATTCAGCGACACGATCAAAAGAAAGAATTTGGCATTATGGAAATCGATAAGGAATGACTGGGAACATGAGTTCCGGGAAGCGGAAATTTCCGTAAATGCGAACGTTACGGTTAGACGGATAGGGGTAACGGGACCCGCATTGCAATTAAAAGCAGACGAGGTTAAGAAGTGATGAGATTTATTTCGCCAATTTCCGCCGTAACCAAGTAACAAGGAGAAGAATCGTTGGTACGATTAAGTATAAAGGCACCCACACGTAAGGCACCAGTATTTCAAAGTGATGGCGGTAAATGTGCTCGGCAATGTTTTTGGACATCGTCATTCCAAGAAGGAGCGCAACGGCGCAGGACGGGATGACAAGTGCGCGGTAGCTCTTCATCTTCGTTAATTGCTGAATCCCTCTTACCGCTGCGAACATTTCAATAACGCCCTTTAACAGAGCCGTCATTAATAAATAAAGTACGCCAAACATTTGCAAGTTTTCGATAAATTTGCCGATACTTATCAAACTAAGCAGGGTGTAAAGAGGGTACAGGAAACCCGAGAACATATCTCCAAATACGAATACGGCCATCAAATCGAACAGGGTTACCATGATTCCTGACAGCAAAGTCGTAAGAATCGTAACTCTCATCACTTTATTAGGCTCTTTGGTCTCCGTCCAGAACATGGCAAGGACAATGGTTTCTCCATAGGATTGAGTGATCCCGGAAGGATATACGGTTTTCCAGACGGGCCCCCAACCTTTTTCTAAAACGGGAAGCATATTATGGAAATGCATAACGTTCGAGCTCATCAGAAGGATGACTTCAATCGAAAACAACAGCAGCACGATGGGGAGAAACATTTCCCCCAGCCGGGAAACCCGCGCAATTCCGCCATATACGCAATAGGCAATAATAAAGACAAAAACCCCCGAAATGATGATAAGCGGCGTGTTAAATAATAAGGTTGTTGATACCATATCCCTAATATCCGCAATAGCCCTTCCTACAAGGTATATAAAGAGAAGGGGGTACAAAAAGGCAAGCGGCGTTCCGATCCAGCGCCCGAATTGCGCGGGAAACCATTGGACCAGGGTCAGTCCCGGATTTAATCGCATTAAGGCCGTGTAGATCAGAACCACAAATACACCCAGGAAGCTGGACAGCAATACGCCAATCCATGCATCCTTGCCGGCGAGACCGCCAAAGCCGAATATAATCGTAGTGCCTATTTGAAAAATAAAAGTGATTGCGAACAACTGATAGACCGTAATTTTATTCATCGTAACCTCGCAATTCAAATGGATGAGATTTTTGATCATCTATTTATTTTTCCATAATAATCCTTTCCTATTCCGTCCGTGGATCGTATGGAATTGTTTCAATTGCTGCTTAGGGCGGTAGTCTGCTTTTATCCGGAGTGGTATAATAAAGCAATTGTTGAGACTTTTCCCATCTTTTTAAGTTTGGCAAGGGCGAAAGGTGGCATTCCGATGAAAAGAAGCCGTATGAATCTGCTGATCCAGCATCTCGTCTCCTACTTTCTGGTGCTGCTGTTCCCGCTGCTGATTATTCTGGTCTACTACTATCCGCACTCGACGGCGGTCGTCAAGCAGAAAGAGATGGACTGGAATACGCATCTTACGGAGCAGGTAAAGACATCAATGGATACGTTTACCCGATACGTGTACAATTTGCCGTTCGAGCTGCTGAAGAACCGGGAAATCAAATTGTACAACGCCGAAGACATGGATTATCAACGCGTGCAAATCGCAAACGAAATGCGGAAATATAACGCCACAGACGGCTTTATCGATAACACCCTGCTTTATATAGAAAGTATGGGTTATTTATTCGCCAAAACAGGAAGCGCTTACAATGTTGGCGACTTCGGCAAACCGGGCATCGGGTATTACTACAAAGATTGGCCAAATATGT
Organism: Paenibacillus sp. MMO-177; assembly: GCF_037147795.1. Lineage (NCBI taxonomy): Bacteria > Bacillati > Bacillota > Bacilli > Caryophanales > Paenibacillaceae > Paenibacillus > Paenibacillus sp. MMO-177. The sequence continues at coordinate 128,982 of NZ_JBBCUR010000007.1, read as the reverse complement.
TTAATGAACTGAACCATTTGAAGGGGACGTTAGTGCGGCCGGTAGAGGATGTCGTTATTCCGGGCAGCAATCATGTCCGCATGCTTACCTTTGCCCTGCCGCTCCCGATCGGCGGCTACGAAACACCGGGAGCGGTGCTCATTATGGTCCGAGAGGATACGATTATCCGGATGCTGAACTCGATGTCGGAGATGTACAGCGGAGACTTCATCATTTTGGATGGAGAGGGGCGTCCTCTGCTCACCTCGAGCAAAGGCTCGTACATACCTACGAACGAGGTGCAGAGCTTCCTGACCGATCTTGATAAGAGCGGCAAAGGAGCTGGCCTATATGAGAAAGACGGCCGCTCTTATATCATTTCGCATACCGTGTCAGACAAAAACGGTTGGCAGTACGTAAGCGTCCTGCCCGTAACGGAGATGCTGCAGGGCATTCAGACGATTCAGCGCAATACGGTGGTCCTCATTGGCATGATGCTGCTGCTCGAAATGGTTATTATCTATGTGGCTATCCGCCGGAACTATCAGCCGATTAAGCGCATTGTGGATTTTGCCTCCAATCTGTTCGAGCCCGGCGGCAGGAAGCCCATGAATGAATTCGAGATGATCCGCTTTGCGCTTGGCGAGCTGGTGTCGGTGAACAGTTCCCTTGATGCCAGAGTGAAGCAGACGCTGCCGATGCTCCGGGATCATATGCTGCTTGAGCTGGTAAGCGGTAAAACGGTCAATGATGAAGCCTTTATGGGGCAGGCCGCTGCATACGGCATTACTTTCCCGCATGAAGCCGTCACCGTTGCCGTCCTGTCCATCGAATCTCCGAAAAGCGATGAAGGGGCGGATTGCCGGGCAGCGGAGTACTTAAGAGCAATAGAAGACTCGCAGCCAAGCGAGGTTAAGGGATATTTTCTAAAGAGCATCTACAGTCACGAAATGATATACGTCTGCTCACATGAAGAAGGCTTTGCGGTAAAGACATTTCTGGCGGATACCCGAAGGGAGCTGGAGGAACAGACGGGTGCGAAAGTCTATATCGGCATAGGAACCTCAAGCAAGCCTGACCGGGCGGAAGCTATTCATGTTGCCTATTTGCAGGCCGTTCGTGCATCGGAGCATCTTCAGCTGCGCGGAGGCAGTCCGGTTATCGTTTTCGACGAGATAGAAGCGCCCAAATCCGGTTCCGTATCCTATTACGCGGAGCTGCTGCAATCACTGGAGCTTGTTATCCTGAAAAATGACGCCGGAGCCGTCCGTTCCATTACGGACCGTATTATCTCGCAGATGAGCAGCGAAGGAATGCCGCCGCACATGGTCCGAAGCGTCTACATTAACACGGTTAGCGCTTTGCTGAACGGGCTCCAGCGATTTAGCCCGGAGGACGATGTCCTGCTCCGGCTTACGGATACGGCATACCAGTTCCGGTATACGGTTAAGCAGATGGCGGATATCATCCGGGATAGCTGCGAAAGGCTTTGCCTCATGATTCAGAACACCTTGCCGCCTGTCCGAAATGCATCCCAGGACGAGATTACTCGGTTTATCGAGCTAAGGGGGCTAAACCCCGATTTTTCTCTTCAGCTGATTGCGGACCATTTCGCCATGTCGGGGTCCAACTTCAGCCATCATTTCAAGAAAACAATGGGCCAGAACTTTAAAGAATACATCGATTTATTCCGCATTCAAACCTCTATTCAGCTGCTGAGAACGACGAACCAGACGTTGGACGGCATTGCCCAGCAGACGGGCTTCTCCAATACGTCAAGCTATATCCGCTGCTTCAAAAAAATCGTAGGCACGACACCCGGGCAATATCGGGAAACGCATAAGCTCATTTCATAAAATGCTGCACATATATCGCGGGCAAGCCTGCCGAATCGCTCGGCAGGCTTTGTTGTTGCCCAAGAAATAAAAAGGCCTTTCTTTTAGCCACGGATCACCCTTCCGCGCATGGCAAGCGGCATTTTTTGAACATCCACAATAATTGAATGGGCAGAAATTGAAGCGTTTTCAGCAACCTGATGTTAAACGCTTTCAAAAAATGCCAACCTTTCGAAAACTGTCCGTATACGGCTTATCGCCATACCGATTATTGTGGATGTACCGGGCGGCGACGTCCTGGTGCGGCGCATCGGCTTCGATTCGGCGCCATCTAAATGAATTGAATTGAGGGGGCAATTACATGCGGAAGAAAGTAGTCAGCATCATTACCGTCATGCTTGCTGCAACGACCATTATGTCAGCGTGCAGCAGCAGCTCGAATTCGGGCGGGAACAATGGCGGAAGCAATACGGGAAGCAGTCCTACGGCAGACAGCTCCGCCGGCAGCGGCGGCAATAGCGGAAAGAAAGTAAAGCTAACGGCGATCATGACCAAACATGCTCTGACGAAACCGCTTAAGGATATGGAATGGCTGCAGCAGGTGGAGGAAAAGGCCGGCGTTGAGATTGATTGGCAGGAGATTACCGCCGACTGGGATCAAAAGAAAGGAACGTTGCTGGCAAGCGGGGATATTCCGGATCTCTTTATTGGTCCTAACGTTATTACGGATGCGGATATGGCGCAGTTCCAAGGGCTGTTCCAGGATCTGTCGGGCATGCTGGATAAACTGCCTAACGTTCAGGCGATGTTTGATGCGAAGCCGGAGACGAAAAAAATCGCCGAGCAGCCGGACGGCAAAATTTACGGCTTGCCGAAATACCAGCGATATTGGCCGTCTACGGCTACCCGCCAATACATTAATCAGAAATGGCTGGATAACCTAGGCCTCCAAATGCCAACAACCTGGGATGAGCTGTACGATGTGCTCGTGGCGTTCAAAGAAAAGGACGCTAACGGCAACGGAGATCCAAACGACGAGATCCCGATGGACTGGCCGGGCGGAATCGGCGGTTATTTCAACCCGGCTTATATGCTTGGCGGAGAAGGCATAACGCTGACGGACGGCAGCCCGCAAGGGTATTTCGTCGAGGACGGCGTCGTGAAGAACTATTTGGTCGATGATCGATACAAACAGCTGGTTGTTTTCCTGAACAAGCTTTATAAAGCCGGTCTGATTAATCCGGAAGTATTCACGCACGATTACACGAAATACCAGTCCGTTGCCCGCGGCGAAGGGGATACGGCGAAGGTTGGCTTTACGATGGGCTGGGTTGCTTCCGACCGCTTTGGCGAGCAGCTTGCGCCGCAGTACACCTCCATGTCGCCGCTTAAGGCAACGCCAGGCAGCAATGTGTCGTGGAGCTATGACTACAACTCCTTGAACTATGGGGTTAATCAGCTTGTCGTGTCGGCCAAATCGAAAAACAAAGATGCGGTCATGCGGTTTATTAACGAGCTGTATGCACCGGATATGGGCATGCAGGTTCTGTTCGGATCTCTTGGACCAAACATTAAGGATAATGGCGACGGAAGCTACAGCGTTCTGCCGCCGGCTGATTCCAAAATGGATCCCGGCACATGGAAATGGACGTCCACGATGGCGGATAACGGCGCGTTCTATATTCCGGACTCGCTTCAACTGACGCTTGGCAAGGATATGCAGGAGGTTCTGGAGCAATCGAAGCCGATTGACGCGATTCAAATCGACGTCGATAACGATGTGTTCCCTAGCTTCCTGAAATATTCGAGCGCCGACAACAGCACAATGGGCCTGAACAATACCAACGTGATGAACCTGGCCAATACAAACTTCGCGAAATGGGTAACAAAGGGCGGCGTTGAAGGCGAATGGGACAGCTATGTGAAGGAAAGCGAAAAAGCCGGCCTGAAGCAAAATCTTGAAATTATGCAGAAGTACTACGACGAATTCAAGAAGCAATAACGGACGGCGGAAGTCGGCATGCCGCATGATGCGGGATGCCGGCTTCCGGCTGGCAAAGGAGGTAATCGGCGATGCGATTATTAGGGGGAGGACTCCGGGCATTAAGGCGGGATTATCAGCTGTGGATTATGATTGCGCCCGCTATTGCCGTTGTCCTGATCTTTAACTATATACCGATGTACGGCATTCAGCTTGCTTTCAAAGATTTTGATTTTACAAAGGGTCTCACCGGCGGCGCCTGGAGGGGCATCGATTATTTCAAGCAGTTCATTGACAGCTATCTGTTCACCGATCTGATGCGCAACACGTTCCTCATTAGCTTGGCGACTATTATCGTCGGGTTTCCGGCGCCTATTATTCTGGCATTGATTCTGAACCAGATCCGTCGCAAAAGGTTCAAAAATGTGATGCAGACGACGGTTTATCTGCCGCATTTTATATCCATTATCGTCCTTGTCGGCATGATGAACGTGCTGATGTCGCCGGAGACCGGCGTTGTTGGCCATATGATGAAGGGGCTGGGGCTTGGCCATATCAACCTGATCGCCTCGACCAATACCTTTATACCGGTCTATGTCCTGTCGGATATTTGGCAGCATTGCGGCTGGAACAGCATTATTTACTTGGCTGCCCTGTCTACCGTTGATCCGCAGCTCTATGATTCCGCCAAGATTGACGGGGCAAGCAGAATGAAGATGATCCGGTACGTCGATCTTCCGGCGCTTGTACCTACGATTATTATTTTGTTCATTCTTAGCATGGGCAATATTTTAAGCACGGGCTTTGAGAAAATCTTCCTGATGCAAAACTCTCTGAACCTGCCGGTCTCCGAGGTTATCGCCACCTACGTCTACAAAATCGGCATTGTGTCCAATCAGTTTAGTTATGCTTCCGCTATCGGTTTGTTTAATACGCTGATCAACTTTGTGTTCCTGTTTGCGATGAATGCCGCTTCCAAGAAAATGTCCAATACAAGCCTGTATTAATTCGGAAAGGAAGGAGGAATGGCCATATGGCGCTTAAGGGCTTGAAAGGGAGTGAACTCGCCTTTCATATCGCGCTTTATGCGTTATGCGCGGTTATCTTTGTCATTATCTTGTATCCGCTTTATTTCATTGTGATTGCTTCGTTTAGTGATTCAACGCTCGTATCGACGGGTAAGGTGCTGTTTTTTCCGAAGGGCGCTAGCCTATTCGGTTATAAGGAGATTTTCCAGGACAGCCGGGTATGGACCGGCTACCGGAATACGTTGTTTTATACGTTGTTCGGAACGCTGGTGAACATGCTGTTTACGATGCCGGCCGCTTACGTGCTGTCGCGGAAGGAATTTAAGGCGAGACGTCCGATTATGTTCCTGTTTGTCGTTACGATGTTTTTTAACGGCGGTCTGATCCCGACCTATCTGCTGATGAAGGATCTTCATATCACAAATACGTTCTGGGTATTTATCCTGCCGTTTTGCGTGAATATCTTCTATTTGATTATTGCCCGTACGTTCTTTGAGACCGCTCTGCCGGCGGAGCTTTACGAGGCGGCGGTGATGGACGGCTGCTCGCATTTCATGTATTTCGCCAAGGTCGCTTTGCCCTTGTCCAAAGCTCTGATTTCGGTGATCGGATTATATTACCTGGTCGGTCACTGGAATGATTTCTTTACCGGTCTGATCTATATCCGGGACAATAATCTGCAGCCGCTGCAAATCGTGCTAAGGGATATTTTGCTGTCCAACCAGGTATTTCAGAACGGAGCAGGGACGGGCGGCGGTGCGGCGTCGGGCGGTTATGCCCAGCGTTATGCCGACCAGATCAAATACGGCGTTATTATCGTGTCGTCTCTGCCGATTCTGATGCTGTACCCGTTCCTGCAAAAATATTTCGAGAAAGGGGTCATGATCGGATCCGTAAAAGGTTGATTCCATAAGGAGATGAGCATGCGCTAATCTATGAACTTAAAAGGAACGGATCCGGTCATCAGCCTTGGCGTGAACGGGCTGAATGCCCCGTTCAAAGGTCAGCACGATGAGCTGCAGTGAGGTCCGGCGCAAGCAGCGGAATTGACCGCTCGACATAGCAAGCGTAACGGGACGGTGCGGGCGTTGGCTCAGCGGCGTCCCGTTTGCGTTTTTTTTCCTTAATCGGCCGCCATACAGGTGAAATTGTCCATGAAAAGGCAATTTGTACCCCCGAAATCAGGAATAAGGTACGCTAAACGACCAAGATGTACCTACCTTCCCAAGCATGGGACCGATACAATCGGTTGTACGGTAAGCGTTTTCATAATGGGGCCGCATTGGAGAGTCACTCTACATAGCATGCGGTCAGCGCTGCCGAATAACTTGGGTAAAGGGGATGCAAAGATTGAGCGTTAACGCAAAACGCCGGAACAAGGCGTGGATGGGGATTCTGCTTGTGGTCGCCGTCCTGGCGCAAATCGGCTTCATTCCTCCGGGGAAGAATGTCGCGGAGGCAGCCGATAACGGATTGGCGCAGAAGCCTTACATGGGCTGGAGCAGCTACAGCATGCAGGTATACGACGGCCCGTCGGGCAACTGGATTTCGGAAGACAAAATCAAGCTGATGTCCGATACGATGCACGAGAAGCTTCAGGCACACGGCTATAAATACATTAATATCGACGCGGGCTGGAACGGCAGCATGGACGAATACGGGCGGCCTGTGCCAAGCACGGAGAAGTATCCGAACGGCTTCAAGAACCTTGTCGATTATGTGCATGCCAATGGGCAGAAGCTCGGTATCTATATGATTCCAGGCATATCGCCTGATGCCGTTGAACGCGATCTGCCGATCTACGGAGCACCGGGCTGCTCCATCGGCGACATTGTCGTGAGGCCTTATAAATACGGCGATTATTGGAATCTTGGTTACAAGATCGATTTCAGCAATCCATGCGCGCAAAAATGGGTCGACTCTGTTGCCGATCTGATCGCGTCTTGGGGCGTCGACTTCGTCAAGTTCGACAGCGTGACGCCGGGCTCCGGCCATAACGACGAGAGCATCGATGCCCGCGGCGACGTTAAAGCGTGGTCCGAGGCGTTAAGCAGGCACGGCATCTGGCTGGAGCTGAGCTGGGCGCTTGATCATAACTACGTCGATTATTGGAAGAAATACGCTAACGGCTGGCGTATCGATTGGGACGTAGAGGCTTATGATCCGAATATTGGCATGACGCAATGGGCCAATGTCGCCAGATTGTTCCCGGGCGCGGCTTTATGGTGGCGCGACGCGGGTCCCGGAGGCTGGAACGACTTCGATTCCCTGAACGTCGGCAACGGCGCAACGTCCGGCTTAACGAAGGACGAACGGCAGACTGCGGCAACGCTGTGGGCCGCTTCCGCAGCGCAATTCTATACAGGGGACGATTTGACCAATCTGGATGATTATGGCTTGTCTCTCTACACGAACGATGAGGTAATCGCCGTCAACCAAGCGGGTCATCCGATTCATCCGGTATCGATGGATACCGATCAGCAAGCCTGGTACGCCAACAACGGTGACGGGACGTACACGGTGGCGTTGTTTAATCTGGGCAGCAAAGGCGCGCGGGTTGGCGTGAAATGGAGCGAGATCGGCCTAAGCGGCACCGGTTCGATCCGCGACCTGTGGAGCCATAAGGAAATGGGCAGTTCGGCAACCGGCATTGATCCGTTATTCCTCGAGCCGCACGCATCGCGTTTGTTTAAGGTGACCGTGCAAAACGGTACCTCGATCGTTAACGATGACGATACCGGCATGAAATATACGGGCGAGTGGACGCGCAACGGCGGCAATGAGCTTGTGCGCGACGCACAGGACTTGTCCGTTGTTATAACGGACTCTTCGGGTTCGGGCAGCGGCTCCTCCGTGGATACGGGCGCCCGCACCGGCGGGGAATCCGTTGCGGGCGACGGATCAGCGGGGGCGGCAGACGCTGCGGCTTCCTCCTATACGGTAACGATCAACGATGACGATCCGGCGATTGCTTACGCCAATAAATGGGGTCACAGCACCGGCCGGTCCTTCGGCGACTATATGGGCGACGTGCATTACGGTGAACCGGACGGTTCGGAGCCGGAGTTATCGTACACGTTCGATGGTACGGGGATTGAGCTGCTATCGGAGCAAAGCACCAGCAGCGGCAAGATTGATATCTATATCGACGGAAATTTCCATTCGACGGTTGATTCCTACGGCAATGACCAGGTTGGACAGCATTCCGTATTCAGCGTGGCGGATTTGCCGCAAGGCACGCATACGCTGAAGGCAGTCCGGAATGCCGGCGGCCAATATTACTTCCTTTTCGACGCGTTTAAAGTCACGGCGGATACGCTGCTCGGCAGCCCTTCGGCGACAAGCTTCAATAAGGACGCGCCGGCTGATATTACGATTCCGCTGAATCTCGGCGCAAGCTCCTTCGCCGGCATCAGCAGCGGCACCGCATCCCTGCAGTCGGGGACCGACTATACGGTGTCAAGCGGCGTCGTCACGATCAAATCGTCTTATCTGGCGCAGCAGGCATCGGGTCAATCGGCAGCGCTTAACTTCAAATTCGCGGGAGGCGCCGCACAGACGTTATCCATTGCCATTAGCGGTACTTCGATAAGCCCGCTGGCGGCTTCCTTCGATAAACGCCCTGCCGCTCAGGCAGACCTTGCGGTTACGTTGACGCTTGGCGACTCGAACGAACTGACGGGCATTAAAAACGGCTCGAATGCCTTGAATAAAGGAACGGATTATACGGTGGACGGCAACGTTGTCCGCATCGCCAAATCCTATTTGGCATCTCTGCCGGTCGGGGACGCAAGCTTATCGTTCGAATTCTCGAACAGCAGCCCAAGAACGCTTGCGCTTACCGTTCTCAATTCGGCTTCGCCGGGCCGTTATGTATTTGTGAACAACGACGATCCGGGCATTCGGTACACGGGCAGCTGGAACCGCAGCAGCGGCCGCGGCCTTGGAGACTTTAAGGATGACGTGCAATGGACGGAGAACAACGATGCCTTCTTTACGTATACGTTCCAAGGCACGGGAATCGATTATATTACCGAAGTGGATGAAGGCCAGGGCAATGTCGAAATCTTCATTGATGGAGTCAGCCAAGGCAATGTAAGCACGTACGAAGCTGGAGCGCACAATGCGCCGCAGCGTACGGTGTATACCGTACGAGGCTTGACGAATGGCTTCCATACGATTAAAGCCGTGAAAAAGTCAGGGAAGTTTATGCTGCTCGACGCGCTGCGCGTTCAGCTGCCGGACCTGATTGATGTTTCCTCGACGGACTTCGCGAAGAATGCGCCGGCTGACGTCAGCGTGAATCTGCTGGCAAGTCCGGACAGCCTGAGCGGCATCTATAACGGGGGAGCGGCGCTTGTTCGCGGCACTGATTACACGATTGAAGATCATGTGTTGACCATCAAGCAACAGTACTTGGCCGCTCAGCCGGTCGGAACAACGAAGCTGACGCTCCGCTTCCGGGGCGATTACGGCGACGACGCGCATGCGTCCGCGGCGGAAGGAGCAGCCTTCTCCTATACGTTTAAAGGCATCGGCATCGAGCTGCTGTCGCCAGTCGGTCCAAAGCAAGGCGAGATGGAAGTCTATATTGACGGCGAACTGAAGAAGACGGTTAACGCTTATGCGGACAGCCGCGACTCGCAAGTAAGCCTGTACAGCGTCTCGGGCTTGACCGCGGGTTCGCATACGATCCGCGTCGTTAAAAAGTCCGGTGAGCTGATGCTTGCCGACGCCCTGCGGTTTACCGCCGCGGAAGCAAGCGTGCCGCCGGTATCCGGAGGCGGCAATGCAACTCCGCCGGTTGAGCCTGCAGCGCCAAAAGTTATTCGCACGACGCAGCCGGACGGCACGGTGCGGGATGAGCTTTCGCTGGCCGGCACGGAAGCGAAGGTACTGATTGACGCGCGTAAGGCAGCGGGAGCAAGCGCCTTGAAGCTGGCGGTGCCGGATTCGAAGGGCCAAGCGGCAGAGACAGCCGTGAAGTTGGATGCGGAAGCGGTCAAACAGTTTGCAGCCAGCGGACTTGATCTGGACATTGACGTATTCGGCGCGAAGATTCATGTGCCTAACGCCGTACTGAAGAGCGTAAACACGGAAGTTCACTTTGTAATTTCACCGGTTAAGTCGACCCAGCATAGAGCGCAGCTCGAACGCCGCGCCAATCTGTCCACGGTTGTTTCCGCAGCCGTCAAGGACAGCAAGATAACGCTGATTGGCTATCCGGCAGACATTGAAACAAACCTGCCGGAAGGCGAGACAACGCTTGTGCTGCCGCTTCCTGCCGGAGACTGGAGCTCCGAAGCGCTCTCGCATATCGGCGTCTACATCGAGCATAGCGATGGCACGGTCGAATACAAGCAAGGCGCTGCTGTTGATATTGACGGCGGCAAGGGGATCCAATTCAAGAACTCGAAGTTCAGCACATTTGCGCTTGTGAAGCTGGACGAAGCTTCGGGATCGGCTCCCGCCGCGTATATGAATGGCTTCGAAGGCAATCTGTTTAAGCCGGAGAAGGCAATTACCCGCGCGGAGATGGCGGCCATTCTGTCGCGTATCGCGCAGGACGGCACGGCAGGAGAAGATGGCAGCGTTTATAGCGACGTCAAGCCGGGTTACTGGGCGGCGGATGCAATCCGCAAAGCTACGGCTGCCGGTTTGATGAACGGTTATACTGACGGTACTTTCCGTCCGGAGCAGGCAATTACGCGTGCCGAGATGGCACAGCTCGTCGTACGTCTGGCCGGCGGCGGCTCCAAATTGGGCGCAGGCTTCGCAGATACGACCGGCCATTGGGCGGAGAAAGCGGTGAAATCCGCCGAGGGCGCCGGCTACATTAAAGGTTACGCCGACGGCACGTTCCGGCCGGATCGCACGCTGTCTCGCGCCGAAGCCGTAGTTGTAATCAATCGCTCGCTGGGCATTAGCCCATCCAGCAGCGGAGCATCATCCTGGAAGGACGTCCCGGCAAGCTATTGGGCATCCGGCGACATTGAAGCGGCATCGATTCAAAAATAAATCATAAAAGCAAAAGAAGAAGCATCGCTTTCCGTTTATCGGAAGGCGATGCTTCTTTCGCGTAGGAGCTTGGCACAGCGTAACACGGTTGCTTGTTGTTGTGCGAATTCGCTTACCGGGTCACTTTTTGAGATTACGTTGGATTCAATCCATTAAAATTGCCGGTTTAGATGCTGTATCCTCGCCTACGTTGGAGTTTCTCCAGTAAAATCCGTCTAAATCATAAAATAGATTAGTTGGGAGCCCCTACGTTGGATGAAATCCAACATAGGGGCTGAAAGCATAGGAGAAGAGGTCGTAGATTGGATAAAATCCAACCTGGGATATGAACAGAAGCTTTGTAGGAGGAATTAGAATCGGATGACCCTATACTCGTACCTTCCCAGTTCCAGCCTTGTACCCGCCTTAAGCTGCTCCTGCGCGAGCTCGTCAACCGCTGCACGCGGAATCGTTAAGCTTCCGCCGCCGCCATCCATATTAACAATGATCCAGATCTCGTACCCGTCGCCGCGTCTCGGGGCAATAAGGGTGCCCGGCGTCACATCGGAGCGGAGCGTCACGCCAGCCTTATCCGCATAATGCGTTATCAGGGCTTCCATCAAGAACTGTCCATCCTCGCCAGCCGGCATGGAGCCCAGCATGACGATTTTCCCTTTACCGTGCGCCTTCTCGGTTATCCAGGCAAGCTCTGGCGTTAAACCGCCCTCCATCGTTCCAACCGCTAACGCACTTACCGGCTTAAAGACGCTGCTCCATAACGTTAGCGGAGCCGAATGGCCAAATGCATGTCCAATCGCACCGCTGCCATCCATTGGATACGTGTAGACGACTTCCGCGCCTGCCAGCTGCTCCAGCCTGCCAAGCGCAGCATCTGTAGGAATCGTATGCTCTTCTGTACGCCCGCCGGTCAACGGGCCGATGACCCAAATGCCGCCGTTCTCAACCAGATCCAATGCCCGGTCCATATAGTCAGGCGAGACATAAGGGAGGAACGGAGTGAAGAGAAGCCTGTAACCGTCCAAGTTGGAACCCTCTGGTACGACATCCCGGTGAATGCCGGCGTTAAGAATCCTTGCGTAATAGTCCGTGATTAACCCCCGGTGGTTCAGCTTCCGAAGCGGCTCTGTCTTCAAAAAGGCTTTTGCCCGGTCCGAATAGGCAAGGGCGACCTCAGCTTGAGCCGGGCGGGTATTCAAAATAACATTTTCCAGCTCCTTACGGGCTTTGTCTACTTGAAGTACTTGGTTGTACCCAACCGCCGGCTTGCCCCATGCGCTTAATACCGAGCCATGCGGCTGCTCGCAGCCCGCCCGCTGCTGCCGCCACAGCCAATAACAGAACGCTTCGGCGCCAAGGGCGTAAGCGGCAACGGCTTCCGCCCGAAGATAGCCGTCCGGATGCGGCTTCGCATAGCTTTCGAGCGAAGCGGCAAAGGACGGGCTTGTCTCCATAATCCAATAATCCCGGCCGCGTTTGAAGCTGCGGAACAGATCATTATTAATAAGAAACGCCGATACGTGATCGGTTGTGGCATACGTATCGAAGGAAGCAAAATCAAGCTCGCGGAAGAGCCGTTCATTATCGACGCTAAACGCCATGCTGCTGTTATGGGTAATCGGCGCATCGGAATAACGGCGGATAATTGCCGCTTGTTCATCGGCGAATTCGGCGATTGCTTCCATCGAGAACAGCTGGTACATGGTCTTCAGCGAAGAATTATGCAGGAAGGGAGCGGGACCGGGCTGCGGCACCTGGTCGAACTGATGGTAATATTCACTCCAAATCTGGGTTCCCCAGGCCTCATTCAGTTTTTCAATCGTCCCGTAACGCCGTTCCAGCCATTGATGCCATTCCGAAAGACAGGTACGGCACATGCATTCCGACACATGTGCCTTGAATTCATTATCCAGCTGCCAGCCGACCAGGCCGGGGTGCCGTCCTATTGCCCGCGCTATATTTTCGGTAATAATCGCTGCCTTTTCCCTGAAATAGGGGTGATTCGTGCAGGCATGCTGACGGGAGCCATGTCCCATCGTCTGCCCGTTCGCATCGACATACATCCGCTCGGGATGGCCGTGGCTGAACCAGATTGGCGGTGTTGCCGTAGGCGTACACATAACGGTATCGATCCCGTTTTCATATAACCGATTTACAATGCGCTCGAAAAAGCTCATATCGTTCTTGCCCTCATGCGGCTCCATCCTTGACCAAGCAAATTCTCCGATTCGTACCACATTAATGCCGGCTTCTTTCATCCGTTTCAAGTCTTCCGCCAGAACATCCTCATCCCACAGCTCCGGATACCAGGCTGCCCCATGATACAGCTTCTTTCCCATAAGCTCACCTCAACTCGACTGGAATAACACGCAGTTCCACTATAGGTGCCCGAAAAGGGGAGAACAATCGTACAATTTTGCCCGGTTTGACGGGACCTTCCACTATTTTGACGGGTTTGCATTATCTTGATTTTCGCTTGCAGCAAGTCGTTGTAAGGGCTTTCTCAAAAATGTCCGATTGGCGGAAAGGCGAGGGAGGTCTAATAATTAGGTCATGCGATGCAACCATAACTTGGAGGTGACCCCAAATGAAGCAGGCGGCTGCTCCCAGCCAAGCAGAACTGATGCGGGCGACGACAATTCATAAAAGAACGCGACCCAACGTGCTGGCGAGACTCAAGAAAGACAAGTGGCTGTACTTGCTTTTAACTCCAGGCCTGTTATATTTCATTATTTTCAAATACGTACCCATGTGGGGCGTGCTTCTGGCATTCAAAAACTATCAGCCCTTCCTTGGCTTCTGGAAGAGCGATTGGGTGGGACTGGAGCATTTCCGGGTGTTCTTCACGAATCCCGAATTTTTCATGCTGCTGCGAAACACTTTAGTACTTTCCTTGTACAATCTGGTGTTTTACTTCCCGGCGCCTATTATATTAGCTCTTCTATTAAATGAGCTGAGGCTGGCATTCTTCAAAAGAATCGTACAAACCTTGATCTACATCCCGCATTTTATATCGCTTGTTATCGTAGCCAGCTTGACGTACGTTTTTCTGACGACCGAAGGCGGCCTAATCAATGAGATGCTGCTTAAGTATACGGGAACGAAAATCGATTTCCTCGCCAGTCCGGACTGGTTCCGGCCGATGATTATTATGCAGACGATCTGGAAGGAAACCGGCTTCGGCACGATTATTTTTCTGGCCGCGCTTGCGGGGGTAGATGTCGAGCAATACGAAGCGGCGATTACGGACGGAGCGAACCGGTGGCGGCAGCTTTGGCATATTACGCTTCCGTCGATTCGGAGCACGATTATTATTTTGCTGATTCTGCGGATGGGCGATGTGCTGGACAACGGCTTCGAGCAGATCTTCCTGATGCTAAACCCGCTGAACCGGGAGTCTGCCGAAGTGTTCGATACCTACGTCTATATGATGGGGATCACGCAAGGGGCGTTCAGCTATAGTACGGCGGTAGGCCTGTTCAAGGCGGTTGTTGGCGTCACGCTTGTGCTTGGAGCGAACTGGCTGGCCAAACGGTTTGGACAATCCGGAATCTATTAGGAGAGGAGGAATCACGCGTGGCAAAACAATATAGAAGCGCGTCCGGGACCGCGTTCGATATAACGAACGTAATCTTGCTGAGCGTCATCAGCCTGCTGGCCGTGCTGCCTTTTATCTACATCATAGCGGGATCCTTCGCATCGGATGCGGAATTAACGAAGAGAGCCGTGTTCCTCATTCCGAAGACGTTCACCACCGCGGCTTACCAGTTTATTTTCTCGACCGATACGATTCTGCAAAGCATTAAAGTTTCTCTCTATGTAACGGTAGTGGGCACGGCGGTGAATCTGTTCTTTACGGTGACGATGGCTTACGCCTTGTCGAAGCGTAATCTGATGGGGCGAAATACGGTACTTAACCTGATCGTATTCTCGATGCTGTTCGGCGGAGGACTTATTCCAACTTACCTGGTTGTCCGCGATCTTCATTTGCTTGATTCCTTTTGGGCCTTGATGCTTCCCGGCGCGATCAGCGCTTTTAACTTGATTATCGTGAAAAACTTCTTCCAGGAGCTGCCCGCCGAGCTGGAGGAAGCGGCCAGAATTGACGGCTGCACTGAGCTGGGGCTGCTGTGGAAAATCGTCCTGCCGCTTTCGATGCCGGTGCTTGCGACCTTCACGTTGTTTTATGCGGTAGGGCATTGGAACAACTTCTATTCCGCCCTGCTCTACATCAACGATCCGCAGAAATGGCCGCTGCAGGTTATGCTCAGACAAATCGTACTGCTCTCTCAGACAGCCGCCGGCGACATTAATTCGATGGATCCAAACTTTGTCGCACCGCCGGATCAATCGATCAAGATGGCCGTTATCGTTATTGGCACCATTCCGATTCTGCTCGTCTATCCGTTCCTTCAGAAGCATTTCGCCAAAGGGGTCTTGATCGGTTCGGTCAAGGGGTAATACGGATTGCGATATAGTATTTAATTAAAGGGAGGCATCAGTAAAGATGAACAAAAAGACGCAAAAATGGGTAGCAACGGCAGCTCTCGGAACATTGGCCATGACAGCGATTGCCGGTTGCAGCGGCAATAAAGAAGAAACGGCTAAGCCGGAACAATCGGCAGGCGCGACGGCAACCTCCGCAGCCACAAACGAGGCGGCCGCCGAGAAGCCGCTGGACATCAGCATCATGCTGCCTATCTTCAAGACGAACTTTCCTAAAGATGACGGTCCCGTTGTGACGGAGATCGAGAAGAAGACCAATACGAACATTCATCTGGAATGGGTGCCTAACGCCTCCTACGGCGATAAATTCAACATTACTCTTGCTTCAACGAAGCTTCCCGAAATTATATACGTACCAAGCTCGAAGGATCCAAGCTTTGTAAATGCGGTTCGTTCAGGCGCTTTCTGGGAGCTTGGCCCTTATCTGAAGGACTATCCGAACCTTAGCCAGGCGAACGAGGTCATTATGAACAACTCCTCCATCGATGGCAAGAACTACGGCATCTACCGCGGACGCGCCCTTGGCCGCAACGGGATTGTCTACCGCAAGGATTGGCTGGAAGCGGTTGGCCTTCAGCCGCCGAAGACGGTCGATGATTTCTATAACATGCTGAAGGCGTTTAAGGAGAAGGATCCGGACAAGAACGGCAAGGACGATACGTACGGCATGGTGCTTGTAAAATGGACCGGCGGCTGGGCAAGTGCCTTCGATACGATCAAGCTGTGGTTCGGCGCGCCAAACAAATGGGGAGTTGTAGACGGCAAGCTGGTGCCGGAGCATCAGACGCCAGAATATTTGGAAGCTCTTAAATTTATGAAAAAGCTGTACGACGAGAAGCTGATCAATCAGGATTTTGCGGTATTCGATTCCGCGAAATGGGTAGATCCGATCGTTAACGGCCAGGCCGGCGTTATCGTTGACGTAACGGATACGGCTGGACGGATTGAGGATAAGATTCACGCGGCGCTCGCCAAGGAAAACAAAGATAATCCGGACGCCCAATATATGGACAATATGATTGGCGTAACGGGAGCGGACGGTAAGCTGAAGGCGTTGCCGACATCGGGCTTCGCAGGCTTGCTGGCGATTCCGAAAGGGACGGTCAAGACGGAAGAAGAGCTGAAGCGCGTGCTTAAATTCTTGGATCAAATGAATGATGACGATCTGACGACACTAGCCGGATATGGTATTGAGGGCAAGCATTATACGCTGGACGGAGAGTTTATCGTGCCTACCAAGGATGCTGCCCTGCTGGAATCCGAGGTGGAAGGCCTTAACCAGATGCTGCCGTTTATCCCGGCAGGCCGCGGGCGCGTCGTGCAGCAAACGCCGCTTCGTCTGCAAACGACGGAAATTCAGAAGGAAGCCGAGCAATACATTGTTGCCAACTCGGCTGAGCCGTTTATCTCCGACGTTTACTCGCAGAAGGGCCAGCAGCTGGATAACATCATCAACGATGCGCGCATCAAGTTTATCGTCGGTCAAACCGATGAAGCGGGGCTGATGGCGGCCTTCGAGACATGGAAGAAATCGGGCGGCGACGATCTGGTGAAAGAAATGAACGAGCTGTACACTGCCTCCGCGAAATAAAATAAGCAGGCTTTTAGCACCCATCAAAAATTCCTTCGGGAGGATGGGTGCTTTGGCATGACCGAAAAAAACTCTGAATTTCGCACAAAATAGTCTGATTTTCATGCTTCCCTTATATTGGAATCTATTATAAGGTCAAATTTATAACCGAAAGGAATGGGGGAATAGGATGCGCCATGGAAAGAAAATTTGGCGGAGCCGCACGGATTCCGGCAATGGACGCTTTTTTAGAAAAAGCTTAATTATGATTTTCATCGTTTCCGGCATTCCCGGACTTATTATCGGGGGACTTATCTATTGGATGGCCGGCGGCCGGGTAGAAAGCGAGCTGCTGCAGCTTCACTACCAGCAGATTGAACAACGTTCCGAGCAAATGGATGATCAGTTAAGCAACCTTGAGCTTCTGCTTTCCCATTGGGCATTCGACAACAAATTCGACTATAGCTTAAACGGACTTGATTTTGTCCGCGATTTCAAGAGAACCGACGATATAACAAAGACGTTGATCGCCATGCAAGGCTCGAATGCTTTGGTCAAGAAAGCCGAGCTCTTTGTTGGCGGGAAGAGTCAGATCTTGTTTAATCCCGAATATACGCCGCTGCAGGATCAGCAGGATTTAAGCCTATACAGCAAACTGATACACGGTAAAAACCTGACTTATTGGACCGAGTGGTCGTTTGACTCCGATCATCCGGAGCAGAAGGACTTGACGCTCGTCCACCATATTCCGGGCGGAAGTCCAAATCCGTTTGGCGTGCTGGTCTTCCGGTTTGACAGCGACAAGATTGCCAGTCTGCTTCAGACGATGACCCCGTATTACGAAGGCGAAGCTTTCCTGCAGCAGAAATCTGGAGATCTTTTTGTTTCCGCAAGCGGAAGCGCTTCCAACGATTCGTTTGTGGAAGCGCTCCGCGAGAAGATCAATGGCATGAAGTCGGAGAAAGGCTCCTTTTTCTTCGACTGGAAGGGTTCAACCTACACCGTGTCTTACGGCAGCTTGTCGCGGATCTCGGATGAATGGCTGTACGTCTCGGCCTCTCCGATCAACAGCATCATCGCGCCGGTTATGTTTATCTCCAAGCTTGTTATTACGGTAAGTCTGATCGCCTTGCTGCTGGCGGCTTTGTTATCCTGGCTCGCTTCCCACCGGATTTATTCGCCGGTGAAACGGCTTGCTAATCTGTTTGGAGGGTATTCGGGCGGAGCGGCATGGACGGGCAAGGAGGATGAGTTTGCGCTTATCGAGCAGCAATATCAGCATCTTCATAAGGAGCGGCTTGAGCTGAATTCGAAGCTGGCGGAGCAGCTCCCGCATGTGAAGGAAAGCTTCCTGCATCAGCTGCTTCAGGGGCATTTGTATGCTTATTCGGAAGAAGATTTGCAGCGCCGCATGGAAAGATTCAAATGGGAGGTGCAAGGCCGCCATTTCGCCGTCTTGTTCATTCAGCTGAACGGTATCGCAAACATGGACGAAAAGTTCCGCAGCGGAGACGAAGGGCTGGTTACGTTTGCGGCCGTTAATATGATGAAAGAGCTGGCGTCCAAGCATTTCGAGCAAAGCGACACGCTGAACTTTCATGATCTTACGGCAGGAATCATGCTCTTTATCCCCGAAGGCGCCTCGTATAAACAGGCGGTTGAAGCTTTCAGCGAGGAGCTGACGACTTCGGTGAACCGGATTCTGCGGATGAGGGTGACCCTTGCGGTTAGCCGCCAGACTGCTTCTATTTCCGATCTGCCGAATGAGTTCGAGCGGGTCAAGCAGGCGGTCAGCTACCGCAATTGCGATAATGCCAACCAGATTATCGATATGGAGCAGGGCGTGTTGGGCGGCGAGGCTTGGGCGGAGCCGCAGTACCCTTTTAACTTGGAGCGGGAGCTTATTCAGGCACTCCGCACGGGCAAGGAAGAAGAGGCAAGCGAACTGCTTAGCTCGTTTGTTGGAGCGTTATCCTGCGCCGGAGCCAAGGAAATCGACGTGCAGCAGGGAATGCTTCATCTGCTTGGCAATATCCAGCATGTCATTATGGTATCCGGGGTTAATCCGAACAGGCTGTTCAAGGGCGTTAATCTGTATGAACAGCTGTCCCAAATTCGCGAGCCGAAGCGAATGCTGGCTTGGTTCGGGGATAAGGTACTGGCTCCATACCAGAAGGAGCTGTCCTGCCGGGCGGGCTCCGAGGTTAAACGGCTGATTGAAGCGGCGATGATCTATATGCAGCAGCATTACAGGCAGGATATTTCGCTGGATAACTGCGCGGAGCATATCGGGACCAATCCTTTTTATTTGAGCAAGTCGTTTAAAGTGGTGACCGGAAAAAATTTCATCGACTATCTGACCGAGCTTAGAATCGAGAAAGCCAAAGAGCTGCTGCGGGAATCGGAATTAAAAATCAATGACGTAGCCGAGCAGGTCGGTTATCAGCACAGCTATTTCAACCGGATTTTCAAGAAGCTGGAGGGCATGACGCCAACCAGCTACAGAGA
This sequence comes from Paenibacillus sp. MMO-177, assembly GCF_037147795.1. Lineage (NCBI taxonomy): Bacteria > Bacillati > Bacillota > Bacilli > Caryophanales > Paenibacillaceae > Paenibacillus > Paenibacillus sp. MMO-177. Next base: position 109,560 of record NZ_JBBCUR010000007.1, on the reverse strand, counting down.
GCAGAGCCAGCACCTGTAAGCAAGATCGTGCAAACGGCGCAATAATGTGCAAACCGTCTTATGGCCCTTCCGCAATATTGTCTCATTGAGCGTTAATCCAGCAGCTTTTACAATGGGGCCAAACGACGAAGGAGATGAGGATAATGGCTGCTACGATTCAATTGCACAGCTTGTCGCCAAATCAGAATGCAATGCCGGTCGGGATGACTTGGGGAATTCCGTGGAAGGAAGGCGAGCTTAAGCGGGACGAGGCGTTGCGCCTGACAACCAGCTTGGGCGAGCCTGTTCCGATGCAGCACTGGGCGACGGCTTATTGGCCGGACGGAAGCGTAAAATGGTCCGCACACGCAGCGGTAAGCGCTGACTGCGGCGCGGAATCTTACACCTTGACGAAAGGGGAAGCGGCAGCTGCCCCTTTAACGGTTAAAGTGACGGAGACGGATGATACGGTTCAGCTGGATACCGGTATCATCGTTTGTACGCTTGGCAAGCATGGAAGCAGCTGGCTGCGCGGCATTACCCGGAATGGGGTGGAGTTATGCAGCGGCGGAGAGCTTGTTTGCATAAGAGAGAGAGCAAGCGAGGTATCCGGCGTCCGAACGGTCAGGCAGGAACCGTTTGAAAGCCGGGTCCACCGGTTAACTATTGAGCAGGAGGGTCCCGTCCGGGCTGTTGTTAAAATCGACGGCAGGCACCGCGCAGCCGCGGGTTCGCGGGAGTGGCTTCCTTTTTCCATGAGGCTCTATCTGTATGCGGGTCTTGAGACGATCCGGGTCGTGCATACGTTCTTCTATGACGGCAACCCGAACGAGGATTTTATTAAGGGGCTTGGCATTCGCTTTGCCGTGCCGATGAGAGGCGAGCACTATAACCGTCATATCCGTTTCTCGGGAGACAGCGGACTATTCGCAGAATCGCCTAAGACGCTCCATACCCGCAGGACAAAAGGGAAATACCGGGAGCTGTTCGAACGGCAGACCGCCGGCAGCAAAGTCGGTTTTGATCCTTCGGAGGATGCGTATTTCCTTGGTTTGCTGGATGACTCGGCGACTTGGGACGGCTTCAAGCTTATGCAGCAATCGTCCGAGCATTACCGGATTTGGAAAAGAACCGGGGAAGGCTGCAGCTGGGTAAAGGTCACGGATGGCCACCGGGCGGGAGGGCTCGCTTTTGTTGGCGGCGAAGGGGGTGGACTTGCTTGCGGGCTGCGACATTTCTGGAGAAAGCATCCGTCGGGCTTTGAGATTCATGGGGCATCAGGAGACAAGGCTTCGTTTACCGCATGGTTATGGACGCCGGAAGGCGAGCCGATGGACATGAGGCATTACGACACGAAGACCCATGTGGAATCGTCCTATGAAGGGGCGGAGGAGCTGCGCGCAACTCCATACGGCATCGCCAACACGAATGAACTGACGCTCTGGTGCACGGAGGAAACGCCGGGGCCTGAGTTGCTGGAGTTGATGCGGCGGGAAACGGACAATCCGTCCCTGCTTGTATGCGAGCCGTCCTATTACCATGAAGCGGGAGCTTTCGGAATTTGGAGTCTGCCGGATCATTCGACCGAAGAGAAGCGGCAGCTTGAAGCGAGGCTGGACGGCATTATTGCTTTTTACCAGCAGGAAGTCGAGCAGCGCAAATGGTACGGATTATGGGATTACGGCGATTACATGCACAGCTACGATCCGGTCCGGCATGTCTGGAATTATGATTTGGGCGGATGCGCCTGGCAGAACACGGAGCTTGCGCCGAACATGTGGCTGTGGATCATGTTCCTTCGATCGGGCCGGGAAGACATCTTCCGGATGGCCGAAGCGATGACCCGGCATACAAGCGAGGTAGACGTCTATCATTTCGGCGAATATGCCGGTCTTGGCTCGCGCCATAACGTCGTCCATTGGGGCTGCGGCTGCAAGGAAGCGAGAATCGGCATGGCCGGCCTTCACCGTTACTTTTATTATCTGACGGCTGATGAGCGGATCGGCGATATGATGAACGAAACGAAAGACTCGGATTTTACAACCGTTAATCTTGACCCGATGCGGTATTATTTTCCGAAAGACGAGCATCCGACCCATATCCGGGTTGGACCGGACTGGGCGGCCTTCAGCTCGAACTGGATGACGCAATGGGAGCGTTACGAGAGCGCGGCTTACCGGGATAAAATTTTGGTCGGCATTAACAGTATCAAAGGAGCCAATTACCGGCTTATTTCAGGTCCGACCTACGGCTATGATCCAAAGACGGGGATTTTAACTCCGATGGGCGACGATAACTGGGGCCGGCATCTTGCGATTTGCATGGGAGGACCGCAGGTATGGTTCGAGCTGGCCGGCATGCTGAAGGATCCGGAATGGGAAGAGATGCTCGCGGAGTTTGGCGTTTATTACAACAAGACGCAGGAAGAGAAGGATAAGCTGACGAAGGGCGAGATCAGCACAACGCATTTCGAGCATCCGGTGCTCAGCGCGGCGATTGTTGCATACGGAGCTTATTACACAAAGGATGAAGCAACGGCCCGGCAATGCTGGGACATATTGCTTGGCAATCCGTTTGCGGCCGTGAATCTTCAGGAGGAGGCCTCGACGGTTGCTCATGTGGACGTTCTGCAGGAGATTGACTGGATGAATACGAATGAAGCCGCCCAATGGTCGCTGAATACGATTATCGCCCTGGAGCTGATCGCAGACCATCTGCCGAAGCTTCAGGAGAAACCTCTACAGGAGTTGACTTGACGATGACGAAAAGCATGCTGATTCCGGCCGGATGGAGAATGGTGTACAACAACCCGCTGTGTTCGGCTGAGGACGTATCGGATTTCCGGATGGAAGGCGACGCATCCGTTACCTTCCCGATGGGGCGCATGCGTATTGAAAGCAGGCGGGACCCGGAAGAGGGGCAGGCAGCCAATCTAGTGTTATGGTGCCCGGAGCAATTCCCGCCGGATCTCGTTGTCACGTGGGATTTCTGGCCGGTACGCGAGCCGGGGCTGGCTATTCTATTTTTCTGCGCGGCGGGAATGGAAGGACAGGATTTGTTTGATTCCGGCTTAGCCAGTCGCAGCGGGATTTACGATCAGTATCATCACGGGGACATTAATGCGTTCCATGTGTCCTATTTCCGCAGGCGCCATGCGGAGGAAAGACGGTTCCATACGTGCAATTTGCGGAAAAGCTACGGCTTTCACCTCGTTGCGCAAGGGGCGGATCCGATCCCGGATGCGGCGGATGCGGAGGGGCCATACCGAATGCAGCTGCTGAAGCAGGGGCCTTATGTGCAATTTGCCGTTAATGATCTGTTGTTGTTCAGTTGGAAGGATGACGGCTCTACCTATGGGCCGCTGCTGGGGAAAGGTAAGCTGGGCTTTCGCCAGATGGCCCCGCTTATTGCGGAATACGCAAATTTACAGGTATTCGCCCCGTGAGGGAAACTTGCGATAGAAACGGGAGGTTAAAGCAATGGCGGTTGTAATGTGTTTTCCGGCAGGAAGGCATAAGGCGTTGACGCTTAGCTACGATGACGGCAGGTACGCCGACCGGCGGCTGGTCGATATTTTTAACCGGTACGGGCTGAAAGGTACATTCCATCTTAATTCCGGTCTGCTTGGAACGCACGACCGCATTGGTGCCGATGAAGTCAGGACGCTGTATGCCGGGCATGAAGTATCGGCTCATACGCTGACTCATCCAACGATTGCCCGCTGCCCGAATGAGCAGATCGTCTATGAGATTATGGAGGATCGGCGCAATCTGGAGTGGATTGTCGGCCGCACGGTCCGCGGAATGTCTTACCCGAACGGGTCCTATAACAATAGAATCAAGGAGCTGCTGCCCGGTCTTGGCATCGAGTATGCGAGGGTTGTTCCCAGCACGGGACATTACGGCATGCCGGATGACTGGCACGAGTGGGCGCCGACCTGCCATCATAACCGGGATCTGATGAAGCATGCGGAGGAATTCGCAGGCCTTCACAAGTCGCAGTACTTGTACCTGATGTACGTGTGGGGCCACAGCTACGAATTTGACAGCGACAACAATTGGGAGCTGATGGAACAGTTCGGACAATTCATCGGAGGTAATCCGGCGATCTGGTATTGCACGAATATAGAGCTTGTAGATTACGTAAAAGCCTTCGAGGGGCTGAAGTTTGCGGCTGACCTTAGCTTTGTCTACAATCCTTCCGCGATCAGCGTGTGGCTGAAGGTTGACGGCGAGACGGTGGAAGTGAAAGGCGGACAGCAGGTCAACCTGAATAAATAAAATCTTTTTAGGCTTATGCTTACGAAGCAAGAATCATCACAGACAGCCTTCAGGCTGTTTGGGTGATCATTCTTTAAGCTTAAGCTTACGAAGCAAGAATCATCACAGACAGCCTTCAGGCTGTTTGGGTGATCATTCTTTAAGTTTAAGCTTTCGAAGCAAGAATCATCACAGACAGCCTTCAGGCTGTTTGGGTGATCATTCTTTTTAGGAGGGACAAGGATGTCTTCTGTATCCACGACGGAACCTTTTCTTCTTGGAACCATAGATCTGCAAGCTGCGGGGCCACACTGCAAAGTTTTGCTTGGCGATCTGAACGGCGACGGCCGTATGGAGCTGCTGCTGGTACAACCCGATAACCGTCAGGATGTCCGTTATATACCCCATCAGGTGCAATGCCTTACCGCCTATGATCTCGAGGGCCATCTGCTGTGGCAGACCGGCAAGCCGGATCCCGGAGCGGGACGCCAAGGCTCGGATTATCCGGCGCAGATTGCGGATATCGACGGGGATGGCAGGCTTGAAGTGCTTTGCGTCATGAACGACAGGCTGCATATCCTTAACGGGCATGACGGCTCGGTTCGATCGACTCAAGAACTGCCCGATCCGCATGCCCATGACTGCATTATTGTCGCAAACCTGACGGGTGGCACGTTTGCCGGAGATCTTATTTTGAAGGACCGTTATCACCGGCTGTGGGCGCTGGACCGCAATTTCAAGCTGTTATGGACGCATGAGGGGAATCCGGGTCATTTCCCGTGGGTGTACGATTTGGATGGCGACGGAAGGGATGAAGTCATGGCCGGCTATGATCTGCTTGATCATGACGGCAAGCTGCTGTGGAGCTGCCATGATCTGGACGACCATGCCGACTGCATCTGGGTTGGCGATGTGAACGGAGACGGGGAGCCCGAGCTCGTTATCGGAGGCAGCGTGACGGTTATGTATGACCGGTATGGCAAGGAGCTGTGGCGTTATGAGGGGTCCGTTGAATCGCAGCATATCGCGCTGGGCCGGTTCCGGACCGATCTTCCGGGCTTGCAGATTGCCGGGCTGGACCGGCTTGTCCGGGAGGATGACGGTAAAGGGCAGGTTGGCAAGGATGCCTTGTTCCTGCTTGACAGCGAAGGCAAGGAGCTGTGGAAGGAAGACCGGAAGACGCCGGGCTGGCTGACCATCATTGAACCGTTAAGGGGCTGGACGGAGGATGCACTGGACTACATTCTGGCTTACCGGCGCGGAGGCGGCGTATTCCCAGCCTTGTATGACGGCTCTATGAATACGGTGATGGAATTTCCTTCCGAAGGATATGCCGTCCATGCGGACTTATGGGGAAGCGGCACGGAGCAGGTCATTATTTATACGCATGATACGGCCTCGATTTATTCAAGCAAGCAAGTGAAGCTTAGCGAATGCGTAAGCGGTTCTCCGCTGCCGCAGCCCAAACGGCTGTCCAGCTCAACCTTGTATCCCGGCGGAGAAATAAAGCAGAGGAGCTAGAAACGAAATGACGCGAAACTATCGATTTGATTTTGGCACAGGCACCCCAGCCGAAGGTTATACGAAGATTACGCCGCAATCCGTCTATGATTCCTTTACGGGACACGGCTTTACCCGGACGGACCGGATCAATGCGAAGGACCGCGGCGAACCGGGAGCCTTGCGCAGAGATTTCTGCATCCCGCTCGATACGGCTTTTTTGCTCGATACAGAGGACGGCATTTACCGCGTCTCTGTCCTGCTGGGCGATGAAATCGCCGAGACCGAAACAACGATCAAAGCCGGTCAGGGACGCCTAATGGTGCATAAGCAGCGGACAGCTCCGGGCAGCTTCTCCCGGATTAGCTTTTCGGTATGGGTAACCGGCGGGCAGTTGAAGCTCTCATTCTCCGGGCTTGCGCCTCGCATTAACGCAATGGAGGTGGAGCCGGCGCCGCAAGCCTGCACGATTTTCCTGGCGGGAGATTCGACGGTTACCGACCAGCCTGATGACGGTTATCCGTACGCGGGCTGGGGGCAGATGCTTCCGATGTTCGTCAAGCAGGACGCGGCTGTTGCGAATTATGCCTTATCCGGCCGAAGCTCCAAAAGCTTCATCGGCGAAGGCGTGCTGGATCAAATCTGGAGCCGCATAAAGCCTTACGATTATTTGCTAATCCAGTTCGGCCATAACGATCAGAAGTTTGACGAGGAGCGTTATACGGAGCCATTTACCACTTACAAGCAGACACTGAAGACCTATATCGACGGAGCGAGGGAACGCAAGGCGATTCCGGTTCTGGTCACGTCCGTGCAGCGCCGTTTCTTTGAGGAGGACGGAACGCTAAGGGATACTCACGGGGATTATTTAACAGCGGTCAGGGAACTGGCGGCCGAAGAGGAAGTACCTTTAATCGATTTGGCGAAGGCAAGCAAAGCCTTGTTTGAAGCGTTAGGCCCGGAAGAAAGCAAGAAGCTGTTCATGTGGCTGGCCCCGGGGGAATTTATGAACTTTCCGGACGGCACGGAGGATAATACGCATTTCCAGCAGCTTGGCGGGATCGAGATCGCGAGATTGGTCTATGAGGAATTAAAGGCGATGAAGCTCCAGCCGCTTATGCTTTATTTGCGTTAATAGGATTTGGAATTTTTGAAATCCAACAAGTTTTGACAAAAATATCGGCTAAACGAAAGTGAGATAAGAAGAAAGTTGGTTGCCAATTGATGGAGAACGCAGTACAATTGGTGCAATGAAACCGCTTTCTTCTTTATTCTCTGGAGAAGTCTCGCTGGATTTCATATTTTTATATCAATAATGTAACGGGTTTCATGAAACCGGTTACCGAAACAAAAAGGAGGGAGCTCGCAAGCTTTGCCAGTAACATCCGCGTTTGATCGTACTCTAATCTATCCAAAGGAGCGAAAAGAAGGTGCGGAAAAAACCGATTGTTTGGCTTTTAATGCTGTCGCTGGGTGTTTCATTGTTCAACTTTACGCCGATCCCCAAGGTTTCGGCAGCTTCGGCTATCGATTTTCAAGATCATTTTACGGACGGGAATTATACGGCAGATCCGGAATGGACGGTTACTTCCGGTACATGGACGGTAGCAGCCGATCCGGCTGACGCCAGCAATAAAGTGCTTAGCCAGACCGATACGGGCGAAGGTATTATTACGACGGGAGATAACTGGACGGATTCCACGGTTTCCATGCGGTTCTATACGGGAGCCGGCGGCGCATATCCGGGCATTCTGGCCCGCGTCCAAGACTATAAAAACTTTTATTATTTCCAGATGCAGGCTGCAACTGGGCTTACCTTGACCAAACGGGTCAATAACACGGATGCAACGATTAAGGGAGCTACCGCTTACACGCTCAGCAAGAATACCTGGTATACGCTGAAGCTTGTGCTTATCGGCAGCTCAATCAAAGCCTATATCGTGGAGAACGGAAAGGATAAGCTTCTGTTCGATGCAGTCGATACAACGTTTGCGAGCGGGAAGATCGGCATCCGCAATAAATGGCAGTCGGTTCAAGTGGATGACGTTATGGTTACGGATATCCCGGCAGCCAATTCGACCGTCATTCAATCGGATACGAAGACCAGCTCCTCCGTTTCCTTGAAATGGGATGCGGTAAACGGAGCAAGCAGCTATAACGTTTACCGTTCCACAACTTCCGGAAGCGGTTACAGTTATGTGGGTTCTACAACCTCAACCAGCTATTCGGACACAGGTTTGAGCTCGGATACGGATTATTATTACAAGATCGCTTATTTGTACGGGGGACTTACCGAGTCCCAGTGGTCGCCGGAATTTAAGGTGAAGACCATAGGAGTAGCGCCGGCTGCGCCAACCAGTCAGACCGCGGCGGCGGTTAACTCGTCGAAAATCAATCTGAGCTGGGCGGCCGTTGCCAAGGCAAGCGGCTACAAGGTGTACCAGTCTTCGAATGGCGGCACATCTTATGAGAACATTTACGACGGGACCTCTTTAAGCTTCCAGGCAACGGGCCTGACAGCCAACAAGGCATACAAGTATCAAATAACCGCGTACAATGCCTATGGCGAATCTCCTCCTGCATCCGTTCAAGCAACAACGTATGCGTTTGATGCTCCCGCTAACTTCAAGGCCGCGTCCACAACGGATTCTTCGGTTACGCTGACCTGGGATGCATTGCCGGGATCAGCCGTTACTTATTCCGTTAAGAGAGCAGCGAGTGCCGCGGGAACTTTTACCGAAGTGTATAACGGTGCGGATACGACCTTCACCAATACCGGATTAACGCAAGGTACGGGTTACTTCTACACGATTAGCGCAGTTGCAGACGGCGTTTCCTCCGCCTTATCCGATTTGCTTGGAGTGAGTGCGTTGCGTACATCCTTAACACCCGGCGCTTTATGGGCAGATACGACGGGCAATCCGATCGATGCTCATGGCGCAGGCATGATGTACGACGAGAAAACGAAGAAGTATTACTGGTATGGGGAATACCACAAAGGCGGTTGGCCGGCTGCAGGCGTCCGAGTGTATTCTTCCACTGACCTCATGAACTGGAAAGACGAGGGCATGGCTCTTACGTTGATCAATTCGATGGATGATTTTACGAATGACCCTCTTATCTCCAAGCTGTATGAAGGAAGAACGGATACCGTTAACATCTGGGCGGATATCCGTAAAGGACGAATTGTTGAACGTCCGAAAGTCATATATAACGATGAAACGAAGAAATACGTTATGTGGGCTCATATCGACGGCGATAAGGATCCTTACAACAACAACGCCAACTACGGCAAAGCTCAAGCGGGCGTGGCCATAAGCGATTCGCCAACCGGACCGTTCGTCTACCAGCGAAGCTACCGGATGGATCAGGCTCCTGCAGGCGAGATCGACTACCAGCCGGGCAACCCGGGTATGGCGCGGGATATGAACCTCTTCAAGGACGATGACGGAACCGCGTATCTGATTTATTCGAGCGAAGAGAACCTGACGATCTACATCTCCAAGCTGATGCCGGATTATCTCGATGTAACCGGCTGGCATAAAGACGGCAACGTGGACGAGAACGGAAACGCCGTACGCGATACATCGTACAAAGGCGTAAACGGCGTCGACTATGTGCGGGTATTCCCGGGAGCTCAACGCGAAGCGCCGGCCATGTTCAAATATAACGGCCATTATTACTTAATTACTTCCGGTGCAACAGGCTGGTCTGCCAACCAGAACAAATACACGGTAGCCGATCATATCTTTGGACCATGGGCTCCGATGCAGGATCCGTTCGTCCGTACGTCGGCCAGCGACCCGGACCCGACGAAAGCTTTTAATACGCAATCGACGTATGTGATTCCGGTTGATCCGGAGAACGGCAAATTTATTTACGTAGGCGATATTTGGAACGGCGGCAACTTTGCCAATGACGGAGCCAAATATGTATTCCTGCCAATCGAATTCGGAATGGGAACCGATATTGCGATTAAATGGTATGCGAGCTGGACACCGGACCTGCTGAATGCAATGGGACAAGTCAATGTGACCACCAAGTTCCCTGAAGCGGTTAAGCTTGGAGAAGTGCCTAGCTTGCCGAGCCAGGTTGACGTCTTGGGCAAAACGGGAACCGTATCGACGCCCGTAACCTGGTCCATTAATTCGCATGCTCTTACAGCGGCGGACTTCGCCAAACCGGGTCCGATTACGGTTCAAATGACGCTGCCGGAGTACTACAATAAGGTGCAGAGCGTCAAAATGTACGTCGTGCCGGACAATGCGCTGTATTTCGTAAACGCAGGCGGTTACGCGACATCCGATTACAAGCTGCTCGCTTCTTACATGCAGGACACACTGGCGAACAAAACGGTAATCGAGCAAGCCTACAATCCGGCCGATGCAACGCCTTGGGGCTATCTTGGGAAGGATTCGATGCCTTCCGGCTCGGCTGACGGGGATATCTTCTCAACGGTTCGTTACTTGAACGGCGGCAACGTAACCAACTCTCCGAAGGGTACGGACCTTGCTTATCAGTTCACCCTGGAGAACGGATCGTATGATGTTTATCTGGGCTTTAACGATCCGTGGACCAATACGAGCAGAAAGGCCAATCTGCTCCTGAATGACGAGAATAAAGGCGCCATTACCTTTACGCCAAGCAATACGATGGCATTTACAGGCGTAAACGCAACAAACGGAACGCTGAACATCACGGTTAGAAATACGGCGGCGCAAGATCCGATGATCAGCTGGATCCTGATCGTGGATCCGGATTTGACGCCGGCTGCGGATTCTACAATGGGCCTTACGGCAACAGCGGCATCTTCGACCAGCGTGAAGCTGGCCTGGAACAAAACGACCGGTGCGCTTGGCTATAACCTGTACCGATCGGACAGCGAAGACGGAACATTCACGAAAGTGTACAGCGGCACGGCCGGCACGTACACCGACAGCAGCCTGCCTTCCGAGCATACCTATTTCTACAAGGTTGGCGTGATTGACGGAACAGGCATGGAGTCGGCATTGTCCGCTGCGCAAAATGTCACGATTGCCCGCACGGCGAAAGAAATCGCGGATGGCATTACGGCGATTACGGCTCCGGCGAAGGATGCCACGACGCTGGCGTTGCCTGGAGTACCTGCCGGTTATTCCGTTTCCATCCTGTCCTCGGACAATGATGTGATTGGAACGGATGGCGTTATTACGCCGCCAGCGGCAGAAACAACGGTTAATCTGGTGCTTCGCGTAACAAGATCGTCGGATAATACGACAGCGGATACGGCTTCCATTGCAGTGGTTGTACCGGCGAAATCGGAAGAAGGGCCAGTCGAAAGCACGGCGCAAGAAGTAGCGGATGGCATTACCTCCATTACGGCTCCGGCGAAGGATGCAACAGCGCTGACGCTGCCGGAAGTACCTGCAGGGTTCACGATTGCTATCCAGTCCTCGGACAATGAAGTGATCGGAACAGACGGCATAATTACGCCGCCACCAGCAGAAACCACGGTTAATCTGGTGCTTCGCGTAACGAGAACGTCGGATAATACGACAGCGGATACGGTTTCCATCTCTGTGGTCGTACCGGCGAAATCGGAAGAAGGGCCAGTCGAAAGCACGGCGCAAGAAGTGGCAAACGGAATTACTTCCATTACGGCTCCGGCAAAGGACGCTAGAACGCTGACGCTGCCGGGAGTACCTGCAGGATTCACGATTGCCATCCAGTCTTCAGACAACGAAGTGATTGGAACAAATGGCGATATTACGCCGCCAGCAGCTGAAATCACGGTTCATCTGGTGCTTCGCGTAACGAGAACGTCGGATAATACGACAGCGGATACAGCTTCTATTGCAGTGGTTGTGCCTGCGAAATCCAGCCAAGGCAATTCCGGCAGCGGCGGTAATTCCAGCTCGTCCAATGGTCTGACGCCAGTTGTTACATCGGATCTGGCAAGACTTACGGTGAACGGAGTTATTGACTTGTCTACCAAGGTTGCGAAAGGTTCCGTAACAAGCACCGAACTGACAAAAGCATTGTTGCTTGCCCCGGTAATGCGGGACGGCAGAAAGGTAGTAGAGATTGAGCTGACGCAAGTGGCGGGAGCGGAAGCGTATGAGCAGCAAATTCCGGCCAGCTTGATCGGACAGCTCGAAGAATCGCAAGAGATTCGGGTAAAAACGCCATTTGGCACCGCAACGCTTCCGGCAGGCATGTTTACGACAGCGGAGCTTGGTTCCGCCCAAAACGTAACCCTTCATATCGGGACTGCAAGCTCTGTGGATCAAGGAAAGCCGGCTGTTGATATTCATTTGCTGGCGGACAACAAGCCGCTTGGCTTCCATAATGACGATGTTCAAGTCCGTGTAACCATTCCGTATACGCCAGCGGCAGGCGAAAATCCGGAGCATCTCGTCATCCTGTACGTGAAGGAAGACGGCATGACAGAGCCAGTGCCAAGCGGTTATTATGATCAGGCAGCAGGCGTTATGGTGTTTACAACGACGCATTTCAGCAAGTATGCTGTTGCGTTAATGCACAAGACCTTTAATGACCTGACTGCCGTACCTTGGGCTAAAGCACAGATTGAAGCTCTGGCGTCCAGAGGAATCATTAAAGGCACATCGGCTCAGACCTATTCGCCAAATGCGGCGATCACGAGAGCTGATTTCATACAGCTTCTTGTATCCGCGCTGGGATTGACAGCCGAAGCAGATTCGAACTTTGCGGATGTCCAAACAACCGATTATTACTACCGGGCGGTAGGCATCGCGAAAAAGCTTGGCATTACGAACGGCATTGGCGAGAACCGCTTTGATCCGCGCGCAAGCATCAGCAGACAGGATATGATGACCTTGACAGCCAAAGCGCTGGTTGCGGCTAAAAAGCTGTCGGCGATGAACGGTACCGCAGCTGACATAAGCGGTTACGCGGACGCCGATCAAGTAAGCTCGTATGCCGCGGACAGCATCGCAACCCTTGTTAAGAACGGCATCGTTCAAGGGTCGGGAAGCAAATTGTCTCCTCTTGCGACAACAACAAGGGCGGAAGTTGCCGTTATGCTGTATAACCTTTACAAGAATTAGAGTTTGAGCGGGGACAATCCGGGAGCAGCATTCATCCGGATTGTCCTTTTTCATGCAAAGGCTGATATAATAGTGCTAGATTAAAGGAGGTGTTCAATACCCATGCCGGATGTCGTATTTTACCGGGATCAGGCGCTTCCGTTTCTTGAGGCTAAGCGATGCTGGAAGAGTGATTTTGCCTATCAGAAGCATTTCCATGAAGAGTATTCCATAGGTCTGATCGATACCGGGGAGACTCAAGCGTGGTGTGACGGAACGCTGCACCGGGTAGAGGAAGGCCGCATGATCAGCTTTCCGCCCATGATGCTTCATGCCTGCCATCCGGAAGAAGGAGCAGACTGGAGCTACAAAATGCTGTTTATCAAGCAGGATTGGCTTCAAGGGCTGAAGCAGCGGGAGCTTGAACGTCTCCATATTCCTTTTCTGCTGGAAGAGGGCAAGAACAAGGCATGCCGGATCCGTATCAACCGGACTATGGAAGCTATATCGGGGGAAAGTTCACCGCTTGAGATCGAAACCTCGCTGATCGAGCTTATCGAAGCGGTAGTCAGCCGGAATGATTCCGATTTTGCGCATCAGCGCCGCAGGACTAAACAAGACCGTAAATACGTCAACCTGGTCAAAGAATACCTGCATGAGCATTATACGGAAAAGATTACTCTGGACGAACTGGAGAAGATGACGGATATCAGCAGATTCCATCTAATCCGGTTGTTTAAGGAATCAAGTCACCTGCCGCCCCATGCTTATCAGAACCTGCTTCGGATCAATCATGCCAAGACGGAGCTTATGAAGAACCGGCGGGCGATAGCGGATATTGCGGCGGAAGCGGGATTTTATGACCAAAGCCATTTCTCCCGCACGTTCAGCAAGATTGTAGGAGCTACCCCGCAGAAGTACGCGTTATCGATGTAGCGATAGAGCAATTTTATACAATACGGTCACTCCCTTATCTCTTACAATAAACGAAAGTTCGGGAAAAGGGAGTGGCATTGCCTCATGAATCAGCATTCGGAATTGAAATTGGAACAACAGTTAACTATGGCCTTGAAATCTATTGCGCGCCGTTCGGATTTGAAAGCTTATGTGGAGCAGAACCCGCTTGTTAATCGGCTTTTGCGTCAGTCAGCGTTAAGGTATGTGGCGGGAGATAGTCTTCCGGAAGGATTGGAAGCCGGAAAAGAGATTTCGAGAAGGGGTTATTCTCTTTCTATCGAATACATTGGCGAGAACACATCGGATGCCGAGGAGTGCGAACAAGCAGCGGCGGAGATGAAAGCGCTTATCCAGCATTTGAAGCAGTCGGGACTTCCGGGGCGGGTGTCGTTTGATCTGTCCCATATCGGGTTGATGATAAGCCCATCGCTTGCGTACGCCAACTTGACCGAGCTGGCCGGGCAGGCGGAAGGAACGGAGATTGAGCTGTTTATCAGCATGGAAGAGTCGGGGAAGACGGATGATATATTATCCGTCTATAAGCAGGCTGCGGCCGAGTATTCCGGCATAGGCATTACCTTGCAGGCGCATCTCCACCGAACGCCGGCGGATTTGGCGGCGCTGACTTCGCCCGGCCGGATCCGTATCGTAAAAGGAGCTTATCAAGAACCGAATCATCTGTCGCTCGCACGGTCGCCCGAGCTGAATGAGCGTTATTTGAATCTAGTCGAATTCGCAATCCGGCATGGCCATCAGGTATCCATCGCTACCCATGACGACGCGATTATGAATGCCGTACGGGAAAAAGGCTGGTTAACAAGCGCTCAAGCTGAGCTTGAAATGCTCTACGGCATCCGTCCGGATTTGGCTAAACGGCTTCGGGATGAGGGGAATCCGATCCGGATCTATGTTCCTTACGGCCGCGAGTGGTATTTGTATTTATGTCACCGGATTGCGGAATATCCGCCTAACCTGTATCAGGCAGTCATTGATATGGTAAGCGGTCAGGAAGTGAACAACAACTACTAGTAGGGGAGCGTGTTCGCAGTGGCATCTAACTTTCATCTGAACGACGGTTCTTCGCGTCCGCCAAGAATGGAAATCCAGCAGTCCTGGTGGGCGATGATTGGTCTTGGCGAGAACGGCCGGGAATGGACGATGGAGGAGAAGTTCGAGAAGATTGCGGAAGCCGGCTTTACTGGCATTAGCGCAACGATGCCGGCTGAGCAGGAATATGAGCAGTGGCACCGTCTGCTGGATAAGCATCAGTTCAGCTTCAGCACGATTGCTTTTCCGGCGAACGTAAAGGACATTCTGGATACGCTTGAAGCCGCCAAACAATTCGGCCGGGTTCAATACATCAATTCGCAGGTCATGGATGCTTTTGTTGTTGGCGATGAAGCCGTGCAATTGCTGGCGGGACTTCTGGAGGCGTCTTCGGAAGCGGGCATTCCGCAATTTATCGAAACCCACCGGGGAAGAATCACGCAGGATCTGCTTCGGACGACCGATTACGTACGGGCTTTGCCGCAGTTAAAGCTCATTATCGATCTGTCGCATTACGTTGTTGGCGGTGAGCTCGACGGTACGCACAACCGTTCGGAAGCCGAGTTTGACGTGCTGCTTCAGCGGACTGCCGGAATCCACGGCCGTATTTCCAACGGAGAGCAAGTTCAGGTGGATATGGTTAACGGTGATCATCCGATGGTTAAGCATTTCAAACGCTGGTGGCGCAAAGGGATGCACAATTGGTATGCGAATGCCGTGCCTGGCGACATTCTCTCCTTTATTCCGGAGCTGGGTCCTCCAGGTTACGCGATTACAAGAGTGGTCGAGAACGGCCGCGAGGTCGAGACAACCGACCGCTGGCAGGAGGCTTTGCTGCTGAAGCAAATCGCCGAGGAATTATGGGAAGAGGTTGTGGCAGAGGCTTCCCATTCGCAAGCCGTTCGATAAAGTCAAGCGGGTTCTGGTAGAGGAGAGGGCTGACCCTCTCCTCTTTGCTATATAATCTGTGCCATTTGGGGAAAGATAATCCTCAACTTGATGAAAAAAAGAGGTTGTACCCCTATGACAGGTATATCCAAATGGTTGAGAAGCCATCTGATTCCGTTCAAGCAGAATAGATTGCTGCAGATTACAATTGCGGTGTTTACCGCGCTTTGGATTATCGCGGCGATCCGTCCCTCGGACTGGAAAATATGGGCGGTCGAAAATTCGCTTCTCGTCGCCTTTGTTATTGTTCTGATTGTGATGTACCGGAAGTTTCCGCTCAGCAATTTATCGTATCTGCTCATCGCAATCTTCCTGGCGATGCATGCTTATGCCGCGCATTACACGTATCAGCATACGCCGATAGATGATTGGCTGAAGCAGCTTTTTCATATCAAAAGAGGGTTCTACGACCGGATTGTCCACTTTGCCTTTGGCCTGCTTATCGCCTTTCCCGTACGGGAGGCTGTTCAATATTTTCTGAAGCTGCACAGGAAATGGCCAGCCTATATCGTGACCTTTACGATGATTATGTCGGCGAGCGCATTATACGAACTGCTCGAAATGTGGTCGGCTTATCTCTTTAACAAGAAGATGGCGGCCAAGTATATCGGGCTTGAAGGCGATGTGTTTGATTCGCAGAAGGATATGACGTCGGCGCTTGGCGGAGCGCTGATTGCTATCGTCATATTTCTGATTCTGCATAGAGCGCTAAACGGCAAGAACAATACGATTGGGAAAAATACGGATTGAAAAGCCGATTTTGATATGCTATGATGTGCAAAAGCAAAAAGCGCAGAAGAGAATAACATGCAGGCGGCTTATGTCCAGAGAGCAGAGGGAACGCTGAAACCTTTGCCTTAAGCGTTGTATGAGGTCATCTCGGAGCTGTTGACTGAAGGCTGAGATTCAGCTGTGTAGGCTCAACCGGATTGGCACACGTTACCGTGCAGCAGGTAAGCAGAGGCTTATCTCATGAGACCGGATTTGCAACAACGCCGGTAAACCAGGGTGGTACCGCGAAGATAACCCCTTTCGTCCCTAGGCAAGTTCAGCTGTATGCTGGCGCCTGTGGAAGAAAGGGGTTTTATGATTTTCATAAAGAAGCGTGGAAGAGAAATAGCGGCATGCGGCTTATGCCCAGAGAGCAGGGGGATTGGTGGAACCTTTGCCATAAGCGATGGACGCGGTCATCTCGGAGCTGTTGACCGAAAGCTGAAGCTTCAGCCGAGTAGGCTCAACCGGAATTGCACACGTTAACGTGCAGCAGGCAGGATCCTACCTGCCTCTTGAGACCGGATTCGCGAGAATTCCGGTGAACCAGGGTGGTACCGCGAAGACTAAACCCCTTTCGTCCCTTATGGCCTTGCAGCATAGCTGTGATTAGCCGGGGAAGAAAGGGGTTATTTTTATTACGGGAGGCTGCCCATTATGGAACAATCGACAAAAACTTGGATGACTGGCTCGGAAGCATTGCTGCAAGGATTATTGGACGAAGGTGTTGATACGGTATTTGGTTACCCGGGCGGGAGTGCTTTATATATCTACGACGCGATGACGCAAAATAAAGATTTCAAGCATATCCTTACCCGCCATGAACAAGGCGCGGTTCATGCTGCCGACGGCTACGCCCGTTCCACCGGCAAGGTTGGCGTATGTATTGCCACTTCGGGACCGGGAGCGACAAACCTGGTAACCGGCATTGCGACTGCCCATATGGATTCCATCCCGATGGTCATCATTACCGCAAACGTACCTACGTATATGATTGGAACGGATGCTTTCCAAGAGGCCGACATTATCAGCATTACGATGCCGATTACGAAGCACAGCTATTCGGTACGCGATGCGGCGGATATTCCGCGAATTCTGCATGAAGCCTTTTATCTGGCAAGCACGGGGAGGAAAGGTCCGGTTCTGATCGACATTCCGAAGGATATTTCGAATGCCAAGCTGCTCTATGAGCCGTACACGGCGGAAGTTAAACTTCGCGGCTATGAGCCTTATCCTGCCATTGATGCAGAGTGTGTAGATGAATGGATGAAGTCGATGGCGGAAGCGGAAAGACCGGTTATCATAGCCGGCGGGGGAATCGTTCATGCGAATGCTTCCGAAGAGTTTATCCGGTTTGTTGAGCGGACGCAGATCCCGGTTGTAACTACCCTGCACGGACTTAGCGGATTTCCGAGTGGACATGATTATGCGCTAGGCATGGCGGGCCATCACGGCAATTACGCGGCAAATATGGCCATTCAACAAGCGGATTTGATTATCTCTCTCGGCTCCCGGTTTGACGACCGGCTGACGATGAAGGTAGGGGGCTTTGCGCCGCAGGCCAGAAAGATTGTCCACATTGATATCGATCCGGCGGAGATCGATAAGATTATTAAAGCGGATATCAGCATCGTAGGCGACTTGAAGGAGATTCTTGCTCACGCCTGTACGTTGGCCGCACCTTCCAAAACCGAAGACTGGATGGAGCAGATCAAGCAGGATCAGTCCCGGCATCCGCTGCGCTACAACGATTCGGATAACGAGCTGAAGCCGCAATATGTTCTCGAGATGATTCATCAGACTTCCCATGGCGACGCAATTATCTCAACGGACGTAGGCCAGCATCAAATGTGGACGGCGCAATTTTACAAGTTTAATCAGCCGCGCTCGCTCTTGTCCTCCGGTGGACTAGGCACGATGGGCTTTGGTTTTCCCGCTGCGGTAGGTGCTCAGATCGGCAATCCCGACCGGCTTGTTATTTCGATCAACGGCGATGGCGGAATGCAGATGTGCGCCCAGGAAATGGCGATTTGCGCGGTACAGCAAATCCCGGTAAAGATCGTGGTTCTCAATAACCGGGTGCTTGGCATGGTAAGACAGCAGCAGGAGCTTATGTACGAGAACCGGCTGAGCCAGATCGATCTGGCTGGCAGTCCGGATTTTGTCAAGCTGGCGGAAGCTTACGGGTTAAAAGGTCTGCGCGCTTCGAGCAAGGCGGAAGCGGACGCTGCCTGGAAGGAAGCGCTGGAAACGCCGGGTCCTGTGCTCGTAGAGTTCGTTATTCCGATGGATGAGAACGTATACCCGATGGTTCTCGGCGGCACAGCCTTGGATGAAATGATTTTAGGGGATTTCGAGTAAGACTTCTCCATTGCACTTACGTATAATAGGTAACCGGTATTGCTGTTTCTTTCGATAACCGGCTGCAGCGCGTATCCTTCGAAAGAGGATGTATGAAATGAGCTGAAACCTGCCAACAATGAACATTACGCGTATCTCAGTCAGGTGAAGGAGTTCTTAACCGGGAATCTGCTGCATGAGTAATCTTCCCGTTAGCCTGTTGACATCGATAACTGTATACATTATTATAACAGTAACAACTTAAGTTACAGTTACTTACTTCAATTAAGGCGGTGATGACCATGAGTATTGCAGTCAGCGATTGGGTGCAAGGTCAAACGATCAGCGGTGAATTTGTTTTCGGCTATGTTGAGCATATCGACTTGGAGCACAACGTTGCTAAGGTTCAGGTTGTAAAATCGGATAATGAAGATTCCGCGGGGCGTATGGCGCTTGCTAAGGTTCATCATTTGAGACAGCAGACAGAATGGGTTCCGGACGAGGAGGATCTCCGCAGCTTGATTGATCTCGCTCTAGCAGCGCAGGATCAAGCCTGGTTCATGGAGCTCAGCGGCCAGCTGAAGGACACGGCGCAAGGCGATTCGAAATCCCGCAAGTGGTTGTGGAACAATAACGGATCCCGTTTATCCCATATATTTGAGTAAAAATAAAAGGGTTCAAGTTAGCAGATTCGGCTTACTTGAACCCTTTCATTAATTTGAGCAGCCGATGATTTGTGCCGATATTGCCGAAAGGCAGGTTAGGCAAGGAAGTCATGGCTGGTGCTGACGTTTTTTTCGCAGCAGTGGTTTTTCTGGTTGGCTTGCTTTTGCCTTTGCTTGTACTTTTGCTCTTGCTTGAGCCTTTGCTTTTTCCGTTAGTGACTTTCCCTTTAATGCCTTTATTGTCGCTATTGCCATTAGTACTGCTATTGCTGTCTTCCCCATTAGCTTGGTTTTCGGTTTCTCTCCCCGTTTCCTCCAAATCCGCCTCAGATGTCGTTGAGCCGTTGCCGTTGCCGACTTGAATGGATTCGGGAGCGATTTGTTTGGCAAATCCAAAATGGATAATGCCGCTGTTATTCACGACAATTACCTTACCAATACAATTAAACATGCAAGACTCGCATCCCCTCGCTGCGTCAGCTTATCTCATAGTCTATGAACAAAATGCCGAATCTGAATGGGTGTTTTAATAGGGAGATAGAGCCTTTTTCCAACAGTTGAGCAACTGAAGAACGAAAGGCCATGCCCAAGCCGGGCATGGCCTTAATGATTATGATTGTGCTGCCGGTTTCATCGTGTGCTCCTTCGGTTCCGCAACCTTTGGTTCAGGAGCAGAAGTCTTGGTCTCGAACCGTTCCCAGCGAATGACGTTCTCCAGAATGATGACGAGGATAACTCCGATAATAAGTCCGTTGGATAGAATTGGAGTCAGGAGCGGAGGGAACTCCGCAAAGGCCGAAGCCGGAATGTTCATGATGCTAATGCCGGTAAGGACCGGAAGCGCAACCCGGTAAATGGTCTTGGCATTAAACGTTGTTCCTTGGAAGGAACGGATCGCGGTGCCAAACATCTGCAGGTAGGCGACGAACAATACCGCATTCCCGACGGACAATGGCAGCTTAGCCAGCCAGCCCCCTAATGCCGGGAAAATTCCGACGATAATAAACATCGTTGCTCCGGCAATAAGCGCGGCACGACGCAGTACCTTCGTATTTTCCAGAAACCCGATCGACGATGCGAAGGTTCCGAAAGGGATTAAGCCTAGACAACCGGCCAGAATCGAGAAGCCGTTCGTAAACAGGATCGATCGGACGAACTGTTTGTTGGTCGCTTCCCGTTTGAAAAGCCTGCCCGCCGCGGTCAAGCTCGTAAGCGTATTGGTCATATTGACGAGCCCGGCAAGCAGGCCCACCATAATAATGCCGGGCTCAAAGCCCGGGGTTCCCCAAGGAAGCCAATGCCAGATGCCGGTGCCGCCGCTTGCCGTTTCCATGCGGCTCTGACTTCCGAAAAAGACGGCGTAGGCGATCCAGCCTACAATAATCCCGCCCAACAGGGAGAATTGTCCCCATTTTCCTTTGCCCTTCAAATGAATAAAAGCTACAACGACAATAATAAAGAGGGATAAGGCTGCCAGCTTCAAATCCCATTTGCCGCCTTGATCGTATCCAATCATCCCTTTGAAGAACGTGTTGGCGAGCTGGAAGGTGAGCAGCAGCAGAAACACGCCCATAACCATCGGCGTAAAGATACGCCGCAGTACGTTCAGGAAGCCGCATAACGCAAGAATAATGACTACGCCGCTCGAGATTATAAAGCCGCTGCTAAGGCTTGCCGCAACCGTGCCGATATCCAGTCCCATCGCGGGTGCGGATGCGCAAATACTGAGCACAAGCCCCCACCAGACGCCGGCCGGACCATCCATTAGCGCGTAACGGTGACCCCATACCGCCTGGACGATACAGAGCAGTCCGGTCAATATGAAGGAGCGCTGCATGGAGGAAGCGATATCTTCTGGTGCCAGTCCCAGTGCATGCCCAATGGAGAGCGGCACCATTACCGTATTGGTAAATATAAAGAACAGCCACTGCATGCCGGCAAGCAGTACGGTGAAGCTATCTTTTGATTTCAACATTACTATTCCCAGCTTTCTTCAAAATTTCCGTTCAATCGAGCTTCGTTTTTCTCCCGAATGCTTCGTATATGGTATCATGAGCATAACTATATTAAAAATATTAAATAAATTGCGAAAGCATATGAAAATCATATAGCAGACGTACAGGTGGGAATAAAAAATGGATATTAAACAATTGCGATATTTTATAGCTCTTGCGGAAGAGCTTCAGGTTACTTCAGCGGCTCAGCGCCTTCATATGTCGCAGCCGCCGCTTAGTCAGCAGTTAAAGCTGATGGAAGAGGAGCTTGGCGTGTCGCTATTTATACGCAGCGGCCGCCATCTGGAGTTAACCGCTCCGGGCAAAACGTTATACGAACATGCTCTTACCATTACAAGGCTGCTGGAGGAAGCGAAGGAAGAAGTGAAGGAGTCGGGTCTTGGCGTAAGGGGAAAGCTGTCCATTGGCATCAATACGCTGTCCGATGAGCGGCTTCCCCGAGTACTCAGCGCGTTTCGCATGTTGTACCCGAAGGTTACCTTCAAGATTCAGCAGAATGAGACCAATACGCTAACGAGACTGATCAAGGACAAAGCCTTGGATCTGGCGATCGTCCGGCTTCCGATCAGCCTGGAGGAATTTGACCATGTCATGCTAGGCGCTGAGCCGTTATTTTTCGTAACAGGGGCTGGGGATGAAGATTATCCTTCGATAACGTATGAACAGATCGCCGAACATCCTTTAGTTCTCCCTAGTACGGAAGGACTTGGATTGTATCACTTGATTCTGGACCAATTCCATTCGAGGAGCTTGTCGCCGTCCATTATCGGGGAATGTTCCGATATCGGCATGCTTGTGGAGCTTATCGCTTCCGGATTTGGTGCTTCAATTCTGCCTAGGACATCAGTTAACCGGTATTCTAGTCATCGTATCCGTGCTGTGCCAATCGACGGTCCGGACGTAACTTCAAGCTCTGCGATCATATGGTTGAAGCAGCACTATTTAAGCAAAGCAGCGCAAAAGCTTATTGAACTGATCTGAAGCCGATCGGATCGGGCTTTCCGGAAACCGGTCGGGGTAATTCGAATAGGTCCGTGGCTTCTTTTCGCCCAACTTAATCGCGTTAATCCTTCAAACCTGAAAACCATACAAATGAATCTGAAAAATAGCCGATGCTTTTTGCCGGTCGGGTCGTTATATTATTGTTTGAAATCGATTTCATAAATAGGAAAGGTGCTTATGAAGTAAGAATCATCACAATCGGCCGGATAGGCCACTAAGGCGACAATTCTTTTAAGGAGGCTAATTATGAATTTGAAAAAAGTACTGACCTTGGCCGTCACGGCATGTCTTGCGGCGGGGATGATGGGTTCCATCAAGGTACAGCATGCGGATGCGGCTATCGGAGCAAGCGATTTTCTGAAGACAAACGGAAAGCAGATTAAGAACAACAACGGCAACGGCAGCGTCGTCAGTCTGCACGGCACGAACCTTGGCGGCTGGATGATGGAAGAGAACTGGATGTCCCCGCTTGGCGGCACCGACGAGTGGACGGTCCGGGGAACGCTGCTTAACCGGTTCGGACCCTCCGCAGTTGATTCCTTGAAGGACAGCTATCAGGATTTATGGATTCAGGCAAGCGATTTGGACACGATTAAAAATATGGGACTTAACTTTATCCGGGTGCCGATCTATTGGGAGAACCTGATGAACCGCGACGGTACGATGAAGTCGGACGCCGTATCGTTCGGCAACCTGGACTGGCTTGTCTCTAACGCCCAATCCCGCGGTCTGTATGTGCTGCTTGATCTGCACGGGGTACCGGGCAATATGAACGGCTGGCAAAGCGGCGGTCGCGAAGGCGCAAATGAGCTGTGGAACAACACCACGTATCAGAACTGGGTCGTGCAGCTGTGGCAGCGGATTGCCACTCACTATAAAGGCAACCCAACGATTGCCGGCTACGATCTGCTTAATGAACCGGTGAGCAATAACGGCAGCCTGTCGATCAGTCAAATGTATGACCGTCTGTACAAAGCCGTTCGCGCGATTGACCCGGATCATATGATTTACGTGGAAGCATTCGGCTATTGGAACAATATCGTGGCTCCTTCGACATACGGCTGGACGAACGTGGTTTACGAGGTGCACAGCTATGATTGGAATGATACGGACTGGAATAGCCAGAACAACAGCATCAACCAGTGGTTCTCGGATATTATTTGGCATCAGAACAACTGGAATGTACCGGTCTACTCCGGCGAGTTCACGTTGTTCACGCACAACGACTTATGGGAGAAATGGCTGTCCGGCCTAGACGCGCTTGACGTTTCTTGGACGAACTGGTCTTATAAAGTAACGAGCGGCGGCAACTGGGGCTTGTACCAGAACAATACGAACCCGTTCCCGGACGTAAGCAGCGACAGCATTGCAACAATGCAATCGAAGCTGTCCAAATTCACAACCAATAACTTTGCGCCTAATACAACCCTAATCAATATGTTCAAAGCTTACGCGAAGCTGAATGCGCCTTCCAGCCTGCAGGCAAGGGCCAACAATTTGTACGTTACGGCTGAGAATACCGGCACCTCGCCGCTTGTGGCCAACCGCACTTCCGTTGGCACTTGGGAGAAATTTATCGTGGTGACGAACGCGGACGGCACGGTATCGTTCCTGTCGCTTGCCAATAATAAATATGTCAGCGCCGATCTGAACAACAACGGCCGGCTGATCGCCCAGGCGCAGGGGATTGCGGCTTGGGAGAAATTCGCGAAAACAACCAATGCCGACGGAACCGTATCGTTCAAGTCGGTCGCCAACAACAAGTATGTCAGCGCGGATTTGAACCTTGGCATGCTGATTGCCAACCGCGACAGCATCAGCGGCTGGGAAGCTTTCAATCTGACGGCCGCGCCATAATGCCGGAATAAAAAATGAATCTTTAGAAGGCCGTCCTCCGCAGGACGGCCTTCTTTGTGCCAAAAAGCCGTGTCCCATCTACCAGCACATGAATCTACTAATAGAGAAGAAGGATGTTTTAATGACCCAGAGGAGGGGATGTCGTGCAAGGAAGATCAAAGGGCAATGCCCAAGGCATTGACGTATCCCATTACCAGGGAACGATTGATTGGCCAAAAGTAGCGGGCGACGGTATAACGTTTGCTTTTGTCAAAGCAACCGAAGGAGAGAACTATAAGGATCCAACCTTTCTGCAAAATGCCAACGGAGCGGCAGCGGCCGGACTTCTGGTTGGGGCTTACCATTTTCTGAGGGCAGCCTCCTCGGCTGCGGCGAAACGGGAAGCGCAGTATTTTTACCAAACGGCTTCACAGGCCAACAACCTGCTTTTGCCTCCCGTAATGGATTACGAGACGAATTCGGGCGGCCTTAGCGATGCCAGCATGAGCGCGGTAGCGAAAGCTTTTTTGGAAGAGACGGAGCGTTTATTTGGCGTAAAGCCGATTTTTTATACCGGTAACGCCTTTGCGAATCATTTTGACGCCTCGCTTGGCGCCTATCCGGTATGGATTGCAAGATATAATGCTTCAACGCCGCCGGATGATGCCAAGGCTTGGACCAAATGGACGTTCTGGCAATACAGCGACGGAAGCTCGGGCGGTACATTGCCTAGCGGGACCCGGAAGGTGGCCGGCATTAGCGGCAATGTCGATCTGAATGAATATGCGGGGACGGAAGACGATTTGCTTAGAGCCTATGCGCCGGAGGAGGATAAACCAATGACAGAAGCGGAAAAACAACAAATGGAGGAGCTTCAGCAGCGGATTGCCGCGCTTGAGACTCATGTGAATATTTCGGGCAACCAAACGCCGCCGGACTGGACGAAGACTTCGACTTCGGCAGCCATGAAAGCGGGTATTATTACTTCGGTCAACGATAAAGGAATGCCGGAGTTTATTACGATTCAAATGCTGTATAACGCAGGATTGTGCAATGCGGAGCTGATCAAATTTTTCAAGGAGTTCAGCGCCGACACGCGCAAAGCAATCGAAGATCTGCTGAAGAAAAAATAAAGAGGGCATTAAATCCCTTTCCGGAAGTCGGAAGGGGATTTTTGTTGTTTTGCAGGGGGCTGGCACAGTATAGTAAAAGTGGTGAGCGCCCTTGAAGGATATTCCATTATACAAACAAATTCAGGAAGCTATCAAAACCCAAATCTCGCTTGGCAATCTGCGTCCCGGCGACCGGATACCGTCCGAGACGGATTTGGCCGGGCAGTTCCATGTCAGTCTGATGACCACAAAAAATGCTTTGGCCGGTCTCGCGGAGGAAGGAATTGTCGTCCGCTCCAAGGGCAAAGGCACGTTTGTTGCCGGGCAAGCGCCGTACAAATTGTTTGTTCCGGCAGGTGAAGGAAGCGGGATGATGCTGGAGCCGGGGCTCAGGGCAAACCGCCATTCGTCCAGCAAGCTTATCGGGATGATTATCCCTTCCATGCGTACGAAGGTGGAACAGCGCCTTTTGGACGCTATCGAGAATGCGGTTAACGGCTATGGCTATACGCTGGCGATCCGCGTATCCAGGGGCAGCACCGCCAAAGAGCTGCAATCTCTTGAGGATCTTGGCGCGCTTGGCATCAGCGGTTTAATCCTCTTCTCCATAGGAGCTCAGCATGAACGCCAGACTGTTGTTAGGGCGGAGGAGCTCGAATGTCCAGTAGTCTTGATCGACCGGTACTACAACGATATGCCTGTCGTCAGCGTCTGCTCGGACAATAAGGCGGGCGCGCGAAAAGCCGTATCGTATCTCTTCAGCAAGGGACATGATCGTCTTGCCTTGCTGACGCCGCCCGCAGAGCATAGCGTAATGGCCGACAGGCTTTCCGGCTTCGAAAGCGCAGTGACGGAATGCGGGATTAAGCCATCATCGGTTTTACGATATACCGTTCCTTATGAAAGATTTAACGTGTCAAGGAAGGATGGGGCGGAGCTGATTAATCAATGGATGCTTGTGCATCATGGCGGCTTCTCCGGCCTTGTTGCTACGGATGTGGAGCTTGCCCGGCTCGCTTATCATGCTTTGAAACGGATGAACCTGACGGCAGATAAACAATTGGTAGCTTTTGACGATACCGAGATTCCCGAGGTTGCTTATATCCGTCAAGATGAATCGGCAATCGGCGCAAAAGCCGTTTCCCTGTTGATGGGCCGTATCGCCCGCGGAGAGCAGCTACAAGGCAGGTTTGTAGTACCGACTCAGCTAATATTGCCATTATAAGTAGAGAGGAGGCAGACCCATGATGGTCTGCCTCCCGTGCCTTACGGATTAACTTTGAAATTATCAAACCGCGTATGATTATTCATCGTGCGCAAGCCCACCTTCCCGTGGGTAAACGGATTGCCGCTGTTATCGGTATAAGTGATTTTTGGAGTTGCCATATCGTTTACATAGACTTTAATCGTTGTTCCGGAAGCGACAACCTTCATATGATGCCAAACTCCGGCGGCGAGCGATACAGGCGAGGAGGCGACGCCCGCGTAGTTGTAATTCATCTTGCCCAAGTAGACGCCATCCGGCTTAATAAAAGCATAATAGCCTTGAAGATAATCCGGGTTATTAACCAGTACGGTACCGTTTGACGGATTATTTACCCTTACCAGTACGCCGGCATCGCCGGTCGTGTCGACGAGCTTGATATCCGATTCAACCGTGTAGTCGGCCCAACGCTCATTGCCGATGGTTGTCTTGCCGAATACACCTCCGCCGGCAGAGTCAAGCTCGCCCGAATTGACGGACCAGCTGCCTTCAAATCTTGTCCAGCCGTTATCGTTGCCGTCATTAAAGTCATCCGAAAGGCTGGTGACCGCATCGCCGCGGGAGAACGTCATGCCCGAGAAGTCGAATTCGCCTTTGACGAACTCAAAGCGCAGCTCATGATAACCGGCGGTCAGATACAGCCCTTTTTTGCTTGAAGTTGTCCACGTTTCCCAGTCGCCGGTGCTAGGAACGCCAACGACGCCGGTCAAGTCGGTAGCCCCGTCCCATACGCGGTAGCTTGCATCGGCAAACGTTGTCGCTAGACGCACGTCCAGATCATAATAGCCGGTCTCCGCCACATTGACGCGGTATTTCAGCCATTCCCCGGTCTGATTCCAGCCTACGACATTTTTGCCTTCGGCTGCCGAGCTGCGGATATCAACCGGTCCGCTGCGGTAAGCACCGCCGATATTGTCGGCCGTTAAGTCATGGTAGGCCGTTCCTTCGGCTCCGTTCATGTAATGAACGGCCTCAATTTTGCCCGGAAGAGGCTTGTACGCATTCCATGCGCTGCTTCCGTTCACTTTATTGCTGAAGGCGGTATAGCCGAAGTCCGCATGCGCATCCGTTGTGGTATAGCCGATCTTGCCGCCGCCGATCCCGCTGACGGTCCGGGACTGTTTTTTCATGCCGTCCACATAGACGGTAAAGCTGGTGCCGGCTTTCTCGACGCGGATCTGATGCCACTTGGTATAGTCATAGCCGGAAGGCAGCGCGGAATATTGCCAGCCCTGGCTGACGCCGCCAACGACGAAGTTTGTCTCCAGACGGTTCAGGCTGCGATTCAAGACGGCTGTTCCATAGTTGCTCTCATCGGTGTAGGAGAAAACGGTGCCGTACACCGGATTGCTGCTGGTGCCTTGCTTCATCTGCTTGGTATTGAATTCCGCCGTGTAATCTCCGGCAGTGCCCGTGCTGGTAACCTGGCGGTACGTATTGGTGTTCCCAATCGTATCCTGCCACATCAGCTCTTGATTGTAGATCCCCCAAGTGCCGCCTCCGATGTTCGTCCATCCGGTTCCGATGGAGGTACGGTTAAAGCGGTCTTCGAAATCCGCCAGCTCGGGATTTTGCTGGGAAGCCGTTGTTGGTCCAAGGACCAGCATCTTGTCTCCGTTCCAGGCGATGCGGTCCAAATTCATTTTGCGGCCCGGGTAGACCAGATTGCCTCCGGAGGCATGGCTGTGGTAAACCATAAAATCCGAATCCAGGTCAGGGCCTTTGATGATGCTGTTATGGCCAAGCCCGACATTCGAGCCTTCCGTGTCGATCAGAACCGGATTCTGGTTATCCGCCGGCGCAAAGCCGGTCGTTGGGCTTGTGCTGGTTGCGTAATTGACTCGGTACCCGGTGCTCCATACATGATTGCCCGTATAGGTCATATAATATTTTCCGTTGCGTTTGAAGGTTGTGGAGCCTTCCGTCCAGCCTGACATCGATAAGCCGGTGCCGACCGCGGCGCCAAAGACCGTTGGGCTTGTCATCGGCCGTGCGTTAATCGTATTGGAGCCGGTCGAGTAGAAATACCATTTGCCGTCGTCATCAATAAAGACATTGCCGTCAATCCCCATGCCCAGATTGCCCGTTGCAACCGTAAATGGACCTGTTGGGCTTGTACTTTGCAGCACGTAATGACCGCCTCCGCCCGGGGAGGTGTACATGTAGAACATGCCGTTCCAATAGACAACCTCAGGCGCATAAGCCGCCTTGGTAACCGCCTCTGTCGTGCACAAGCCCCGATAGCTCCAGTCGACGAGATTCGTAGAGGACCATACTTTAACGCCGCTCTGATCGTCAACGGTGCTGACGTAAAGATAATAGGTGCCGTTAAATTTCAAAATATACGGGTCGCCTTCGCCATAGAAATCATTGTTCCCCCAATGCCAAGAGTCTGAAATATTGATCGGATTGCTGTACGCGCTCACGTGAAGCGGCATCAGCATAACGGCTGCGGCCGCGCCGACGAGCAGGGTTTTCCATTTTTTCAACAACATCATCTCCTTATCCTTTAATCAACGCTTTGGTAAGCGTTTTCAAAATGTAGTATAGCAAAGGAATTTTGAAGTCTCTTATATCTAATTAGATATAAAAAAACGGAAAAAGCCGGCTCTCCTGTTTCATCGAGCCGGCTATCGGGACCAATAGCTATTATTTATGAGTTTGATTCGGTTCTGCTCTTATCCTTGTAATAAACATTGACCATAATATCCTGCTTGTAGTTGCCGAAATGTCTGCCGAACAGGCTGATTCCGCCGCAATGGCGGGCAGTCTCGAGGGAGGCGAGCTTGAAGCGGAAATCCTCGCCAAGCTTAAGGCCGACATCCGCAAGGGTCACGTCGGACAGCTTGACGCCATCGAGAAACGTACCGGTTGGCTGAACGGACAAGCTTTTGAGCAGACCGTTTTGCGTGCCAAGCTGCCACCAGGAAGGCGTCAGCGCCCCGCGTTTGCTTCCGAAGTCCCCAGGGCAAGTCCATATGCCAACCTCGATGTCATTGATATAAAAGCTGATATCGGAAGGCCAGTTCTCGTTATACGAAGGGGCTTCCGAACAGAGCTCGAGCGAAATGTCCAGCTGGGAAGCCGCTTGTCCGGCATGCAGATAATTCGGAACCCGGTATTCGACATAACCGCTGCCGAACCAGAGATGCGCCGCATTCATCCGTTCCGGATCGGAGAAGTATCTCGGATCATCCACAAGCCCAAGAATTTTGCTCTCCGATGCAAGGCCGCAGGTTGGTTTGACCGCATAATCCGAATATTGGCCAATCGGGATCTCTACGGTGTATTTAGATTCTTCTATAAGAGCTTTTTCTTGTGAAGAGGTTTGAAGCTGCAAAGTAAGCGAGTCGATAGCAAGCGAGCACATTTTTGGGCTCCCGCGGGTTCCCGACAAACTCTCGGTCTTGATCAGGCCGCCTTCCTCCATCTTCTGAATATGCTTTGTTACGATTGCCGACGACAAGCCTAGCGTCTCCGCAAGCTCCTTGATGCTCATCGGTCCGTTATTAAGCAGCTCGATCATCTTCACCCTCGTTTCCGATGAAAAACATTCAAGCATCGTCATGTATTTGGTGCTGACTTGTATATGCACGCCGGTTTCCTCGCTTTCCGTTGTCTTGGTTATTATATAACCTAATTGTTAATAAAACAACTTTTTAGTTGACGGTTAAGAGGGCAGGCGATAAAATAGGCAACAGAATCATATGATTTCGTTAATATAACAACTAAATGGTTAACTAATGGAGGCGTAACAAATGACCAACTTGCCAAGAGCCGAATATCCTAGACCTCAATTCAACCGTAACGCATGGGAATGCCTGAACGGGGAATGGGAATTTGAATTTGACGATGCGCGCGCAGGCAGCGCAGAAGGCTGGCATTCGGGCAGCAGGAGCTTTTCGAAAAAAATCCAAGTGCCGTTCAGCTTCGAAAGCGAATTAAGCGGCATTGGCGATCCGGGTTTTCATGATGTGGTATGGTACCGCAGAAAGCTCGAAATTCCGAAGTCCTTCCAAGGCAAACGGGTGGTGCTTCATTTCGGCGCCGTTGATTATGAAGCTTATGTATGGGTGAACGGCCAATTGGTAGCTTCCCATGAAGGCGGTCATACGCCTTTCCAGGCTGACGTTACGGATGCTTTGCGCGCAGACGGCGACGACACGCTTGTGGTCAAAGCAGTGGATCACGGCACGGATGTATTCCTGCCGCGCGGCAAACAGTTCTGGGAAGAGAAATCCCGTTCGATCTGGTATACCCGTACAACGGGCATCTGGCAGTCCGTGTGGATGGAGGCGGTATCGCCGGTTCATCTTCGCAAAGTGAAATACGTAGCGGATATCGATACAAACGAAATTCAGATCCGTTCGTTTGTCGGCGGATTTGCGCAAGGAATGAAAAATGTCAGCCTGTCGGTAAAGATTTCCTTTGCCGGAGAGGTTGTGTCGGAAGATACGTATCAAGTGCGTGCGGGAGAAGAAAGCCGGAAGATTAAGCTAAGCGGCTTGAACGACCATGGCATGGACCGGTTCTGGTGGCCGGAGCGTCCTAATTTGTACGATGTCGAATACGTGCTGTCTGTTGAAGGAGCCGAGGTTGACCGCGTAACAAGCTACTTCGGCATGCGGAAAATCTCGCTTGAGAACGGCAAGTTCAATCTGAATAACCGTCCTTACTACAGCAAGCTTGTTCTGGATCAAGGCTACTTCCCGGACGGCAACCTGACGCCACCTTCGGACGAGGCGATCAAGCAGGATGTCTTGCTGATGAAGGAAATGGGCTTCAACGGCGCGCGCAAGCATCAGAAGGTTGAAGACCCGCGCTTCCTGTACTGGTGCGACAAGCTGGGGCTTATCGTATGGGGCGAAATGGCGAACGCTTGCGACTACTCCGAAGAATATGTTCGCCGCATTACGAAGGAATGGCAGGAAGCGATCGAACGCGACTTCAACCATCCATGCATCGCCGTATGGGTACCGCTGAACGAGAGCTGGGGCGTTCCTAACATTCAGGTCGACGTTCGTCAGCAGCAGCATGCGCTTGCGATGTACCATTTGACCAAGTCGATTGACCCCACCCGCCTTGTCATCTCCAATGACGGCTGGGAGATGGTAGCAACGGACCTGTATAACATCCACGATTACGAGTGGAGACGCGAAGTGCTCGAAGACCGTTACGGCAGCGTGGAAAAAGCCGTGTCGGCTATGCCGGCTAACCGCCGCCTTAGCGTAGCGGGCTACGAATACGACGGGCAGCCGATCATCGTCACCGAGTTCGGCGGCATTGCCTACAAGAAGAGCGACTGGGAAGGCTGGGGTTACTCCGGCGCATCGAGCGACGAGGACTTTGTTGAACGCCTCCGCAATGTTATTCAGCCGCTTATTTTCTCCGGCGTTGTCCAAGGCTACTGCTATACGCAGCTGACGGACGTCGAGCAGGAGATCAACGGTCTGCTGACGTACGACCGCAAGCCGAAGGTGCCGCTTGAGTTGATCAAAGCGATCAACGAAGGCAAATAGTACGCGGCTTTGGTGGCAGCTGGTCGACGCGACCGGCTCGTTTCCGCGGAAAATGGCCGAGTTTCGGCCGGAGCGGCCATTTTTGAGCGGGCTTAACGATGCGGCGCATCGTTAAGGACATACAAAAGCAAGGCGCTCGTGCGCTTAACGATGCCGCGCATCGTAAAGGTTCGCGGATTGGCCGGATTTCCGGCCCAAAAGGCACTATTGAGCGGGCTTAACGATACGTCGCATCGTTAAGGTCCCGCAAAAGCGAGGTGCTCGCGTGCTTAACGATGCCGCGCATCGTAAAGACCGGCGAATCCGCCGCTTACTGACAAACCCCGGACAGCACGAGAAAATTCTCCCAGCTGTCCGGGGTTTTGCGTTCAGGAGGGGGACAAATTTTTTCGCAACGATCTAAAAATATGTCCACTCCTTCTAAAAAAGCGACATGGGCGCGCTAACCCCGGCCGGCTAGAATGAGTATCAGAAAGAACGACACACATTCTAGGGGGAAGCGAACATGAAGAAATCGATGAAGCTTTTGGGTACTTCGCTTATCGCACTTAGCCTTATAGCGGCAGCAGGCTGCGGAAGCAACAGCAACAACGGCGGCAAAGACGCGGGCACGAACAACCAGGCAAACAGCGGCACAAACGCGGCTGCGGGAAATAGCGGAGACGCGAAAGCGGAGAAAGCCGACATCCTGTTCTGGACACCGTTCTCCGGTGCCGACGGCGAATTCATGAAGAAGATTGTAGAGAAATACAACTCTTCGCAGGACACGTACAAAGTGAAACTTGTCATTCAGCCGAACGGCGAATACTACAAGCTGCTTGACGTAGCGATGAGCGCGGGCAAAGACCGTCCGGACCTGGCAATCATGCACGTCGACCAAATTCCGACTTACGTGAACAAAGGCCAGCTTCAGCCGATGGACGATCTGGCGGCGGCAGCTTCGATTAATAAAGCGGACTATGTAGAAGCTCCGGTGAACTACGAGACAATCGACGGCAAATGGTACGGCATTCCGCTCGACATCCATCCGCTCGTCATGTACTACAACAAGGATTTGTTCGATAAAGCAGGCATTACGGCTCCGCCAACCAACCGTGCCGAATTCGAAGCCGACGTTGAGAAGCTTACAGACAAATCGAAAGGCGTGTACGGCTATGTCGTTCCAACGCTTTGGCCGCAGCAATTTATTTTCCCGACGCTGGTATGGCAAAACGGCGGCGACCTGTGGAACGGCACGGACGTAGCCTACAACTCGCCTGAAGCGGTTGAGATGGTGCAATGGATGCGCGGTCTCGTGGACAAAGGCGTATCGCCTGGCAACGTTCAACAGGACGGAGAAAATACGCTGTTCCTGCAAGGCAAAAACGCGATTCAATTTAACGGTCCTTGGATGAAAGGCCAATTCGACGAAGCGGGCATTAACTACGGCGTAGCACCGGTTCCGCAAATCGGCAAGGCTAAACAAGCGGTATACGCAGGCTCCCATAACTTCGTACTGCCTAAAGGCGTAACAGACGCAAATGTCGTGAAAGGCATCGGCGACTTCCTGAAATACGTATCGACCAACTCGATGGATTGGGCGGCTTCCGGTCAAGCGCTGGCTTCCAAGCCAATGCTGGAAAGCGCGGAATTCAAAGCTCTCGACATGCAAAGCAACGTGGCGAAATCGTTCGATTACGTTCAATTCGCGCCAAACGTACTGAACTGGGGAACGATCTCCGATCCGATCTGGGGCGAACTGAGCAACGCGCTGCTTGGCAAGAAGGACGCTCAAAAAGCGTTGGACGATGCCGTAGCGAAGTCCAGACAAGCGATGAAAAAATAAGCAACGGCAGGACGAAGAGGCTGACAACCAGCTTCTTCGTCCCTCTGTTTATACCTTTAATCCGAATGGAGGAGCTGTAATGGTCAAGAGCTCTTTGCAATCCCGCTTAACGTCAACCTTGTTCGTACTGCCGTACCTGCTCAGCTTTTGCGCTTTTCTGCTGATCCCGATCTTATACGGTATTTATATTTCGTTCCATAACTTCGAGCTGCTGTCGGATACGCATAAATTCGTAGGCTTCGATAATTACGTTAAAATCTTTACGCCCGGCTCTTATTTGTTCGAGCAGTTTACGACCGGTCTATGGAATACGGTGCAATTCGTTCTGTATTCGGTTCCGCTGCTGGTTGTTCTTGGCCTTGCGCTCGCTTTGCTGCTGAATCAGCTGCCGAAGCGGATCCGCGGGCTTTTCCGAACGTTTTACTTCATGCCTTACGCCATCTCCGGATCGGTAATGGCCGTAATCTGGCTGATGATGTTCGATACGAACGCGGGCTTCCTGAACGGTTTGCTGGCCAAGCTTCATATCAATCCGGTTGCGTGGCTGACGGATCTGCCGTGGGTATGGGTGTCGCTCGTATTGACCACGCTGTGGTGGACGATTGGCTTTAATATGATTATTTTCACCAACGCGTTGAATGAGGTGCCGGAAGATTATTACGAGGCGGCTTCGATTGACGGCGCGAATGCTTGGAAACGGTTCGTCAGCATCACCCTGCCGTCGATCCGACCGGTTATGCTGTTTATCATTATTACTTCGACGATTGCCTCGTTTAACGTGTACGCGCAGCCGTTCCTCCTCACACGCGGCGGGCCCGGCGACAGCACCAAGGTTCTGCTTATGAACGTGCTGGACGAAGCGTTTAAGGGCAAGCAGGTTGGTTCGGCTTCGGCGATGGCGATTCTGATGGCGCTTATCATTATTATCGTGTCGGCTGTCCAGTACAAAATCGCTTACGGAAGGAAGGAGTAGGGGCATGAAAAAAACATTACTTGTTCTCGTAGCAGTCATCATAGCGGTTATTTTCCTGCTTCCGCTCATTTGGATGTTGTCCACTTCCTTCAAGAACGATTTCGAGGCTCTTGCCGGACAGATGAGTCTGATTCCGAAAAAACCAACGTTCGAGAACTACTTGGACGGGTTAAAAGGCAACCTGATGAACGTACCGATTACGCGCTGGATCTCGAACTCTTTGTTTGTAGGCGTCGCCGGCACGGCGATTGTGCTGCTCTTCTCGTCAATGGCGGCCTACGCGCTTGCCCGTCTGCAGGATTTGCCTTTTAAAAAGCTGATGTTCCCTATGTTTATCGGTTCCATGATGATTCCCGGCGTCCTGACGTTCCTGCCGATGTACATGGAATTTAACGCGCTTGGCTGGATCAATACGTATGCGGCGCTTATTCTTCCTTATTCGTCCGGCGCATTTGGCGTATTTCTGCTGTTCCAGTTCTTCACGGCGTTTCCGAAGGAGATCGAAGAGGCCGCACGAATCGACGGCGCAAACAAATGGCAGATTTACTCCCGGATTCTGCTTCCTGCCTCGGTATCCATTATGGTTACGCTCGCGATCTTTACCTTTATGGGCATTTACAATGATTTCGTATGGCCGCTTTATTCCACAACCTCGCCGGAGATGCGCACGATTACGGCAGGCATTGCGATGATGGCGCAAGGCAGCTATACGCAGGCATACGGCAAGCTGATGTCGATGACGGTTATCGCCACGCTGCCGGTATTTATCATCTTTATCGTAGGCCAGCGCTCGTTCGTTAAGGCCATTACGCAAGCAGGTGTGAAATGAACGCAAAACGATGGGCTGTCCTGACAGCAGCGTTGCTGCTGGTCGCGGCGGCTGGCATAGGAGTGTGGGCAATGAAAGATAGCGCAAACGAAACAAGCCAGGTTGCGGCCGATTATAAAGGCCATGGCGGTACGTTCAAAAATACGCTGGCGGAGATCGATACGCCGGACCCCGCCGTGGTGTACAAGGACGGCTACTATTATATGACGTTTACGCATAACGGCGCGGATATCATGGTCATGAAATCCCGTACCATCGATTTCAAGCAGGCGGAGCGGAAGGTTGTCTGGTACCCGGACATCGGAACCAATTATTCGGCTGAGCTGTGGGCGCCGGAAATCCAGTTCCTGCAAGGGAAATGGTACGTCTATTTCGCCGCTGACGACGGTCAGAACGAGAACCACAGGATGTTTGTCCTTGAAGCGAACACCGATGATCCGATGGGGAGCTATACGTTTAAAGGTCAGGTGAAGGATGACACCGATAAATGGGCGATTGACGGACTCGCGATGGAGCTGAACGACAAGCTGTATTTTGTATGGTCCGGCTGGGAAGGCGATATTAACGTGCAGCAAAATACGTATATCGCCCCGATGAGCGATCCACTGACCATCAGCGGCCCTCGCGTCCTTTTATCCGAGCCCGATCTGGAATGGGAGAAAGCCGGAGGCCCTCCTTATATTAATGAAGGGCATTCGATTCTCCATCATAATGGCCAGGTTCATATCGTGTATTCGGGAGCGGGCAGCTGGACGCCGTTTTACGCGCTTGGCATGCTGTCGCTGAAGGAAGGCGCGGATCCGCTGGTGGCTTCGAACTGGACGAAAGCGCAGGAGCCGATTCTGAAGATGGACGATGACGCCGGCGTTTACGGTCCGGGGCATAATTCCTTCGTAACCTCGCCTGACGTTACGGAGCAGTGGATCGTTTATCACGCAACAACCGCGCCTACGGACGGCTGGGGCAACCGGAAGGCACGCGCGCAGAAGCTGGCATGGGATGAAGCCGGGAATTTACGGATCGGCAAGCCGTTAAGTCTCGATACAGCCATTGAGGTCCCTGCGGGAATGGGGGTATTCAAGGCGGCGGCAGCCTCTGCCGACGCAAGCTTTGATCTGATTCCTTCCACCATCCATACTACGGCCCCTCTTCTTATTCATTATCGGAACGATACGGGAGAAAAGCTTCAAGCAAGCGTTAGCGTCAATGGCGAACAAGCCGCGGATGTTGAACTTCCCGAAACGGATGGAAAGGGCTGCGCTTACGCCGACATTTCGCTTGCGGCGGGCATGAATGAGATCCATATCGCAATTGCCGGCGGGCAAGGGGAAATTGATGCCATTGAGGTTCCAAGATACGAAGCGGAATATGCCGCGGCGGGAGCGCGAGGCGAAGCGGAGGAGAATCTGTTCTCTTCAGCGGGAGGCAAAGCCGTGATTACGCCGGGTGAAGGCGAGGGCTTGCGTTTTGCCAACATTCAAGTGCCCGTAAGCGGATCTTATGAGATTAGGCTTGCGGCCGCCAATTCCTCCGGCAATGACGCTGAGCTTCAGGTTCGCGTAGACGGCAGCGGCAGCAAAGCGAAAAGAATTGTTTTTCCAAACGGAAAACGCAACAATTACCAGACTCAATCGGTCACCTTGCAATTGAAGGCGGGCAAGAACGCCATTATACTTGAGAATGCGACTGCAGAGGTGCATGTCGATTATATGGACATCTTGAGAAGTTCCGCACAATAGGATTACGCTTACGAAGCAAGAATTGTTCAGCAATTCTACTAACCTATTGCTTCACAATTCTTAGTAACGCTTACGAAGCAAGAATTGTTCAGCAATTCTACTAACCTAATTGCTTCACAATTCTTAGTAACGCTTACGAAGCAAGAATTGTACAGCAATTCTACTAACCTAATTGCTTCACAATTCTTAGTAACGCTTACGAAGCAAGAATTGTACAGCAATTCTACTAACCTAATTGCTTCACAATTCTTTTAGGAGGCGCTGTCATGAGAGGCTTGTCCCCTCGCTCTTATCTTACATCAGGTTTAAGTATCATCCTTGCGGCAAGCCTTACCCTGACTGGCTGCAGCCCTAACAAAAACAACGCATCGGCATCCGCCGAGCCTAAAGCTCCCGCTATTCAGCTTAATTATTGGACCCCCTTCAGCGGGGGAGACAATTTGTTTATGACCGAGATGGTCGATCAATTTAATAAAGAGCACGAAGACATTCAAGTCGTCCAGATGAATTCCAGGCTGGACGACTATTATTCGCGGTTGCGAACGGCCATTCTTTCCGGCAACGCGCCGGATGTGGCCATTATTCACGCAAGCTCCCTGCCTCAATTCGTGCAGAACGGTTACATTGAAGATTTATCCGGCCCTGCGCAAGAAGCGGGTCTGGATTGGAACGTATATAACAAAGCAGGGATGAAGGCGGTATCCTTCCAAGGGAAGCCGTATGCCGTGCCGCTCGATACCCATATGCTTGTCATGTATTACAACAAAACCTATCTGCAGCAGGCCGGTGTTCTTAACGCGTTGGGCAAGCCGGTGCTTCAAGGCGGGGAAGACGGATTTACCCGTTTCCTGCAGCAAATCAAGCAGGCCATCCCTAACGATGTCGCCCCGCTTGCCCAGCCGAGCACCCGAATCGATGCCGTGTGGCTGTGGTGGAGTCTGTATAACCAGATTCAAGGCGGCGGGAAGTTCTATAACGCGGAAGGCACCAAGGCGGTGCTTAACAACCCGGCTGCCCTGAAGGCGTTAAACTATGTTGAAGGGCTGTATAAGAGCAGGCTGATACCGCCTAACATTCCGGATTCCTTCAAGCTATTTAATGAAGGAAAAGCGGCAGTGCTTATTACGGGCGTATGGGCAACCGGCGCGCTTGAGAAAAACGACGCCCTGAACTTCGGCGTTGTGCCCCTGCCTACCATCTATGATAAGCCCGCTGCTTGGGCGGATTCCCATACGCTGGCGATTCCGTCGCAGCATGATATGCCGCAGGAGAAACGGGACGCCGCAATGCTGTTCATGAACTGGCTGGCGGAACATGGCGCCAAATGGGCGGAAGCGGGCCATGTTCCAAGCGTCAACGCGGTAATGGAATCGGATGCGTTCAAATCGCTGGATTACCGCAGCGATTACGCCGCCGCGGCCAATTCCGTCGCCTTCTGGCCAAAGCATACGAAGCAGCATAGTTTTATCGAGGTCATCATTCGGCAGTTCGAGCGGATGATCTACGGTCAACAGACGCCCGAGCAGGTGCTCCAGGCAACCGAGAAGCAAATCAATCTTGAGCTGTCGAAATAAGCGGGGTGAGCGATGATGACAATCTACAGACGCTTGCAGCAATGGTTCAAAAATCTTGCGCTTGCCCGCAAGCTTATTCTCGTCAACGTGCTTCTTATTGTGGTACCGCTGGGAGTGATCGGAGCGTGGTCCTTCTCGATCTTTGCGTCCAAGATGGAGGAGCAGGTCGGCAAGTATCAGCTTCAGATGCTGAAGCAGGTGACGCTGAATATCGATACGTATATGAATGAGCTGAACCGGCTGTCGCTGATGCCGTATCAATATCAGGAGATTCTGGATTTTCTCGCAACGTCCAGGAAACCCGGCGAAGCCTTGTCCCTGCAGGAAATCGATGATTTGAACAACTTTGTCTCCAAGGTGTTTCTGAACGGGCGTGTCGATATTATGGGCATTTCCTTATTCGGCGAGCATGGCGCCTCTTATGTCGTGCTGCCGGAAAGCCAATACATGACGACTTATCAGCTTGGCGGCAATACGGAATGGCTGGAGAAGGCAAAGGGGCGCTTCGGCCAGCCGACATTTATAACCACCCATGAAGTAAAGTCGACAAGCGGGACGGCCTATCAAGTATTCTCGATTGCCCGTGAGCTAAGGAGTTTCGACAGCGGGGATACGCTTGGCTATATCGTGATTGACATCGATCCCGCGGAAGTGCGCAAGCTGCTGTCTCAGGTCAGTCTGGGAAGCAAGGAGTCGCTGTACATGACGGACAGTGCCGGAGATCTGGTGCTGCGCAAGGAAAAAACGACGATCTATCCCGTGATCGAAGGCTTATCGAATGAAGGCGTCTCTCATCATAAGGTAGACGGAAAAAGCCTGCTTGTCGCCCATGTCAGCTCGGAGGTAACGGGCTGGACCACCGTTGGCGTCGTACCGGTATCGGTGTTGATGAAGGACAGTCTCATGGTCCGCAACTCGATCATACTGATCGGCGGCATTTGTGTTGGACTTGCCGTGCTGCTGTCGGTTTTTATCGCGTTCAGAATTACAAGTCCGCTCCGGATGCTGCGGTCGCTTATGCGCAAGGTGGAGAGGGGCGATCTTAAGGTATCGTTCCCGGTCCGGCAGTGGGACGAGGTTGGCCAGCTGGGCAATGCCTTTAACATGATGGTGTCTCATCTGAGCGAGCTGGGTTACCGGCTGTACGAGACGGAAATCAGGGAAAAGGATGCCGAGATCGCCGCGCTGCAGAGCAAGATTAATCCGCATTTTCTGTACAACACGCTTGGTTCGATCTCCATGTATGCCGAAGTGGAGGGCAATAGGGAAGTGGTTACGATGACGAATAATTTAAGCCGTCTGCTTCGATATTCGTTAAGCGGGCGCAAGGAAATCGTAACGCTGCGCGATGAGCTGGACCATGTAAAAGGTTACATGACCATTCAGAAGATGCGTTACGACGACCGGATTGATTTCCGCCTCGAGGTGGATGAATCGTTGCACGGCTGCCCGGTTATTCCGCTTATGATTCAGCCGATCGTAGAAAATGCCATTAATCACGGGCTTGATAAAGGGATCGGCGAAGGAAGGATTCAATTGTCCTGCTATCAGGAGCAGGGGATGCTCATGATCGTCATTGAGGACGACGGCATAGGCATGACCAGCGAGCAGCTAAGCGCGATGCGCAAGCGGCTGGATAAAATCCATGACCTCGGAGGCACTTCCGGCAACGGTCTCATGAACGTTCACCGCAGAATCCGTCTGCATTACGGCGAGCAATACGGTCTGCAGCTGGAGAGTATGCCGTTCCAAGGATTAAAGGTCATCTTAACGATGCCAATCGCTATTTCAATGACGGGATAGGGAGGAGACAGGCGCATGCCAAACATTCTGATTGTTGACGATGAGGCGATATTCCGCAGGGGACTTCGTAAAATCATCGAGTCCTCTTCCGGCAGCTGGCAGGTTGCAGGCGAAGCGAAGGATGGGTACGAAGCTCTGGAAATGGTGGAGAGCCTCAAACCCGACGTGTTATTGACGGATATCCGGATGCCCCGGATGGACGGGCTGCAGCTGATTCAAATCGCGAAGGAGCGGTTTCCGAAGCTGCTTGTTATCGTTCTTAGCGGCTTTGACGAATTTACGTATTTGCAGCAATCGCTCCGCCACGGAGTTCGGGATTATCTGATGAAGCCCGTGGAGCGGGAGGAGCTGTTCAAGACGCTGGGGAAGCTGGAGAACGAGCTCGCCATGTCCCAGCAGCAGGTACCCGAACTGTACACGGCGGAGCCGGCCGATGCGCGGATCATCCGCCAGCATGTAAGCGAGCATCTGGTGGCAGGGCTGCTTAAGGGCTACGTGAACGAGACGGATCTGGCCTTGCTGGCGAGAATCGGCGTTACCTTTCAAGAGCCGTGTTTTGCCTGCATGATTATTAAGCTGGATAAAGACCTGCTCGACAAGGAACGGTATGAGAAAGCCGATCCAAGCTTGTTTCAGCTGTATATTCAGCAGATTGTCCAAGAGCTCTTGGATCAGCGGGCAAAAGGTTTTTCGTTTATTTTATCCGAGACCGAGGTTGTGGCGTTAGTTAATCTGCCCGGCCAGCCGGAGGCGGGGGACCCGCTGTTCGAACTGTCGGAGACGATCCGCAGACGGATGATTTCCTTGTCGAGATTAACCGTAACGATTGGATTAGGCAGAACCGTAAGCGGAATTAAGGAAATTCCGCAATCGTTCCAGGAAGCGAAGGTCGCCCAGCTGCACCGTTTAATCGTAGGCGGTGACCGCGTGATCAGCTATTCGAGGATGAAGGAAGGCGAAGGGGAGATGGCTTGGAGCTCGCTCGCCGAGCTGCCGCTTGAGCTGCTCGAGTCCTCGATTCAGCAAGGAAAGCCGGAACGGACAAAACAATACGCGGCTTCTTTCGTAACCGCTCTCTGCTCGCAAGCCAGAAGTCCGGAAGCGATTCACCAGCAGATTTGCAAGCTCCTGATTCACGGGTATGAGGAAGCGGAGAAGCTGGAGCTGACGCAAAGCTGGCTTGGCGACCGCGCGATCCAGGCGGTGCTGCTGGAGATTTGTTCCCTCACTTCCCGCACGGAGCTGATCGATTGCTGCAGCGCTTATCTGGAGAAGCTGGCTGAATGTATTGCAAACGGGCAGAAGAACGCCGACCATGATCCGATCGAGAAAGTCATCCGGTACGTGAACCAGCATTATCACGAGCCTTTGTCGCTGACGCAAGTCGCGGAGAAGGTTTATTTGAACCCGGCTTATCTGTCGACGTTGTTCAAGCAACGGACGGGGAGCTCTTTAGTCGAGTACTGGACCGAGCTTAGAGTTTCCGAAGCGAAGAGGCGCCTTGTGTCCTCCAACGAAAAGGTGACCATTATCGCGGAGAGTACCGGCTTTGGGAATATCCGCCATTTCAACCGGGTATTCAAAAGCGTTACGGGCCTCGCCCCGATTGATTACCGGGAACAAGCCAGGTCGGTGAAGGTATAAACGATGTAGGGAGAGAGCTACATTGGATTTACTACAGCATACCGGGGCGTTTTTAACAAGCAACTCGGTCTGCATTGGATACACCTCCGCAGTATGAGTGACTCCAACGTAGCACTAAAGCCTTTGCTTTTATCCGGATTTTACTGGAGGAAATCCAACGTATGTTGAGAAAAAACTAGGACTGTCCCTTCACGATTGATGATACAGGGACAGTCCTTTTGTTTTGCAGTATAGCTGTTGCCGCAACATAATGAATTCGATTGCGTCTTTAAGGTGGAATGGT
This sequence comes from Paenibacillus sp. MMO-177, assembly GCF_037147795.1. NCBI lineage: Bacteria > Bacillati > Bacillota > Bacilli > Caryophanales > Paenibacillaceae > Paenibacillus > Paenibacillus sp. MMO-177. Next base: position 66,630 of record NZ_JBBCUR010000007.1, on the reverse strand, counting down.
TTGGAAGGAGGCAGGAGACTTGGCTAAAAAATCAAAAATAATGCTGTTGTGCTTTATCTTAGCGTTATTAGTTTGTTCCTTAATAATCATTCGCCAAAGCGGTGAACAAGGAATGGAAAGGGCCGCGCTATCCCTGAACCAGCCGATGGCAAGGGTAGCTCATATTGAAAAGCTGGGGAAGAAGAATGCCATCGTGTTTTATGACTGGGGCACTTATCCGGAGTATTTCGGAATCGCGCAATTGAAGAAGACTATATTCGGCTGGCATTTTACTGGCGGCTCCACTTCGGCGGAGCCGAGAGAGCATAAGTTTGGTTGGTCCTTTAACGGATTTAACGGCGATGTGCCGTATTACGCAGGTATGTATTACGGAAAAATCTATGATCCTGGGATTGCAAGCATGTGGATTAAGAGCAGGTCGAGCGGCAAGGAACTGCCTTGCCAAATCATTGAATACGGGGCCGGCGAGAGATTCTGGTTCAATTTATCTGAGGAAGAGGAAGGGCCGGATTCCGTTATCCTTGCACGTTCGCAGACGGGCGAGCTTTTGGAGCAGTATCCGAGTGAATAAGGAAAAAAGCTTTCCCGGCGCTCCCGATGAAGAGCGGGGAAAGCTTTTTTGGTTATGCCCGCGAACGGATTTCCTGGCGCATGAACAGCACGTAAGAGATGGCAAAGCAGATTGCCGTCTCGGCAATGAGACAAATAAGCTGCGGCCAGGACAGCAGGATGCTTTGCATAAGGGGCAGAGGACTTGCTATCGCCCCAACAACCTGCTCGGTGGTCAGCGGGCCAAGCGATCTGACGCCCGGCATCAGCAGCGTGCTGGTAGCCTCCGAGAACAGATAAGAAGGCGATACGCGGTTGAGCAGAAGCATCCCGTTAAAGTGGCTGATCTGCGCGCCGATGCCGGCCGAATCGGCGGGCGCAGTCGCTTTATCAATCAGTCCGATAATCATGCTGTAGAATACCGAGAAGAAAATCCAAAGCGCAATACCCGACAACGCGGATGTGGCCGTCTGCCTGAACCGGATGGAGAAGATAATCGAAAGGTTCAGCCAGAAGCCTACATAAACAATAGCTACGATGAGGAAGCATAGAACACGAAGTACTTCCTCCGGTGTTGGCGGATAACCGATAACAAACAGGCCAAGTCCCATGACAAGCAGCCCGAGTGAAAACAGCACCACAGAGATTAACAGCAGCGATGCCGTGAATTTCGCCAGGATAAAGTCATCCCGGTACAAAGGCTGCGACAGCAGCCTGCTCAGCGTTCCTTTGCTGCGCTCCGTATTGACGGCGTCAAAGCCGAGAGCGATCCCTATCAGCGGCCCCAGAAACGAGACGAAGGTGACAAACGTCGGCAGCGAGCCGTCCGAAGCGGTGAACATTTGCAGGAACAAAAAGGAGGTATCCGTCTGCTGCGATTTGACGCCCGCTTGAATAGCGGTCACTGCGGCATAGATGGAGCCAATGCAGGCCAACGTTATAATGCCGATTAGAATCGTGAAGCGCCAGCTCCGCAGATGGTCGCCGAATTCCTTCCGGACCAGCACCCAAAAGGGAGAGTAGTTGCGGCGCCGGCTTTCAGTCGTTTGAACCGGGCTGCCGTTTAATCGGCGGGCAAGCTTTTTCCAAAAGCCGCTATTGAATGCTGTTGCTGCGTTCAAGCTGTCCCCCTCCTTCGAAGTAACGGTGATAAATATCGTCCAGACCGTATTGCTTGCGGCGAATGCCGAACAAGGAAGCCCCGCAGTCGAGCACGGTCCGGGCCGCCTCCGAGGTTAGATCGCGCGTGCCCGTGATTACGGCTTCCAATGGCTGAACGCTGCTATAAGCATGATCCCAAGCGGCAGGACCTTTATACGTAAGAAGACCGTCAAGGCTGGAAAGGCGATCATCCAGCTCCTTGGACCATGGGGCGGCGGACAGCTCGACCGTGACGCTGCCGTCATCGTCCAGCTGCTTCGCCAAGGATTCGATGTTGCCGGAAGCAATCAGCTTGCCTTGAACAAACAAGCCTACCCGGTCGCATATTTGCTGAACCTGATGAAGATGGTGGGAGGACAGCAGGACGGTTAGCCCTTCGTTCCGGCTTAATTGTTCAATCAGCTCGAGCAGTTCGCGTACCCCTTCCGGGTCAATGCCAAGCGTTGGCTCGTCGAGAATAATAATTTCCGGCTTCTTGATCAGCACATCGGCAATGCCAAGCCTTTGCCGCATCCCTCTCGAGAATGCGCCAACCCTCTTGGTCAGCGTATGCTGAAGGCCAACCCGCTCAAGCAGCTCCAGTGCCTGAATCCTGGCATCCTCGATAGGAATGCCGTTTAGTCTTGCCGTTAGAAGCAAATTGTCAAGCGCCGTGCGGTCTTCATAAAATCCTACATCATCCGGCATATAGCCTACTCTTCGCTTCACCTCAAGCGGCTGCCTAGCCGGATCAAGCCCGCATACCCTGACTTTGCCGGAGCTTGGCTCCGTCAGTCCCAGCATCATCAGAATGGTTGTTGTTTTGCCCGCGCCGTTGGGGCCAAGAAGACCGTATACTTCCCCTCTTTGAATTGTCAGATCCAGCTGGTTCACGGCCGTTTGCTCGCCGTATCTTTTCGTCAGCCGGGACATTTCAATAATCGGTGCCTTGGCGAATGACTCCATCGTTACCGCCTCCCGAATTTACGGAATAAGCCGTAGATCGCCGCGATAACAGCCAGGATAATGACAATGCCGATCCAGCCCCAGAGGACCGAGGATTTCACGGCGACGCGGAACTGCGCATCGGCGGATTTTTCCGGGGCAGCAGCATTGACGTTCACCACGTAGTCGCCTGCGAGTGCTTTTTTATCCGCTTTAATGGTGGCTTGAACATGGGCGGTTTCTCCCGGCTTGATGGAAGCAATGGTCGAAGGCTCGAAGGTAACCTCCCAGTCGGTAGGACTTTCCGCGGTCATCGCCACTTGCTTAAGCTCCGCTGATCCTTTGTTGGTGACGACCAGGTCAAGCTTGCGCGTAGAGCCGGCGGTCACCTTTGTGCTTAATAGATCGTTAGGCGTCGTTAACGCAAGGTCGTAAGTGCCGGTTACGACGGCTTCTACCGTTGTGCTGCCGTTTGTAGAGTTATTGGAAGCGGATATAGGGATGTCATAAGTACCGGCCTTAACCGATTGAGGCGGTTTCGCGCTAATCGTAATCGTCTTCTGGCCGTTGGCGTCGACCTCAACCGAGGTCACGCTGTTGCTGCCGTCGCTGAACGTCACATCCCAGCCGGCGGCTGCGCCGGCAGCGAGCGCGTAGGTTTGTTTTTCGGCCGTGCGGTTGCGAAGCGTCGCGCTGAAGGTAAAGGTAGAATCCGAATGCCCCTGCATATTGGGCTGATCCGTCGTTAGCTCGGTCCGGAAGGTACCCTGCTCGGAGACTTGAACGGCAAGCGGCAGAACGCTGCCGTCCGCATTCATTTGAAACTGGTATACGCCTTTGTTAATTTCGAGCGGAACATCCAGCTGCAGGTTTACGGTCTGCGATTCACCCGGTTTAACCGCGATTTTGCTTACGGTACGCCCTCCGGCCGTCAGCTCGTAATCCCACTTGTTGCCCTTCTCGTCGAAACCAAGATCCACCGTCTGGGTAGACGAGCCGTGGTTGATAATATCCACCGAATATGCGATCGAATCCCCCGGCGGCGCGGACAATTGAAGATACGGCGTATACAGCTCTACCGCCGCTGCTGCCGAGACCGGCATTGCGCCTGCTCCCAATGAGACGGCACCTAATGTCATTCCTAGCGCAAGCAAGTATTTAGCGCTTTTTTTGCGGCATGCTTGAAGCATGCGATCCCCTCCTGTAGCTTGGAAATTTTGACTGCATCGCCTTGAAGCGTACGTAATCGGTACGAACGGAAACGAAAATTGGATTTACGAACCTGAAAAAAAATTTATTTTTCCTCCGGCGAAAAATCTGGTACAACGTTAGGTAGATAAGGTTGATCCGGTTAACGGGGGAGGAATGGCGATGAGCCGCTTGGAGGATATGAGCGAGGTTCTTCGCGACATGTGCGAAGGCGAGGTAAATGCCTTTGACCGGTTTTATGCCCGATATGCGCCGCTTGTCATGCAGGTTGCGCTGCGTATGCTGGGAGAACGGATGGAGGCGGAGGATGTTTGCCATGATGTGTTTCTTGAAGTGCTGAGGCGGGGGAAGGATTATAATCCCGGGCGCGGATCGCTGGAGGCATGGCTGGCGGTTATGACCAGGAGCCGCTCGCTTGACCGTCTGCGCAGATCGAAACGGATAGCCGAGAAGGATAAAGAGCTTGGGCAGGACGCCGCAGCAAGCAGCCGAAGTTCGGAGGAAATCGCCTTGCAGCGTTTGGAGCAAGAGGAATTAAACGAAGCGCTTATGAAGCTGCCCCGTAATCAGCGGGACGCGGTCGCATACAGCTATTACAGCCCGCTTACGCAGAAGGAGCTGTCCGCTGCCTGGAACGTACCGCTTGGCACCGTAAAATCGTGGGTGCGATACGGATTAAACAATATGAGGAAGCATCTGGAGCGAAGGGGAAGCGACCGGAATACCGGAGTAGAGGAGGGGCGGAGATGACCGGCAAGCCGAAAGACCAATGTGCGGTTGGATATAGCGAAGAACAATGGATTGATTGGCTGCTCGGGAAACAGACCGGCGTGAGATACGCCCAGATGGCCAATCATTTAAATACATGCTGTGCCTGCAGGGAAAAAGTATCCGAGTGGCGGTCTATTCTTGCGCCTGCTGCTGCAAATGAAGGAATTTCACAAACCGCTGAAGACAGACTTCCGTCGGATCGGATCCGTAGGAGCTTGAGATCCCATGTTCAGCGACGCGGTATCGTTAAACGGCTGCGAAGCGGCTGGACTTCCCGCAGCAAATGGGCGGCCGCGCTTGTCTCCGCCGTCATTTTCGTCGTCTGTGCGGCCTCGCTCTATAACAGCGTCCGGCAGCCTGCCGATCAGCGCAATGATTACGTCGCCGCGCACGAGCCCGAAGCATTGGGCTTTATAAACGCACCGGAGACGGCCAGTTATAAAGTGCATCCGTTTAACAATGAGCTGGGCGAAGGGTATATCTGGTTTAACAGCGACTCCGGCGAAATGCTGGTTCTGCTTGACGGCATGTTGTCGAGCCGCGATTACGACATACAAGCATGGGCGCTGGAAGGCGGCAGCCGGGTAAACCTGGGATTGCTCGAGCAATCGGAGAAGAAGCACGCCCATCTCTATGTGAAAGCCGGGGCATTGGTAAACGCAAGCCAGCTTGCGCTTACGATCGAACCTTCCGGCGGCAGTAAATCGCCAACTTCACCGGATGCGTTTCTGTTTAAGATGGAGCATTAGTGCTTGCGCAGCAGCTGCTCCATCTTGGAGACGGTCTGTTCATCAGCCGGGAGGTTAACAGTGACGGTAAAGTGGGGGGAGTCCGATACGATAAAGGAAAGCTGGTTAAACTCGAGAGTTCCGGCTTTCGGATGATAATTGATCTTTCTCCCTTCCGGTCCGTTCAGCACGTCATGCTGCGGCCACCATTCCCGGAATTCGTCGCTTGTTCGCTGCAGCTCGTCAATCATCTCCAGCCACCAGGCGTCGCCCGGGAATTTGGCGTAACCGGCACGGAATTGCGCAAGCCTGTGCCGCGCATGCTTCTCCCAGTTCTCCTTCAGAAGCTCCCGGACGCCGGGCAAATGGAAAGAACGCCATACGGTGTTGCGTTCGCGCTCCGACATCGAATCGAAAGGACCGTAAATGAGATTTGCGGCTTTATTCCATGCTCTAATAATCAGACGTTGATCGGTTATAAAAGCCGGACTTGTACCTTGGCGGTCAAGGAAGCTTTGCAAATTGTCGTCGATCCTGTTTTCTTCCAAGGCGGGGTCAGCCGGAACCTGCTGGATAGCCAGCAGGAACAAATGCTTACGCTCATCGGCATCCAGCTGGAGCGCGCGGCTGATGCAATCCAATACTTGAGCGGATACCTGAATCGGACGGGCCTGCTCCAGCCATGTATACCAGTCCACGCTTACGCCGGACAGCATAGCTACTTCCCCGCGTCTTAGCCCGGGTGTCCGCCTTCGCCCGCTGGCCGGCAATCCGGCTTGCTCCGGGGACAGCCGGGCTCTCCGCGTCTTCAAGAATTGCGCAAGCTCTTTTAATCTTACCGAGTCGTCCATGCTACAGAACCTTCCTTCTTCTTCCCGTTATGAAATGAAATGCTTATTTAAATTCTATCGTAGAAGAAAAACTCCTAGGATAAGCTCTCCTCTTAAGCTCTTGTCGGATTCATTATACACTCTATGGGAATTCGACATGAAGAGTAAGGTAGGGGAAAACAATGGAGAAAGCTTTACAACAAGTATCCGGCGGAAGCAGGCTGCTGCTGCTCGGACTATCGCTTGGCTATTTTATGGTGCTGCTGGATATGACGGTCGTTAGCGTTGCCCTTCCGGCGATCCACGAAGATCTCGGTGGAGGGCTCATCGATCTCCAATGGGTCGTGAATGCCTATACGATCGTGTTTGCCGGGCTTTTGCTCTCAATGGGAGTGTTCGCAGACCGATTGGGAGCCAAACGGGTCTATGTCGGCGGTCTCATCCTGTTTCTTGCCGCATCGGCTGCATCCGCGGTCGTATCAACTATAGGAGCGCTCATCGTATTGCGGGCTATTCTTGGAATCGGGGGAGCAGCTTTGCTGCCGGCCTCGTTAACGTTATTGTCTCATGCCTATCCCGTGCCGAGAGAACGGGCCAAGGCGCTAGGAATATGGACGGCAGTTACGGGAGCCGCAATGGCGGCAGGACCTGTGATTGGAGGAATACTCGTGGACTCGTTTGGCTGGCGGAGCATCTTCCTGCTTAATGTACCGATTGCCGCGGTAAGTCTGCTGTTGACTTGCATGCAGGCAGAAGAGACTCCTCGATCCGCGCATAAGAGCTTTGATGCGGGCGGGCAGGTAACCGCTTTGGCTACCATAGCTGCGTTATCTTTTAGTCTGATGGAGGGACAGTACTATGGCTGGGGCTCTCCCGTTATTTTGGGAACGGTTGGTTTGGCGGCTTTGAGTATGATCCTGTTTGTCATTATTGAGGCAAAAGGTTATGCTCCGCTGTTTCCTATAAGCTTGTTCAAGAACAGCACCGTTTCTACGGGGCTGATAGCCGGAATGGCCATTAATGCGGGATTGTCTGGTGTACTGTTTGTATTGCCTTTATACTTCCAGCAGAGTAAAGGATTATCGGCTCATGCGGCCGGCCTGTCCCTGCTCCCGATGATGCTGCCGCTGGCCTTTAATCCGATTCTGACCGGACGGATCGTCAGCCGGATTGGCGCGCGCAAGCCTATGGCGGCAGGATTTGGCCTTGGAGCAGCGGGGACGCTGATTCTGGCATGGACCCATTCCGGCACAAGCTATGCTTGGAGTTGTATTGGCTTGCTGTTAATAGGCTTTGGAGTTTCTCTTGTCATTCCTTCGCTGATGGCGGCGGTGATGTCCTCCGTAGCGAGGGAACAGACTGGCGCGGTATCCGGGGCGATTAACGCAAGCCGCCAGTTGGGATCGGTTCTTGGTGTTGCCTTGCTTGGAGCGGTATTGAACGGCAGTCAGTCGTTTCTATCTGGCATGCAGCTCTCTTTTATCCTGATTGCGATATTGCTCTCCGGAGGTTCCGTGCTGACCCTTGCCGTATTCGGCAAGAAGAGATAAAGCTTCTATGCGCTGGCAAGCATCATAATATAACACCTAATATTCCCAATAATACACCTCGTCCTGTAAACCCTTACATTCTAAGATGGGAGATGCAACTAATCCTTGACGAGACTTAAGGGGGAGTACGAATGGCACGAAGCAAGGCGATGCTGTCCGCTTTGATGGCGCTGCTGCTGCTGTTGACGGCGTTTCCGGTATATGCGGCCGACAATGATAACAGTCAAACAGTCGCTGCGGTTAGCAGCGGGTCAGACAGCTATGTGCGGATCAAGAACAAATGGAAAAGCAATTATTTGTATGAGGGCTCGGACGGCGTTGTCCGTTACGGCTTTACGGCGATGGACAACGAGAGCTCCCATTGGCTGATTGAAGAAAGCGGCGGGGTGAAGCGGATCAAAAACCGCGCGACCGGCCATTACATCACGATGGAGGATACGAAACAGCGGAGGAGTCCTCTCTACAGCCGAAACCTTTCAACAAGCACCACGTCTGATCAATGGATCCTTGCGGATTCCAGCCGGGCCGGTTATATCATTATTAAGAATGCCGGCGACCCGTCCGCGAACCTGGTCATTCACCAGGAAGACCAGCTCGGATTTGCCGAAGTCAGCGGCGATATCAATATCACGTTCGAAAGCCCGCAATGGGCGCTGGAGCCGGTTGATCCGGCAGGCGTTCCGGTACGAATCGTTAATCAGTTCAAGGCCGGGCAATATTTGTACGAAGATAAAGACGGCTTTGTCAAATTCGGCGCTGCCGGCGGCATTACCGACCCGGCAACTCATTGGTACATGGAAACGGTTGAAGCAAAGGAAGACGGAAGCTCGGTCGTCCGCTTGAGGAACCGCGCGACCGGGCATTACATTACGCAAGGCGATGAAGGTTGGATGCAGCTTAAAGCAATCGCGCAAGACGGCACGAAAAGCGAGTGGACGATGGCGGCGGCATCAAGCGCGGGCTTCGTTACTTTCGCAAACGTATTTGCTGCACAAGGAGAAACCCCGTTAAATTACGTGCTGAATACCCAGTTCCCGGATGATACCAATGTCCGTGCCAATGACTGGGCCCAGCCGGCATGGGGAAGCGCGCAATGGCGGATCGATATGGCGGCGGATGTTCAACCTGTCCGGATAGCAAGCTATTCCGACGATGCGGCGGGGGCTTCTTATCTGTATGAGAATAACGGTATTGTTCAATACGGAGCGCTGGACGGCACGAATGCAGGCAGTTACCTCTATCAATGGATAATGGAAGATTTCGACGGCAAGACGCTTATCCGTAACTTGGCAACCGGCCATTATATCCGGAGCGGGTCGGCCCGGCCGACAGATCCTCTGACGGCGGATAAACTTTCAGCTATCGATTCTTCTTACGAGTGGACAATAGCATCTTCAAAAATCTACGACGATTATAAGACGATCCAAAGCGCTAGCGGAGCCAATGTCTATCTGCATAACGCGGATGCAACGGGTTCTGCCCAAGCGGGCACGGTTGATCCGAATACAAATCCGGCGCAATGGCTGGTTGCCGATGCATCGGCAGCAACGGATGGTTCCCCGCAATTTGTGCGCATTATGAATGAATGGCAATCCATGTATCTGTACGAGGATTCGCAGGGCAATTTGAAATACGGCAATATCCGCGAGGACGATCAGCGGGATCAATGGGTCATTGAGCGGTTCCAGGGCCGCAAGCGGATCAAGAACCGAGCGACCAACCATTATATCAACCTGCAAAATGTAACGGACGGTCATATCAAAGTATCCGACGTGGAGGACGACTGGAGAAGCGCCGTATGGGTCATCGAGGATAAAGGCGGCGGCTCCAGGCTGATTCATAGCGTTCTGGACGTAAACGACGCAGAGGGCTCGCAGAAATTCATCAACCTGCAGAACCTGACCAAATATGCCGAGTACGGCATTATTAATCCGAACTGGGGCAGCCCGCGCTGGCGCTTTATCAATGTGCCGGAGGCTGCGCCAAGCAATCTTCGGATCAAGAGCAAGCTGACCGGCGGTTATCTGTACGAAGTGACGGAAGCCGGCGCGGATTTAGGCAAATTGAAATTTGCCGATATTCCCGAATCCGAAACCTCGTCGATCTGGTTCCCGGAAGACGCAGGCGACGGAGTTGGATCGGTAAGGCTCAAAAACCTCGCAACCGGCCATTACGTTTCGATGGAGGGCGTCGGCGGTTCGGTCGAGCAGGACGCGCCGGACTTCAAGCTGGTTGCGGAAAACATCTACCCGCAATGGGGCAGCGCCAAGTGGTACCTGCAGGACAGCGCAAATGAAGGCTATGTGAATATGAAGAGCGCTTGGGCCGGCCATTATGTCTATGAGGCGAGCGGGGGCGATGCAGGGTATGCGAAAGTAAGCAAGCTTGTTGCCGGCAATGCTGAAGGGCAGTTCGCGGCGGAAGCGGTTGAGGTGCCGAAAGCGCCGCTGCCAGCCGTTCCCGTCCGGATCAAAAATGCCGCAACCGGCCAATTCCTTTACGAGAACCATGGCGGCGTTGTGCTGTACGGCAACGTGGATGCGGATAACGGCTACTCGCATTGGCTGCTTGAAGCAGATAACGGATCTTACCGGATCCGCAACCGCGTAACCGGTCATTACGTCTCGGTAGACGATAATTACCGCTACATCACGAGCGGAGCATTGGAAAGAGCGGCGGCAAGAGCGGATTGGTCCATCGAGCCGCAAGGCACGACCTATTTGATCCGCAGCTTATACGGCAGCTTTGACGATGAATATATCAATGTGCAAAATAGTGCGGGCTACGCGGAACGCGGCTTGTTCCCTGCATCCTACGGGACGCTGCAATGGAGCTTTGACAACGCGCCGGTTGACTTTAGGGCGCCGGTAATGGGCGATGAGCGGAACGAAGTGACCGGCACTCCGATTTTTAACGATACCAATTACATCACCATAACGGCAAGCGGTAAAAATCTAGCTGAATCAAACGGCACGGCGGTTATAACGGCAAGCTCCGGCCCGGGTAATTCTAGCGCGGAATGGCTGCTGCAGGACTACAATGGTCGCAAGCTGATCAAGAACCGCGCTACGGGCAAGCTGCTGTCGCTGGACCTTACTCTCAAAGAAAGTGCGGCTATTACGGATGCCGAGCAGTGGGTTATGGAAGAGCGGTTGGGGCATTTTGCTCTAGTTAATGCGGCAGATAAGAAGGGAGCCTTGCATGTAGAGGGCGGTGCGCTGCATTACGGCGAAGTCGCTTCCCCGGCCGTTTGGAGTTTTACTCCGGTGCAAGACAAGGTTGTTTACGAAGCGGAGAACGCCTTCCACAGTCAAAGCATCTCGGCGGCAGCTTTATCGGAAGGTTATACGGGCACGGGTTATCTAGCGGGCTTGAAGAATAAAAGCGACCTGATCCGCTTTGTTGTGAACGCGGAAGAAGCAGGTGCTTACGAGGCTTTCATACGTTACCTGGGAAGTCAAACCGGTACCCTGAAAGTAACGGTTAACGGTATTCCGTCTGATGACGTAAACCTCCCTGCGGGTTCGAGCTGGAAGAACGCCAAGTTGTCGCTTGATCTTCGCGTAGGCGTAAATACGGTTACGGTACAGGGAGCATCAGGCAGCGGCGGCTATTCCATTGATTCGCTCTCCATTGATCATGCGGTGAATCTGGCTTATCGCGGAGCGACCGTTCCTTACGTTACTTACGAAGCGGAGCATGCGGCTACCAATGCCGCATTGATTGGGCCATCCCGAGTATACCGCGACATGGCCTCCGAAGCTTCGGGCAGACAGGCGGTTTCGCTTAAGGAGACCGGCGAATATGTAGAGTTTACCCTCGCTCAGCCTGCTAACTCTATCGTCTTGCGTTATGCGATTCCGGACAGCGCGGACGGCAGCGGCCTGCAGGAAACGCTAGGTCTTTACGTAAACGGCGAATTTAAGCAAAAGCTGAATTTGACTTCAAAATATGCTTGGGAATACGGCAGCTATCCTTGGTCCAATGATCCGAAGCAGGGCAGCGCGCACCGCTTCTTCGACGAGATCCATGCGCATATCGGCGATGTGCCTGCCGGTGCAACGATCCGGTTGGAGAAAGACAAGGACAGCACGGCGGATTACTACGTAATCGATTTGGCCGACATGGAGCAGGTTGCGGATCCTTTGACCATGCCGGATGGCTTCCTCTCCGTTGCGGATTACGGCGCAACCGCCGATGACGGCGCGGATGATACGGCAGCCTTTAACGACGCCATGGCAGCAGCCAAAGCAGCAGGCAAAGGCGTCTGGTTCCCGGCGGGTACGTTTGAGCTTCGCAGCAGCCTGCTGCATGTCAGCGACGTGACGATCCGCGGTGCGGGCATGTGGTATACCACGCTTCTTGGAGCCAGATTTATCGGCGATGGCGGACATACCGAAGTGTATGACCTGCTCGTTGACGGCGACTTGAATGTGCGCGATGACGAAGCAAGCACGCATGGCTTCGAAGGCGAATTTGGCCCAGGCTCCGTTATCCAGAATGTATGGATTGAGCATTCCAAGACGGGGCTCTGGCTGACGCGACTGAAAGGAAGCACCGGCTATACGGACAGCTTGCATATGGTTGGTCTCCGAATGCGCAATCTGATGGCGGACGGCATTAACTTCTGTGTCGGAACGAGCAATAGCATGCTAGAGCAAAGCGACATCCGTTACCCGGGTGACGACGGCATTGCGATGTGGTCCGCGGAAGGCGTAGCCAGCGTAAATAATACGGCGCGTTTTAACACCGTATCTCTTCCTTGGCTGGCTGATAATATGGTTATTTTCGGCGGTAAAGACAATAAGCTGACCGACAATATCGCCAAAGACACCATTACTAACGGTGCGGGCGTAGCCATATCGACACGTTTCAATCCGGTGCCGTTCAGCGGTACAACGGTGGTTGAACGCAATACGCTGATTCGCACGGGCAGCTTCGATACAGGCTATGGCATGAATCTTGGCGCGATTTGGGTATTCGCAAGCGAGAAGGATCTGAACGGTACTGTACGCATCCGGAATAACACGGCTCTCAACAGCACGTATGCCGGACTGCTTGTTCATGGCAACTTTAACGTGAGCGGCGTTTCCATCGAAAATACGGTTATTGACGGTGCGGGTACAAACGGGGTAGATGTTACTCCTAACGTAAAAGGCTCCGTTATTGCGGATAACCTTATCGTGCGCGGTGAACGGATCTCTGTTGTGAATGATTCGAATCCGGGCTTTGCTTTCGAGGAGCAGAACGAAGGCTTTGCAAGCCTGTTAAAACCGTTCCGGTTCGCGGTTGGAAATGACCGTATCGGTCCTTTCGAGATGGAGAAACGGGCTTCGGAAGCGGTTCACGTCTATAACCGCAGCGGAGAGGACGTGACGGGAGAAGCGGTTATCACGACTGATAACAGCAATATTGCTTATCTGGATAACGGAGTATTAAAAGCAGTGCGTCCAGGGAATGCAATAATCTCCGTCACCTATAAAGGCATCAAACGGGTATTTACGCTTCAAGTGACAGGCGAGGAAGACAGCAGCACAGGTACGAATCCGGGCAACACGGGCGATACTGACGGCAACGGCAAGGATGTCATTGCGGCAGCTGGGAAGCCGGAAGACAATGACCTAGCCTTGAAAAACAAAGTCAACGACGGACATTCTGTCGTTACGGTTGATATCGGTGCTTCAGCGGCATCCGGCAAAGCAGCCTTTACGGTAAAAGCATTGCTGGCGCTGGCCGGCTCCAAGCCGGATACGGTATTGGTTGTGAAGAGCAAGCAGGGAAGCTTCACGTTCCCACTGAAGCAGCTAGCCCTGATCCTCAAGGCTAACGGGATTACAGATACGGCTAACGCGATTTGGACCTTCTCGATCCAATCGCCTGCGGCCGATCTGACAGCCAAGCTGAATAAGGATGCGGCAGACCAAGGCGTAACGACGGTTGGCTCTGCGCTGGATTTCAGCATCACGGTTCAATCCGGCGCGCAAACGGTTGTTATTGCAAGCTTTGGCGGCGTTTACGTGGAAAGAACCATTGCGGTAGACGGCGCGCAGGATGCAGGCCAATTAACCGTATTGGTCTATGACCCGGCAAAAGGTACGTTTAGTTCGGTACCTGCCCTTATTGCCGTGAAGGACGGCAAGACCGTTGCGGCCATTAAGAGCATGGGCAACAGTATTTATACCGCTGCAAAGCTGGAACGTGCCTTTACGGATACGGCAGTCCATTGGGCTAAAGCGGACATTGCCCTCCTTGCAGGCAAAGGTATTCTGAACGGCGTATCGGCAGACAAGTTTGAACCGGAACGCGCGGTAACCCGTGCCGAGTTCGCCGCAATGCTTGTTCGCGCTTTAGGCCTTCGCCAGATTGGCGAGGCACGCATCTTTAAGGATGTTCCAGCCGGCAGCTGGTATGAGGAAACGGTGAAGCTCGCATCAGGTGCGGGCATCATCAATGGTTATGAGGACGGATTCTTCCGTCCAAACAGCAAAGTAACCCGCGAAGAGATGGCGATGATGGCCGTTAAGGCCATGGAGCTGGCAACAAGCAGCAAGCTTGCCGCAGCTGGCTTGAACTACAAGGATGCCGGCCAAATCTCCAATTGGGCATCCGATGCGGTTGGCAAAGCGACCGGGGCAGGGCTGCTAAAAGGTTTGCCAGACGGCTCCTTTGCACCTGCAGGCAGCGTAACCCGCGCCGAAGCCGCAACGCTTCTGAAACGTTTGCTGGTAGCGGCAGGGTTGTTGAACGGATAAATTAGCGAGCAAAAAAAAAGCGACTGTGCTGACATGCACGGTCGCTTTTTTCGATACAGACAAAAAAGAGTTGACAAATAAAGTAACCACTGGTTATATAATAACCAGTGGTTTGTAACCGTTGGTTATTATATGGGATGGGAGCGTGAATAAGCATGTTTGCAGGACATTTTGGTTTGGCCGCAGGTGTAAGAGCCAAGACGCCGGAGGTACCGTTGTGGGCGTTAATGTTGGCAACGCAATTATTGGACGCCGTATTCGTTCCGTTGTATTTAACGGGGATTGAGACGATAGACACGCCGTTTGGCGGCGGATACGGCAAGGGAATCATCCATGCGGATTATACCCACTCGTTATTAGGAGCCATGATCATCGCTGTATTAGCGGGAATGTTAGCCAAAAAATGTTGGGGCAGGAAGGCCGGCTTTGTTTTAGGCGCGGTCGTCTTCAGCCATTGGTTGCTTGACCTCGTCGTTCATCGAGCGGATATGCCGATCCTCCCCGGAAATTGGGGGAACCTGCCCTTATTAGGTTTTGGGGTATGGAAATTAGAAGGGCTGTCCATCGCCCTAGAGCTGCTCCTGCTAATAATTGGTTTCATCCTGTATATGAGGTCAGCTTTACGAAAAGCAGGAGGAACAAGGGTGAAGGAGGCGATTCTATCATCGATTGTACTCGGAATCATGCTGGTCTTCGCATTGGCAACGGACGTTTTAAGTCTATTTTAAAAGGAGTCGATTGCCGTGAGTTTTATCTTGTTTTTGCTAATCTTTACGCTGCTTTGCGGATGGCTGGATAACAAAATTACCCGTTAAGCCGTTCGTCCGGATTGACTCTAGGCCTAACCGTTGGTTACAATTTCTTTAGTTTTAGATGAAGAGGTGGACCAAAGGTGACATCCAGACAAGTACTAAGGTCGGAGGAAACGAAGAAAAGCATCCTTGCCGCGGCAAGCGAGTTATTCAGCAACCGCGGGTATGACGCCGTAACCATGCGCGATATAGCCAGACTGGCAGGATGCTCGCATACGACCATCTATATTTATTTCAAAGATAAAGAAGATTTGCTGCATCAGCTCTCTATGCCGCCCGTTCAATACCTCATAGGCAAGATTGAGGAAATCATGATTCAATCGCTGTTACCGGATGACAAATTGAAGAAGATGAGTCTGATGATCATCGAATTCTGTCTGACCAACCGCAGCTTATACGGGGTGTTTATTAATACAAAGTCGGAAAGAGTGGATGAAAAAAATCCGAAGCTTGAAATCAATCTGGCTCGAAACCAGTTGTTCGAGAAGCTGACGCTAATCATCCAAGAGTGCTTGGAAAATAGACTTCGCGATGAACAACTTTTGATGTATACGCGTATTTATTTTTTTACGTTGTATGGCATCATTGCCACGTATGCTCCGTCCGAAGAAACGGTGAAGCAGCTGATGGATAGGCTGACCCCAACTTTTGAAGCGTCATTTGACGTGATGTTGAGCGGATTAAGAAAGAGGGCGGATGAAGCCAGCTGACAGGCACATCTTCCCCAAAAGCGAAACAAAGCCTTGCCATCAACGTCTTAACGTTGAGAGCAAGGCTTTTTGTTTAACCGTATCGGGTTATTTCACCGTGATCCGAATGGAGGCGGATTTACCGCCGAAGGCTGCTTTAATCGTTGCGCTGCCTTGGCGAACCGCCGTGATTTTGCCATCCTTGACGGTTGCGATCGACGTATTGGAGGAAGTCCAAGCTGCGCTGCTTGTCGCGTTCGCCGGGTTGCCCGTATAGTAGATGGCTTGCGCGCTGATCGTCAAAGTGTCGCCTGCCGACATCTGCGCGGATTTACTCGAGAGCTGCAATGATTTCAGCTTTGGCGTAACCGCGACAGGGACTTCAACCGTTTTGCCTTGGTATTTGCCCGTCACCTTGGTTGTACCGACATCAAGGGCCTTAACGGATGATGAACCGCTAATTGCAGCAACATTCTCGTTTGCAACAACCCAGTTCATTTTGGTACCGATGGAAACCTTCTTGCCATCCTTGTAATAGCCCGTGACCTTAACCGCTTTGGATCGTCCCGGATTCAGCTCAAGCTTCGTTGGCTCCACAACCATCTTAACGATTTCCTCTTCGATCTTTACTCGAACGGAGACGGTTTTATTCAGATAGCTGCCTGTTAAAGTTACGTTTGATGCCTCCAGGCCTTTTAACGTCTTTTCCAGCAAAACGATATTGTCGGATGTCGTATTCCATTCCATCGCTTCGGAAATATCGGCTTCCGTGCCGTCCTCGTAGACGACCGTTACGTTTGGAAGATTCGTTTCTTTACCCAAAATAATGCTCAAGTCTTTGGCTTCGGATAGAAGCTTAATTGGCTTCAAATGAACAACAAGCTTTACCGTGGCCTTCAGATCCTGTACAGTTCCCGTGAAGGTTGTCTCCCCAAGCTTCTTGGCTGTCCAGACGCTGTCCTTAAGCTCAGCAATATCATCGTCTGAAACGGTCCATTTCACAAGCTTCGAGACGTCGACGCTGGAGCCGTCGAACGTTGTTGCCGTTACTTTCGGAAGCTCGCCTTCGATCCCTTTGAAGCCGTCAATCAACGATTTTTCAGCCTTCAGCTTGGTAATGCTCGGATATACCGTCACATCGATACTGCGGCTAACGCCCCGGTAAGCTACCGTAATCTTGGTGGTGCCAACCGCTTTCGCAATGACTTTGCCTTGATCAACGGTAGCGACAGTAACATCGGAAGAAGTCCAGGCTCCTGCGGCAGTAATGTCCGAGGTTACGTTCGAATTGCTGAGTACCTCCGCTTTGATCTGCAGAGGAGCGTCCTGCAATTGCATATGGTACTCTTTCTCCGGAGCAATCTTGATGGACTGGTAAGGAGTCCGGACGACAACCGTGAGCGTGTCCGTCACTCCAAGATGAGAGACGGTGACGGTCGTTTTGCCTGCGCTTACGGCAGTTAAGACGCCTTTATTCACCGTAAGTACTTTGGTATTGGCGCTTATCCATTTGGCAGCGTTTGTTACGTTAGAAGTCTCGCCGGATTTCAGAACGGCGTCTGCTTCCAGCTTGTAATCATCGCCGCCAATTTCAAGCTCCAACAGATCGTTAGCCGCTTCCGGAGTAATAGCGATGGATTTGTAAGGCGACGAGATCGTCAGCTTAATAGAGTCTGACTTGCCCTTATGCTTCGCCGTGATCGTAACCGTGCCCGCACCAACAAGCGTGATGCGGCCGTCATCGACGGTAGCGATAGACGAGCTTGAAGTTGTCCAGGTCGCATCGTCCGTAATGTTCTGACCGTCTCCGTCAAGCGTAAAGACTAGCGACTGCCCAAGAAGTACGTCCGTTAAGGCAGCGGGAGCAGCTTGTCCATTTTGCATAATCGTAACCTGGTCGTATACGAAATCCGAAGTCGCTTTGATCGATAAGGAGAACCCTTTATAGGCAGCGGTGATGGTAGCTGTGCCTTTGCCTATGCCGCTTAACACGCCTTTATCAACTTTGACTATAGAGCTATTGGATGATTTCCACGTTACGTCGGCCGTTACGTCTTTTTTGGATGCTGAGCCCGATATGGACGCAAGCACGGTGAGGTCAACTTTGCCGTCTTCGACGTACATTTCCAGCGATGATGTGCCTGCATTGTAGTCCGACTCCGCGTAGCTCCATTCGATGCCTGTTACGGTATCCGTCGTCGCGGCATGCGCAACTCCATCAAGACTAGTCATGACAAGCGTCATGGTAAGCACGGCTGCCAGCCAGCCGCGAACCAGCTTGAACGACAGAATTCCTCTGATGTTTTCCTTCACTAATTCCCTATCCTTTCCTTGGAAAATGTTTACTGCTTATTCTTGTTAACGGCATTTGAGAATAAAAAATAAACCGCTGCCGCTAAATTTACTATATGTAAACATAAAGAAGAAACCGACCGCCGGCTTTTGCCTTTATGGATTCTGGCATATTTTTCATCTAAGTCTCTTAACGAAAAGTGAGTAACTTTAGTTGCATTGCGTATGGAAATTAAACATCCGGCGCACAGGAAATGAAATGACAGTGAATCCTGCGGATCCGAACACGATTCCGAAGTTTGTCGATCCACTGCTGATTCCGCTATCCTGCGGCCGGTAAAGAAGGTAAAAGGCAAACCTTACTATGAGGTGCGAATGCAGCAGAACGAGCAGCAGGTCCACCGGGATTTTTCGCCTACGCCGATTTTGAGGTGCAACGGCATGTGGCCGGGACCAACGATCGTGGCGAGCCGAAGCCAACCCATCAAGGTGCATCGCGCCGCTGCCGGCACCTTCATCGTCCGCATGGGGAAGCGGCTATTCTTCTTCGGTTTCAAATAACCGTCCCCGATTTAGTAACCTCTTGGCAACCGTGTAACCGATCAAATACGCGGCAGCGGACGTATTGCCGTCAACCGTAAACGGTATGACGGAGGCATCCGCAACGATTAAATTCTTCACCCCATGTACGCCCCCGAGCCGATCCACAACTCCCCCTCTCTTTAAAGGCGCCATGCGAAGGGAGCTTTGCTGATGATGGTTGTGCTCGAAATTTTGTTTAATAAATTCCTCCAGCTTATGGTCATTGTCAATTACATCGGGCGTTGGCGAAACGAGGCGGTAAGAGGGGTCGATGGAGGCCAATTCGGCTGCTATATTTTTGACATAGATTTTATAAATATTTTTTACGGCTTCCATATCGGATGGATCCGTCATAAAACCTTCATCCCCAAGCACGATTTTAAGCGGATCCTTATTTTGTATTTGTATGGATCCGCGGCTCTTCGGCTTTAAATAAATCAATGTCAACGTTAACATGCCTTCCGTGCCTAAGCCCAGCATTTGCACCGCTCGGCGTTCATGATTCGAACCGGTTGGATCGGGCAAAAAGGCTCCTCCGGTGTAAAGGGCATTGCTATCATTCGGAGGCAATGCAGCGTCATCGGGGTTTGTTGTAAATACCGCAAAGTTGAGTGTGTGGTTTCTTAGACTCCGGCCCACATTCGGATTGTTGAATATGCAGGGAATACCTGCCTCCCTTAGCATGGAAGCGGGCCCGATGCCGGACAGCATTAACAGCTGAGCACTATTGATGCCTGCCGAAATAATGATCTTTTTTCTAGCCTCGGCTTTTTGCTGCTTACCGTCTTGTAGAAACTCAACGGCCTTGGCACGTTTGTTTGAGAAAATAACTCGCAGAGCCGTGGAGTTGAACAACACTCGCAGACGACGTCCATTTACTCCCCGGCCATCCGGCTTCATAATGTCTTGAGAAAGAAAGGCGGCGGATGAGTTTTCCCGGCGGCCGTTCGGATTTTGGTACAATTGCCAGCGAGAAAAGGGGCCGAGAGGCGTGTCCGGGTCATTATAATCTAGAATTTCCGGGAATCCCGTTGCTTTCTCAATGGCCGCTACCAGTTTCTTTGCCATCGAAGTCGGATGGTTCGGGGCTTGCCGAATATCAATTCTTCCGTGATATCCGCGGGCAGCAGGATTGTCGGTCTCCCCATTATACTTTTCTAACTCCTTAAATCGCCGGACAGCCTGCTGGGGAGACCATTGAGGCCCTAATAATCGTTCCCACTCCTTCATCACTGCCGAGGTAGGCCGTACATATTGCTCCCCGTTGATCGAGGAGCCCCCTCCCAGAAGCCGGCCGGTGGTCCATTCAAACATACGGTCATCCAGTCCTGTCTGAGGAATACCTTCGCCTTGCCAAAAATATTGCGGGTAATATTGCTCCTCCAGCTCCAAAGCCATGGTCGAATCTGTGATCGGTTTATCCTTATCGTTATTGGCCCCGGCCTCGAGGAGCAATACGGAGGTTTTCTTGTCATCGGTGAGGGTTTTGGCGATTACCGCACCGGCGGGGCCAGTTCCGACGACGATATAATCATATATCCGATTCATAGTCATACATTCTCCTTAGTTAGACTAATGTATGATATTGCCCTTCGATGTCCAATGTGCCGTTAATGCGGTATATAATAGTCTGCAGAAGGGGGACGGTTATATGAGAGTAATTGATTTGTCGGTACCCATTGCTGATGGAATGGCCGTATATCCCGGCGATCCGGAAGTTAAGGTCAAGGTAGCACATACATACGAAAGACATACTTGGCAATTGCGGCATCTTTCCATGGGCAGCCACACCGGGACACATGTGGATGCTCCATCTCATATGCATGCTGGTGCCGCAACCTTGGATGAGCTGCCGGTAGAGCGATTTTTTGGGGTTTCGCGTTTAGTGCGGGTTGGAGATTCTTCATGGCCGGAAGGGCGGGGGTTGTTTTTCTTCGAGTCGGCCGGGCTGGAATGCTTTCATCGGCTCGCTGCGCTGCGACCACCTTTTGTTGGCGGTGAATTGACGGAAGAATTGGAGCGGGCATTGCTCGGGATCAACATCGTAACCTATACGGGACTGCAGGGATTGAATCGTCTTCCCGATGATACGGACTTTAAGTTTTACGGGTTTCCGCTGCGGATCGCCGGCGGCGACGGGTCGCCGGTTCGGGCAGTTGCCGTAATAGAAACGGAAGAGAAAGAGGAGTTGTCTTAAGGACAGCTCCTCTTTATTTATAGCTTCTAAATATCGGCTGCCAAGACATACTGTGATATTCTTAAGTTGAAATTCAAAGAAGGAGGCAAATAGGATGGATCAACACGGTCCAGTCGTCATCCTGCTTCAGATCGTTGTCCCGCTGGCGGTGATCATTCTTTTAACTTACAAGTACATCGATTATTGCACCAAATCCACGCATTTTGTCTGCCCGGCATGCCGTAGTCGATTTAAGTTATCGAAGAAGGATTTCGCTTTTGCCTTAAAAACGGGAGTAATCAATCAACGGATCGTTACTTGTCCCGTTTGCGGTTATAAAGGCAGTATGCCAATTGTGAAGGACTAATAGCTACAGGAATTAAGTCCAGGAGGAAAACAAGTTTGATTCCGGCAACGAAAATACTCATACATTTGATCCATTCGTCCGAACCGCTAAATACTGGAGTATTTAGCGGGGAATTAAGAATTCACACCCTACAAAACTGCCCCAGGCTGCCCCATCATGGGGCAGTCTCTTTTTTCTAACGAAACTACGTATCGCTATTTGCCCAAAATGGGAGGCTTTCTATTTCTAACGAAACTACGTATCGTTATTCCCGGCTTTTACCCCGTTTTTAGCGACGAAATGCATCAATAGCGATATATAGTTTCGTTAGATTTGGAAAACCGCTGTTTTTCGCCAAATAGCGTTACCACGTTTCGTTAGAATCCGGAAGAACCCCCGATCCCCCCGATCCCCATGTCCCCGGGCAACGCAACGTTCGACGAGTCCCCAGCCAAGAAGTCAATTCTAACAAGAAAAAAGTAAAAATAACGGCATAGGTCGCGTTCCCTCATTCTCTATAATAAAAACAACTTCACTACTTCCTACTATTCTAAGAAATTCGAGGTGCTTAAGATGGAGACTTCACCGCAAATGATGGGCAAGCTGGAGAAGCCGAAAAAAGTACGCTCGCTGCAAAGCGGAGAGACGCTGGCCGGATGGCTGTTCGTGAGCCCGATGCTCATTGGCGTATGTATTCTCGTTCTTCTTCCGATTGTTGCGACAATCGTACTCAGCTTCGCCGACTGGAACTTTGTTCAGGGCTGGAAAGGGATTGACTGGGTCGGCTTCGGCAACTTCAAGAAGCTGTTCCATGACGATCAGTTCATCCGTTCGGTACGCAATAACTTTATCTTCCTGCTAGCTGTACCGATCTACATGCTGATTTCCATGGTGCTCGCCGTCATCATTGACCGCCATGTTTACTTGAAAAGCTACTTCAAGGTTGCTTACTTTATGCCTTACATCTCCAACATTGTTGCCGTAGCGATCGTGTGGCAGGTATTGTTCCAGCCGTCTTTCGGCCCGATCAACCAGATTCTGCACACGCTTGGCGTAAGCAATCCGCCGAAGTGGATCGCGGATCCGCATTTCGCGCTTGCCTCCATAATGATGATTGTCGTATGGACATCGATTGGCTTCAACATGATTATTTACATCGCCGGTCTGCAGTCGATTCCGAAGGATCTGTACGAAGCGGCCGATATTGACGGGGCGAACGGCTGGATCAAATTTTCGCGCATTACGTTCCCGCTGCTGTCCCCAACATCGTTCTTCCTGCTTGTAACCGGCATTATCTCGACCTTTAAAGTATTCGACATTATCGCGGTTATGACGCAAGGCGGGCCAATCGGCTCCACGTCGCTGATGGTATGGTATCTGTACGATACGGCATTCGTGAATTTGAAGGTCGGCTATGCATCGTCGATCGCGGCCATGCTGTTTATTTTCGTCCTTCTCATTACCTTCGGACAATGGCTTGCGCAGAAAAAATGGGTTAATTACTAACGGAAGGAGACCAACCTTATGGAGACATCTAACACAGCTTTCAACTGGCGCAAAGGCGTTCTGACCGTCCTCATGTTTGCCGTCAGTATCATGTTCCTGCTTCCGTTCATCTGGATGCTGGTCACTTCGTTCAAGATCGAGAAGGACGTCTTTGTCTACCCGATCGAATGGATACCGCGTCACTGGCACGCCATCGAGAACTATAAGGAAGTATGGGTAGGGGACTATCCCTTCTGGAAATATTATTTGAATTCCATCAAAATCGCCGTCATTACGACCTGTATCTCGGCGTTGTTCTCATCGCTTGCCGCATACGGCTTCTCGAAGATCAAGTTCAAAGGCAGCAATTTCGTTTTCCTGATCGTGCTTGCCACTTACATGGTGCCAAGCCAGGCGATTCTGATTCCTCAGTTTATTTTGTACCGTCAAATCGGTTTGTTCGACAGCCACTGGGGCTTGATTATCCTTAGCAGCTTCAGCGTATTGGGAACTTTTATGCTGCGTCAGTTCTTCATGGGAATTCACCAAGAGTTTATCGAATCTGCTAAAATAGACGGGGCCAACCATTTCCGAATCTACTGGAGCATCGCCTTCCCGCTGGTGAAACCGGCAGTTGCGACCTATGCGATTCTGCGTTTTATCTGGACTTGGAACGATTATCAGAATCCGCTGATCTTCCTTCGCACGGACCGGCTGTTCACGATTCCGCTGGCTATGCAGAAGTTCACGTCGCTCAGCGGCGAGTTCTACTCGCTAATCATGGCCGCTGCCGTATCGGCGATTCTGCCACTCCTCATCATCTTTATCATTGGTCAAAAAAGCGTTATCGAGGGTATCGCGTTAGGCGGCGTTAAAGGGTAATAGTCATGAAAGCGTTAGCAAAAAAGTCGAATTTGTTGCAATTTAGGTAAAGATAGTTTCATCCTTACCGGATTGCCGCTCACTATAATGAAAACTATCAACATCCTATAACCTTGCATTTCAGAGAGGGGCATTTAGAAATGAAAAAGAGATGGGCATCAGGATTGGCGATTAGTTTATTGCTTACTGGAGTTCTCGCAGGCTGCGGAAACTCAAGCAACAATGACTCGGGCAGCAAGAACGCAAGCGCGGCACCTTCTACGGAAGCAAGCTCTAACGCGGGCGGCAGTGCTAGCGGCGATCCGGTAAAACTCCGCCTCTACACGTACGGCACGGAGCAAGCGTACAACTGGAAAGCAACTCTGGATGCTTACCATGAGAAGAACCCGAACGTTACCGTTGAGCTGGTACAGCTGAGCGAAAAAGGCGACACGCAGGAATCGATGAAAAAGCTCGATCTTGCCGTAGCATCCGGCGAGCAAATCGACGTGATGATGTTTAGCGACGCGGCCGGTTACGCGCAGCGCGTAGCGCTTGGCATGGCAGCTCCTCTTGATGACTTCCTTGCCAAAGACGGCTACAAGGTAGAAGAGGACTACAAGGTTGATACGCATCTTAACGGCAAAGTGTACGCGCTGCCGGGCAAATTCAATCCTTGGTACGTCCTTCTGAACAAGGACAATCTGGACGAAGCCGGACTTGCGGTCCCGACGGATTGGACTTGGGATGAATACGCGGACTACGCGAAAAAGCTGACCAAAGGCGAAGGCGCGACAAAACGTTACGGTACTTACTTCCACGGTCCGCAAAACGGCGGATGGATGGAATACCTGAAGCTGATGATGGAGAACCAGCCAACCGGATCCGAATTCCTGAAAGCCGACGGCACGTCCAACCTGGATGATCCCAACTTCAAGAAGACGCTTGAGCTTCGCGTAAAAATGGAGAAAGAGGATAAGTCCTCCGTTCCTTATTCGGATATGATCTCGCAAAAGCTGGCTTACCGTAACCAATTCTTTAACCAATCGGCAAGCATGCTGACGATCGGCTCTTGGATGAATACGGAAATCGGCGGTACCGATACCTTGCCTCTGACGTTCCATGTAGCGGTTGCGCCATTCCCGAAAAACAATGCCGGCGACCAATCGGGCATCACGCCGGTTACGACGGACTACGTAGCGGTATCGGAAAGCTCCAAGAAAAAAGAAGAAGCTTATAAATTCGTTCGCTGGTACACAACGGAAGGCCAAGTCGTTCAAGGCAAAAACATTCCGGCTTGGAACGGCGTAAGCAACGATCAAGTAGCGGGCATTATCGATACGATTCTTGCCGGCACGAAGAACCCTGAGCTTGTTGACAAAGAAAGCCTTGTGAATACGCTCGTGAACTCGAAAGCAACGGAAATTATCGCTCCTGCTTCTTATCAAGCCGAAGTATACAAAGCCATTAACGAAGAGTACGAGAAGCTGATTCTTGGCAACCAAGACATCGATACTACCGTTGCAAACTCCAAGAAACGCGTGGACGAAATTATTGCGGCGAACAAAAAATAATAAGGTATAATAAATATTCAAAGGGGACGGGATGAACTGTCCCCCTTTTCTATCTAGGGGGGACTTCGCGCGATGTACCGCATCAGGTCTTATTTTCATTCCATCCGAGGAAAGCTTTCTCTTGTAGCGGTTATATGTATTCTTATACCCGCCGTCTTAACGATGCTGATCTATAACTCGCTGACCCGCGAAGCCGTGGAACGGCAAGCCAAGGAAAACGCGACGGATTCCATGCAGCTCGTTAACGGCTCGATCAATAATCTATTTCAAGGCATGCTCAACACGGCGAATTATTTGCAGGCCAACGCGGATATGAAAGCAAGCTTTATCAAGATGCTGAATACGGATTTGGATCCCTATGAGAAATTTACGGCAACGAGCCGGATCATGCAGCAGCTTGAGACGTTGACTTATATAGGGGAGAAGAGTTACATCACGATTATTCTCACCAACGGAGAGACCTTTACGAACTACTCCAAGGATGAAATGGATCCGCTTACTTTTCAGGAGGCTCCCTGGTTCAATAACTTGAAACAGCTCACGGGGCTGCAGTCTTATTGGGTAAGCACATCGCCGACGATTTTTCCGTATGACCGCATAAGCAGTCCGTATC
Organism: Paenibacillus sp. MMO-177; assembly: GCF_037147795.1. Lineage (NCBI taxonomy): Bacteria > Bacillati > Bacillota > Bacilli > Caryophanales > Paenibacillaceae > Paenibacillus > Paenibacillus sp. MMO-177. The sequence continues at coordinate 40,726 of NZ_JBBCUR010000007.1, read as the reverse complement.
AGATTTCGGTTGCGAGAACGCTCCGGTTCGACAGCACCCGGATTTACGGTTACGTCATCGTGACGATGATGGAGAATAAGTTCAGCAAGATTTTGGGCAGCTTGACGGGTAACCAGGAGGTTGTCCTTGTTGACGGAGACGGCAAGATCCTGTCATCGCCCAAGCTGGATCAAGTAAACGGGAAATTCGAATACAGCAAGCAGATGGCGGAGAGGGATCCTCGCGTTGCATCGTCCATTATTAAAGACGAGGACAAGAAGCTGCTGCTGACTACGGCTGATCTTTCCTTTAATGACTGGCATCTGGTAGCAACGGAGCCCTATCAGGATGCGATCGTGAACATCAGCTCGATTTTTAACCGGGTCTTTTTATTCCAGATCGTGTCGTTTTTCGCCTTTCTCGTCGTGCTGCTCCTCTTGATGAGACAGCTGACGAAGCCCCTGATCAAGCTGGGGAAGGTAGCTTCAAGCGTGCAGCGGGGCAATCTGGAGGTACGGTCCAGTATCCGCGGCGCCGATGAGATCGGAAGATTGGGATTTCTGTTCGACCAAATGCTCGACCGCATTAAGGAGATGATTTCGGAGGTATCGCTTACGCAAGCGCGCAAGCGCAAGGCGGAGCTTGCGATGCTGCAGGCCCAGATTAACCCGCATTTTCTGTTTAACGTGCTTAATTCGATACGGATGAAAGTCATGCGGAGCGGCGATCAGGACAGTGCCAAGATGATCGCCTCTTTATCCAAGCTGCTGAGGATGACGATCAGCCGGGATGAGGACGCCATTCTGCTGCATGAAGAAGTCGAGCTTCTGACGCATTATGTGGAGCTGATGAATCTGAGGCAGAAGGAAGAAGCGCAGCTAGTGGTGGATGTGGACGTAACATCGTTTGATGTTCGGGTACCGCGGTTTATTTTGCAGCCGTTAGTGGAGAACGCTCTCATTCACGGCTTTAATCAAAGTGCCGGAACAATCCGGATTACGACGGAGAGAAACGACCGCTTCCTCGAGCTGTCGGTGGAGGATGACGGAATGGGAATGGATGAAGAGGTACTGGAACGGCTGAGAGCGCGGCTATTGGCTGCGGGATCAGAGTCGGAAGAGATTCGGGAGACCGGGCGTTCGAAAGGCCCGGGAATGTCCGGAATTGGCGTGGCGAATGTCGCCGAGCGTATGCGGATTATGTTTGGCGAAGCTTTTCGTATCACCGTCGACAGCGACAAAGGAACGCGGATTACGATGCATATCCCTATTCGGGAGGAGGGGCGTGCTCATGTATAAAGTAATGCTAGTGGATGATGATTATCCGGTAATCGAGCTGTTATCGGAAGTGGTGGATTGGGAGAAGCTTGGTCTCGTTTTGTCCGGCAAGCATGAGAATGGACTCGCGGCATGGGAGCATGTGCAGAAGGAAATACCGGATATTCTCGTGACCGATATCGGGATGCCGAAGATGGATGGCCTGGAGCTGGCGCAAAGGGTAAAGAAATTGAATCCTTCGGTAAGGATTGTCATTTTGTCCTGTCATAGCGAATTCCAGTATGCCCAGCAGGCGATGCGGCTTGACGTACAGGATTATTTGCTTAAGGATCAGCTGGATCCGGAGGAATTGGCCCGGCTGCTGCAGAAATTTAAGGAAGGCTTTGACGGAGAACAGCAGCTATTATCCGAGCAAAACCGGATGAAGCGGATGGTCAGCGAGACTCAGGTTCTGCGCAAGGAGAAGCTGTTTCGCGAATTTGTCCAACAGCCGCTTATTTCGGCCGAGCAATGGCAGCGCGACTTCAGCACCTACGGGTTATTCCTGCCCGGCGAGTTATGCCTTCCCGTAGCCGCTTTTATAGAAAGCTATAGCGTGATCAAAAACCGGTTTGAATCGGATCAAACGCTGCATTTCGCGATCGGCAACGTGATGGAGGAGCTGGTGGCCGAGCTGCCTTTGCGCGTTGTGCATATCGGTTACAGCAGCAGGCAGTCTTTGCTGCTCTTCGCTTTTAAGCCGGGTATCAAGCAAAATGTATTTGATCAGGTGCAGTCCGCTCTTCAAACCGTGCAACGGACGCTTGGACAAGTACTGAAGATTCAAATGGCTTTTCTGATAGGAACGGGCTGCGACAATCCGCATCTGCTGAAGCAGGCATTGTGCAACTTATTGGAAGCGGATGAGCAGCGGTTCTATCTGTCCAAAGGGGAAACCGCCAAATGGGCGAAAGCCGCCCAATATGGTTCGGGACTACTTGCGATGTACGACCAGGCTGCAGTTGAAATCCGCGAAGCGATTATGGCGAAGGACAGCGGTCGAGTCAAGCAGCTGGCCGGCAAGTGGGAGACGCATATCCGCAAGGAACAATATGCCTCCGAGGAAGTGCGGGATTGGGTGCTCAAGCTGCTGATCGATATGCGGCTCAAGCTTCATGCGATGCTGTTTGCTTCCCAGACCTTAACCGCCGAGAAGCTGCATAAGGAAATCGTTTATTTCGATTCGTTATGGGGGCTGTTCGAGTGGTTCCATACGCAGCTTCAGTCCTACATCGCAGCCAGGGAAGACGCTTTGCCGGTCAGCAAGCGCCGCGAGGTGTCGGAGGCCTGCAAGTATGTATCGATGAACCTGGGCAAACGGATATCGCTCGAGGAAGTTGCGGCTCACCTGCATATGAATCCAAGTTATTTCAGCCGTTTCTTCAAGAAGGAGACCGGGCTGACCTTTATCGAGTATGTAACCGACCAGAAGATCGAACGGGCAAAGGAACTGCTCGATCAGACGAATTATTACGTAAGCGAGATTTGCGAAATGCTCGGCTACGACAATCAGAGCTATTTCATTAAGACATTCAAGGCGCAGACGGGCTTAACGCCAACCGAATACCGCGGCTAGGAGGAGAGAATCTTGCGGACGTATTATGAATGGCCGAAGGAATTGCTGGAAAGGCGGCTGACGGATCAACCGGCGGCGTCCAGCGATGTATATACGTACTCCGGAAACAAAGCGGACTGGAGAGGGATTGCGCAATCCCCGGCTTACTCCGATATGATCGGAGAGATTCGGACGGAGGGCGAACGCCTGCTTCAGCGTCCGATTCCGGTTCTGACCCGGGAAAATTACGATCTGTACGAGACAAACGGGAACCGCCTCATTTACGAAGGGTTGTATTTCGAACGCAGAAGCCGGCTCACGTCATTTGCGCTGCTGCATTGCCTTTATCCGGATTCACCGGAATATCGTAAGGCCCTAATCGATACGATCGAGGCCATTTTGGAAGAGATGACCTGGTGTTTGCCGGCTCATATGAAGGGGAATTCGTTTGATCGGCATATCGATTTATTCGCCTCGGAAACCGGATTTGCGTTGGCCGAGATTTTAACGATTACCGAACAATCGCTTCCTTCCGCGCTTCGAGATGAAATTCGGGCACAAATCGAGCGAAGAATATTGAACCCTTATCTGGATGATCGATATCCTCCTTATCATTGGGAGACAGCCGATCATAACTGGTCCGCCGTATGCGCAGGCTCAATTGGATCGACGGCCATTCTGCTTGGCATTGACCGGAAACGAAGAGCAGCCATCCTTCACCGGGCAATCGGAACGATGAACCATTATTTATCCGGCTTTGGGGAAGACGGGGCTTGCCCGGAAGGGCCGGGCTATTGGAATTACGGCTTTGGTTATTTTGTTTATTTCGCAGATCTGCTGAAGCGCGCCACCGGCGGCCATGCCGATTTGCTTGATTCGAAGCACGTACGGACCATCGCCAGGTTCCAGCAAAAAGCGTATCTCGCCGGGAACCGGCCGGCCAACTTCTCGGATGCGTCGCCCCATGTAAGCGTAAACATCGGTTTGTCCGATTATCTTGTTAGTCGCGTTGAAGGAGAGGGCTTCGCGCCTTTAGCGATACGGGCAGGCTTCACGGATGATCATTGCAGCCGCTTTGCCCATGCTTTGCGCAATTTGCTCTGGTTCAAGCCGGAAGCTTCTAGGCAATCGGACTGGCCGAGCGGTAGCTGGTACCTTAAAGATGCGCAATGGCTGATTTCGCGGATAAGCCATGCATCGGGCAGCTTTGGCTTTGCGGCCAAAGGCGGGCATAACGATGAACCGCATAATCACATCGACGTTGGCCATTTTATCCTCATTGCGGATGATGACCCGGCGTTTGCCGCGGATCTTGGAAGCGGGGAATATACGGCGCAATACTTTGGCGAAGGCCGTTATGAATATGACTGTACGGGAGCGCAAGGACATTCCTTGCCGATAGTGAACGGTCGGCTTCAAGCCGTTGGCGCGGAGAGCAAGGCTATCGTAGAACGGGTAGAGCAGGGAGAGCTTGCGGATCGGCTTAAGCTGGAGCTTGCGGCCTGTTACCCGGGCAGCGGACTTGCAGCGCTTGAGCGTGAGTTTGTCTGGCATAAAACCGGGCTTCCGGAGCTTGAGTTAACCGACACATTCCGATTCAGCCAGGAAGGCGGGGCAATTACAGAAACAATCGTCAGCAAATGTCCGCCATTCGTACGGTCAGAGGGCCAGATTATCTTGAAGGGCAGCCGGCATTCGGTTCTGTTGTCCTTTGACCCCCAAAGCCTGGAAGTGTCGATTGAAGAACGCCTGTATTCCAATCATTCAGGCCAGGAAGAGGGCTATTATCGCATTTATTTTATTTCTAAAGATGAAGCATCCCTTGAAAAGACGTTGAAACTGAACTTCAAATTTCAGGAACAGGTGGAATCCTAAATGACAAATACAACGGCTACTAGTCAGATTAACACTGCATCATGGGTAAATGAAGCTTGGGAACAAACGGTGCAAAAAGTGCTGCGGACAAGCGCCCGTATCGGCGCGGAATTCCCGCACGCGAGCCAAGGCGGCAAGTATGTGCTGGAAGCTCCGCACTGGTGGACGGCGGGCTTCTGGCCGGGACTGTTGTGGCTTTTGCATGAAGGTGAAGCAAATGCCGGCCTTCCTTTCCGTCAAATTGCGGAAGAATGCGAGCTGAAGCTGGATGAAGTGCTGGACGGATACGACCGACTCGACCATGATATCGGCTTTATGTGGATTCTGACAAGCGTAATCAATTATAAGCTGAACGGCGGAGAAGAATCCCGCAGAAGGGCGCTGAAAGCAGCGAATTATTTGATGGGACGCTTTAACCTGAAGGGCAATTTCATCCGCGCCTGGAACCCTTGGAGTGAAGGAGAGGACAACAGCGGCTGGGCGATTATTGACTGCGCGATGAATGTACCGCTCCTGCAATGGGCAGCCCGGGAGACGGGAGACCCAAGATACAGCCATGTTGCGGAAGCCCACATGGGTACCGTATTGAACCACTTTATCCGTACCGACGGCTCGGTCCGCCACATTGTCCGGTTCGATTCGCGGACCGGCGAGGTTGCCGAGTATATTGGCGGCCAAGGCTATGGACCGGAATCCGCTTGGTCCCGCGGCACGGCTTGGGCAGTCTATGGACTGACTTTGGCCGCGAAGCATACGGGCCGCAAAGACCTTCTGGATGCAGCGAAGCAGGTTTCGCATTTCTTCCTATCGCAGCTGCCCGAGGACAGCGTGCCGGTATGGGATTTCCGCGCGCCGGAGGAGACCAAATGGCTGCGCGATACTTCAGCTGGGGCATGCGCGGCCTGCGGCTTGCTGCTGCTGGCTGAGCTGGTGCCTTCCGCGGAAGCGTCAAGCTATCGGAGTGCCGGAGAGCGCATTCTGAAATCCCTGTACGAGAACTACGGTTCGTTTGGCGAGGAAGAGGAAGAAGGACTTATCCTGCATGGAACCAGCCATTATCCGGAGCGCAAAAACATGGATGTACCGCTTATTTACGGCGATTATTTCTTTGTGGAGGGTCTCGCGCGTCTTAAAGGAGGCGTCACGATTCCATGGGAGTAAGCGCGGCAATCGCTTCGAATCCGCTGCGAAGCAGAGCAGACCTGGAGCTCGCTTTCAGCCAGCTTACCAAGCCGCTCCTGCCGTATTATTCAGCCGGTGGAGCACGGCTGGATCTGAACGGATCCGGCGCCGGCCAAGCTCCGGAAGTTGCGGGGATGGAAGGCTTCTCCCGCATTGTCTGGGGGCTTGCGCCGCTTGCGGCGGGCTCTGCCAAGGTTGACGATGAGCTGCTTCAGCTAGTGCTTAAAGGAATAACAAACGGCTCCAATCCCGCGCATGTGGAGTATTGGGGCGAGGTTGCCGATTACGATCAGCGCCTGGTGGAGATGGCCTCGCTAGGCCTTGCTTTAGCTATTGCTCCGAATCGTTTGTGGGAGCCGCTTAGCGCAGAAGCCAAGCAGCATTTCTACAACTGGCTTAATCAGATCAACAGCCGTAAGGCGCATGATTGCAACTGGCTGTTCTTCCATGTTCTTGTTAACGTAGGCTTTTATAAACTTGGTCTTCCTTACGCGAAGGATCAGCTTGAGGCGAACCTGGACCGACTGGAGCAGTTTTATTTGGAGGATGGCTGGTACGAAGACGGAGTAAACGGTCATAGCGATTATTACGTGCCTTTGGCTTTTCATTACTGCGGACTTATTTATGCGGCGCTGATGAAGGAAGTGGATCCGGAACGGGCAGCACGCTTCGAGGAGCGCGGAGTTCTATTCGCCGGGCAGTTCGTGAACTGGTTTGCCGAGGATGGGCGGGCCCTTCCGTACGGACGCAGCCTGACCTACCGTTTCGCGCAGGGGGCTTTGTGGGGGGCGTATGCTTTTGCCGATGCTCTGCCGTTTGAACTTGGGATCGTCAAGGGATTGTATTTGCGTCATTTGCGTTGGTGGTTAAGCCAGCCGGTTTTCTCGTCGGATGGCATACTAACGGTCGGATACAGCTATCCCAATCTGATTATGGCCGAAAATTATAATGCGCCAGGCTCGGTGTACTGGGCGTTTAAAGCTTTTCTGCCGCTGGCCTTGCCGGACGATCATCCGTTCTGGCAGGCAGAGGAGCTCCCGCTGCCTATGCTGCCGGCCATCTCGGTGCAGAAGGCCCCTCATCTTGTTGTCTGCAGGCAAAGCGGGCGGGATCATATTGCGGCCTTCAACGCAGGTCATCTCGGGACCAACGAGCATACCCACACTTCGGCGAAATACGAGAAGTTTGCGTACTCTGCTTCCTTCGGCTTTAGCGTTCCGCGTGCGGAATGGGGATTGTCCCAAGGTGCTTACGACTCCATGCTTGCCCTAAGCGAAGGGGATAACCTGTACCGGGTCCGCCGGAAAAACGAAGAGACCGACATGGATGGCGACATCCTTACGTCCGTCTGGAAGCCATGGCGGGATGTTACGGTGACGACTTATGTGATTGCCGGACTGCCTTGGCACCTCAGGATCCACCGGATCGAGACGGCAAGAGAGCTGGATGCGGCCGAGGGCGGCTTTGCTCTTCCGCTTGACGGAACGCTTGCCGCCAGCGGGCAAGCCTGCAGCGTCATCGGACGAACCGGCTTTGGCGGCAGCGGCATCTCCGGCATTCGGGGTTATGAGCGGGCCGAGCTTATTCAAGCCCAGTCCAACACCAATCTGATGCATCAACGGACGGCGATCCCTACGCTTCAGGCAAAGCTTAAGCCGGGAACGAATATTCTGATTGCGGCAGTCTATGGAGAGCCTGGCGCTCAAGAAGAGGTTCCGCCTGAGCAATGGGAAGAGTTCATCAAGCTATCCGTCCGGGATGGACAGATCCGGGCGGTTAGTCCCCTCGGCAAAGAAATCATCCTTAGCCTGTAAGGGGATGAACCGCCGGCGCCTAAGCCGCATACCATAATGGCAGAAGCCTACTGGGGGAATGCCAATGAAAAGCGTTGCTGCATCAAGCGGCGGCCGGCCATCGTTAACGACCTTTGTTCTTGTCCTTTACGTGCTTCTTGTGATTTTATTGTTCTTCTGCTTCTGATTAAATAACGAAAAATGGCCGTGCGACTTTATTCGCACGGCCATTTTCTTATTGCTCAGGAAAGAGCATTCAAATGATTCCTGTGGTGATCGGAAGAACATTTGAATGCGTAGTCCATTAAAAACCTACGTACTGCGGCTCTTCGTTTTCCAGATCTTTTACACGGTTTGCCACTTGATCAACGATCGATTGCGTCTGTTGTGCCGCCTGCTCGAACAGTTGCTTAGCCGCTTTGTTTTCAGTGGACAGGGCAAATTGCTCCAGGCTTGCCTGCGCGCTCTTTAAAGAGGCAACGCATGTTTTGACATCGGATGCTACGGTCATATCCAACACCTCCTTAAGAACTTGACAACAAAACTAATATGTCAGCCTTTCACTTCTTACATTCATGGAAATTAGTGGAACCTTAACCTGAACCATTTTCCTGCTGTGGAAAATGGTTATTCGTGTTGCAATCCGCCTTTTGACAAATAATCTAAACGTAGAAACAAGCGACAGGGGGAAAAGAATTGTGCAGGAATGGTTAGAGGTTACTCTACGCACCTTTCTGGCGATATTGGTCCTCTTCCTGCTGACGAAATTAGTGGGAAAACGGCAAATATCCCAGCTTTCTTTCTTTGAATACATTACCGGAATTTCGATCGGGAACCTCGCGGCATACGTATCGCTTGATCTTGAGGCGAATTGGTATTTGGGTCTGATCTCGCTTGGCTGCTGGGTTCTAGTCTCCATCGGAATCGAGTTCTTGCAGCTGAAGAGCAAGAAAGGACGCGACCTTATCGACAGTAAGGCAACCGTTCTTATTAAAGGCGGCAAAGTGCTGGAGGACAATCTAAAGAAGGAACGGTTGACAGCCGATGAGCTGCTGGAGCAGCTGCGCAAGAAGGATGTATTCCGGGTAGCAGATGTCGAGTTCGCGATTATGGAGCCAAGCGGGGATATCAGCGTGCTGCTTACGAGGGAGAACCAGCCGCTTACCCCCGCTCATCTCGGTATAAAGGTAGCTCCCGAGCATGAGCCTCAGACGGTTATCATGGACGGCAAAATCATGGACGAGCCGCTCTCTACCGTTGGCCTTAACCGCAGATGGCTCGCAACCGAGCTCGAGAAAATCGGGGTTCATCTGGACAATGTTTTTATTGCCCAGGTTGATGCTTACCGTCAGCTTTATGTAGATCTTTACGATGATCATATTAAAGTCCCCCAGCCTCAGCTGAAGGCCGAGCTGTACGCCTTATTGAAAAAGATCGAAGCCGATTTGGAGCTGTTTGGACTCTCGACGAAGAATACGGATGCCAAGCACATGTATGAAAGGTGCGCGCAAGAAATGCGGCAGGTCATTACGAAAATGAAACCGCTGCTTCATCATTGACTTCAATAGTCAGGAGGTAAGGACAATGTCCAGCAATAAGAAGAAATTTACTCCGGTACAGCAGGAATATCAGGAGCTGGCCAAAAAACACGAGCCCAAACGGCCTATCCTCATTAACTGTCTTAAAGCTTTTCTGGTGGGCGGTTTGATTTGCATTATCGGCCAAGCCGTCGAGGAGATGTTTGTTCATTGGGCCGGATTTGACGAGAAAAAGGCCAGCAATCCGACCGTAGCGGTCATGATTATTCTTTCCATTGTACTGACGAGCCTTGGGGTCTACGATAAAATCGCCCAATGGGCGGGAGCAGGGACAGCGGTTCCCGTCACCGGCTTTGCCAATACGATGTCCTCCGCAGCCATTGAGCACCGGAGCGAAGGACTTGTGCTGGGCGTAGGAGGGAAAATGTTCAAAATCTCCGGGCCGGTTATCGTTTTTGGCGTAGTCGCTGCTTTTGTCGTAGGCATTGTTCATCTGATCTTTAATCCTCATGCGGTTGGAGGAGGACATTAATTATGCTGAAAGGCCATCAAAGCTGGCTCTTTGAGAATCATCCCGTTATTGCGGGGACGGCTGCTATTGTTGGTCCGTTCGAAGGGCAGGGCCCTCTGGCGCAAGACTTTGATATTGTCCACGGAGATATCCGGCTTGGTCAGGACAGCTGGGAAAAGGCCGAGCGGACCTTATTGGAGGAAGCGGCGAATCTGGCCATCGAGAAGGCGAAGATAACGAAAGAGTCCATCAACTTTCTGGTGGGCGGTGACCTGATGAACCAGATTATCAGCTCCACCTTTGCGGCAAGAACGCTGCAAATTCCGTATATTGGCGTGTTTGGCGCCTGCTCCACTTCAATGGAAAGCCTTGCGATCGCGGCAAATCTGGTCAACTCGCGTTCGGCCAACTATGTAATGTCAAGCGCCTGCAGCCATAACGCTACCGCCGAGAAACAGTTCCGTTATCCGACGGAATACGGCTCCCAAAAGCCGCCAACCGCTCAGTTTTCCGTAACGGGAGCGGGAGTCAGCGTTGTGACTCAGCAGGGAGACGGTCCTTATGTCACCTCGGCTACGATGGGACGCGTCGTGGATATGGGCATTAGCGATCCTTTCAATATGGGGGCGGCTATGGCGCCGGCAGCGGTCGATACGATACAGGCTCATTTCCGTGATTTTCGCATTGAGCCCGGTTATTATGATCTGATTGTGACTGGCGATTTATCCAAAGTTGGTTACGCGATTGCGAATGAATTATTCGAAAAACATAATTTCCCTATCCATCAGACCGTATACAAAGACTGCGGCATGATGATGTATAACTATGAGAAGCAGCAGGTACAAGCGGGGGGCAGCGGCGCCGGCTGCTCGGCAACCGTAACCTACGGCCATTTGCTTCGGCGGATGCGCGAGAAGGAGCTTAACCGGATTCTTGTTGTTGCGACGGGAGCGCTTCTGTCTCCAATCTCCTTCCAGCAGGGTGAGACGATTCCGTGTATCGCGCATGCGGTTTCCATTGAGAACGGGGTGAGGCAGATATGATTTTCTTATGGGCTTTTCTGGTGGGCGGAGCGATTTGCGTAATTGGCCAAATCTGCTTTGACGTCTTTAAGCTGACGCCTGCCCATACGATGACATTGCTTGTCGTGCTGGGCGCAATCGGTGACGGTGTAGGCATTTATGACCCGTTGATCAAGTTCGCCGGCGCCGGCGCATCCATTCCGATTACAAGCTTCGGCAACGCGCTTGTTCACGGCGCGCTGGAGGAGATGAAGAAGACCGGCTGGATCGGCATTATTACGGGCATTTTCAAGGTGACCAGCGCGGGGATATCCGCGGCGATTATTTTCTCTTTTATCGCCGCGTTGTTCGTAAAGCCGAAAGGTTAAACATACTTAGCTATTGTACCTTCGCAGTAAGCTGCGGAGGTTTTTTTCTGTTGTCGCTGGTGCATTTCTCCCTCCTATACATATCCTTTCTTCCGTTGACAAATAATGTACTTACGAATGTGTACATAAAAAAGGAGCGTGACGTTATGGCAGTGAAAAGCGCCGGAGGCGGCAAATACCGCAAAATGTCCATGTCGCCAAAGGAATATCAAGCCTTTGCAAAGACCCGTGAGCCTTCTCGATCGGTATTCGGCAATTGTATTCGTGCGTTTATTATAGGCGGCGCCATCTGCGTGCTGGGGCAAGCCATTCAGCAGCTTTTTATCCATCTGGCCCATATGAAGCCCGAGGATGCCAGCAATCCAACCGTTGCCGTGCTTATTATCATTTCCGTCATCCTGACGAGCATCGGGGTATATGACAAAATCGCTCAGTTTGCCGGCGCGGGCTCTGCCGTACCGGTAACCGGCTTTGCCAACTCCATGTGCTCCGCCGCTCTCGAGCACCGCAGCGAGGGACTGGTGCTAGGCGTGGGAGGAAATATGTTCAAGCTGGCCGGCTCCGTTATCGTGTATGGTACCGTTGCGGCGTTTTTTGTCGGCATCGCTCATCTGATCTTTGGTACGGGTGGTGCTCATTAAGATGCTGCAGGGAAAACAAACTTGGAAGTTTGAGAACCGCCCGGTTATTATAGGGGCGGCTACCATTGTCGGTCCCGACGAAGGCGACGGACCGCTGGCTGCGGATTTCGACCTCGTGCATCCGGAGCTCGACATGCAGCAGAAAAGCTGGGAGAAGGCCGAACGGCTGCTGCTGGAGCAGGCATCGGAATTTGCGCTGAACAATGCCAGGATCGCCAAGGAACAGCTGCAATTCTATGTCGGCGGCGATCTGATGAACCAGATTATAAGCAACAGCTTTGCGGCACGAACGCTAGGCGTTCCGAATCTGGGGGTGTTTGGCGCTTGTTCGACCTCGATGGAGTCGCTTGCGATTGCATCCTTAATGGTAGACTCGGGTGCCGGGCAATATGTGCTGGCCGGAACCTGCAGCCACAACTGCACGGCGGAGAAGCAGTTCCGCTACCCGACGGAATACGGTGCGCAGAAGCCGCCCACCGCGCAGTATACCGTAACCGGCGCAGGCGCCGTTGTTGTCGCCGCCGCAGGCGAAGGTCCTGTCGTTGAATATGCGACGATCGGCAAAGTTATTGACCTCGGAGTCAAGGATCCGTTTAATATGGGGGCCGCTATGGCGCCTGCGGCCGTGGATACGATTCAGGCACATTTTAACGATACGGGCCGCACGCCTAAGGACTACGATCTGATTGTAACCGGAGATCTCGCCAGCGTCGGACACCCGCTTGCCAAGGAGCTGCTCATCCGCGACGGGGTACCCATGGATGAGACGACGTTCAAAGATTGCGGACTGATGGTTTTTGACGTGGAGCGGCAAAAGGTTCAGGCGGGAGGAAGCGGCTGCGGCTGCTCGGCCGTTGTAACCTATGGGCATATCCTCAAAAAAATCGCCAAGGGGGAATTGAAGCGCGTACTCGTTGTTGCGACGGGCGCGTTGTTATCCCCGCTTTCCTTCCAGCAAGGCGAGAGCATTCCTTGTATCGCACATGCCGTTGCGATCAGCGGCGGAAAGGAGTAGACCAGCATGCAATTTCTGTGGGCATTTGTTGTAGGAGGCGCCATCTGCGTCGTTGGCCAGCTGCTGTTTGATGTCGTGAAGCTGACTCCGGCTCATACGATGGCAACGCTTGTTGTGGCAGGGGCAATCGTTGACGGTATCGGCTGGTACGAGCCGCTGGTCAGCTTTGCCGGCGCCGGCGCAACCGTTCCGATAACCAGCTTTGGCAATGCGCTTGTTCACGGCGCTTTGACCGAGCTGCAAAATTCCGGCTGGATAGGAGTCATCTCCGGGATCTTCAAAGTCACAAGCGCCGGTATTTCCGCGGCGATAATATTCTCCTTCCTGGCGGCGCTTGTAGCCCGTCCAAAGGGATAAATGCAAAAAGCAGGTTTGCCGAATGCGGGGCAAACCTGCTTTTTCATTGTGAGGCTTATATTTATCTGCCGCTTCCCGTGCCGCGGGAGATCATCCTTGTTACTTGAATGATCATCCTAAGGAAGAGGCTGTTCTGCGGAAACGCGAGATAACGCGGTTCCCATTCCGGGTCGAATTTGTCCTTGAAGCGCCGAATGCCTTGGAATCCGTAGAAGTGGCCGCCTTTTAAGAATACCCATCTTGCCAGCTGTTCTCCCCGGTACGAATAGACCGATTCGCCGACACTCGACAGAGGAGCCATCCCCAGATTAAAGATTTCATAGCCTTCCGCTTTCGCCCATTGCAGCAGATGAACGAACAGAACATCCATTACGCCGCTGAGACCGTCACGGTGACGCATCAGGTCAATGGAAACGGATTTATTGCGATCGTACACCGGCATGATGCTGGCAAATGCAGCAACGCGGTTCTCATTATCCCGCAGGACGGCGATTGGGGCGAGCTCCAGATAAGACTCGGAGAAGGTGCCAAGCGAGAACCCTTTTTCCTTGTCGTCATCCAGCCATTCATCGGATACCGCCTTCAGCTCGGATAGCAGCATCGTACTGAATGGCGGCTTTACGATATCAAACGTATAGCCGTTTCGTTCATAACGGTTGCAAGCCGCACGCAAATCCGCTTTCCGCCGGCCTGACAACTGGAATTGGTCGAGCGGGACAATCGCTTCTTCTCCAAGCTTGAAGAACCGGTAGCCGTATTCGTGATAGAGCGGCAGGTTTTCGGCTTTCACCTGGTAAAAGACGGCCGTCGCCGCGTAATGATCCGCGTAATCGCGGAATTGGCGAACGAGCTGCCGGACGGACGCGGGATTGCCAATCGGATCTCCGAGCGCCACAAGGGTTTTGCCGATGCGGCCGTACGCGAGTACCGCTTGATTGTCTTGCGACCACATGAAGCTCTTGTCTCCAATATACAGCAGATGGGTCAGGAAATTGCCGGGATACTTGCCAAGCAGCTGCTCCAGCTTCTGCCAGTCCTGAGGTCCGGGTGTCGGAGCAGGAGGGAGGCTTGGTACGAATACTCTGCGGACCGTTAGCAAAATCCAGCTCACCGCGAGCGCAATAATCCCTTCGCGCAGCAGCTCTTCATTCTTCAGCGTGTAACGGGCATGCCATTTGGCATGATGAAGCACGCCGGGCGGAAGCTCGTTGGTCGATATTCCGACGGACAGGTACAGCAGCATAACAATAAGCGAGATGCCTGCCCAGGCAATCGTTTTGCGCAAGGTGAAGATCGCTTCTACTCGGTTGAACCTGTCTTTGGACAGCCATAAGAGCAGGCAGACAAACAGGAGGAAGATCGCCTCTTCGATTTCGAAGCCCTTCAGAATCAAGGCGAACGTACCGCCGATGAGCAAAATCATCGCCAGGAAGTACGCCCGTTTAACGCGGAAACGGATGCCCTCGGAGACCATCAGCATAAGAAGACCGATGAGAACGGCCAGTTGGTGTGAGCCCTTCATCGTAAAAGGCGTTACGAACTCTTCAAGCAGGTGCATCCGGTGCCAGCTGCCTGGAGTAGCCGAAGAGACCAGAAGCATGATGCCGCTTATAAATACAAGCGCTGCGAGCGCCCAAGTGCTGATGTCGCTAAGGACGGCCGTTTGGCTGGGCCAATTCCAGACCGAGTGCCAGCGTTTGATGGCGGGCTTCAGAACCTGCTCTTGCGTTTGAGTCCATTTTTCCTTGTTCGGAATCCATTCCGTTGTCGCAAGCGCAAGCCCGATCGCCCATGGAAGGAAGCAGTAAAAGATCCGGTAGAGCACAAGCACGGCTAGCCCTTGGTCGGGCGATAAACCAAGCTGCTGGAAAGCCAGCAGGACGATGGCGTCAAAGGACCCGAGACCGCTCGGTACAAAGCTCGCAACGCCGGCGACGGCGGCCACGACATAGATGCTCATCGCTTCCCGGAATCCGACGGGCAGATGCATCAAGTGAACGATCAGCCAGAAAGAGAAGCCGGCAAGCAGCCATTCCGCTAAAGATGCCAATGTCATGCGGAAGGCCGGCGGTTTCGGCAAGGAAACCTCATCTTCCTGTTCCTTGTCCGTCAGCCCAAGCAGGTTGCGGAGCTTGGGCAGTCTGCCGAGTAAAACGAACGGCACCACATACACGGCGATCAGAATGATAGCCAGGTACAGCCAGAGATGATGCGCGAGAAGGCTTCGGTCATTCCATACGCCAACAAGCAGCAAGATGGAGAGGATGGACAAGCCGGTAAGGGCGGATAAGGACTGGTAGACCAGCGACCGCAGCCATGCCGGGCCTTGAATGCCCCATTTGCGGTACAGCGTTATGCGGAGTCCTGCCCCCGTTAAACCGGCGAAGCCCATGGCATTATTGAAGGAATTGGCGATCCAGCTTATTCGGAACACCGCAGTCCAGGGCATTCGCGCCTTGTTCCATCTGACTAATATAAAGTCATACGCCGACATGACCGCTACCGCCAGGAAACAGACGGTGGCAAGCTGAATATGGTCGCTCCAGTGCAGATGCTTTAGCAGACGGAGTGCCGCCGCGGGCTTGATCTCTTTGATGAAACCGCTGGTTTGCGTATACAGAAAGAGAAGAATGGCGACGGGAAACAGCAGTTTGAATACATTTTTGAACCGGTTAGTAAAGCGGGATAGATGAGTCAGCAAAAGATAGGCACCTTCTTACGGGAAAGTTTTATGCGAACAGAACATTTTCATTCTTTCGTTCGTCTAAAAGTGAAGATATTGCCAATATATCATATGAGAATACCGATTCCCACTATTTACAGCAGCAAGGCAATGCGTTGCCCGCGTTATGTGGAATCCTCCAATTTTTTTCGGCAGTTCGTTCATTTGTGCTATTCGAAGGAGCTGCTGTAAAATGGTACTAAATCCCCTTATTTTTTGCATCTCATATTCTTTGCAGGAGGTATGTCCATGGAAACCGACATGAAATTATGTTCCTTAATTCTAAATAACTTAAATGAATGCATTCTCGGAAAACAAAGCGAAATTGAACGTTTAATGATAGCCGTCCTTGCAGGCGGCCACGTATTGCTCGAGGATGTTCCCGGCACGGGCAAAACCCAGCTGGTGAAAGCACTTGCGAGAACAATCGGCGGTCAATTCCGCCGTATTCAATGCAATCCCGACCTTCTCCCGACCGATATTACCGGCGTATCGATTTATCATCCGAAGCAGGAGCAATTTATATTCCGTCCGGGACCGGTTATGACAAACGTCCTGCTCGCCGATGAGATCAACCGGGCGACAACTAAGACGCAATCCGCTCTCCTGGAAGCAATGGAAGAGGGGCATGTTACGGTTGACGGCGATACGTATATGCTTCCTGCTCCCTTTATTCTTCTTGCAACGCAAAATCCGATCGATTTCGAAGGGACGTATTCCCTGCCGGAAGCTCAGCTCGACCGTTTTATGATGAAGCTGACGCTCGGATATCCGAACGAAGCGGATGAGCAGCGGATGATTCTGGGGAGAAAGTCCGGCCATCCGTCAGACCGCATGGAGCAAATTACTTCAATAGAAGATATCGAGCGAATCCAAGAGCAGGTACAAGCCGTTCATATCGATGATGCGGTCGGCAATTATCTGACTCAGCTTGTCCGCGCAACCCGCTCGCATCCGCATGTTCTGCTTGGCGCAAGCCCTCGTGCCGCAATTGCGTTATCGCGCGCGGCGAAAGCCAGCGCGTTCCTTGCCCAGCGTACGTTTGTCACTCCGGACGATATCAAGCAATTAGCGCCGCATGTTCTTTCCCACCGTCTGCTGCTTCAAACGGACGCAAGGATGAACGGTCTGCGAAGCGAGGATATTATAGCCGAAGTTCTGGAGAAGACAAAGGTTCCCGTCAGACTGGAGCGGTGATCCCATGAATGCGGTGAAAGAGACGAAGACCCGTAAACGCTGGAGGCTTATCGCAATCATTTATGGCGCCGCATTGCTTTATTTATTGTTTCAGGGCGGCAAAACGGCATTAATGCTGTTTATGATTTTGAACGTGCTGCTGCTCTATTTGGCCTTAGGCCGCTGGAGCGGGATCAGCCGCGTGTCCGGCATCCGCAGCTACCGGCAGACCGGGGCAACCGCGGGCAGCGACCACTCGCTGACGGCAGGCAGCACGCTGGATGTCCGGTTATCGGTAAAGGTTCCGGGCGTTTATCCGATTCCTTATGTATTGGTCAGAGACAAGCTGCGGCGCCATAACGGCCAGCAGCTGCAGTTCGAAGCCTCATTCGTCCCAAGCTTCAAGCGTTCCGGCGATGTGATGTATCAGACGCCGCCGCTTCAGCGGGGAGAGTACCGCTTCGTCACAACCGAATGCATTTCCCATGACGTATTCGGCTTGTTTGAGCATTCCGGCCAATTCGGCTCGGAGTCGGCATTCAGCGTATTGCCGCAGATTGTTCCTTTGCGCCAATGGCATAGCATTCAAAGCGGCTTCCGCGGACCTTTCTCCCATGCCGCAGCCCCTCGGGCGGCAAAGGAAACTACGCAAATCAACGGCGTTCGGGAATATTTGTACGGCGACCGGCTGTCGCGAATTCACTGGAACGCAACCGCGAAGACCGGCGACTGGAAGTCGAAGGCGTTCGAGAGAGAATCATTGCCGCGCACGCTTATTATTCTTGACCGATACGCGGCCGATTACCCCGTTCCCGGGGCGGAAAGGTTCGAGCTGGCCGTGTCTACCGCAGCTTCGCTTATTGACAGCGGTTTGAAGGGGGATACGGCGATCGGTCTAATGTCCGCGGGCAAGAAACTGACGATTCTCCCGCCCAAGTCCGGTGTAGAACAGCGCAACGCGCTAATGAAACATTTAACCTTTGTGGATGCCGATGCAGAGCAAGGGCTGTACAAGTCTCTTGCGGCAGCAGATTCGCGGCTGGAGCCGGGTTCCTTTGCTATCGTGATTAGCGGAACTGCCGGCAGGGAAGCGGTCCGTTCGATGGAATGGCTGTCCCGCAAAGGTCTTACGCCATGTCTGATGCATATCGGCGGCGACCGGCGGCTGGAGGAACAGTGGCGCTTGATGATCCGCAGCAAGGGCTGGGCATTATTTGAACTGAAGCAGCTGCAGGAGCTTCCTGCCGTGCTGGAAGGAGGCCGGGCATGAGCCTCTTGCCGCGTGTATTTACTTTATGCCGTACTGTGATTATCAGTGTTATGCCGAACTGGTATATGAAGCTCTCGCAATTATTTATTGCTCTTATGCTTATTCATACGATTCGGATCTTTGAGGGCTTCTGGTGGAGCGAGACCTTCTACGCGGTCAGCTTCACGCTGCTCTTCGCCGTTGCGGCTGACTGGCTGCTGCCGCGCAGCATGCGGGTGCTGCGGATTGTTGTTCAACTGCTGCTTGCGTTAGGCGCGACGGCTTATTTTGCAGATCTGAAAAAGGTCGTCTTGACCGTTTCCGGTCAAGAGAACCGGCTTGGCGATTTGTTCCGTACGCTGTGGGGGTACGCCGAGCAGCTGCATCCTTTTATATGGATCAGCGGAGCGCTGCTTCTTTTGTATATCCTGTTTGATATGTGGATTACGACAAGGATGCGATTATTCGGATTTATCAGCGTCAATATTCTCGTCCTGACCATCGCGGATTCCTTTACTCCAATCTGGTTATGGGATGAGGTCGCCTGGATTGTCTTTCTGGGTCTGCTCTGGCTGGTAGCCAACCATATGCACAAGCTGGCAAGCCATCATCCGAACAGCTGGAAGGAGCTTACGGAATATCCGCTGCAGCTGCTGATGCCGATCGTCATTGTTCTGTCCGTGCTGATGACAGCCGGCATTCTGATGCCTTCGGTATCGCCAATAATTCAGGATCCTTATACGATGTGGAAGGAATCCAAAGGCGAGACGGTTAACGTGTTCCTCGGAGACAAAGGAATCGCGGCTCCTGTTGACGTGAGCAGCCGCAATTCCAAGTCCGGCTATGGACGCGACGATTCAGAACTTGGCGGCGGATTTGACTTTGACTATTCGCCGGTTATGACGATTACGACCAACCATAAGAGCTACTGGAGAGGCGAGACAAAGACGGCGTACACCGGAGCAGGCTGGACGGTGAACGATGAGACGGATCGGAGCCGGTTAGCCTCGGTGGGCAAGGACTGGGAGCTTCCGCTAATCGATGGACGCGAGAAGGCGGAGACGATGAAGGTGGACCAGCAGGTCCGAATGGCGAACAATAATATTTATCCGGTCTTGTTCGCCGCTTCTCCGATTACATCGGTTCATTGGGTCGATGATCCGGATGCATCCGTATTGCCGAAAAGCCTGAAGTGGGCGGTAAACGAACAGGAGCTGATCTGGTCTGACAAGCCGCTGCGCAGATATCCGCAAAGCTATGCGGTAACTTCGGATGTCACCATATTAGATGAAGAAGGGCTCCGCAAGACGGAAGCGGAATTGCCGGATCCGGCCGAGACGAAGCAATATTTGCAGCTTCCGTCTTCCTTGCCCGGCCGGGTAAGGTCGCTCGCCGTATCGCTAACGGCTTCGGCAGTGGATGATTATGACAAGGCCAAGCTGATTGAAACTTATCTCCGCCAGAACTTCGTGTATACGAATGAACCGGATAAATCAAAGCTGACCGGAGACAGCAAGGATTTCGTCGACCAGTTCCTCTTTGAACTGAAGGAAGGCTATTGCGATTATTTCTCGACGGCCATGGCGGTCATGTCCCGTTCGATCGGGTTGCCTGCCCGTTGGGTAAAAGGCTTTGCCCCGGGCGTGCTCCCTGTTTCGGAATATGTGCCGTCTGCCGGTGGAATTCCAAGCGAAGCGGAATTAAATCCGGATGGAGCAGGCACGTATACCGTTCGCAACTCGGATGCGCATTCCTGGGTAGAGATCTATTTCGACGGCTATGGCTGGATTCCGTTCGAGCCTACGGCAGGCTTCACCTTCCCTTATACGGTAACGGAAGTGAAGCAGGAAGCATTGCCGACGCCTTCCATAGCGCCAGATACCGATCCGGTGCAGGAGGAAGTAACCGAGAGTACGGGAGTCAACCATTCCGCTATCGTCTGGGGTTTGGTATCGGCAGCCGTCGTCGTTGCCATTGTTCTTGTTCTTGTCTTGCTCCGTACGCCATGGCTTCGTTTCAGATACCGGGCGTATTCAGGCAATGACCGGATTGTATGGGAGACGGAGAAGCTGCTGCGTCTCTGCCGGCGCAAAGGTTATGAACGAGAGGAGCATGAGACGCTGCGCGAAGCGATTCAGAGATGGTCGCCAAGCCACAAGCGTCTGAATAATCTGTTCTGCGAGGTGCTTGACGGGTTCGAACGCGCGAAATACGGCTCCATACAGGCGTCAAGCTCCGAGACCGACCGGTTTATTCTAAAGATCAAAGCGATTAAAGAGGAATTGTAGAAATTTGCGTACATTATAATAGAAGGAAAGTTTGCCGCTCGCTTTGCGCGGGCGGTATTTCTTTTGCAACAAAATCCGAATATATGGTATAGTTTCGTAAGATAGCAGGAGATGAGCGAAAGTTCAAGGGGGCAAGGCAGCATGTTCGAAAGATTATTGCCGCATTTACGAGTAAATTCGGTGTACGATATTCAGCTGGACGAGCTATACAAAAAAGGTGTCCGCGGAATCATCACCGATCTTGATAATACGCTCGTTGGAGCACGTGAGCCGCTTGCAACGCCAAGGCTCACGCAATGGCTGGAACAAGTTCGGGATTATGGCTTTAAAGTCGTCATTGTGTCGAATAATAACAGGACGAGAGTGTCCAAATTCGCTGATCCGCTGGGCATTCCGTTTATTCACGCCGCGCGCAAGCCGGCGAATAAAGCGTTCCATAAAGCATTGAGCGTGCTGGGGCTGCCCGTTGAGCAGACCGTTGTGCTTGGCGACCAGATGCTTACGGATGTACTCGGCGGGAAACGTATGGGCTTGTATACGATTCTGGTCACGCCGATTGCTCCTGCTGACGAAGGAATAATGACCCGTGTGAACAGGAGAATTGAGCGTTTTGTTCTTTCCCGTTTGCGTAAAAAAGGGACATGGTATGAGGGGGAGACGAAGTGAGAGAAGAGCAGCATAGTCAGTCGCATGCATGCGCAGGCTGCGGAGTAAAGCTCCAGACGGAGCATCCGGAAGAGTCGGGTTACCTGCCCGAAGCGGCATTAAACCGGGAGCCGGTTATTTGCCAAAGATGCTTCCGTATTCGTAATTATAATGAAGCTTCATCGATAACGGTTGATCAGGATGATTTCTTGCGCCTGCTCGGCAGCATCGGGTCGACGGACAGCCTGGTTGTCCATATTGTCGACTTATTTGATTTTGAGGGCAGTCTGATTTCCGGTCTGCAGCGCTTTGTAGGCAATAATCCGGTTGTGCTGGTGGTCAACAAGGTTGATCTGCTGCCTCGTTCGGTTAATCTGAACCGTCTTCGGAACTGGGTTCAGAAGCAGGCGAAGGCAGAAGGTCTTCGCACGGTGGATATCGTGCTCTGCAGCGCCAAACGGAATATCGGCTTCGAGCATGTCATTGAAGCGATTGAGCATCACCGGAAGGGCCGCGATGTCTATGTCGTTGGCGCAACCAACGTCGGCAAATCGACATTGATTAACCGTCTTATCCATGATTACAGCGATATGGAACGTGAACTAACGACTTCCCGTTACCCGGGAACCACGCTTGACGCGGTCCATATTCCGCTCGATGACGGCAAATCGATTATCGATACGCCGGGGATCGTGTATCCTACCCGGATGACGGAAATCGTTCCGCGCGGCTTCCTTCAGGCTTTGCTGCCGGATAAGCCGATCAAGCCTCTGGTCTACCAGTTAAATGACAAGCAGTCGTTGTTTATCAACAGCTTGGTCCGGTTCGACTTTGTTGAGGGCGAGCGTCAATCGTTTACGTTCTATATCTCCAATGCTCTGAATGTGCACCGCACAAAGCTGGAGCGGGCTGAAGAGCTGTACGCCGATCACCGCGGGGAGCTGCTTGGCGGTCCGTCCCGCGAAGAACTGGATGAAATGCCGGCGTGGACCCGCCATTCGATTCGCATTCCGCGGGGGGCGAAGAAGGATATTTTTGTATCCGGCATGGGCTGGATTCAAGCGAATGGCACTTCCGGCGCGATCGTGGACGTCTATGCGCCTAAGGGCATTAAGGTCCTGCTTCGCGATTCGCTTGTATAGAAGAGAGGGGAACGGGAACATTGACGGTATCCGCGCTTGACAATGGGATTACGGGAAACCGTATTGACAGCCAAACGGTGCTGTATGGCGTAATCGGAGATCCGGTTCGTCATTCGAAATCACCGATTATGATGAATCGCGCTTTTCGCGAGACGGGAATCAACGGAGCCTACTTGGCCTTTCATATTACGCCGGGCAAGCTTGGAGATTTTGTTGCGGGCATTCGGGCGATGGGCGTACGGGGAGTGAATGTGACGATTCCCCATAAGCTGGATATTATGAAGTATATGGATGAGATTAACGCAGGCGCGCAGGCGATCGGAGCAGTCAATACGATAGTGAACGATAATGGCCGGTTAATCGGATATAATACGGACGGGATCGGTTATGTCCGGTCCTTGAAGGAAGAGGCCGAGCCGGAGCTTGCGGGCAAGCGGATTCTCGTTATTGGCGCCGGGGGCGCATCTCGCGGAATCGTGTACGCGCTCGCCGGCGAGCAGCCTTCCGGCATAACGATCGCCAACCGTTCGGTGGAGCGGGCTGAGGAGCTTGCGCAATCGTTCCGGTCTCTGGCGGATATTCGCGCGATTGCGAACGATGAACTGCAGGCTGCCTGTGGCGAAGCGGATATCGTCATTAACACAACCTCGGTTGGCATGCATCCCCATACTGATGCATCTCCGATTGAGGCATCATGGCTGAAGCCGGGCGCCGTTGCGAGCGATCTGATTTACAATCCGCTCCGCACCAAGTTCCTGCTGGACGCTGAGCGGCACGGCTGCCGCGTACACGGCGGACTCGGCATGTTTATTTACCAGGGGGCTTACGCCTTCGAGTATTGGACAGGGCAGGCAGCTCCTGCAGCAGCGATGCGCGAGACGGTATTGCAATCCCTTGTCTGATTTATTTTTATTATAAGAGAAAATTGACAACCCTATAGAGACGAAAGAAGGAACAACCATGTTAACAGGCAAACAAAAACGTCACCTCAGATCGCTGGCCCATCATCTTCAGCCGATCTTCCAGGTAGGCAAAGGCGGCACCAACGACCAGCTTGTCCGTCATATCGAAGAAGCGATTGAAGTAAGGGAACTGATCAAGATCTCGGTATTGAACAATTGCATGGACGATCCAAGAGAGATCGGCGCGGAAGTGGCGGAAGCTGCCGGCGCCGAGCTGGTACAGGTAATCGGCAAAACAATCGTTCTATACAAGGAAGCGACGGAAGAGAAGAACCGCAAGATTGAGCTGCCGAAGGCTGCGGCGAAATAGTGCTGTCGCCCGAAAAGGATGGTTAGCGCTTCATGAGCAGAATAGGCATTATGGGCGGAACCTTTGATCCGGTTCATACCGGACATCTGATTGCAGCCGAGGCAGCGCGCGACGGCTGCGGGCTGGACGAGGTATGGTTTATTCCGACCTTTCAGCCGCCGCTTAAGGATAATGAACCGGGTGCGGGCAGCGAGCTTAGACTTCGGATGGTGCAAGAAGCGCTGAGCGGCAACCCGGCCTTCAAAGCGCTGGACATTGAGCTGGAGCGCGGCGGAATGAGTTATTCCATCGACACGGTGCTGGAACTGAAGAAGCGGTACCCGGATGCCGCCTTTTCCTATATTATCGGTTCGGACCGGATTAACGACCTGCCCAAGTGGCATCGTATTGAAGAGCTGGCGGAGCTGATAACTTTCATTGGGCTGGAGCGGGAAGGGACAGCGGTACAGCTGGACGAACTGCCAGAATATATTCGCAGGCGCGTGACGATGGCGTCCATGCCGCCGATCGGCATATCGTCTACGGATATTCGAAGCAGAGTGCAAGCGGGGCGTTCGATTGCTTATCTGGTGCCGGACACCGTTCATCAGTTTATAAAGGGGAGAGGGCTTTATGAATCGTGAACAAATGATCGAATCGGTCAAATCGCAAATGCCTGAGAAACGTTGGAAGCATGTGGAGGGTGTAATGGAGACCTCCATGATCCTTGCCGAGCGGTTCGGGGAAGATCCGGTAAAAGCGGAGCTCGCCGCTATCCTGCACGACGTGGCGAAATATTGGCCGATCGCCAAGATGGAGCAAATAATTCGGGAACAGCAGCTTGACCAAGGGCTGTTGAAGCACGATAAAGCATTATGGCATGCCGAAGTCGGATATTGGGTAGCTGAGCACCAATATGGCGTGAAGGACCGGGAAGTGCTGGATGCCATCCGGTATCATACTTCGGGACGGGTAGGCATGACCAAGCTGGACAAAGTGGTTTGTCTGGCCGATTACATGGAACCGGGACGGGATTTTCCCGGGGTCGAACGCATACGCGAGCTTAGCGAGACGAATCTTGAACAGGCGCTTATCGCCGGTTTCGACTCTACCATCTCTTTCCTGCTCGAAAAAGGGAACCGGATTTATCCCCTTACGGTGGAATCCCGCAATGATTTAATTGAACAGCAAAAACAAGGAGGTTGAGCTATGACCGTACATTCGGATGAATTGCTGCAAATTACGGTGGCGGCTGCGGAAGACAAGAAAGCGCATCGCATCGTAGCATTAAACTTGAAAGAAATCTCTCTGGTGGCTGACTATTTCGTTATCTGCCACGGTAATTCAGATACGCAGGTGCAGGCGATTACGACGGAAATCCGCAAGCAGGCGGAAATGCGCGGCGTGCGCGTAAAAGGCATCGAAGGCATGGATTCGGCGCGCTGGGTGCTGATTGACCTTGGCGATGTTATCGTCCATGTATTCCACCGCGACGAACGCGATTACTATAATATCGAACGCCTGTGGTCCGATGCGAAGGTAGTGGAATTCGCATGAGTCTGACAGCCGGTACAATTGTAACTTTAAGGGTGGCACGCGAAGTGTCGCCCTACGGCTATTTCCTGACCGATGAAGAGTCGGAGGTGCTTCTGCACTATACCGAGCTGGTAGGCAAGAAGCCGAAAATCAACGATGAAGTAGAAGTCTTTATTTTCTACGATTCCGAAGACCGGATTGCCGCAACGATGAAGCGTCCAAAGCTCCTGCTAGGAGAGATGGCGCGGCTGAAGGTTGCCGACGTGCATCCGCGTCTTGGCTGCTTCCTGGAGTTTGGGCTGGGACGGCAGCTGCTGCTTCCGATTTCCGAGCTGCCGGAGAAGGTGGAGTTCCGCCCGCTGCCGGGCGATGAAGTCCATGTCGTGCTTGGACATGACAAGGCGGGACGTTTGCTTGCCAGAACGGCTGGCGAAGACGAGCTTGGGCCGCTTGTATTCGAGGCACCGCAATCGTGGCGCAACCAGTGGGTGGAAGGCTGGGTCACCAAATCGCTTCAGATGGGCTCGTTTGTGCTTGTTGACGGCGGCGTGGTTGGCTTTGGCGTATACGGACTGATTCCGGCACCCGAGCGTGTCCGTCCGCTTCGCCTTGGCGAGCGGGTATCCGCGCGCGTAACGTTCATCCGCGAAGACGGACGCGTAAATCTGTCGATGGCTAAGCTGAAGCAGGAAGGGCGGCTGGAGGATGCAGACCGCATTCTGGCCTTCCTGAAGGAGCGTCCGGGCGGCGGCATGCCTTACTCCGACGAATCGCCTGCGGACACGGTCAAGCAGCGATTCGGCATTAGCAAATCGGCTTTTAAGCGCGCTTTAGGGAAGCTGATGAGGGAGGGCCTCATTACGCAAAAAGGAAGCTGGACTTATCTGGCGGATCCGGCCAAAGCGGATGATGCCGGTGCGGATGCCGCTGCATCTGCCAAGCCTTCGGAGGAATAACCGCATGGATGCATACGGTCAATTCGCATCGGTCTACGACCGGCTGATGCGTGACATGCCTTACGAAGACTGGCTGCAATTCGCCCACGACAGTTGGGAGCGGTACGGTATGCCGAGGACGGTTGCGGATCTTGGCTGCGGGACAGGCAGCATTGCGATTCCTCTGGCCTTATCCGGGCTCGAGGTATACGGCATCGACTTGTCTGCCGATATGCTGACCGTTGCGCGGAGCAAATGGGATGAAGCTTCGTCGCAAATGGCCCGCGCACGGGGGAATGCAACCTGGCTGGAGCAGGATATGCGGGACTGGACGGTTGCGGAGCCCGTGGACGCGGTCATTTCGTTCTGCGACTGCGTGAACTATCTGACCGAGGAAGAAGACGTGGAGGCAGCCTTTAAGTCGGCTTACGATAATTTGCGCGAGGGCGGACTATTCTTGTTCGACGTCCATGATCCGAAGGTGTTCCTTCGTTACGCGGAGGAGCAGCCTTTTGTTCTGGACGAGGATGAAGTCGCTTATATATGGACTTGCGAGCTGGACGAGTCCCGTCTGCAGATCGAGCATCATCTGACTATATTCGCCGAGGAGAAAAGCGGCAAGTTCGAGCGCTTCGAAGAAATGCACGAACAGCGGGCGTATGGCCGCGGCTGGATGGAAGCCGCCTTGAAGCGCGCTGGCTTCCGCACGGTCGACTGCTATGCGGACTTTGAACTCGAGCCGGCGGGAGACCGTTCGGAACGGTTGTTTTTTGCGGCGGTCAAATGACGAGCTTGGAGTATTAAAACAAACAGGGTTGTCTTCCGTCACTTCGAGTGACAGGAGACAACCCTGTTTGTTTTCCTTCGCGACACGTCTGCTCCTCCATCTGAGGGCTTAGCAGACGTGTATGCTTAAGGCGCTGTAATGGCGTCTGTGAGCTCTTCCGCAGCATCGCCCGTCACTTTGTGCGGAGGGACGAAGCAGGAGCGGCAGCGTGGCTCGTAGCTCTCCGTATCGCCGATCAGAAAGACCGGTCCAAGCTTGGCGGGTTTGCCGTTGACGATACGCTGGGTGAAGGTCGCGTTGGCATCGCCGCATACGGCGCAAAACGACGTCAGCTTTACGATTTCGTCGGCAATCGCCAGCAAGCCGCCGATGTAGCCGAATTCTTTGCCCCGGTAGTCCATATTTAGACCGTCTACGATAATATGTTTCCCTTGGTAGGCCAGCTCCTCTACCAGGGCGATGATAGGCTTCCCAAAAAAGGATGCTTCGTCAAACGCCACAACGTCGGCATCTCTCGACTCGAGCAGGATTTGCTCCACCGACGATGAGGGGAGCGCGCGCGGTACGCTTGTTGCGGGAAGGCGGTAGCCGATCCGGCTGACGATCTCTTCGTTGCTGAAGCGGTCATCCTCGGCCGGCTTGTAGGCCCGCACCTGCTTGCGGCCGTATTGCATCAGCTTCTGGCAGCGGCGGATAAGCTCTCCCGACTTCTCCGAAAACATCGGTCCGATTATGACCGTAATGAACCCTCTATCCATGACTTATCCCTTACCTTTGCTACAATGGTTGTATTATTTTATCAGAATAAGTCGCGGATGCAACAGGGGTATTCGACATAATTTTTAATTGGCGGACACTAGATATAGATTTTGCTCTAAATCTTTGACGTCCAAATTCCGATCTATTAATTACTCCCTTAAAGCGTCTTTCAATCGGGTGTTCATAGAATCCGAGGAAGCCGATCCGCGGGCGGCCGCCAGCCTCAAACGTTTCAACTCCTGCTTCAGACGATCGTTCTCCCGGGTTAAACCATCTATGTAAGGCAGCAGCTCGGGTACGGTGTATCCGGCATCCCGGAACAACTGGAGCATGGCTTCCCGCAGCAGCTCCGGCGTCATTTGCTTGTCCATTTGTACCTCCGTAATAGCAATAAAATGTCACTATCCCATCATATCTTCATCTGTTAAAATAGTCGAGTGTCGAAAAAGCCCATTTAAATATTTTCTCCATAATTTGCATTGACGAGACCTATATCTTGATGTAGAATCAAATTCATCAACTACATATTGAGTTGTGTAGTCAGATTTCAACGATTTTGTCAACTAGCGCATTTGACATTTTTGCTGTCAGAAGCGCTTTTATATTGCTGAAATTTCAGTGATAGACGTTGCTAGATCGATGCTTACGAAGTAAGAATTGCTCTGCAATTCTTTTGAGGAGAGAGAAACATGCTGGTAGTCTACGATTCAAGAACAGGCAATGTGAAACGCTTTATTAATAAATTGAATATGAGAGCGATGCCCATTGGCGAGCTTGATCTAGTGGACGAGCCTTTCGTTCTGGTCACCTACACGACAGGATTTGGTCAGGTGCCGGACCGCGTCATGAGTTTCTTGAACCGCAACGGCAATAAACTGCAAGGGGTATCCGCAAGCGGCAATCGGAACTGGGGAGACGGCTTCGCGAAGAGCGCAGATACGATCTCAAGCCTGTTCAACGTGCCGGTCATATCGAAGTTTGAACTATCCGGTACGAATCAAGATATGGAATACTTTGTCGAAAGGGTGCGAAATATTGAAACACATCGAGCTGAACAACGAACTGATGCAACGGGGAGCGGACGGCTTCTATCAATTGGATAAAGATAAAGAAGCGGTAGCCGCTTTTATGGAGGAAGTGGAAGCGAAAAGCGTGAAATTCGGTTCCCTCCGCGAGAAGCTGGACTACCTCATCGAGAACGACTTTTACGAGAATGTATATGAGAATTATACATATGAGCAAATCGAAGCGGTATTTAATCTAACCGAGAGCAGCGGCTTCCAGTTCGAATCGTATATGGCCATCTCGAAATTCTACAAAGACTACGCAATGAAAACCAACGATAAATCGAAATACCTCGAGCAATATCCGGACCGCGTAGCGATCGTTGCCCTGAACCTCGGCGAAGGCGACGGCGCGAAAGCGCTCCGCATCGCGGAAGCGATGATCGAGCAGCGACTGCAGCCGGCTACCCCAACGTTCCTGAACGCTGGCAAAAGCCGCCGCGGCGAGATGGTATCCTGCTTCCTGCTCGAAATGGACGATTCCTTGAACTCTATCAACTATGTGCTTGGCACATGCATGCAGCTGTCGAAAATCGGCGGAGGCGTAGCGGTTAACCTGTCCAAGCTGCGCGGACGCGGCGAGGCAATCAAGGGCGTTGAAGGCGCCGCGAAAGGCGTTATGCCGGTACTGAAGCTGATGGAGGACGCATTCTCCTACGCGGACCAAATGGGTCAGCGCAAAGGCTCCGGCGCAGGCTACTACAACATTTTCGGCTGGGATATTATCGAATTCCTCGACTGCAAGAAAATTAACGCCGACGAGAAAACACGCATCAAAACGTTGTCGATCGGCTTGATCATACCGAATAAATTCTATGAGCTGGCTGCAAAGAACGAAACGCTGTACGTCTTTGGCCCTCATTCCGTTCATAAAGCATACGGCACGCACCTCGACGACATGGATATGGACGTTATGTACGAAGAGCTGCTCGCTAACGATAAAGTCGTGAAAAAAGCGGTCATGAACGCCCGCGACATGATGACAAAGATCGCTTCGATCCAGCTGGAGTCCGGCTATCCTTACATCATGAACAAATCGAACGCCAACCGAGTTCACGCCCTGAAGGATATCGGTCAAGTCAAGATGTCCAATCTCTGTACCGAAATTTTCCAAGTGCAAGAGACTTCGACAATCAACGACTACGGCATGGACGATGTAATTCGCCGCGACATCAGCTGCAACCTGGCATCGCTGAACATCGTTAACGTCATGGAACGCAAAAAAATCAAAGAATCCGTCCATGTCGGCATCGAAGCTTTGACGACGGTCAGCGACGTATCCGAGATCGACAACGCTCCCGGCGTACGCAAAGCAAACGAAGAGCTTCACTCCGTTGGCCTTGGCGCAATGAACCTGAACGGCTTCTTCGCGAAGAACAAAATTGCTTACGAAAGCGACGAAGCGAAAGAGTTCGCGAGCGCATTCTTTATGATGATGAACTACTACTCGATCGAGAAAAGCATGGAAATCGCCAAAGAACGCGGTACAAGCTTCAAGGATTTCGATCGTTCCGAATACGCAAAAGGCACTTATTTCACCCGTTATATCGAAACGGACTTCCGTCCAACGTCGGATAAAGTAAAAGAACTGTTCGAAGGCATGGAAATCCCGTCTCCTCAGGACTGGGCTGAACTGAAAGAGAAAGTGCAAAAACACGGCCTGTACCATGCTTACCGTCTGGCGATTGCGCCAACGCAAAGCATCTCGTACATCCAAAACTCGACTTCGAGCGTTATGCCGATCGTAGAGCATATCGAGACTCGCACTTACGCGAACTCGACAACGTATTATCCGATGCCTTACCTGGCTCAAGATAATTACTTCTACTACAAATCGGCTTACAATATCGATCAATTCAAGCTGATTGACCTGATCTGGGAAATCCAGCAGCACGTGGACCAAGGCATCTCGACCGTCCTTCACGTGAACAGCAACGTAACAACCCGCGAACTGGCGCGCTTCTACATCTATGCCGCTCAGAAGGGCCTCAAATCGCTCTACTATACGAGAACGAAGCGTCTTTCCGTTGAGGAATGCACAAGCTGCGCCGTATAATTCGAACTAATGACAAGGCTGCCGGAAGATAAACAATCGGAAAGCAGCCTTTAACCAAAGGAGCAGGATTGATGAAAGCAGTAAACTGGAACCGTCCGGATGACGATTTTACGCTTACCTTCTGGCAGCAGAACGTGATGCAGTTCTGGACAGACGAAGAAATTCCACTTTCCGACGATAAAATGGACTGGATGGAAATGAGCGACACCGAGCGCACCGTATACAAAAACGTGCTGGGCGGACTGACGCTTCTCGATACGATTCAAGGCGGCGTGGGCATGCCGAAAATTCTCGAGCATGTGGACGGCCTGCAGCGTAAAGCGGTACTCGCGTTTATGTCGATGATGGAGCAAATCCATGCGAAGTCGTACTCCAGTATCTTCACGACGCTGGCTTCGACGGAAGAAATCGACGCCATCTTTGGGTGGGTAGAGACAAACGAGCAGCTGCAGAAGAAAGCGACTCTGATCTCTTCCTGGTACCAAGGCATTGAAACGAAGCAGCAGCTGTACAAAGCGATGGCAGCTTCGGTATTCCTGGAAAGCTACCTGTTCTACAGCGGCTTCTTCTACCCGCTCTACCTGGCCGGCCAAGGCAAAATGACAAGCAGCGGCGAGATTATCGACCTGATCCTCCGCGACGAAAGCATCCATGGCCTGTATGTTGGCGTTCTGGCTCAAGAGCTGTTCAACGGATTCACGACGGAAGAGCAAGCTCAGCTGAAAGAAGAAGTGTTCGCCCTTCTGAACACGCTGTATGAGAACGAAGTGGTTTACACGGATAACCTGTACACCCCGATTGGCCTGCAGGAGGACGTTAAAACTTACGTTCGTTACAACGCAAACAAAGCACTGATGAACCTGGGCTTTGAACCATACTTCCCGGAAGAGCCGGTTAACCCGATCGTCTTCAACGGCATCAGCACGCATACGAAGCAGCATGACTTCTTCTCGAAAAAAGGCAACGGTTATGTGCGTACCGTTCATATCGAGCAACTGCGCGACGAGGACTTCGTTTTTAATATGTAAGATCATTCACAGCCGGCTTCCGAAGCCGGCTTTTTTTTGTTTGCGGGGGACCGGAAAAAACAATTAAAATACTATCCTGAAAATGGTAATTCATGTTACACTATTGGCGAAATAAAAGCTCATCCTAGCGTAGACGTACAATACTTTAGGAGGAATTCGCTTGGACAACTGCTCTATTATTACGAAGCCTGCCATTCATTTGGCCGGCATCAGCTATTGCGGTCCTTATTCCACATTTCCGGATGAGGCGATCCGGCTGCAGAGCGAGTTTTTATCCCGCAAGCATGAATTAAATACCGTATCCAAATCACCTGTTCTGTACAGCCCGTATTTCGGCAATGAAGTATTTGCATCCTATTGGGCCTGTTATGAGGTGTATCATATGGAGGAGCTTCCAAGGGGCATGGTACAGTTCACGATTCCGGAACACCGCTATGCCATGGTGGCCACCTCGAACAAACGAATTGGCGAAGCCTATGAGCAATTGTTTGCTTGGATGAATGAGCGGAAGCTGAACAAGCATGACAGCGCGCTTGCGATTGAAGTATTTTATATTAACGAACGCCATTGGGAAGAGGAAGAAGTCGAGCTTCTAATTCCGCTAAGGGATGAATAATTAGATTACAACCTGCCTCTATCGCTGCTGCTCCTCTTCGAGACGCGCGATAGAGGTTTTTTATATCTGCATGCCGCTTCTTCCAAGGAGAGATGCAGTCGTTTGCGTTTGTCGTTTATAATAAGGATAACAGGGAGGGCGGAAGATGAAGCCGATGTATGTGGTGGATGCTTTTACAAGCGAGCCATTCCGGGGTAATCCGGCAGCGGTGTGCTTATGCGAGAAGCCGGAGGATGAACGGTGGATGCAGCAGGTGGCGGCGGAAATGAATCTGTCCGAGACGGCCTTTCTGGTTCCGATCGAGGAAGGCTATGACCTGCGTTGGTTTACTCCGGAGACGGAAGTTGACCTAGGAGGGCATGCCACGTTGGCAGCCGCTTTTATGTTGTGGCATACGGGGAGAATTCGTTTCGATCAGACGGCCCTGTTTGTAACGAAAAGCGGTGTAATAACCGTAGCCTACGATGCCATTGAAGGCTGGATGACGATGGACTATCCGGAAGAGACGCCGAGGCCGGTAAATGCGCCGGAAGCTCTTATCCATGGTCTTGGGCTAATTCCGCGTTATACCGCCAAGAACCGTCAGGATTACGTCGTTGAGGTGGATAGCGAGCAAACCGTACGCAGTCTAAGACCGGATCAGCAGCAGCTTGCCGCCACAGGCGGCAGGGGAATCATTGTAACGGCAAAGGCAGCTGCAGGTGCGCCCTATGATTATGTAGCGCGCGTCTTTTTCCCGAATGCGGGTATATTGGAGGATCCGGTTACGGGCCTAGCGCATTGCGCGCTTGCGCCGCATTGGGCCAAGAGGCTCCGCAAACAGGAGCTGACGGGTTATCAGGCTTCGAAACGGGGCGGCATCGTGAAGGTGGCTGTGAACGGCAGCCGCATTCTGTTGGCCGGCCAAGCGAGGATGATTTTGCAAGCAACACTGGAAGTCTAACACTAATAATGAGCAAGGAGAGTTTGACTGCAATGAACTACGACGTGATACTATTTGACGCTGACGATACGCTATTCGACTATAAGAAAGCAGAGGACTTCGCTCTGACAAGCGTGTTTGAAGAATTTGGGGTTCAATCGCCGGATACCGACTATGTAGCCCTCTACCGGACCATCAATCAGGAGCTGTGGAACGATTTCGAAAAAGGGGCGATCTCGCTTGCGGAGCTCCGCGTAGAACGCTTCAGCCGGCTGTTCAACGGAACGGGCCTTACGATTGGAGCCGAGGAGTTCAGCAACCGCTATCTCGGTTATCTGGGAGCAGGTGCATACCTGATCGACGGAGCTGTGGAGCTTGTGGAAGAGCTCCGTTCCAAGGTAAGACTGGCGATTATTACGAACGGAATCCGGGAAGTGCAGCTGTCGCGTTTTTCCAAGGCAGGCGTGGACCATTACTTCGAGCATATTATCGTATCCGAAGATACGGGCTATCAGAAGCCCCATACCGGCATTTTCGATTACGCGTTTAAGAAGCTTGGCATTACCGACCCGGCCAGAGTGCTCATTGTTGGAGACTCGCTCACCTCCGATATTCAAGGCGGGCTGAACAGCGGCATCGATACTTGCTGGTATAACCCGCATAACAAGCCGAATGAGACGCCCGTTAAGCCGAAATTCGAAATCAAACAATTATCCGAGGTGCTGACTCTTCTATGACAAAGACGTATTCATCGATTTTATTCGACCTGGACGGGACGTTAACGGACCCCAAGCTGGGCATTACAAGCGCCATTCAATATTCTCTAAGCAAATTCGGCGTCGACATCGACAATTTGGATGTACTGGATCCTTTTATCGGACCGCCGCTTGCCGGCTCGTTTAAGGAGTTTTACGGCTTTACGGACGAGATGTGCACGGAGGCGATCAAATACTACCGGGAATACTTCGCGGAGAGAGGCATGTACGAGAACAAACGGTACGAAGGCATTAAAGAAGTGCTCGCGGTCTTGAAGGAGCAGGGAGCTTCCTTATACGTCGCAACTTCGAAGCCTGCCTTTTTCGCGGAAAAAATCATTGCCTACTTCGAGCTAAGCGAATTTTTCGAGTTTATCGGCGGCAGCAATCTGGATAATACTAGGGTCGATAAAGGCGAAGTGATCGAGCATGTGCTTCTAACCTGCGGTCTGTCCGCGGAGGATGCCGTGATGATCGGCGACCGCAAGCATGATATTATCGGGGCCAAGCGCCATGGCATGGATTCGGTTGGTGTCGGCTATGGTTATGGCAGCGAAGAAGAGCTGAAGCTGGCGGAACCAACCTATTTGGCAGGTACGGTGGACGAGTTGGGCCAGCTGCTGGTTGGATTGGTAAGGAAGTAATTGATGCTTGACGAGATAGTGTCTGCTCTCCGGTGAGGGAGCAGGCATTTTTGTTGTGGGTTAGCGGCGTGTAAGCCGCTTTTGGAGCTTACAGAGCTGCAAAGAGAGTGGAAATGGTGCTGTAAGCTTCTATGGAAGCTTATGTATGAGCAATGGAAGGGAATAGTGCTGTGGTAGCGTTTTGTAAGCATCTTTTGGAGGCTAGGGAGGTAATTAGAAGGTGGAAAAGGTGCTGTAAGCTTCTTTAGATGCTTACAGCACAGGGGATGGGACAAAAAACAAAGTCTAGTCCGGGCAGATTGCAGTTGCCTGGTCTAGACCTTCTTCTATGAAGTAGATAGTGCTTTTTTCTTGCTGGAAGGCATGGCATTGAACAAGGTGACCTTGTTCTTGCCGGTTGTTTTGGAATGGTACATGGCTTCGTCCGCCAGCTTGATGAGCTGGATAACCTCCTTAGCGTCCTTGGAGGTGCTTACGCCAACGCTTACGGTTACGATGGTTTCTTTCTCAACGCGGCTGCGGATCGACTCGGCGACACGGTCCGGTTTCACCCGGTCGATTGAGATGCAGGCAAGCAGCTCCTCTCCGCCGTATCGGCCGGCCGCGCCGATGCCAGCTGACTCTTCCTTCATAATTTCCGCGACCTGCTTCAGCACGCCGTCGGCCTTATGATGGCCATGCGTATCATTCAGCTTCTTGAAATTATCGATATCGCAGAAGATGACGGCGAGACCCTTTTGCCTCTGCAAGATCTGTTCGGCCTTGGAAGTGAAGTGCCGCCGGTTGTACAAGCCCGTCAAGCCATCCGTAATCGACGATTGATAAGTCATCATCAGCCGTTCAAGGACCCACTCGAACAGCAGGAGGAACAACTGCATGAAATAGACGATCGGAAGGAAATAACTGAGCAGCACCAGCCAATCCACAGAACCGTGAAAGACGTAGCCGTCGGCAATTCTAGACAGGTCGAGAATAAAATAAGTAATAAGACTGGCCGAGAATTTGCCGTTCATTTCGGCGCCTTTGGTGCCAAGCAGAATCATAAAGGTTACGATTAAAGAGTAGAAATCGAGTCCAAGGAGACGGTATTGCCCTCCCGGCAGCAAGGTGTCATCCGAAGGATCCATAAACATGGACTGCACCGCGGCAATAACAAAGGTTAAGACGATGAGCAGAACAAAAGGCGTAACTTTTATTTGCGCTCCGCGATGAGTATATAATTTCATGAAGACAAAGTTTATAATGATAAAAGAGACGATTTGCAAAATCATCGAAACGATATGCAGCCATGGCGGAAGCTTCTGCTCGGGATACGCGAGCATGGCCAGTACGGTATTTTGCACCATAAACAGCGGGATCGTCAGGGTAAGCAGCCGGTAGATGCGTTTGTTCCGATAGCTGGTATACAACCGGGTGGACATGAAGAGCATCAATATAAGGATGATAATGACACAAGCGGAAGAAATAAGTTGGCCGTTGGGCCCGGTTAGCCAGGTTAAGATTGTCATAATGTAGTATCACCATATCCTATGGAGTGTTGCTTTACAGAAACATATGTTCTAATATATCATGATTTACGAGCTGGTAAAAGCATGACCGTAGAACGAATCTGCCTAACAAAGCATCTATCTAATAATAAAGATATCGGCTTTTGACAGGGTAAAATTAAAGTTCGCGTGCTAATTATAAGCGAAATGCTTACGAAGTAAGAATTGCTTCACAATTCTAAGATGATGCTTACGAAGTAAAAATCATCACAATAGCGATTAAAAACGCTATTAGTGTGATAATTTTTAAGCAAATGCTTACGAAGCAAAGAATTGCTTCACAATTCTAAGATGATGCTTACGAAGTAAAAATCATCACAATAGCGATTAAAAACGCTATTAGTGTGATAATTTTTTTTAGGAGGAAGGACATTGAATATACTACAGGCTTTGTTTTTTCCGCCGGAACAACCGGGCGGCGTGTCCTCCATGGTGCCTTATATTCAAGAGCGATTTTTGAAGCTAGGCTGGCAAATGGAATTATTCTCGCTTCCGAAGCGGGTAAGAGGAAAAGGACAAGAGGAAATCGTATTCGAGACTTTTGACGTGACACCGTTTCTCGGTGATCCTATCGTAGATAAATATTTGCAGACGATGCGGGACTATATTTGGTGGACGCGTCTGCGATTGAAGCGCTCCTATGATATTATTCATGCGCATCATCCGATAGCGGCGCTTGTGATGAAGCAGCTGTTCCCGGATACGCCGGTCATGATGACGATTCACTCCTCCTTCGAACGGGAGCTTGTCCTGAACGGTAAAATCGAGGAAAACAGCATCGCGCACCGGTTCCTGACCTCCATCTATGGCGAATTGGAGGCAAAGCTGGACCGGCTGCTGACGGTATCCGATTCTTTCCGGACTTATCTATCGCCTTATATGAAGGATTCCTCCGCCATTAAGGTTATACCTAACGGCTTCGACGAGAAGCGATTCAAGCCGATTGCCCACGAGAATGCCGTTCCGCAGTTTATTACGGTATGCCGCCTGGTGCCTGCGAAAGGTCTGGATATTTTGCTGCATGCCTGCGCGGAGCTGAAACATCGCGGCCATCCTTTTGTCCTGCATATTATCGGGGACGGACCGATTCGGGAAGAGCTGGAGCAGCTGGCGGTCCAGCTGGACTTATATGATGATATTATTTTTTACGGCTATATGCTTCATCCGGAAGAGTTCATGCCGTTCTTCGACGTCTTTGTTCTGCCGTCGCGCGCGGAAGCCTTCGGCTCCGTGTTTGCCGAGGCGGCATTATGCTGGCTTGCCTTAGTGGGGACCAATGTCGGCGGTATCGCGGAGCAAATCGAAGACGGCGTAAACGGGTTGTTAGTACCTCCGGAAAATGCGCCGGCCCTTGCCGATGCGCTTGAGAAGCTGGTAACGGATCCGACCTACCGGTACAATCTTGCCCGTACCGGCTGGGACAAAGCGAAAAAGGTCTATTCGCTACAGCGGGTAATCTCGCAGCTGAAGAAAGTTTACTTATCGCTGAAGCCGGAGGAGTAAACGTGACGATTCCTTTTCGATTTATACACGCGGCAGACTTGCATCTCGATAGCCCGTTCCGCGGCATGAGCAAGTTGCCGGATGCCCGGAAGGAGAAGCTAATGGCTTCTACCTTCGGCGCCTTGCGACGGTTAACGGATACGGCGATCCAGGAACGGGTTGATTTCGTCGTAATCTCCGGCGACTTGTATGACGAAGCGGATTGCTCTCTAAAAGCGCAGTTATTCCTATTAAAAGAATGGGAACGCCTGCAGCATTACGGGATATCCGTATTTGTCATCCACGGCAATCATGATCCGCTGAACGGCGCGCGGGCGGAGCTGAAACTGCCGGCCAACGTGACGCAATTTGGCGCGAGTGGCATGGAATATCGGCCGGCTTACTGCAGAAACGGTGAGCTGGCCGCTTTTGTTTACGGGATGTCTTACGGGAAACGGCATGTAACGGAAAATTTGGCCGCCCGTTATACGCCTGTTGAAGGAGCGCCATTTCATATCGCTTTGCTGCATGGCAACGTAAACGGGGATCTATCCCATGATCCTTATGCTCCTTGCTCGCTGGAGGAGCTAATCGGCAAAGGCTTCGATTACTGGGCGCTTGGCCATATACATACAAGAAAAGTAATGCATGAATACCCGCATGTCGTGTATTCGGGCAATATTCAAGGGCGCAATCCGCGGGAGACCGGGCCAAAAGGGTGCTATTTAGTAGAGGTCTCCGTATCAAAGGCGGTTCAGCTAACTTTTATTCCGCTTGATGATGTTCGCTGGCTGGACGGGGGGCTGCCGATTAACGGCCTGCATACGGAGCAGGAGCTGCTGCAGCTATTGGAAGAGCAGGTGGAGCAGCTTGCGGCTCAAGGTGACGGACGGCCTGTTATGGTTCGTTTAAGGCTGGAAGGGCAAGGCCCGCTGCATCATAAGCTGACGGAGATGATTACCGTACGGACCTTGCTGGAACAGCTGCAGCAAGGTTCGCAATACGCATGGGTCTACGCGCTTGAGGTAAATACGCGCGCGGAGGTTCGTTTGGCAGAGCTTGAAGACGAAAACAGCTTCGTCGGCGAGCTGTTCAGGCTAACGCAGCGGTTAGAGCAGGATCAGGAAGCTTGGAGGCGGGAAGCGGCCGCCGCCGTTGCGCCGCTCTCCGGCCATGCCAAGCTGGGAAGGCTGCTCCGAGGGCACTGGGACGAGCTGCCCGAGCATTGGCTGGAGCAGGCTAAGGAGCATGTGCTTGGCTTGCTGACGGCTGAAGGGAGGAAGGATGAATGAAGCTGTTGGAAGTCCGGATTGACGGCTTCGGCCAGCTGCAGGGATTCAACTGTAGGCTGGACGGTCCTTCCGTTGTTTTATATGGCATGAATGAAGCGGGGAAAAGCACGTTGTTCGGATTTATCCGGACAATTTTATTCGGTTTTGCAAGGCGGAATCAGCCTGCGGAACGGCAGGAGCCTGTTAATGGCGGCACTCACGGCGGACAGCTGGTATTCCAGGATGCGGAAGGCCAAACCTATATAGCGGAGCGGTACGCACATGTAAATGGAGGCCGTCTGAAGCTTAGAAGGATTAACCTTACGAAGGATGATATTCAATCTGATGCCGAGGAGAGCTGGCCAACTCAGGAGGAATGGGAGCAGAGCTACCTTGGAGGAACAAACGAAAAGCTGTTTCGCGAGCTGTATGCGATCACGTTAACGGAGCTGCAGCAGGTCGGAGCTTTATCGCATGAGGAATTAGGCCGTTATCTATACCATGCCGGATGGGAGAACGGCAAGGTTATTGCGGCCGCCGAGAAAAAGCTGCAGCTCGAAATGGAGCAGCTGTTCAAGCCGCGCGGGGCTAACCAGCAGATCAATAAACTGCTGAAGTCGCTGGAGCAGACCGAGCAGGAGCTCCGGAAGCAGGCTGATGCGATTCAGGTATACAATGAACTTCAACAGGAGCTTGACCGGGTTAGCCGGGCAATGGAACAGCTTGAGGCAGAGCTGCCGCGTCGGCAGTCTGCCGTGCAGCTTGCAGGAAAAGCGAACGCGATAAGACCGTTATGGCTGAAGCTGCTAGAATTAGGTATGGAGCGTGAAGGAATTGCCGAGGCTGAACGGATTACGGCTGAAGCGGAGCATAGCTGGCAGGAGCTGCGGAGGGAGCAAAAAAGCCGCACGCAAGAGCAAGAACAGCTTGAGCATGAGGGGGAGCTGATCAGGCAAAAGCGCAAGGCCATTCTGGTAGACAAAGAGCTGCTTGCCCGAAGAGAAGAAGCGGAAGCTTTGCTGTCTGAGAGCGAACGGATGCAGCTTTTGAGAGAGGAAAAGATTACGCTGACTGCCGAGCTGCAAGCGGACGCAGAAGCTTTAACCCGGCTGCTAGGCCGCATTTCCCCGAATTGGGGAGAGCAAGAGCTGCTGGCTTTACGGTTAACCGTCGCGGACCGGGAATATGTTCGCGGGCAGAGACAGCTTGAGGCGGAAGCCGGGCGAAGCTCGGAACGACTTAACGCCGATCTGCAGGCCGTTATCCAGCAGGAGCGGGAGGCGGCGCAGCAGCTTGCCGAGGCGGAAGCCGAGCTTGCGCGCGCGGAAGCTGCAGCAGGCGGACGCAGCGTGTTCGGCAGCGCGGCGTTCCTGCCGCAGACGAGCGACGCTATGCGCGCAGCGTGGAACAGCTGCGACGCCGCGCTGCGCGAGTGGGAGCTGGAGCGGCTGCAGGCATCAGCCGCTCTGGAGGAGGCGGGCCAAAGCTCTGCCGGCCCGCTATGGATTGGAGCGGCGCTGGCAGGCGGCGCCGCTGTGGCTCTTGGCGCCGCCTTGCTAGCCGGCGGCGCTTTCCCCGGCGCAGCCGGCGCTGCCGCTGCGCTAGGCGCGCTCGCGCTGGCGCTGGCGGCGCCAGCCGCGGCCCGCGGGCGCCGCGCGGCTAGGCGCAGGCCGCGGCGCGCTCGCGGCCCCGCGCCGGC
>NZ_JBBCUR010000006.1:0-280266 GCF_037147795.1 Paenibacillus sp. MMO-177 | reverse complement strand
GGGCAATAATGATTTTCAGGCTCTCGATCCGGTCAATAAAATCCATAAAACTATTTGATTGCAATAGAACATTTATATAGGAGACCGCACCATTTTGATACATGAGCCGAACACGATTATCTTGGAGCTTTTTTCGCTCTGTTAGACGGTTCTTTATCTCTTTTAGCTGTACAGCGGTATTAATTATATTTTGCTGCAAAGAAACGATTTGTTTGTTATAACGCGTAAGCTGTTCACTTGTACGATCCAGATTTTTTAGAATCGTAGTGATTTCTTGCTCTGCTACAGTTTTATCATTAAGCACTTCTTCCCGGCTGTCTTGACTGTCTTGCGCTTTTTTCTCTGCATCCTTCATTTTCTCTTCAATATCTTGAATTTCCTTATCCAGCTCATCTACTTCGGCTATCGCCCGGCTTTGGCTTGGGTAGGCAAGCAAACCAGACATTAAGGAAAAGATCAGAAAAAATATTACTTGTTTCCTCAAGTAGAAACCTCCTGATCACTGCGCGGCATGTAAGTGTTGACTCTTTGGAAGATCAATCACATACATTTTGTGCCAAAGCGCTAAATTGTAAAATAACCAAATAATCCGAGCGTAATCACCCTGACCATGTTTGTGCTTCATAACGATTTCTTCAATGGCTCTCATGTTCACAATGTTATCGATTCCGCTTGCTTGAATTTGTTCCAGCATAACACTCGTCCGTTCCGTTTTAAGCCATTGTCGTAATGGTACGGGAAACCCAAGTTTGGGACGGTTAATAACTGAATCTGGAATGACGCCACTTAAAGCCCTTCTTAACACATGTTTGGTGGTGCCATTCGATATACGGTAAGCTGCCGGTATTTGACTGGCAATATCGAATACTTCTTTATCTAGAAACGGTACTCTCAATTCCAGGGAATGAGCCATGGAGCATTTGTCGGCTTTTGCCAAAATATCACCAGGCAGCCATAGATTCATATCGATTAATTGCATTCGGGTCACATCATCTAAATGAGATGTTTGATTATATATTGGCTTCGTGATCGGATGCGTGGACAAGGAATAGTCTATATGTTCTGGAATTTTGTGCAGAAAGTATTCTTTCATGCTTTCGGTCAGTAAATTGGCATTACCAATAAATCGCTCTTCCAGTGATCGCGTTCCCCTTAACAAATAATTCTTTCCGTAAAAGTTAAAAGGTAAGGATCTTATTTGTTTGTTCAAAGCTCTCTTTATTGAATCAGGCAACCATGAAATATATCTTAGTGCAGCAGGCTCTTGATAAATCCGATAACCGCCAAACAATTCATCCGCTCCTTCACCGGAGAGGACCACCTTTACATGATCTTTGGCTAACTTTGCAACCTGATATAAGGCCACTGCGGAAGGATCCGCTACCGGTTCATCAAGATGCCAAATGACATTAGGAAGAGCATCGAAATATTTTTCTTCCGTAATGATATTATAAAAATGCTGTGTTCCAAGCTCTTGGGCAGTATTGGCAGCAATAAATGTCTCATTTTGCGGCCCGTCGAAACCGACGGAGAAGGTCTTGGTTGGTTCAAGCTGACTCATATAAGCAGCAATTGCAGTGGAGTCGATTCCGCTGGATAAGAAGCAACCGAGAGGTACTTCACTGTGCATATGATATTTAACCGAGTCCAAAAGTTTATGACGAATTTCATTTTCGAAATACGTAATAGGCTTGTCCA
Source organism: Paenibacillus sp. MMO-177 (assembly GCF_037147795.1). NCBI lineage: Bacteria > Bacillati > Bacillota > Bacilli > Caryophanales > Paenibacillaceae > Paenibacillus > Paenibacillus sp. MMO-177. The sequence goes on along the minus strand of NZ_JBBCUR010000006.1, from coordinate 278,568 downwards.
AAGGATTAAACATCGGTTGCCAGTATCGTTTTATTTCAACCTTTCCATATTGTATGGTTAATTGATGTGCCGGGGGAAGCTTATGAATATGCTCGAACATCGTATCCGGCTGCGGCACGTACTGAAATGACAAGTAATCAAGTAAGCTTTGGTAATGGAGGCTGGCTTTTATATCACCGATGGCAAGTATGCTCTTAATTTCGGAGGCGAAGACAAACTTGTCCTTATCTTGGTAATAGTAAAATGGCTTAATACCAAAGTGGTCTCTTGCGGCAAATAATAATTGACGATTGCGGTCCCATAACGCGAAGCTAAACATCCCTCTCAGGTAGTCAAGGCATTTTTGCCCATATTCCTCATATAGGTGAACAATGACTTCAGTGTCTGATTTCGTTTTAAAACGATGTCCCTTTGCTTCAAGAAGCCGACGAAGTTCGTTATAGTTATAAATCTCTCCATTAAAAATAATCCAAATCGATTCATTTTCATTGCTTAAAGGTTGGTTCCCTTCCTGAATATCAATGATTGATAATCTCCGAAAACCCAATCCAATTTTACCTTCTACCCAAAATCCGGATTGATTCGGTCCTCGGTGAATCATGACATCCGTCATTTCCTTCAGTTGCTGTTTGTAAGGTGTTTTTTCGTCAAAGTTCAATATACCGGCTATTCCGCACACTATCATCAACCTCAATTCTTCATTTTCCCCATTTTAAAAAGGGATTTTATTTACTACGATACGTAGTTTATTAATAAAACACTACCTATTGTAGTATTTTGTTGTCGGTTTCGCAACAGTGAGCAGATTAAAAATCATTTAACTATTGTCTACATTAATTCTTCATAAGTGTCTGTTACGATTAAATAAAAGATTCGGGTATCTGCTAGTATACCTGGCGGTTCGATGAAGGAAATGATCATTCCACAATGGATATGGGTTCGGGTAAAGATTCGAATACCCTATCAAACATTTCGGAGATACTGGGGCATGTCAGTTCGGATTCTACAGCTGTTTATCTTAATGTGGATGTACGTTTTGATTGTAGTTTCCATACAGACACTACAACGTGTTCCGTGATCGTCCCATACTTCAGCTTGCGAATCATACTTCCTGTATAGTAATTATTGTCAGCCATGAAATTACCGTAATATTAAATACGTACATGGAATATAGCTTTTGAAGATGAGTATCTGCAGAAAGCCATAAGGATGTAGAGAAACAATATTAGATGGCACTTACGATTGTTTGCTTGTCGCGCAGGGGCTAAAAGTGTCCGACTTGGTTAAGCGGCAAAACATGAACTCCTTAAGCAGTTCCTTGGCAAACCGTCGTTGCAAACTTGATTCGTAGACATTTGGAAAGTAACCTTGTCAAACGCAAGAAGTGATATTATTAGCGCCGGCGATTGGGCACAATCGGTTGAAGACTTGGAAAACACTGTGCCAACTGTAATATAACACCGATTGAACGTGAATACGAAACCACAATTGAAGAGCTTCTGAAACAAATTATAGGAGGCCATACGATGGGGCTCTTTAGCCGATTGAAAGATCTGTTCAAGGCGAAAATCCCGCAAGAAGATTATCCGGTGCGAGTACTAAGTGATTTTATTGAGTTTTACTCTGAAAAACTGCGCGAACTATCTGTATCCGTAAACAGATCGGAATCGGAATGGCTGCTTCTAAAAGGAAAAATGAATATATATAGTCAATTCGGCCATTTACCGAGATAAGGCCGATCAAGAAGCTAGACTAGGAAATACCGACATGGCCAAACATTGGCTGGTGCAAGCACTTTCAAAGGAAACCTACTCCGAGAATTTAAAGTCGGAGGTGGAAAGATTGCAGTGGACCACTAAACAATCGAAAGATACATTAACTCAACTAGAAAATAAACTTCTGACTGCTAAAGAGATGCGAAAAAAATTCATGCTTCGTCAGGAAGCCGCCAAATTAACGATGCAAATGAATGCGGCTCTAAAAGAATTATTTTCCTCTTCTGCATTGGAAAGAATGGAAGAGGAAACTTTTCTAGCCGAAGCCAAGGCTGAATTGATGCAACCACGTCCAAAATAGTTTTGTTAACGATCCGAACGCAGGTAATATGCCGGAATAAACAATCAAATGGCGCTTCATTTGACGAGCGCCATTTGATTGCACTTGTTGATTTTATGCAGCCATTCTACTGCATGTTCAGCATAAGCAAAGCAGTGCCGAATGCTGCGCCCAATATTTTTGTCACTGATAATCGTAAACGAGAATATGATGTAAAAAATGTTGTAGGAGTGAGAACAAAATGCCGTCCATAGTAGGATTTATTAAGATTGTAAGTGTTGGATCAAGTGCAATTGTACAATTTGGTGATTCTGTCCAACTGAGTCCAAACTAAAACGTATGCAGGATCCGGTTCTTTTTTAACTGGGAGCTTGGCAAATGCTAATAATGCAGTTAGTGCCACCAATACCCTGGATCCTGATATTGAAGATTCTAATTCAAATAATGTAGGCAATGGTGTAAACGTGATTTAAAACGAAGCCCTTATAGTATTGTAGGACCAGCAAAAAGACGACCTTTATCCGATGGCCGTCTTTTCGCTATATAAGCAGCCCTATATGGCTCAATTTCTTACTTTATCAATTTCAATATCCTCTTAATATTTACGGTAAAAATCGCCAGCGCTCATTGTAACTCCATGCCAATAAGAAGGAAATTTCGTCCACCAGTACATGATCCTGCAGGATTGCTCGCGGGAATTTCTGATTGTTATACAAGAAAAAAGGTACAGTCAGCTCAATTTCTTGAATGACTGTCCCGCTATTTTAATGGTAAGTATACATGAAATAATGTCCCTGCATTACTTTCCGCCCAAATCTGCCCATCATGACGCTCAACAAGCGCTTTTGTAATCGCAAGGCCTAAACCTCCCCCCCCCATTTTACGGTTTCTTGATTTATCAACTCGATAAAAACGTTCAAATACATTGGAAAGCTCTTTATCGGGTATGCCAATACCAGTATCTTCAACCGTAATCTGAACACCATCGGGCTTCATAATACCGTAAATCTTTACTTTCCCATTTGCTTGAGTGAATTTGAGGGAATTTGATATCAGATTTGTCCAAATCTGGATGAGACGATGCTCATCCGCGTAAATCGTAATATCAGGAATTATCCCTTTTTCCAATACTACTCCTTTTTCAGAAAAGGAAGGCTGCATGAAGTTGATGACTTGATCAATCGATTTTACTAATTGAACCTCTTCCCTAGACAAATCAAAATCGGGTGACGAGAGGGTTTGCAGTTCTTCTAAATCATTAACAAGATGAATTAATCGATGTATTTCTTCCCGGCTTGATTGAATTCGCTCTGGCGTAGCCTCCCATATCCCGTCTTGAATGGCAGCTAAATAACTGTTTAGCGTGGTTAAAGGCGTACGGAGTTCATGTGCGATATTTTCCGTCATGCTTACCCTTAATTGCTCTTGCTGCTGCAGTTGATCCGCCAGATGATTGATGGAAGCTGCCAGCTCTCCTAATTCATCTTTCGGTACTCCCTTTAAAGGTAAGCGAACATCACGCTTTCCACGAGCCATAATTAAAGTTAAGTTTTTCATGCTAATCAAAGGAGAAGAAATCCGTTTCGCGATATAGATACTTAAGATCAGAGCGACAATCAGAGCGCCTCCGATAGTCATACCGACGGACTGGATAATCGCCTGCTCTAAATGCGTGTTCAACAATTCGGTTTGATTATGTCCTTGTTCCATTTCGTTTCCATACAGTTGGAAATGGTAATGCGTTGCATTAATGATGGTGAACGAAGCCAATAGGAGAATTAATCCAGTATATATAATAAGAAGGACACTTAATCGAAAGGATAGCGATTTTTTCATTATATGCCTCCATGAAAACGATAGCCGACGCCAAATACGGTTCGGATAAAGAATGGATTTTTCGGGTCCTCTTCAATCTTCTGACGCAAGTTCTTTACATGTTGATCGATCGAACGAGAATCACCTTCAAAGTCAATACCCATTACCAACTCGATTAATTCTTCACGAGTAAACGTTCGCTCCGAATTTCTCGCCATTACAACAAGCAGTTTATATTCGTTTGGCGTTAAGCTTATTGGGACTTGATTGACATATGCCTGTTTGGCATGGCCGTCTACCACTAAACGCCCGTTTCCATATTTCAATCTCTCGGCAAGAAGTTCATGTTGGTTCGTTCGGCGCAATACGGACCGAATCCGCGCTAACAACTCCCCTGGGTCAAATGGTTTAACGATATAATCATCCGCACCAGCCGCCAGCCCTTGAATGCGGTGATGGGTAGATGCTTTTGCTGTCAGCATAATAATCGGTATCAATTTCGATGAGCGGATCCGATTACAAAGCTCCTCCCCATTCATATCAGGCAGCATGAGATCTAAAAGGATTAAATCGAATGCTTGTTTTTCAATCTCATGAATAGCGGATTGACCGTCGCTTGCCTCAACAACTTCGTATCCGGCTTTCATCAAATAGGCATTGATGACTTCTCGAATTTTATCTTCATCTTCAACAATTAAAATCTTGCTCAACATAGCTCACTCCATTCATCTTTGTATAATTGAAGTATTTCCAGTATGAAGTCATTGATCCAAGTACTATATCCCCTTTCATTCTCATAATAGTAGTACAAATACTGCTAGATGAAAGATTTGCTAGGAGGCGGGCTTGCTGTGCAATATAGAGGCAATAATTTAAAACGATTTATATTCTTTTTTACCGTTTCTTTTTTGACCACATTTGGAATTCATTTCTATCAGACGAGTCAAATCTCATTAATGAGTTCACTAGCTAATGTCCCTTCTGGCAACAAAACTTGAACCTAACTTGTTCGCTGCAGGATCATTCGTATTATTAGTATTTGATGATGCCTCAGAGTGGGTACGAATAGGTTTGATGACAGAAGATACTGAGAATAATCGGATTGATTCCTAACTGGTAATTGCTCGATTCTTGAGTTTTTATAAGCAGATAAACAGGTCATTTTCTTTTTAAAAGAAAATGACTTATTCATCCTTGTTGTTATGTCTAGTTTACAGAAAAATTATGATGAAACTGTGAAGGGAGTTAGATAAATTTTTTTGTGATGATTTTTATTTAATCTCGCCCTTTTCGCTGCCTCATTCATTGATCACTACGGTTGGAATAGACGAAATTCTATAAAGCCGGGCTTTATCAACCCTTTATTACGGTACATAGTCAATATCTTATTAAAATTTATGTAGCCCTTTTTTGTTAGATTCTTCACTTCATATTAAGTTGCTGAGTAATTCTAACTGATAAGACAAAAGGCAGCCGATTTTGTTAATCGGTTGCCTTTTTATCTACTCCTGCTGCGATTATTGTTTACGTACGTACTGTTTACGCCAACCGTACGGTGTCAATCCACGCGGCTTATATATAGCCAGTATAGTGGCTATGAGCAACACAAGAAGAGCAGCGCCGGATGCGACGACAAGTTGAATCTGTGTGTTGAGATCGCTATTTGTCAATGTCCTCTCTGCAGCTACGCCTGCCATGTAGCTAATCGGCTGCATATGCACCAGTAAACCGATAGTGGAAAGGATAGTCATCAATAATTTGATCATGATCCAGTAATGCCGGAACAAGCCCCATTTTGTACCCAAGGACAATACAATCCCAGTTAGCAGCGATACAAGACATAACGGAACGATAACAACTCGGACGATCAACTCCATTGCGATATACGCGGTACTTACCAACTGAGCATCCTGACTTTTTATACCGGTGATGGCGAAAGCCAGGAAACCGGCAACCGCTCCAAACCAGCCGACCGATGAAGTGACATGTGCAGTGAGCACGAACTTACGGAGGCGGTGTGTCATTATTGTTCTACCCCGTGTTGCATGGTGTGGCCGCCGAAGCCACGGCCGGTAAGGTGTAGAACCACAAACAGCAGGAAAAGGACAAGGGCAATGATTCCAAATACTTTCACCCATCTTGGTGTACCGGGCATCTGTCCACGGTCGGTCTTGTTCGTGTCCTCATTATTTAACTTCGACATTTGCTCATCTCCTTATCTCTTGTAGACAATTCATATTGTAATGAAGTGAGCTAAATCACCGATAAAGTAATAATAAAGAAATGTGAAGAATGTTTAAAAAATAATAAAGCGCAGTATGAACTTATCGTAACGGAAGAGCAAACCGAATTCCTAGTCCCCCATAATCGGAATGAAATGCGCTGATTTCACCGCCATGACGTTCAATAATAGATTTACAGCTAGCCAATCCTAGTCCTGTACCGCCATTTTTCATTTTTCTGGACTTATCGACCGTGTAAAATTTTTGAAACAAAGAAGAAAGCTCCTGGTCGGGCACTCCCTTACCGTTGTCCTCAATCTGTAAATATGCATCTTTTCCCCGCGTGTATCCACTCATATAGATTTTTAGGTGCTTCTTCTCTCCGTATTTTACCGCGTTACTGAACAGATTCCCAAATACACGACGAATCATCGGTTCATTCAACATAACGAGTTGGTTCGACAGAAAGGAATGCTTCCATGTTAGCTCAACATCAAAACCGGATAATTCAGTCTCGTATTCAGCTGCGATATTTTCAAACATTTTTTGTACACACACCGAATTCAACGCCATGGTTTCCATAGTAAGCTCGTCCCTGGTATACGCAGAGAAAGCGTCAATCAATTCAGCGATGTGCTTGGATTTCTTGATTATTAGCTTATAATAGTCCTGCTTTTCCCTCTCGGAAAGATGTTTCTGTATCGTGAGCAGTTCCATAAAACCATTGATGGCCGTGAGTGGTGTTTTCAAGTCATGAGCGATAGCTGCAATCATATCGACCTGTTCCTTATGAGCCTGATAAAGCCTGTCTTCCATCTCATTAAAATGATTGTACAGCTCCCCGATTTCATCTCTCCTTCTTGATTGTAGAGAAGTACGGGATTGTCCGACTTTGACTTTTGTCAGTCTTGAATTCAGGATCTGAATCGGTTTGGTGATGTTGAAGTGAAGATAAACGGTTAAACCAACAAAAGTGATGCCCATTAATATGCAAAGTACCAGAAGTAATTGAAAATGTAACGGACCCATTATGTTTTTTAACCACATATGACCTTCATCCGCGATTAATGCTTTTATTAGGTATAGAAAAATGAATAAAGTGGTCAACATAAACATCAGCAAAAATAGTAAGGGAAGCTTTATTTTTAGCTTCATTTCCTTTAATTCCCCTCCACATATTTATATCCGATGCCCCAAACGGTTTTTATGAAATCATGCTGACTGCCAAGCTTTTTCCGGATATTTTTTATATGTACGGTAACGGTGTTTAAGTCTCCGAACTCGTCTCCCCAGACACTTTCATAAATTTGTTCCCTTGTCAGGACATGATTGGGATGTTTCATGAGGAAGGATAGTATCTGGAATTCCTTGGTCGAAAAATCCAGCTTTCGTTGATCCAAAATAGCTTCGAAAGTTTTTTCATTCAACTCGAGCAGCGGATCAGAAGCTTGGTTACTCATTACCGTAGCCAGATGGAGCCCGTTCCATTCCCTATACATACGGTCCATTTTTCTGAAATGAGCTTTAATCCGAGAAGTAAGCTCCTGGATACTGAATGGTTTGGTCATATAATCGTCTGCGCCAATTTCGAGTCCGATGATCTTATCAATATCCCTGTCTCGAGCGCTTAGTAAGAGAATCGGGATATTATAATGATTTCTGATGTTCCTGCAAACTTCCAAACCGTCCATTTCTGGCATCATGATATCAAGAACAATAAAATCAATGATGTTTTCTTTCACGATGGACAGGCCTTCTTTTCCGGAATACGCTGGAATAACGTTAAATTGTTCGAAGTTCAGACTTTCTGTGATCAATCTCACAATATCATGATCGTCATCGATAACCAACACCGTTTTTCTCAATCTTTTCACCAGCTTTTTTGCTAATTTTGTGTTTTCTTCTTAAATTGTAACTTTTAAAAGATTACGCAACAAGTAAGCCCAAACCCCCGGTCGTTGATTAACCGGGGGTTTGATTTAATGAAGTAATTTAATTATTTCATTTAGATTTTCCGCGAAACCAATAAACACTTTATTATCAATAACAATTGTCGGAACGATTTGTTTGTTCGTCAAGTTCCAAACTTCCTCAGCATACTTGATATTTTCTTCGCAGTTGTATTCGATAAAGGGAATTTGTTGTTCTTTGAAGTAGCGTTTGGCATAGTTGCAATCGCTGCAGGTCGGTATCGTATAGATTTTTAAAGGTTCATTCATATTAAGCTCACTCCTTGCATACTTGGCCGATTTTATTCAAGTCAGCCGGTGATATTCTTTAACTTTTCAAGTGAAACCCGATCTACGAACTTGCTAAATTTCTCTTTCCCTTTGGCATTCGATTTATAGTAATCAATGATCGAAGTAATAACCGGGACGAGCCGATCTTCCGTTAATCCGGTAAGAAACAATTTGGCCATAGAGGCCTTGAGTCCTTTAGGTTCGCCGCCAACGTAAATATCGAAGGTATTGCGCATTTTTACGACTCCAATATCCTTGAGTAAAGGTTCGCTCGTTCCAAGAGCGCATCCTGCATAGCCAATTTTTAACGGTGTCGGTGTTTCGATACCAGCAATGGATTGATTTATGATTCGAGCCGTTTCTAGTCCAGCCTCCTCCGCTCCTTTGCAGAAATTACAGGCAATTAAACTTTTGGTTACAAAACCGGCAGGATAAACTTCAAGACCGGCAAGCTCAAGTTCTGCCTGGATACCTTCGAGCTGTTCTGCCGGCACTTCCACATAAAGCTGCTTGAACGGCGTCATTTCGATTCTGCCATCCGGACCTGCGATTACACCGATCTTGGCAAACTGTTCCGGTGTAAATAAACTTCCTCCAACCTGAATCGTCGAGGTCACCGCAATTTTCTTTATTTCTCCCATGGTTATTCTCCTTTATAATATTTTTATGGAATATCTTTTCGTCGAGCGGGTGAACATTGATGAAGGATCATCCAGCGTTTCTGCCCTCACGCTTTCGGATCCACCGATAGCAAAGATAAACGAAAAAAAGAAAGAGCATATAAATCAGCGATATCCATAAAACATTTCCTACATCGGTTAACAGCTGATCCCCGACAAAAGCGAATACGAACATCACAGGTATTTTGCCAATCAGCGTTGCTGCTGCGAAGGTACTGAATTGCATGCGGCTTATTGCCGAATAGACGTTAACTACAGCAGCAGGGACAAACGGAAGTAGACGAGCAAGTAAAACCGCAAAAAACGCATTTTGTTCTACAAGTCTGGTAAATTGGTCGACTCGTTTGAATTTATCCAAAAGCCGGATACTCTGCCCCTGAAACACGAACCTTACCATTAAAAATTGTAGTGCAGCTGCAAGCGTAGAGCTTATTACATTGAACAAACCGCCCCAAATGGGGCCATATTTAACCCCAATAATCCCTGCAATTACACCGTATGGAATGACAGGAATGAGGGCAAACAATACGGCCCCGCCAAATAAAAGTGTAAAGTTGTCTGCCTGGTCATCTTGGAGCCATTGAAGTATCGGTTCTTTGTACAGGATGATGGCGATAACCGAAAGAATGTATCCGAGAGATAGAAGCCATTTCTTCATCATCCGTTTGGCCTCCTAGCCACGTCACTTAGTGTAACTCTTCTTCAGTTAATCGCTCAAAGATTTTAGCTTTACCCGTTGCAGACGGAGTGCATTAAGCACAACAGACACGGAGCTGAAGGCCATTGCAGCCCCTGCTAGCCATGGAGCCAAAAAACCGGCTGCTGCAATCGGGATGCCGATTACGTTATAGGCAAGTGCCCAAAAAAGATTCTGCTTTATATTAGTCATCGTTTTCCGGCTCATCAAGATAGCATCTGGAATGCTATTTAAATCACCTCGCATTAGGGTCACATCTGCTGCTTCCATAGCTACGTCGGTGCCAGTTCCAATGGCCATACCAATATCGGCTGTAGCCAGTGCAGGGGCATCATTAATCCCATCACCAACCATAGCCACTTTCTGACCAGATTGCTGCAATTTCCTTATTTCTAATGCCTTGCCTTCTGGCAAAACTTCCGCGAGCACACGATCAATGCCAACCTGACGGGCAATTGCTTTTGCCGTACGTTCATTGTCACCGGTAATCATGACCACCTCAAGCCCCATCTCTTTGAGCCGGGCAACGGCACGTTTTGAGCTATCCTTGATGGTATCAGCAACAGCGACGATACCCGTAAAATGACCATCTATGGCCACCAGCATTGCGGTTTTTCCCAACTCTTCGAGTGCATTCATTTGCTCAAATGCCGTATCTGCCTGTATCTGATTATGGGCCATCCATTTTCGAGTTCCGATAAGCACTTTTTTCCCATTAACGACTGAGCGAATGCCAAACCCCGGTACAGCTTCAAATGCTTCAGCTTCTGGGAAAGCGATGTTTCGTTCCCGCACACCAGAAACAATTGCTTCCGCAAGCGGATGTTCCGAGTTTTTCTCAGCGGAGGCTACGAATTGAAGAAACTCCTCTTCCGTCATGGACACATCAACGATAACATCGGTAAGCTCAGGTTTTCCTTTGGTTACTGTTCCTGTTTTATCCAGTACAATAGTCGTTAATTTATGTGTAGATTCGAGATGTTCCCCGCTTTTGAACAAAATACCAAGCTCGGCTGCGCGGCCGGATCCCGCCATGATTGATGTAGGGGTAGCTAAACCAAGTGCGCAAGGGCAAGCAATCACAAGTACCGCAATAGCCTTTTCAAGAGCTCCGGAAAAATCATTAGGAGCGATTCCGAAAAACCAGACAAGGAAAGTGATGAACGCAATTCCAACGACAATCGGGACAAAAATACCGGAAATAACGTCTGCTATACGTTGGATGGGTGCTTTCATTCCTTGCGCTTGCTCCACGACTTTAATGATTTGTGCAAGAGCTGTTTCTTTACCGACCCTGTCTGCGTGAATACGAAGCATACCGTTTTTATTGATCGTTGCCCCGATTACAAAATCGCCTTTCTTTTTGCTAACTGGAATGCTTTCACCGGTGAGCATAGATTCATCCACCGCCGAAGAACCCTCCAGTACAATTCCATCAACTGGTACCTTTTCACCTGGTTTAATGATTACAATATCACCTACAACCACGTCTTCAATTGGAATGGCTACTTCCTGTCCCTCTCGTACGACCAGCGCTGTTTTCGCCTGCAACCCCATTAACGATTTAATGGCTTCCGATGAACGCCCTTTAGCTAAGGCTTCAAACAATTTACCGAGTACAATTAGCGTAATGAGCACTGCACTGGTCTCGTAGTACATAGATGGCGCGTTATGGGCATGCATCTCGTTCGCCCACTGTATCGTTAAATACAAACTGTAGAAATAGGCTGCCGATGTACCTAAGGCCACAAGCACATCCATATTGGCGCTACGGCCGCGAAGCGCTTTGTATGCACCGATATAAAAGGAGCGACCGACGATAAATTGAACAGGCGTAGCTAACAGGAGCTGGAACCAAGGGTTCATAAATAAATCCGGTACCCAGATCCAAGACGTGAATGAAAAATGTCCAACCATTGCCCAAAGAAGCGGCAGCGATAAGACAGCCGACAACAAGAACCTTTTTTGCTGGGCCCTGATTTCTTTTTTTCGATGGTCTCCAGCCTCTTGCTGCTCTTGCTTAAGTTTAGCCTTATATCCAATCTTCTCCACTTTTTTAATCATATCCAAAGTGGAGACATCGGCCGGCGAATATTCGACGCGAGCACTCTCTAACGCCAGGTTGACGGTCGCTTTTGTTACGCCAACCATTTTGTTAAGCCCCTTCTCAATTCGTGTCGCACATGCAGCACAGGTCATACCGCTAATGTCAAATTCGGCCACCTCTTTTATGGTATCATAGCCGATATCCTGAATCTTTTTCTCAATCAGGGGAATGCTCACTTTATCCGGATTGTAGGTTACGGATGCTTTCTCAAGAGCAAAGTTCACATTAGCCTCCGTTACGCCTTCCATTTTGCTTAAACCTTTTTCAATTCGGTTTGCACATGCGGCGCATGTCATACCCGTTATTTGCAGTGTTGTCTGCTTGTTTTGCTGCGCTTCATTACTTTCCATAATCTTCACCTCATTCATACCCCATGGGGGTATGTTTATTTGTAAAAAGAAAGGCCACCGGCGGCGGCCTAGTTATTTAACCAACAACGTCATACCCTTGTTCTTCAATGGCGGTTTTAACTTCATCCAAGGACAATTTATTTTCATCGTATTCCACTGTTACTGCATTATTTTTCAGATCTACATGAGCAGAACCACCGATTTCCTTGACCGCTTTCTCAATCGAATTCACACAATGCTGACAAGACATTCCGTTAACATTCAATGTTGTTTGTTTCATTGGAAATCCCTCCGATTTTATTATTTCATTAATTTATTTACCGTAATCAAAAGTTCTTCAATGACTTCATTTTCACCAGCCTGAATACGTTCTACCACACAGCTCTTCATGTGGCCCTCGAGCAGCAATTTCCCTACACTGTTCAAAGCCGACTGAATTGCAGAGATCTGGTTCAGCACATCATCACAATAAGTATCTCGCTCGATCATCCCTTTTACACCGCGAATTTGTCCTTCAACTCGATTCAAGCGAGAGATTAAACTACTCTTCATTTTATCTGAATGATGGCTTTTTCTTTCGCTGTCTGATGAGCAACAGGTATCGTTGATTTCCGTCGTTACAACTTCCTCTTGGTTTGCCACAATTTATCACCTCACTTACAAAATATACTATACCCCCTTAGGGTATGTCAATGCTAAATAATAATTTTTCTATACTCAAAAGAATTGGGCATTATAAAGGATTCCTTTCTTACGCCGCTGTCGTTTGTTTTTTCGTACTTAAGTTCTACATAAAAAGTTTTTTAACATACATCGAAAGTCGTCGCACAGTTTGCACAGGTAAACCCTTGTACGCGAAATACATTTTTTTTCAACTGTTTCTTTATCCATTTGTAATCATCTACTTACTATGTGTCGCTGCTGATTGAATCAATTGGCGGAGATCATCTACCAAGGAGTAAAACATCATCTTACCTTCTTTACAGTATTTTCTAATTTAAGCTGCTTTAATGTTCGTAAGTGATGAGAAACTGTTACCATGGAGAATCCAATAATATTGGCGACATCACATTCGCATAATTCTTCTTCCTCACATAGCTCAAAAGCAATTTTCATCCGAGTTTCATCGCCCAGAGGTATAAAACCTCTTGCTCATAAAAGCAAAAAATGTTGCAAGTATCTTTTATCTTCTCACTCAACATGGATTAAGTGCGTTTAAAGTATGCCCAAATTAGGAAATTGACGAATAAACATTGCGTCGATATAATACCCATAGGGGTATAGGCAATACCCATACATGTATATGTAATTTAAAAAATGAGGAGGAACAACTTTGAATACACAACTATGGAAAGACATTACACCTCAAGAAGTTCAAGAGAAGTTAAATAAGAATTCACAAACACAATTCATTGATGTTCGTGAACCCGATGAATATGCTGCTGGTAGGATTCATGGAACGAAATTGATTCCCCTAAGTGAATTCGCTCAACGAGCAAATGAAATTAGTCCCAATGAAGAAGTCATCTGCATTTGCAGAAGCGGAAAAAGAAGCGCAAAAGCCTGTGATCACCTTGTTTCCATTGGATACACTAATGTAAAAAATATGACTGGTGGCATGTTGGAATGGAATGGATCAGTTGAGAAAAACTAATCGGAGGTATTCAAATGACAATAATCCAAGCCGATAAAACACTGGATTGTAAAGGTCTTGCTTGTCCGATGCCCATTGTAAAAACTAAAAAAGCAATTGATGAACTTCAAGCGGGTCAAGTCATTGAAGTTCAGGCCACGGATAAAGGTTCTTTGGCTGATATTCAAGGTTGGGCTAGAAATACAGGGCATCAATATTTAGGAACTGTTCATGAAGGCGAAGTGCTAAAACATTTTGTACGAAAAGCTAACGCCAATGAAGTGAAAGAAGAAATGAAACATCCTCACAGCATTACTAATGAGGAGTTACAAAAGAAAATCGAAAATAAAGACAACCTAACCATTCTGGACGTTCGTGAACCGGCAGAGTACGCATTCAATCATTTGCATGGTGCAAAGTCCATTCCACTTGGCGAACTGGAACAGCGTGTGCATGAGTTGAATGAGAATGATGATATTCATGTAATTTGTCGTACAGGAACTCGCAGTGATATGGCATGCCAATTGCTAACCGCAAAGGGTTTTAAGCAATTAACTAACATTTTGCCTGGTATGTCGGGCTGGACAGGTCCAACAGAAAAATTTATTTGAGGAGGAAATATTTATGTCAACAAAAGTTGCCATTATTGCAAGTAACGGTGGTATGTTTGACGCATATAAGGTTTTTAACATTGCAACTGCAGCCGCGGCTACCGAAGCTGAGGTTACCATCTTCTTCACCTTTGAAGGTTTAAACCTCATTCACAAGCAAGCCCATCAGCAGCTTCCACTGCCTTCTGGTAAAGAGCATTTTATCGAAGGGTTCAAGAACGCAAACGTTCCATCCATCCCTGAATTGGTTGGAATGGCTCAGGAGATGGGTGTAAAAATCATTGCATGTCAAATGACGATGGATGTCATGAATTTGAAGAAAGAAGATTTTATTGACGGAATCGAAGTTGGTGGAGCGGTCATGTTTTTGGACTTCGCAAAAGATGCGCAAATTTCGTTATCGTTTTAATAAAGGAGGTTTTCAAAAGTGGAAGCAACCATCATGAATACGAAAGAATTAACGCGATTGGTTCTGAAAAAAGAACAGCTTTATATTCTTGATGTTCGAAATGAAGATGACTTTAACGATTGGAAAATTGAAGGGGAAAGCGTAGAAATCATTAATATCCCCTATTTCGAGCTGCTGGATGGTGTGGATCCAGCACTCGATAAAGTTCCTCAAGATAAAAAAGTATTAGTGGTCTGCGCCAAAGAAGGGTCGTCTAAATTTGTGGCTGACCAACTTGTAGAGGCGGGTCGCAGCCATGTCTTTTATCTTCAGGGGGGCATGAAAGCTTGGAGCGAACATTTAGAACCCGTTAAAATTGGCGATTTGAAAAACGGTGGTTCGATTTATCAATTCATTCGCATTGGCAAAGGGTGTCTGAGTTATTTCGTAATGTCCAATGGAGAAGCGGCTATCGTTGATACCCCGCGTATGACGGATGATATTGAACGTTTTGCTTCCGAGCACCATGTCCAAATCAAGCATACGATGGATACTCACCTTCATGCTGACCATATTTCGGGCGGTAAAAAGTTAGCTGAGAAAGCGAGTGCAACTTACTGGCTACCTTCGAAGGATGCAACAGAAGTGACATTTGATTTCGCTAAACTCGAAGAAAATCAAGTCATTCAGGTTGGAGATACTGAAATCAATATTCAACCTATCTATTCACCGGGACATACCATCGGGAGTACATCACTCCTTATCGATGAAAAGTATTTGCTCACCGGAGACATTTTGTTTGTTGAGTCCATCGGTCGACCAGACTTGGCGGGTAAAGCCGAGGATTGGGTTGGGGATTTACGTGATACACTTTACAATCGTTACAGACATCTCTCAAATGAATTGATTGTACTGCCTGCCCATTTCGGTAAAGTAACGGAACTTGGTCATGATGGAACGGTTTCTGCTCGTTTAGGGGATTTGTATCAGCATAATCCTGGTCTGAACATCACTGACGAAGCAGAGTTTAGAGAAGTTGTGACGAACCATTTACCGCCACAACCAAATGCTTATCAAGAGATTCGCCAAACCAACATGGGGAAAATTTATCCAAGCGAAGAAGAACAGCGTGAAATGGAGATTGGTCCTAATCGCTGCGCAGTTCACGATAACTAAGGGGGAAATTATAAAATGCAAGCAGATATCATTGTAGATACAAAAGGAATGGCATGTCCAATGCCAATCGTAAAAGCTAAAAAGGCACTGGATACCTTGCAAGTGGGTCAAACCATGGTTGTTCTATCGACAGATAAAGGCTCTGTGAACGACTTCCAAGCTTGGGTTAAACAAACCAAACATGAACTCATTAAACATGAACATGAAGATGGCGTTTATAAATTCCTTGTGAAGAAACTTTAAAAAAATAAGCGAACACTACACGAATAGTGTTCGCTTATTTTGAGTCATAGACGATTTTTACACCAAGTGAACAATACGTTTCTTCTCTATAATGCTCATTTGGACAAGTCTTGATACAGCACAACGCATCGTTGCTACTGATTAAAGGTTCTGCACAATCGGGACATTTATGGATAAATATAGTTTTAATAAACCGCATCATTAGAATACACCCTCTTTTCACACGACTTTACTCGGATATATTATAATTCACAATCGAGTGTAAAACAAGAGAAATGGTGTTCGGACTAAGGGAGGAATTATGGATACCCTTTTGTATATCGTGATGACGCTCCTTGGTTTAGTCGGTTCATTTTTATCAGGTTTATTGGGTATAGGAGGCGCGATAATCAATTACCCTCTTCTGCTCTTTGTACCGTCGAGCTTAGGTGTTGCTCATTTTTCTGCACATGAAGTTTCAAGTCTCAGCATGTTCCAAGTATTTTTCTCATCACTTGCCGGGGTTCTTGCCTTTCGAAATAAAAAGAACAGTAAGAATGACGCTCAAATCCATTCGGGACTTGTTCTTTATATGGGAATCAGTATTTTGTGTGGAAGTCTCCTTGGGGGAATTTCTTCAAAATATTTAGACGGTGATGCCATAAACATCATCTACGGCATTTTAGCACTCGTTGCAGTTGTATTAATGTTGATTCCCAATAAAGGGAAACAATCGGATAGTGCGCAAGAGATCACATTTAATAAGAGTATCGCCATTATATCTGCTCTTATCGTTGGTGTTGTTTCGGGGATTGTAGGAGCTGGCGGTGCATTCATTCTCATCCCGATTATGCTGACGGTACTCAAAATCCCAACCAGAACAACGATAGCAACTTCTCTTGCCATCGTATTCATCTCAGCAATCGGAGGTGTTATTGGGAAAATCACCGCTGGTGATATTCCCCTTACCCCCATTATCTTTACCGTTATTGGAAGCTTGATTGGCGCTCCACTCGGTTCAAGGATGAGCGCCAAAATCAATACAACGTATTTACGCTATGGATTAGTCATCTTAATTATCTTAACTGCCGTTAAGGTATGGTTATCTATTTTATAACTTATTTATGCGAAGGAGAAATCATAATGGAACCGACAAAAGAAAAAACGACAATTGTATTTTTTAGCGGTGATTTGGACAAAGCGATCGCAGCTTTTATTATTGCCAATGGAGCAGCTGCTTATGACCATGAAGTCACGATATTCTTTACTTTCTGGGGTTTGAATGCCATGCGTAAGGATGAGGTCGTTAAAGTAAAAAAAGGGATGCTTGAAAAAGCATTTGGATGGATGATGCCGCGAGGAGCCAAAAAGCTCGGATTGTCCAAAATGCACTTTATGGGTATGGGACCTAAGTTGATTAATCACGTCATCAAGAAACACAATGCGCTGTCTCTCTCACAACTGATTGAATTAGCAAAAGAACAAGGCATTAAATTGGTTGCCTGTACGATGACGATGGACCTGTTGGGCTTGCAGCAAGATGAACTTATTGATGGCTTGGAATACGCCGGCGTTGCTGCTTATCTTGGTGATGCTACGGAAGCCAAAGTAAACTTATTTATATAAGAATTCTTGTTTCATTTTTATTTTTTGACTTATAATATACCCATACCGGTATGTTAGAAAGGAACTGTATGATAATGGACTACAATTATACGAACGAGATGAAAACCCGATTGAAAAGAATAGAGGGTCAAATACGCGGCGTACTGAGGCTTATGGATGAAGGTAAGTCTTGCAAGGAAGTCGTGAGTCAATTGTCTGCTGTACGCAATGCATCAGATAAGGCCATTGCTCAAATTGTTGCTGAAAACTTACAATATTGTTTATTGGAAGAACAAGCGGCTGGACGAGATGGTAATAAGCTTGTTCAAGAAGCCATTGAATTGTTGGTAAAGAGTCGCTAATGGATGTAAGTTTACTGTCTTTTCGAAACACCATCTTTTAATATAAGTGTTATCCTTAGAGAATAAATGTTCCCCATACGGTAATCAGGCGAAATAATAATAACCTGTTTACCGTATGGGAGCTTTAGTTTTAGCGGGATACAGTGAGGAAACTGAATCATTTCGAGGGAGTTCAGTAAAAACGGCACAGATCATCTTGCCGGTTGCCGTCAATGAGATCATATCGGGAATGATATAAAGATCAGCTCATTCATTTTCCCCGTGTTTCAAGTACAGTCGTTTCATTCTTCGAGTGATTTTCGCTTTTGCCTATATTCTTCATCGTTTATTTCACCTTTTACATAGCGCTCCTTTAACATCATAAGTGGGCGATCTTCTACTCTACTTTTCTTTATAAGCAAACGGATCACCATATAAATTGTTGCTCCAAGAGCTATTATAAGAATAAGAGCCCCAATCCCCATCACTATGCACATCCATATCATGGATGTGCCAGATAACTGCCCATTCATCATCATGCATACCACCCTTCGTTGTTTCAATATTTAAAATTGTGATATCAGAAATATCAAAAACCGGTGCCTTTATCAGCAAATTTGGACCAATTAACTACCGAATCTTTGCTCATAAAGATATCTTTCTTGTAAGTAGCGATCGAAATTTCATCTGGTTTCGTCCAGTTTTGCACAATATAAGCAATCGTATCATCTCCCCTTTTACATAAGTGAAACGATATAGCTTAGGTATTTTTTTATTTGTATCTGCCTGGAGTAAATAATAAGAGCTCCTGCATATTGGGAGCTCTTATTACAAAAGTACTGCAGTGTATAATTTGAAAGTGTTCGTTTAACTATGTGATTGTGATTGTGATTGTTTCAAGGATTGAATCTCGTTGGATAAATGCTGGTTTTGTTCGATTAGTTCTGCCATTTGGATCTGAAGTTTTTGATAATCCCGATCTTTGGTATCGCCAGCATGACAACTGGTTTTCCCTTCCTTTTTTCCTTTTGCGTTATTATGTCCGAACAACATGCCCCTCATACAAAACAGCATCATTAATGGACAAACTAAAATAGATAAAATGCTCAACAGTTGTTGCATAGTCGAATTCCTCCATTCGCTAAAAACGTTATTGTCCGTCTAAGGCTTTCCCCTGATTCGCGATTTTCAACCAACTGACTCCATCGTCGCGGGTTATATAAATATCCCTTTGTGCTGTGGCGAACGTAAATTCATTCGGCATTACCGGATTTTGTGCTATATACGCGATGGCATCATCATCAAGTTCAGGAATCGGAAACGTACTAATCGCTTTGGATTTCGTATCGACAAGCTGAAGCACCGGCGATTGCACATATCCGCCAACTAATAAATTACCTTGAAGATTAAAATATAGGGCGGTCACTTGAAGATCCGGGACAATTTTCTCAAATCTCTGACCATAATCGTCGGAAAGAAATACGCCCGTTTGCGTACCCAGCGCAATGACATTTTCTTTCTCCGGATGTACAGCTAAAGCCGCAGGTTCTCCCTCGACACCGAAGCTTTCGCTCTTGGCCCAGGTTTGGCCTTCATCTTTGCTGTAAAATAAACCGGGCGAGCTCATTTTCGAATTCGGAGCCGCATTGAATGCATAAATGATATGCGTCTTATATCCGACACTCATGCCATGGAAATCGGACTCTTCTTCAAGAGCCAGTACCGAGATCGTTTTTCCCGTATCATTGCTTTTAATAATGCCAAGGGGATTGCTCAAGCTTGAGCCTTGCCCCGGGTGTCCGCTGCTGTAAAATCCGTCATCTACTGCGGAGAAGCCCATGTAATCATTTTGATCTCCTGGCGGCACGCTCCAGCTTCCGTTATCATAGATTCGAATGCCGTCGTGGGCAGGGACGATTAGTTTGGCTCCATCCGGTGAATAGCCCAATCCATGGATATGCTTCAACTTAATCGCCGAAGCGCCTTTATTCAAGAGGCTTATTCCGCCAATGATAACACCTGCAAGCAGAGCTGTGATAACGAGCCATTTAAGTCCATTTGCCCTTTTTGTCTGCTTCGTTCTTTTTTCCCGATCCGGTTTTTTCATGGCTTCTTTCTACCTCTTTTTCTTTTAAAAATCATATAGACGATGCCCGCGATTAGAATCGGAATGCCAGTCCAAAGACATATTCCCATTAACATGCTTAAATAAACATGGAAGGAATCGGGCCTCATAATCGAAGTGGCTGACATCGTCAAGCATGACAGCCCGATCGCCACCAGCGATATGGCAATGAACCAATCCAGCCGTTTCATTTTATACCGCCTCCTTAGGTTTCATCGGGAATCGAAGGACGAAAATCGTGCCGCATCCAACCTCGCTATTTACTTCAATGGTTCCTCCCTGGAACTCGACTAATTTTTTCACAATGGCCAATCCCAGCCCAGTCCCTCCGAATTCACGGGAACGCGATTTCTCGACCCGATAAAATCGGTCAAAAATGTAAGGTAGCTCCGTATGTGGAATGCCAATACCCGTATCCTCGACGGTAATAACATAATCGTCTGAGTCTGTCCCCGTCATTTTTACAAGCACAGTCCCTTTTTCCGTATAGCGGATTGCATTTTCGATCAAATTCATAATGATTTGTTCCATGCGCCGTTTATCGGCATAAACCGCCGGAATCTCATTTTGCAGGTCGATTCCGATTTCCAATCCTTTTTCCTTCGCCTTTATTCCGGCCTTTAACACCGACTGTTCAATAACTTCAGCCAAATCGATCCATTCCATGTCCAAGACGATCTTCCCCTCTTCCATCTTGGAGAGCTCAAATAGATCATGAATCAAATGAGTGAGCCGGCCAGTTTCCTGATAAATAATATCCAAATATTGATTTTTCTCTTCCTCGTTTTGATACAATCCTTCTTTGATTACATTTACATAGCCCGACAAGTAGGTTATAGGCGTTCTTAGTTCATGAGATACATTGGCGAAAAACTCGCTGCGTGTGTCCCTGTACCTTAGAAGATCCACTGCAAGATCGTTAATGGCATGCGCTAAAGATCCCATTTCGTCTCCAGATGTCACGGAAACCCTCGTTTCCAGATCCCCTTTTGCGATATTACGCGCAGCCTTTTCCATTTGAACTAAAGGAGCGGATAGCTTTATAGATACGACAAAGGTCAAGCCGAGCGCTATAAAAAAGGCGCCTATTCCGGATAGAATCAATAAATCCCGAATTTTATGAACGGATTGTTCGATCCCTTCCATCGAGCTCAAAATATAAACTCCGCCATAAAACAGATTTCCGTTTGCCACGGGTTTGCCCGCAACCAAATATCGAATTCCCGATTTGGAATCTGTATACTCCTTTTCAATTGCAGCGCCTTTCGATAACTGCTGCAGCTCTTTTTTTGGAATATAAGCTCCCTTCGAGAAATGCTCAAGATCGGCGCTGACTATAATTTGTCCGTCAACATCGACAATGAACGTGTTCACTTGCGAGAACTCTGCCATCATTTTGACCGACATCGGATCTTGCGTTTCTACAAGGAAATCCGCATACCGGGCAGATAATTGATCCGTCTCCTCTTGAACCTTGTTCAAATAAAAAGCGGAAAAAATTTGATTCGTTACGAATCCGACAGGCAATAACACCGCAAGAAACAAGATAATAATCGTTCCGCCCAGCTTGACGACAATCCGATTCCATTTCATTTGCATTGTTCCGGTCCTTGAAATTTGTATCCAACGCCCCATACGGTCTGAATCGGATTGTACGGTAATCCGGCTTTACGGACTTTGTCCCGTATATTTTTAACGTGAGTGTCTACGGTGCGAATATCGCCGTAATAGTCCTCTCCCCATATGCTGTTTAACAAGGTCTCCCGTGAAAAAGCGCGTTTGTATTGCTCCGCAAGCAAGTGCAGCAATTCAAATTCTTTCGGGGTAAAATCAACCGGCTGCTCCAGCACAAGCACCTGTCTGCCTTCCGGATCGATCGTTAATTCGTTGTGGACGATCGTCTTCGAATTCGATGCGTTATTTTCGGAAACATGGGAACGTCTTATGAGTGCAAATACTCGGGCTATCAATTCTTCACGCTCAAACGGCTTGACGAGATAATCGTCAGCTCCGGCATTAATGCCGGAAACCTTGTCTTTCGTTTCGGATCGTGCTGTCAGCATCAGAATCGGCGTTTGACTTGTCTCTCTGATTTTCTCGCAAACCTCTATGCCGTCCATTCCAGGCATCATCACGTCCAGTATAATAACGTCAAACGCCATATTCCGAGTGATAGTTAAAGCTTCATAGCCGTCCTTTGCTTCCGTCACTTCATATCCATTATTCATTAAGTAAATCCGCAGCAAATTCCGCATATTCCATTCGTCATCGACGACGAGCGCCTTGAATTGTTGCATAGCTCCTCCTTCCCCTTGCTTCCGCCTACACGTACCCGTTTAAATATTAGGCGGCATTACGCCGGGTATTTGAATGATGTAGGGCAGCTTGATCACTGTGCCGTCGGCTCGATAGGCATAAACCTCCATGTTCATCGTGCCGGGAGCATGAAAGTAATAGCCCGTCAGCTTATAAACTCCATTGCCGAATGAAAATGCGGCGTTTTCCACTTGCCATCCTGTCGTCGTCGAGAATTTAACTCGAACCCGCTCAATGTCCAAAGGATCACCGACACGAATGGAGATTTCTGAAGGGGATGCAGCGAGCGGAGTAATCTGCACCGTTGCCTGAACCCCGTCTACCGTTTTTGTTTGAGGATAGATGCCTTCCTCTGCATCTTTAGGCGACAGGTCAACCAGCACTCCGGCAACTAGTAAGATTAGAGCCGCTATCACAAGCTCGATCCATAACCATTTTCGGAATATAGCCCCTATACCCTCTGCCCATTTAGCCAAAGTTCTCCTTTGCCAAATTCCAATAACAATGATAACGATTAATAGAATGGCTTTGGCAAGCAGCATTTCCCCCCAATAGCTCGATATCAAGCTGTTTAGAGAAAATGAAGGCACGAATCGGATCGTCATTAATATTCCCGTTGCCGCGATTAGGACTATGCTGGTCAGCGCCCATTTGGAGAAGAGCTTGCCTTTTTCTTTGAGCCATTTGGTTTTGTTTTCTTTTGGCGCCATAACCGTTAATGTCAATAAACCGCCAATCCAGATCGAGACCGAAAACAGATGAATGACGTCCAGAGCAACGCTCCAAATTCCCCCGTAGCTAGGTGCCGCCGTATGGCCGGTCAAAGCCAGGCCCAGCAATGCCAAAAACAGCAATAAAAGCTTCATTCTATTCCAAACGATGAAATAACTGATAAGCAGCAGCACAATTTGCACCAATAAAACTTGAACAAAATAAAAAGTAATAAAATCGATCCATACGACTTCTGAATATTGCATTTTATTGGCGATAAACTCCAGAAGAAATGCGGCAACCGCTGTCCCATATAGTAGATTTATAACAAACCTTTGATTGCCGCTGATTTTCAATATTTTTAACCCCATAAAATAAACGCCGAACAGAGCCAGAACTGCCGTATACGCAATCCAGTGGGCTAGCTGTTGCAATTGGATATGCTTCCATAAGCTGTCGCCGAATTTATAGGTCGGTCCTGTTATGGCTGTAAAGTGTTGAACTGCGAAATACCGGATATCATATTTGCTTTGATCCCCGATTTTCAAATGCGAATGGATGGAATACGTTCCCGGCGGCAAATTCTTTTTCAAATGAATCGTAAAATGGTTAGGATCGTCAGGGTCCGCAATTGGCGATTCTGTTATTACGCTATGTTCTTTGTCGTCAAGCAGTCCCAGTAATTTAAGCTCTCCCGTTTCTGAATACCAGACTTCAATTTTATCCGGCGATGCTTGTACGATCGTGCCGTCTTCGGGGAAGGTCCGATCCAATTTCAACCTTTGAAATTTTTGCTCGTCAGTATCTTCCTTCGTTTTGACCTCAAAATTATACTTCTCTTTTAACGAATGTCCGTCTAGCGCCACAACGGCTATCATAACCGAGTATAGACCTGAAGGAAGCTTCTCTTTCAAATCGACCGTCATATGACGGTTATCATTTGGGTCTAACCGCGGTTTTCCAAGCTGCATGACGGATTGCTTTTCATTTCGGACAATAATGGAGCTTCTGTGGATTCCGACCGGTTCTTCTAAATATAGATCAATGATGGAAGGCGAAGCCGCCAAAATTTCATCCACTTCAGGGCTTCGTTTCACGATTTGCGAGTGCGCATCGATTGTTGAGACCGGAATAAGCGCAGCCGCAAGCAGAAAAGCGATGAGCATTTTTTTAATCACATAAAGCATCTCCTTAAAGTTTTGCGAAGCAAAACTCGCTTCGGAAGCATGAACTGAAATGTTATTATTCGATCGTGATGGTTCCTCCATACATTCCCATGCCGCACGTATACGAATAGGTTCCAGGTTTAGCGTCTTTCAACGTGATGAAATTGTTTCCCTCGTTCAATGTTGCTTGAATACCCAACTCATCTGAAATCAGCTGGCCCAGGCAGCCGATAGTGGCTTCCGCAACAAAGTTGATTTGGGTCGGCACTCCCGATTTTAATTGAATATTTTGCGGACCGTAACCGGTCGGCTTTACTTCGATTGTTCCAGTCTGATACCCGGCAGTGCCTTCCGTACTGGTCTGTACTTGCGCAGTTTTATTATTTTGCTGCGGCAAGCTTGAACGCGAATTGGCAACCCCGTCCACTCTTTGAAACAATACTAACGCTCCTACAAAAACGATGCCAATTGCCAGCGTCAGCAGGCTAATCGAATGAGCTCCGCTATTTTTTTGTTTGCCGGCAGCCGATTTCCCGGTTTCCTGGTCGACGAGCTGATGCAGCACGGACATGATGAAAATAAAAATGACGCTGACAAACAAAAGCATTGGTTCCGATACGACCAGCATCACGCCTAACATGGCTCCCATCATACCGCCCATTACACCGGCCAGCATGCCGTCTAAAGCAGCCATGAGGCTTACCGGTTTACCGGTTAAATAACCCGCAATGATTCCGAACAAAACGGCGATCATGCTCGATAACGTCAAATCGTGGTTGAGCAGAACGCCCAATATGACGCCTAACGCAAGACTGGACATCATGCCGACTGTCATCGCAATCATCATTGCCGTCAAGCATGTAAGCTTGTCCTTTCGCTTGTACATTTGGACAATAAAATAGATGGTAAAAAACAGAACCACAGCGCAAGCCAAAATAGAAAACATAAAATCCTCCCGCATTCTTCAATTGATTTATACGCTTATTCTATCAAAGAGATTTGTTGAAAGTTTGAAGAACGATAAAGAATGCGAATGCGCGATCAAAAAAACAGGTCATTTTCATCTGAAGAAAATGACCTGTTTTTTTTGATCCTGTTGATGGTGTTTTTAGGTTTTCGAAAGATAAGAAATAAAAACTTAAGCAACAAAACAGATACCGCCAATAAATGCCCCGACTACCTACACAGGCCCAGGATATAAAAAAAGCCCGGTAAATAACCGAAAATAGCAACATTTATTCCGGATAGAATGACTGAAGGAATCATGCCGGCATTGTTGATCAAAACGCTGAGCAAAAGACTAGCTGCTACAGCCATAGTACCCACTGTTCCAGCCTCTATCAACTTTGTAATCTCAAAGATCGACAAATCAATACAACACCTTCCATTAATTCGATGCTTATACATTGAAAAGACTCATGCCGATGTCCATTGGCATGAGTCTTTTCGATTTCGTTAACACATTGAACAATCTGTCATTTCACAAGTAGACGTGGCGCATTCAGAAACTCCTCGCTCCATTTCGTGAGCACACATAGATACGCACTTTCCTTTGCTCATCTTTGCGCAGTCTGCGACATTAGCACCGTTAGCAAACGCCGTTCCTCCAAAAGATAGCATGGCTACCATAGCCGATATTACAAAAATCCTCTTCATCTTATACCCTCCGATGTGTAATTTGACAAGTTTAACCTTGCCAAATCAATCATACTCGAAAGGTTTGTTGATTCTGTGAAGACACAAATAATATGTTTATTCATAAATACATGCAGTTTAGCGGCCCCCTCTCTGTGAATGCCGTTGATTTTACTAATCGTCCATCAATTTCGATTAAGCAGTAACTCAAATACAAATGATGGACCCGATGCCCTGAATCACGGAAGATCGCAGCGATCAGGCCGTTTTTATAAACAAAGAACGGTACAGGAAATTAGTTCTGTCGGGAATGAGATCAAGTTCTTGTCAAAATCGGGAATGGGATAAAGTTCTTGTCATTATGATTTGACAACAGCATTATCCCATAACATAAAAAAGCCGCGATTTTCGCGGCCCTTAATGAGAAAATGTTCTTATCATCCCACACATGTATGCTGCTATGATGTCATACATTATATCACTAGCGTTGCATTAATTTTCTCCGAATTTTAAGCATTTCCACGGTCAAAGCGAACGTGCCGTTCACAACCAGATTTGGATTGCTCTTATCGCCTTTTGCTTACTCTTACTCGTAAAGCTGGAAACGAAGGTCGATCACAGTCTGCTGCAGTTAAACCGATGGTTAACGAAATTGCTGTGGCAGCCCTACGCCCGATGGTTGAATCGGATGAAACAAAAGCCGAGTCGAGAATCCAAAGGAAGGCGACGAAGAGAAGCAATTGTCTAATCGTTAAGTCGCTCAAACGAATCGCTCTAATCATACATATTTGTATAAATCATCCAAATGAGACAGGCTATCTTTAGGAAGCTATCGACTTTTTGGATTTTTCATTCAAAAACGTATATCTGAATTTTCAGAAATATAGAAGGAGCAAAGTTTATGCAACGCTAGTGACATTATATACGTCTTTTCAGATATCAAAATTATAAGTTCCAACGTTTCACACTCCGGCTCTCCTCCGCCAAGATCTTCCGATGAACGAAAAAGCAGCTGAACCTCGAACAAGCTCAGGTGTGTTGAGGTTAGTAAGGCCATCAATATGCAGAGACAGAAAAAAGAATTAATTCAAACAGGTTCCCCTCGTTTTTCAATCTCCGCCTATGCATACTTTCAAAACTTCCTTTCCGTTTTAATTTTTATTTCTTGAATTTAGCTTTCACAAGTACAATTACTCCACCAATAAAAATTCCAACAATAGTCCACGCTGAAATAAATAATATCGAATCCATAATCTTCTCTCCTTAGTTGTTACTTAGTGAATATGATCTTTTATATTTATCCTTCTGCAGACTCAGAGTCTTTAATCAGGCTCCAAGTGAGACTTAGTCTAAATTATAATTTCACGCACAAGTTCATCATCCCGAAACTAAAAACTGTTTTTCCTTCATTGCATCTTTTAAATATCCGGAAGTTTCAAAGATATCTCAATTATAGCCGAATCATTTATTCCTCCTCTTCCTTTTGCGAATATTACGTACATTATGTCAAATAATAAGACACAAAGCGACATTAAACTACGGTTAATAGTTTAATTCGATTTAAATCTCTGTTTTCCTCCAAACCATTTATTTGATTCTTTGTTCGATTCGAATGTCATTTAAAGATCACTGCAACATAAAAAAACTGTCAAGAAGTTTCGACAGTCTGTTTAGTTATACGGTCATCAAAACCGCTCAGAAGTAATCCGATATTAAATTCGTATGCCGGTAACGGTAATGAGCCATAGCGCAGTTGCAAGCTATATGATCGCAGCCATGAAAAGTTAAGCGACGATAATGAAGCGATTAAATAATAAGTTTGACAATAGCCTAATACATTTAGCATTCCGCGTTGGCTTTTTATATTGTACATTTCCTTATTTTCAAAACCAGCTACAAATAAATAATTTAACTGCATTGTTTTGTATTCAAAACAATTTAAAATGTGAACGGCTGCAGCCGTTCACATTCGGGTCCTAACCTGTATAAATACATATAGGAGTAAAGTGCAATTAACTTGTTTGTGCATTAACTACAAATTGGATACATGAATATACGAAAATTGCCATAGCGAAACATACTCCAACTACAATATAAACGGCTTTACGTCCATTCATTTAAGCACCTGCCTTATCATTTTTTTGCTTGTGATTTCCTCACGATTGCTACCGTCAACATTATTATATCTGGATCATTTAGCATATCAATTACTGACACTACCTTGCCCTTAAACATTCTAGAAAGGGTCAACTCTTTCTGACTTTTCGGTGAAAAACTCTATACTGCTGTTACAGGACTCTTATAAGTAATATTGAATCCAGAACTTTTTATTGTGTTTGTTCTATTGCCATGGAACGGCTTATTATTCAATCTTTATTTTCGCTCATCGCGTCAACATGAATTATGTTGGAAGCCATTATTCTGAATGCCTGTCGCCGTCAATCGATAGCATTAACGTAGCGTTTAAGGCGACGATAAAAATCTACTTTTAAGGTTGAGCCGGATAAATATTAGTTCGCCGATCCACCATATCCCGATTAATAATAATCCAAATAACAATCCTAACCCAAGGCCAAGAATGTTGCGAACGATTGAGATCTGTAACGGGGTGTGAAGGTGAGCCAACGTATCTAGCATAGATAATTGTCCAATTACACCAACAACAACGATTAAACGGGCAGCGCGATATCTAAATAACAAATAAAATCCTAAAATCGCGATTGGATGAGCGAAAAGGAATTCCTTCGTTCTTGGTCGTACTCCTAAAGTTTGTTCTAACCAGTTTCTGGCGATTAATTCAATTGACAGGACACTTCCTCCATTTCCAGTACGGGAAATATAGTAGTAGCCTACACCGAGTAAAAAGGCAATTGAAACAATCCATATAACAGTAATTTTTGCCTGGAGAATACGTAAAGCGTTCTGTTTTATCGAATGTCCCATGAAAACACAGACATACAAACCTACAAGAATAATCGGGAGCAGATGTAATAAACTTACTCCTCGAAATTGTTGTAGTCGAAGATTGTAGCTGATATCATCTAAAGAGCCCACAATAAATTGGCCTCCGATTAGTGTAATGCACGTAGTGAAAATAAAGAATGTAATTGCAAGGAGCAACTGGCTACGCTGCTTTATCAGACTGTTTTGTTGAAAGCGGCTTATTCGTTCAACTGCCCAAATGACACCAACTGTTGGTGCACTAACTGCTGCACCAAGAGCTAAAATTTGCCACCCTAATGTAGGAGAAAACATTTGAAAAACAACAATTCCCAACAATCCTAAAATGAATATAGGAAATAGCAACGAAGAAGAAAATGCACCAAAAAGTAAGGTGATCATCCCAATTGCTCCAAGAGCAATAAATGGTTTTTCCCATCCCTTAGTAATAGTTCCTAATGGCTCTAATGCCTCCGCTTCACCTGGCGAGAACCCCTGTAATTTTAACTCATTTACAATTCCTTCTGAACCACGCATGGCTTGTATTGTGTAATCTAAAGAGTCTGAAAGTTTGTTTTTTTCTGGTTGCCTAACGACCATACCATTTATAAAAAACATTCGGATGTTTCGGTCTTTGGCTGCTAGTAGAAACCTATCCTTAATAGCATTTGGACTCATTCGTTCTGCATCGATCTCAGACAATGAATATAAACGT
The DNA here is from genome assembly GCF_037147795.1 of Paenibacillus sp. MMO-177. NCBI lineage: Bacteria > Bacillati > Bacillota > Bacilli > Caryophanales > Paenibacillaceae > Paenibacillus > Paenibacillus sp. MMO-177. Next base: position 248,818 of record NZ_JBBCUR010000006.1, on the reverse strand, counting down.
GTAACATTATAACCAATCATTTTAGCTAACTCTTGGAATCCCTTTGGAGGTTGTTGAAGATTTTCAATTGTAATAAGTCCCATATCATATTTTTTCAATAACTCCCCAAACGAATACAAGGGCTGCTTCCCTACACTGTCCTCTGTATAGCCTGTCACTTGGTTACCTTCAAAAAGAATTCGACGAATGTGATATTGTTTAAAATTTATTAGGAGTTGATTGAAATCCTTTTGATTGTATGGAACTCGATTCGTTAAACGAGGGATTATCTGATATCCCTTTTGTTGAAGAAGGTTCAGCGTCAATGGATCTGGTTCCATTGTTTTGAGCATTGCATTTTTAAGTGAGGTCTCTACTATGAGACCCGACCTCCCTTTATACGACCAGGGAAGTACAACAATATTATCTTGCATGAATCGTTGTTTAATAATGGGGGTTAATACCTTCGTTGCTTCTTCACTTCGAAAGAGGACATACGTATAATTTTCATCAAAGCGAGATAGCGTATTTTGCATCATACTGAGATCTGTTTCATTGTAAAGATCAATTCGACCAGATAGAACAAAGTCATTCAATGTAGATTCATTGATTGAAATCGTAGTTATTCCGGCTTTTTTCATTTCACTAAGCCTATCTAAAATATATTGATTAGGATTAGAATAATTAGTCGCCATCTCTTGTAGATCCCTAAAGTCGAAAATGTATTCAACTTGTTTAGCGGATTTCTCCATTTTCCATCGGGAATATTCGGCTGGGATTGCTGCTATAGCACCAAGTATTACAAGTATCCATAATGTTTTGACCATATTGCGTTTCCAACACATAGCTTAAGACCAATAGCTCCTTTCCCTTATTATTCTTTGTTAATTATAGGATCTGACCCTTAAAGATTTTTCCCACAATGCGGGCAGAACAATGCTCTGCCTGAAATGGAGTTATTGCAACCAGAGCATAGACGCTCAGTTGGTATTAAGCTTGTTCCGCAATTACCACAGAACTTAAAGGAATTATCGTTGGGTGCTGCACATGTCGAACAAATACGTGGACTGCTCGTTGCGTTATTGTACCTAAAATGTTGCTCCGCACGTCTAGGATCCTGATGATGCTGATCATGCTGATGACGATCATGGCTGTGTTTGGAATGATGACTATTGTGATGACTTTCATCTCTATGGTGATGACTTTCATGCCCACTATCGTGATAGTATTTCCTCTGATCTGTTTTATGATGTTTTCCATGATGATCCGAATGATGTCCGAACAAATGCTTAAAAAACGACATTATACTCACCTCTAATTTTTATTAGCGATAACCAAAAAGCTTAGCATTTCAGCGCATACTGATATATTAACACATGAATATGTGTTCATACAATTAATTGATCTTTAATGAGATGATTATCATAATTCTTTATTATCTAACACAAAACACCCTCACCCTCTACAAACAGGCATGAGGGCTATTATTCATGGGTGTGACTGCAACCCGTTTGTGAAGATAATGTACAGAATTTAGATTTAAACACATATGAACTCAAATAACAAACCACTTGTCCAAAATTTGAAGGAATCAATGGGGTGAATTCTTAAATGATAATCAGTTTGTTCGGAATTGGTGTGAGTCTCTTTAGCTTAAGTATAGGAGGGATTATTTCTTTCGTTATTGTTCGGAATCCCCAGTCACCAATGGCCTGGCTAATTTCTTTCTCATTTGGTCTTCTCATGTTTCAAATTACTGCACGCCTATTACCAGAAAGCGCAAATCTAGGAGGGTGGGTTCTAACCAGTATTGGAACAATATCCGGATACTTATTGTTTGTTTTGATTCAATCATTCTCAAAACGAGTCGTAATCCTTAGCATTGATGGGAACAACCCACTTCAAGTTCGTTCTGGTATGCTGATCGCTTTAGCAATCGCACTGCATAACTTACCAGCAGGCTTTGCACTTGGCAGCATTTCTGCTAACAAAATGACTTTTTTGTCCGATCTCTATTTGACCATGGCGGTACATTCTCTTCCAGAGGGCATTATCCTTGGCTTACCGTTTGCAGTCGCTGGATTACAGCCACTTGCACTATTCATATGTGTTACGATGGCCTCATTCCCAACAGGAATTGGTGCATTATTTGGCATGATGCTCGGAAACATTCCACAAGGGCTAATGTCATACATACTTGGCTTAGCTGTAGGGACAATGATCTATGTAGCACTTCATGAAATGATACAGCCAGTTTTTAAAAAGTTCGACCTTCGAATTATGATAGCAGGCACGGGATTAGGGGTTATTTCGGGATTGATCTTTCTCTAAAAAATGGGCAGCCGTATTCTCGGCTGCCCATGAGATAACACATAAAATTTAATCATGCTTCAAGTGAGTCATCGTTTGGATAATAATCTCACGTACATGTTCATCATCAAGTGAATAAAAAACTGTCTTTCCTTCTTTACGTCTTTTTACAATCCGAACATTTCTCAGATATCTAAGCTGATGAGAAACGGCTGATTGGTTCATTTCTAATACATTACATAAATCATGAACACAAAGCTCTATATCTAATAAAGCAAAAATGATTTTTACTCTTGTAGGATCACCAATGGCCTTGAATAGCTCAGCTAAATTACTTGCTTTATTCATCTCTAACTTTAATTCTTCAAAATTGATGCTATTGTCATTTTCTCTTATACAGTTATCGTCACATTGTTCATCTATATAATTATTCATAAGATTATCCCCCACCTTCACTAAGTAGAATTATTATATCAGAATAATTACGGTTAAGGGAAATGACGTGACTTCAAATCTGCATTCATTTGGCATATCTGTAATCTTCATTAACCTGTCATGGTTTTCATTCTCCTCTCCCCTAAAATTAGGTACAATTGAGTTAAAACAGTTCAGAGGAGATTAGCTATGAAGAAAAAAGTTGGGATTCCATTCCTATTGTTAGTGTGTGCAATTCTGATCCTTAGTGGATGCTCCAAAAATACAAATGATAATCAAAATCATAGTAATGTTCTTCATGCTGAAAATGGTGATCTTCAGGAAAAGACGGTCTCGCTTACCAAAATGCCTAATTTTCTAGATGGTTTATCACCTGTTATCCAAACAGCCTATTCCGTTGCAGCCAGTGTGAGTGAAGAACTCCCCTATATCCCTTGTTATTGTGGGTGCGGCGAAAGTGCGGGTCACAAAAGCAATTTGAACTGTTTTATAAATAAAATTAATGATGACGGTTCTGTTGTTTGGGATGATCATGGTACTCGCTGTGGTGTTTGCATGGAGACTGCGATGACAACAGCGGAAATGAAAAAAGCCGGCAAATCGCTATCTGAAATACGACAAACGATTGATACTATGTACAAAGAGGGATATGCAAATCCAACACGTACTCCTTTTCCTAAAGTATAAGCTATACGTAAGAAAACCGCGGTCGTTTGTAACGACCGCGGTTTTCTTTAATAGTTATTTCTTAACCTCTTCTTCTTTGTCATCATCCAGGAACATACTTTCACGCGTTCCTTTGCGGAATTCCGAAAAAGTTGATCCTATGGCTCTTCCAAGCTGAGGCAATTTGGAAGGTCCAAAAAGCAACAAACCTACGACAACAATAAGGATAAATCCAGTGACTCCAATTCCGTATGGCATGGATGTTCCTCCTCGTTCTTTAAGTTAAAAATTCACCAGGAGAGCCGTTGCATACATAGCAATGATGCCGATGAGTACTCCACTAAAATTCAACCAGCTTACGGCCGGCAACTGGATCCTCCTCGATTCTTGAGCAATCATTTTACCGATCACATAGATAACCTGCAAAATCGCGCCGGCACCAATACCAAAGAACAATGCTGCTAAGGTATCATTTAAAATAAATCCACCTATCCAGGTTCCGACAATCGCTGGTGCTCCGGCTATAAGGGCCAAGTATACGAAGACATTCCATTTCGGTTGAGTATTTAGCAGCGGTGCGGCAATGCCAACTCCCTCTGTTACATTATGCAGTGTGAAACCAATAATAAGGAAGGTGCCAAGCGCCGCCTCTCCTGCGGCAAATGCAGCACCAATCGCTAACCCTTCTCCTAGGTTGTGAAGCCCTATCCCCCCTGCAATCTTGAAGGCAACGTTTTTCTTTTCCCGTTTTTTAGAAGCTCCTGCCTGATCCATCGCTAATAGAAAGAGGAAACTCAATATGGCTCCAAACCATACAAGACCTGGCCCCTGAAATACAGCGGGAGCTTCTCTTCCCAGTTCCAGTCCTTCCTCAAAGGTATCAATGACAAGAAACAAGAGAAGTCCAACAGTGAAAGCAAGTACAGCCTGCATCCCTTTCACTGTAAATCGGCGTAGAAGAGGATACCACAACAAGCCTAAACTAACAGGTACAATTCCTACATAGAATCCAATTAGTGCATACTGCATCACTCGATTTACACTAGGCTCCGGCGTTTTCATCGCTGCGTCTACTTCACCAGAAAAAATGAGGCCGTTGGAAGTGATCAGCTTGATTTCGTGAGGATCCCCTTCTACCCAGGGATATGGAATAGATATTGTGGCTTTTTCAAATCGCTCTAAGGTTGCACTCGCCGAAAAATCAGCGTTCCAAAAAGCATCATCAACAATGACTTGGGATATTGTCACTTCATTGGGGCCACTGTTAAGAACGGACACTTTGAACCCCTCATCAACAAGAGTTATTTTTTGAAAATTGATGACTTCAATTGGTGCTGCTTGTTGTTCTTTTACCCCGGTTCCAACTTGTGATATTACGGTTACTATCGTGATTAGTAGGAGTACGGGTATTCCTCCCCACATCCACATCTTCCAGTTAGTCATTGTCATATTATCCTTTCACCTCCCCGCGCCTCGATATCATTCCACTTCGAAAAACCCCATCCATCCGAGTTCGGTAAATTCACTTTGATGGGCATGAAACATATATCTTCCGGGTGCAGGGAAAGTGATTTCAACAATTCCACGCTCTCCTTGGCACTGCATGATTGTATCCGTAAATGCAGGACGTGCCTCAGGATCCGCACCAGTTGCGTAGTAATGAAAATAATTGGCATGCAAGTGAAAGGAATTGATAAGATCAAACTCTGTCATATTGCTGATATAAATACGGACAAGCTCTCCTGCCTTTACTTTAATTGGTCTGCTCATATACGCAAATGCATAGCCGTTTACCGTATAAACCTCATTCTCGCCGTCAAGATCCAGATCGAAGCCATTCATGACCATGGTGAATTCTTTTGCTGGCTTCCGAGGTGTTTTTGGATCAATAATAAAGTTCCCGTACAGACCCTTGTGTATATGTCTAGTAAAAGGCTGGACGTGACAATGGTAAACCTGAAGCCCTGCTGGTTTCGCCTCAAACTCGTAAACAAACTTTCGACCGGGTAAAACAGGTTCTAGACCGTCCATATCCGTTGGATGTATACCATGGAAATGAATAGAATGTGGATGTTTTGAGCCATTCCAAAAAGTAACTCGCACGATATCCCCTTCTGTACAACGCAAAGTTGGGCCAGGGATTGTGCCATTATAAGCCCAGCCAGGAAAGATGATCCCTTTTGCAATCTCCATGTTATCCCAATCAGCTGCGATCATTTCGTATTCTCTAAGTATTCTGCCGTTTGCAAGCGTGCTGACGGTTCCATAATCAAACGCTGTTAATGCTTTTACGGCTCTTTCCAGCCCCTCACTTGAATCCTTCCCCGGATCGTATCCATGCGACATGCCTTGATGACCCTGAGATTTAAGCATGCTCCGCATATCATGTTTTGACGTTTCCTGGACGGACTTAGCAAACATATTCGCCGGATTCATGACAGTGCTTGCCAATAATCCCAATACTCCTCCTGCCCCTAGCTTCAAGATGGTCCGTCTACTCATTTTGTTTTTTGGATCAATCATTATATTCCTCCCTATCTTCAAAATGAAGATTCGCCAAACCAAATAAATTGGACAAACACAAAATAGTTATCCTAAAGACAAAATGTTTCCCTAAAGAAACTTTAGTTAGAATATATGCTATTACCCAGACGTTGTAAACCTATTTTTTTGTATAGCCATAAATTTTTTTGTTGATGAGCAGAGATGAATGCTGACGAGGAGACTCGAGGAATGTTCACGAAGTGCACAGATACCTAGAATAAGAAAAAATGTCGCAAATTATATCGCGACATTGTTAGAATACAAAAATATAGAGGACATTTAACTTGAACAACACAACCTGAAACTGGTTATTGGAACGTGACAGCAGTCATTAATGAAAGGTAAGCGAATGCGATAAAAATTAAGCCTAATCCCTGCGGCCATTTCCATCCTTCAGATTTCCATGCTTTATAAACTAATAAGGCTAGGGTAAAAATGGCTAAAACACCCAACATGACACTTAGACCATTAAGGGCAATAATCAGTTTAACTTGCTCCGGAAGCTTATCTGTTACCAGAAATTGAAACCATGATGATGATCCCGATTCTCTAACAGTAAGGGATACATCATGTGGAGGTGACTGTTGGCCCATATAACCTGTAAACAAAAAGACGACCAGAATAGCTACGCCTTCCATGCGTATCCAAGATAAGGGATTCCAGGCTGTATTTCTTTTCTGCTTATACCGGTATAAAACGCCATTCATAAAAGCAAACAAAATAAGCGGTATAACAGCAATATGCTTTAACAATAGAGCCTGACCATAGGAAAGAACCCAGCTATCTACATAATCAGGTGCTACTGGCTGTAGCATGAACAATCCTGATACAGATATTCCTATCAAACAAATGATACCTAAAGGAGTCATCCATTTTAAATAATTCTGCCAGTGATCCGGTTTTAAGGAAAAACAGCCCGTCACTAACAAGGTTCCAGCCCATGAGATTGCAGCAACAAAATGAAGAAAATGCCAGGTTACGCCTTGCCAGCCGATTAAAGAGGCCAGATGACTTGCAGAGCTTAATATCAGTGCCATGATAATCGTAAGCAAGCCGGTCAGTATTGAGGAATGCCGTGGATTTATTAGCGGTCTTCGAATTAAAAACCAAATAAGCACAATTGCAGTAATCACTAACTTGAAATAAGCCTTTCCTTCTTCGAACGAGAAAAGCACATTTTTAATGGTTAGACCAAATCCAATATCTCCTGCAAAGAATAAGACAATACGTAGAATAGGCATAAAGGCCAAAATAGGAATAGATACAGCAGCTAAAATAATAACTTTATTTGGAATCCTCATTTCTGGTTTAAAACGAGCTGGTACAAAAGTTAGAATGGAATAACCTGCAAGCAAAGAGAAGCTAACGTAAAGTAATAATTCCGACAACCAGGTAATGATAGTCATTGAAATCCCTTTCCTAGGCTTATTTTTGTTTCTATATAGATATAGGAACAACTAACTAATGCAAACGTATCGCATTTTATTAAACGTGACATTAAAAAGACACCTGCTAAGGTGCCTATAATGAATTACTTAAACTTCTTCCTATTGAAAAGATAGAAAAGTAAACCTATGAGTACAAAGAGGCACACTCCAAGACCAACAAACAATAAAGGAGATTGACTATTGCTTTCGGTGGTTTTTTCCTGATTGGATTCTTCTACTGAAGGAGTAGTCTGTGGAACATCTGTCTTGTCATCAACTTCAGACCCATTTTCATTTTTGACATTATTATTCCCGGTAGCTTCTCCTAATCCATTATCTGATTGCACCGGTGTCTCCGAAGGTGTTGGTTCCGGTGGAAGCTCAACGGAAAATGAGTATTCGCCTGTTATTGGGTGACCGTCTACACCGACAATCTTCCATTCAATTTTGTAGCTCCCAGAAGGAAGTGGAGCCTCAAGCTTGCCTGTCATTTTCTTATCCTGAACATCAATTGAACTTACAGGCAGCGTCTCCCCTTTCTCATTTTTTAAAGTAAAATTGCTTAAGTCTTCAATTTTGGTTTTGAACAGCATTTCAATTTGCGTTAATTTCTGAACTACTTTTTCATCCTTTGCCGGTGACGATGAGTCTAGACCTGTGTGCGCAAAAGCAGATGTAGGCAACAACAATGTTAGTATCAAAGCAATAAATATCATGCTTCTAAATCTCATAATTATTAATCACTCCTTTTTATATCAATAGTTTATCATGTATTCATATGATAAACTGAAGGTTAATTTGACAATGTTTTAACATATAGGGGTAGTACCAGCGAAGCTGACACCACCCGCAAAGTAGATGGATATTAAATGGGAAATTTATTGATGACCTCGTTGTACTCCTGCTGGGCATCGGTGATCGCCAGCTTTGAATAGATCTCTAATGACTTGCGGCTTTCATGGCCGGAATAAGGCTGTATGAGTGCGTCATCGATACCCTGCTTTTTAAGCCAGGTCAAAAGGAAATGTCGTAGCTTATGCGGCGACAGGTTTTGTACAAGACCGGCTTCCTCCGAATATTTGGCCAAAATCTTTCGTATTCCCCGATCCGTATATTTTTTCTTCCACGATGATTCGAACAGGTAAACTGCCTGCTTCTTTTTCATTGAATCAGCGTGCATGGCCAGCATTTCCTTGAACGATTGAGGGAAAGGGACAATGCGATCCTTACTCCCCTTGCCCTTATTAATCCGGATTTGGCAGTAGTGGAAATCAACATCGGACAACTTGATATTGATAAGCTCACTTACCCGAACGCCGGTATATAGCAGCGTCTTGACGATCATCATGTCTTGAAAGTTCTTCACCTGCCAAACCACATCGTAGTAGCGTTTAAGTTCCTCTTCTGTAGGTACATAGGGGAGCTTTTTTGCTGTTTTTGGCACCTCTACCTCCAGCTCTGCTCGAAGATGCTGAAACAGGCTTTTGAGATAGGCATAATCTGGCCGTTCCCCCCGGAGATACTTGGCCAGCTCCTTCGCTTTGCGTTTCGGGGATATGCGCCTTTCACTCACGCGATAACACCTTCTTCCAACGGAAGGCGTTCACTCATGTTTAGCCTAAATGTGCCGTAAGGGTTTACGTGCGTGTAGATCAGCGGGGTAAGCGCCCGAAAATCTTCCGGAGTCATCATATCGAACCATTTACGGTCGGATAAGATGCTTTGAAGCATAATGGTATTGATGTATACCAGGCAGTTTTGTAGAAGGTGAAGAGACAATACGGCAAGCTCTTGATCCTCTAACCGGTTGGTGGCGATTTCTCCGCCTTTGCCGTAAAAGATAAAGCTATTGGCCGAGTTCCAATTTTCCACGACATTCAACCCTTCATTGATCTCGCGGCGCAGCTCCTCCGAGTGCAGGTAATGGCACAGGAATATCGTTTTGACTGCTTTGCCGAGTTCTCCCAAAGCTTGATAGGTCGGATGCTTTAAATTATTGCGGGTAAATCGTTTCAAGATTGCTTCCGTTTCGGCGGTTCCGAGTCGAAGAGCCGTAGCGTACTTCATCATTTGATCGTATTGCTGCCGAATCAGTTCCCAGTTGATTGGGCGGGTCAGCACCGGTTGCAAATTCGGATAGGCATCCGTCATGCCTGGTTCGGGCCGGTAAAGTTTTTGTGAATGAATCGCTTTGAGCCGTGGCATGAGCTGATAGCCCAAAAGGTAACAAAATGCGAACGCAACCTCGCTCTGGCCGTGTGAATCCACGTAATTCTTCTCGACCTCCATTTCGGTGCAATGACGAAGCAATCCTTCCATCATGGCAGCGACTTCAGAGGAGGAGCAAGATTTGAGCTGCGAGTAAATGCATGTCGAATTCTTCTCAACGTGCCAGTATATCATAACGCCGCGGCCGCGGTACCGGATATGCCATTCGGTCATCAGATTTTGATCCCATGCACCAAACTTTTTAGAATCCGATGCACAGGAAGTTGTAGCATCACCCCAAATATCCTGCATCCGAACACGAAAAATGGCATTCACCACTTCAGAAATGGCGTTTCGAAGATTATCCTTATGAATAAACTTCCTCCGGACGTACAGCAAGTCTTTGTAGCTTTCTCCATGCTCACCGGCACTCACACGTTTCAAGCCGGTATTCGTCCTGAGGCCATAAAGGGATAGGATGAGTCTTTTTTGCAGCGTATCCCGGCCTAACGCTTCGCGTACAGCAACAGTCTTGAATTTTTCCGTAAATCCTACACGGAGATCCGCCTCTTTTAAAATGTCCAAGAGGCTCGTCATCGGCCAGCGCCGAAGTATCTCAGATTTTATCCGCGATAGGTTGACCGGCTCTGCTTGTGGCTCTAAAGGAGATAAGCTGATCCAACCGTTCCCCTTCTCCGTGATCCGGACCTTGGGGTTTTTCTGGAGACCGGTATCAAGCTTTTCTAATCCATCTTTCATGGCCTGCTTCAACGTTGCAATGAATGCTTCCGCATCCAGCGGCTGCTTTAGAGCCTTATAATTTTCTTCCCGCCGTTCTTCGAAGTCTATTGGTAAGTCTTCATCCGGGTTCCGGTACCGGTTCGCTCCGGCCACCCATATTTCCTTGCAACGAAGCTTTTCCCGTAAAGCTTGCAGGACGCTTATCTCATAATTCATCCGATTAATTCGCTCTTGGCCTTTCTCGTCCTTCTCTACAATGATTTCTTTGTTAACAGTCCGGATTACACCATCTATCGGGATTTCATCAGACATTGGCAAATAATGATGGCCCGTATCTGAATATTTCTTTACCAGTTCCAACGCACGAATCACTGGCCGATGCACTTCATTGTTTGATCGAAATTCCAGGATGCCTAATATTTCGGGAACCATACGGCGGTAGTGACTCCCATAGGAAGCCCGAATAATGGTATGGATTTTCTCCCGGTAAGCCGGTCCGGTGTGTTTGAATTCTTTTATCAAATCCCGTAATGTTTGCTCATTAACGACCGGGAAAATGACATCACGAATTACTCCGTCTGGATTATTGACGGCAGACTGCGCCATGTTGAATAAAATGCCATACTTATTGCTTACCTTGCGTAAGTCATTCAGGATTTCCTTTTCGACTTTGCGTTCTGCCCGTACTCCTATCCGATGTACGATTTGAATAAGCAGCTCGATCAAATTGTCCGTTATCTCCATGCTCCTTAGCCAGAAGAAGGCGGCCAACAATGTGTAACGGATCGGATCAGGATGGCGGCGAAGTTCTCGGAGATCCTCTGTTGCGGTCCGCTGCCGGTACTTGGTCAATACTTTAAGAGGGATATCACGAAACAGATCATCCGGAAGTTCCAGATTTCGAATCGTTCGCAGCTTGCTTACTTCTCTTAACACACTTTCGACACCTGGTTTGCCAGGATCGGCCTTTAGTTCTTGAAAAGAAAGAAGTCCCTCATCGCTGCTTGAGCCGCCCTGATCTTCATCCAGAAATGCGATATTATCTACGAGTGAATCCAATTTGGATAAAGATATCGTAGGCAGCTTGTCCAGTGTGGCTTGGAAAAATTGTTCCTCATATGTACGAATTGCAGATCTGATAAGTCGCTCAATGCGATCAGGCGTAGGCGGTACAACTTTCATTTCCCGAAATCGCCGGTATACGGTCTCAACCAAATGTTCGAGGCCGTGATCCTGGAATAACACGCTTTTGCATAGCCAATCGATTACCTCTTCAGCATCATTGATGGTATCCTCACGAAAGCCAAAAAACTCCCTGATTTGTGTTCGATGGTAGGTGATTGAGCGACCGGCCCAATCGTATTGTACGTACAGCTCTACCTGTGCCTCGATCTGCTTTGCTATGTATTGAATGACTGCTTTGGGCACTTCGAATTTATGGAAGGGGAATCGCGCTTCATATTGGAAAAACTTAAACAGAACAGCAAACCCCAACCGAGTCTCCCCCGACTTATTGCCAACTTGCTGCATTTCGTTAGGAAGAAACGTAAAATGCTCAATTAACTCCTCCAGCTCCCAATTTCGTTTCACATGATCCCCTCCTAGTAAAGTTCCTAAAATAGTCAGTATCGGAACAATAGCACAATTGTAGACGATTTTAAGCCCTGAAATCTAGCGTTCGAAAGCCGGATTGTTGGAAAGTTCCAAATCAAATTTAACATTCGGAACTTCTTCAGAATTGTTAGACAATTTTTTTGACAAATTTAGACTAGAGATATATTATAATAATCAAATGATTATTTGAGTAATAATGGGGGTGATTGCATGAAACACGATGACGCATGTGAAATCTTTTGTTTTGACGAGGATAAGGTCAACCGCGTCAAGGAAAAGCTAAACAAAAATGACTTTCAAGATATGGCACAAATTTTCAAGGTGCTTGCTGATCATACCCGTTTAAAAGTCGCTTATGCACTATGTGACGAGCAAGAGTTGTGCGTATGCGATGTGGCGAACATAATCGCTTCCACTATGGCCACCGCATCCCATCACCTGCGTCTGTTGCGCAATATGGGAATTGCAAATTACCGTAAAGAAGGGAAGCTGGTTTTTTACTCTCTTCAAGGTGAACAGCTTAAGCAGCTGATTCGTCTGGCCATTGAACAACAGAAAGAGGGTGTTTTACTTGGAAAGTAAATCAGAAGAAATGAGCATGGAGAAAAAAAGCGTATACCGGGTTCAAGGGTTTACGTGCACAAACTGTGCCGCAACCTTCGAAAAAAATGTGCAGTCGTTGCCTAAAGTGGACAAAGCACAGGTTAACTTTGGAGCATCCAAACTAACCGTATATGGTGAAGCCAGCATACCGGATTTGGAAAAAGCCGGTGCTTTTGAAGGGCTGAAGGTTTATCCGGAGAAAGAAAAACGGGAAATTGAACGTGTTCCGTTATGGAAACGTAAAGAGACGATAACGAGTGTGTTGTCCGCTCTTCTTCTTCGCAGGTTACATTGTGGGCGAAGAAAACTCTCTCGGGCCTATTCTGTTTGGGCTCGCCATTGTTGTTGGCGGATACGAGTTGTTTATCAAAGGTTTCAAAGGTCTCGTCCGATTCAATTTCAACATGAACACCTTAATGACAGTGGCCATTATCGGTGCAGCCATTATCGGCGAATGGGCCGAAGGCGCAATTGTCGTCATGTTGTTTGCGATCAGCGAAGCGCTTGAGAAATTCTCGATGGAAAAAGCGCGTCAGTCCATCCGCTCCTTGATGGATGTTGCGCCGAAGGAAGCCACGATCCGCAGGGGAGCGCAGGAAATGCAGATCCCCGTTGATGACATTCAAATCGGCGATATCATGATCGTCAAACCGGGCCAGAAATTGGCGATGGACGGGAAAGTCATCAAAGGCAATTCAGCCGTTAACCAAGCGGCCATCACGGGCGAGTCCGTACCGGTCGCAAAGACGGCCGGCGACGAAGTATACGCAGGAACACTGAACGAAGAAGGGTTGCTTGAGGTTGAGGTAACCAAGCGGGTTGAAGACACCACCATTGCCAAAATCATTCATCTGGTGGAAGAAGCTCAAGCGGAAAAAGCGCCGTCGCAGGCATTCGTGGATCGCTTTGCCAAATATTACACTCCGGGCATTATGCTCGTGGCGCTCGGTATTGCGGTAATACCTCCTCTGCTTTTTAACGGCGATTGGAGCAAATGGATTTATGAGGGTCTGGCACTGCTTGTTGTCGGATGTCCGTGCGCGCTCGTAATTTCCACTCCGGTTTCGATCGTAACCGCGATCGGTAATGCGGCGAAAAACGGTGTACTGATCAAAGGCGGCATTCACTTGGAGGAGACAGGAAAACTGTCTGTTATCGCGTTCGACAAAACGGGAACGTTAACCAAAGGAGTACCTGCCGTCACCGACATCGTGTTGCTGAATGGTCAAGATGAAAAAGAATATCTGGGCATCGCAGCCGGCATCGAAAAATGGTCTCAGCACCCGCTCGCCTCGGCGATTGTCCGTAAAGCGGATGAAGCGAATATCGATCTAACCCGGTGGGAAGCACAGGACTTCTCCTCGATTACGGGGAAAGGCGCTAAAGCGGTTGTACAGGGTAAGACTTATTACATCGGAAGTCCTAGGTTATTTGAAGAGCTGCTGCTAGGCGGCCTGAATGCACAACTTTCCGCTCAAATTGAAAGCTTGCAGAAGCAAGGCAAAACGGTTATGGTGCTCGGAACCGAGCAGGAAGCCTCTGTGCTGATCGCTGTCGCTGACGAGGTTCGTGAAAGCAGCCGGGATGTCATTCGCAAGCTGCATGACCTTGGCGTGAAGAGAACCATCATGCTCACAGGCGACAACAAAGCCACAGGTGAGGCGATCGGGAAGCAAGTCGGGATCAGTGAAGTGAAAGCGGAATTGCTGCCCCAGCACAAGCTGGAGGCCATCAAGGACTTGAAGAACAGCGATCATGTAGGCATGGTGGGCGATGGCGTGAATGATGCTCCTGCCCTTGCCAGAGCCGACATTGGTATCGCAATGGGCGGCGCCGGAACGGATACCGCGCTTGAGACTGCGGATATCGCGCTCATGGCGGATGACTTGAATAAACTGCCGTTTACGATAAAGCTCAGCCGTAAAACCTTGCAAATTATCAAACAGAATATTACCTTCTCCTTGGTCATCAAGGTTGCGGCTCTTGCTCTTGTCATCCCCGGCTGGTTGACGCTGTGGATCGCGATCCTGGCGGACGTTGGAGCAACTTTGCTTGTTACATTAAACGGAATGAGATTGCGGAAAGTCAGGGGCTGATGCCCCTGACTTTTCACTGGAAAGGAGTTGCACGATGTTACGTTTTTATATTGTCGCACTATTTGCATTCCTCGTTGATCAAGTGACGAAATGGATTGTCGCGACTTACATGACGATTGATCAAAAGATACCATTCATTCCAGGACTCATTGGATTTACTTCGATTCGGAATCGCGGCGCGGCCTTTGGTATTCTGCAAAACCAACGTCTATTTTTCGTTGTGCTGACATCCATTGTCTTAGTTGGCATCATCATTTATTTCCGCAAAGTTTACCGTGAGAAAAAGTTGCTGTCTTATGGTTTGGCGCTTATCTTTGGTGGAGCGCTGGGGAATTTCATCGACCGGGCATTCAAAGGTGAAGTGGTCGATATGCTGGAGTTTCAATTTATAGATTACCCGATTTTTAATATGTCGGATGTGTTTATCTTTACCGGCGTTTTTATCGTCATAATCGTCTCCATCCCTGTCGTCAAAAACGGACAAAGCTAAGACTTTGCAGGAATAATACGTTAAGCTGATCTGCCTCGTAGATCCAAAGATAGGAGTGAAATATAAGATGAGTGACATTTTTAACGCAATTATTATGGGAGTTGTGGAAGGATTAACAGAATTTCTACCCGTATCATCGACAGGACATATGATTTTAACGGCGCATCTTCTTAACTTCCTTGGAGAAAGAGCCAAAACATTCGAAATTATTGTTCAACTTGGCGCCGTTATCGCTGTCTTTGTCCTATATTTCCGACGCTTTTTCCGTTTCTTTAATTTTACACCTGGATATATGCAGCGACCAGGAGTCAATATTATTCATGTAGGCTTAGCGATGGCCCCTGCTGTAATTATCGGCCTTGCACTACATGATTTTATAAAAGAATATTTATTCGGACCATGGTCTGTCCTCATAGGCTTGGTAGCTGGCGGGATCTTGATGATCGTGGCTGAGAGGGTACGTATACCAATAACAGCCGACTCCATGGACGATATTACATACAAACAAGCTTTTCTCATTGGGGTCTTTCAATGTTTGGCACTCTGGCCCGGCTTCTCCCGTTCCGGGTCCACTATCTCTGGTGGTTTACTGGTCGGCACGAGCCAAAAAGCAGTTGCAGAATTTACCTTTATTGTATCCGTTCCGATCATGTTCGCTGCCTCGGGTTTAGACTTATATAAGAGCCGTGCTTTCTTGACGTTCGATGATCTTGGTTTGTTCCTCGTCGGATTGGTTATCTCCTTTGTCGTCGGAATGATTGCGGTAGTTACATTCATAAATGCAATTAAACGGCTTAAGTTGTCTTGGTTTGCTTATTATCGTTTCGTGCTGGCGTTTTTTTTCTACCTTATTCTTTCAAACAGTTTTTAATTGAACTGGAATTCCGATTAACGAGTGCATTTCTTATGGTTACGGGATTCTAGGGTGAGATTGAAATGAGAGAGCATCGAAGGGGTACCGACAGCAAAGTGCACAATTTGTCGGACTTTAAAATTACAGGGATAACTTATGGCAGGTAGCCGGAAGGAAAGGGAAAATGAGGAAGAGAGACAATAAGGAAACAGACTTTATTCCGGCTCTACGATTCAACTGGCTTACATCTTTATATGACCCGATATTACGTTGGACGATGAGGGAATCCGCTTTTAAGAACCAGCTAATTAGGCAAATTCAAGTTGACCCCGGGCAGCGAATCCTTGATCTAGGATGCGGTACCGGTACGTTAACCATCCTATTGAAACAAACGTATCCAAAAGCAGAAGTTACCGGGATTGATATTGACCCAAAAGTTCTTCAAATTGCAGAAAGAAAAGCAGAGAACATGGGAATGGACATTACGTTTAATCAAGGCATTGCGTTTGAACTTCCATACTCTAATAATTCATTTGATCTTATTGTAACCAGCCTTATGTTTCATCATTTGACGCTAGAAAATAAACTCCGTACATTACACGAGATATTCCGAGTACTAAAACCGCAAGGTGAAATCCATATCGCGGATTGGGGCAAAGCTCAAAATGGACTAATGCGTGTTGCATTCCTACCCATCCAAATATTGGACGGATTTAGAACAACTACTGATAATGTAAATGGCCTCTTACTACAACTTATGACTAATGCCGGATTTAATGAAACTAAAGAAACAGATCGATTTATGACTATATATGGAACCCTTTCTTTATATAGAGCGAGGAAAAATATGCTGTAAAAATGTTGCGGTGAGTGTCAGCTTTCCTGGTACTCTCTTGATGAGAAGATGAGGGTTATTTTGATGCCCCTTTAAATTTCACATTTAAATACATCTACTTTGCGGGTGGTGTCAGCTTCGCTGGTACTACCCCATATAGTCTTGAATGCGTAGGTCCCCCTTGTTTAGGAACTGTAAAACCCTCGCCTACAAGGTCCAGTAGCTATCTAACAAAGCAAATGCAGTCTCTCATATTGAAAGACTGCATTTCTTCTTAGTACCCCACTTGACGCGCTGTTACATAACGGGAATCATAATATTCCTCACTCATTTTACTAATTGTCACGCCTTTGCTGCTGGAGAAGTGAGCAAACTTACCATTACCAATGTAAATTCCTGCATGTGATATCCCTTTGCCACTCGTATTAAAGAACACCAAGTCACCTTCACGTAGGTTACTTTTCGAAACAGGATCCCCTACCTTAGCTTGTGTTTGAGATGTTCGCGGCAATTTGATATCAAATTGATTAAATATGTAATTAATGAAACCTGAGCAATCAAAACCTTGAGTCGTTGTGCCTCCCCACTTGTATGGAGTTCCTACTACCTCGTTTATTGATCCTTTAAGAGGACATTCACTTGCAAAAACACCTTGCGCACCGGTTACTAACATGACACAGAAAACAAAAATCGAGACAAACTTTTTCAAAAACACTTTCTCCCTTCGTTGCCTACCAGGTTAGCTTACGGATTCGGTTGAAGATCCCTATAATCAGATTGATTAATTCACCCATGTACATTGGTTCCCCGGTTTCATCTTACAGAATTCGGCATCATTTTATTAAACTACTTTAAGTAGTATAATACGACATAATCAGACACATCACTCCATTACAATGATTAGAATCTTTTCATTTAAACGAAATAACTATCGGACTTATACTGAATCAATAGTTCATTTGTTTTTATTTAAACCTGATCATTGACTTTTTTATCTTTAAACTGGGACCAAATAAAGAGGCACACTCCAATATTGATAAAAACATCAGCTCCATTAAATACCGGAAAATTAATGAGCCTGAAATCTAACATATCGACAACCTCTGACCGAAAAATACGATCTAACATGTTTCCTAAAGCACCACTTAGCACAAGTGATAAACCTATCCCGAGCAACTTGTTGGATGAAGCATGTTTCCTGATGAAGAATACAATAATGACACTTATGATTAAAGCAAGTGCGATCAGTAAACCTTTCTGACCTTCAAAAATATTGAAAGAGGCACCACGATTACGGACTGAAGTCAGATGAAAAACTCCAGGCCATAGAGGAATTGTTTCACCGATCACCAAATATTTCGTAATTATCCACTTACTCAATTGATCCATTAGAATCATCAATACTGCAATCAAGTAATAAACCACTTCGCTCCCCCTTTTCATTGGTTGAATTATGGATTAAACCATACGCTCAATAATTGAACAATGGATTTTAAAACGTAATTTTAACTCGGCATTTCATATGAATGATTTTGAGCAATATTGAAAATAATTAGACAGGCAAAACACCAAATTAAACTTGGAGGCTAGAACTACATGGCAAACGCAAACCATCGTCATAGAAGTGGTGAAAAAGTAACTGAAAATGGACATTACACTGACAGTGATGGAGGACATGTCGTGCTGCAAGCTGGAGATACGTTCCCTAACTGTCCTAAGACCGGGAAAGCAACAACTTGGAAGCACGAGTCAAATATCTAAAATGAAATAAGCCCCAATAATCAAGATAGATGACTCCTGTATTTTCAGGGGTCATCTTAATACATAATGCAATGGAGGAATCAGCTGTGGGACACTCACATAATCATAACGGTCATAACCATGGAACTGCAAATTATAACAAGGCCTTCTTAATCGGTATCATCCTAAATACCATTTTTGTTGCCACTGAAGCAACATATGGAATTATAAGCAACTCATTAGCGCTAGTCGCTGATGCAGGTCATAATCTAAGCGATGTCTTAGCCCTTGTACTTGCATGGATTGCAAGTTTGCTTACTAAAAAAAGCCCAACCTCGAGCCGAACTTACGGATTCAGACGATCCTCCATATTAGCTGCTTTATTTAATTCCATTTTTTTGCTTATTGCATTGGGAGCAATCGCTTGGGAAGCGATCCGCCGCTTTGCAGAGCCCTCTCCAATTGAAGGAAATACCGTTATTTGGGTAGCGGCAATCGGAATAATAATTAATACCCTAACAGCCATTATGTTTCTTAGTGGCAGCAAAGGCGATATCAATATTCGAGGAGCATTCTTACATATGGCAGCTGATGCTGGCGTATCCTTCGGTGTAGTCATCGCTGGTCTCATCATTAAATTTACTGATTGGCTATGGCTTGACCCTACAGTCAGTTTGGTAATTTCCGTCGTTATATTCATTAGTACTTGGAGTTTGTTAAAGGATTCGATAAACATGTCCCTTGATGCCGTTCCTAAGGATATCGACTTTGTACAAGTTAAAGCTTATTTTGAGGGACTTCCTGGTGTCCAAGATGTTCACGATCTGCACATCTGGGGAATCAGTACAACCGAAATCGCCCTAACCGTACATTTAGTCTTAAATCAAACGGTTAATTACGACAATCAATTAACAGCATGCCGGGAAGCATTACATGAAAAGTTTAATATCGATCATATCACTATTCAAATGGAACCCCTGACTTATTTGTGCCCCCAAGCACCTGAGGGCACTATCTAGAAGGATCATTACTCGGATTATATACCCTAGAGTAGTGAATCCCGCCACTAGCATAAAAATGTCCGATTAATTTATATTTTCCTTTTAATTGATCCGTTTCTGTTGTATAGATACCTTTTCCCTCATACTTGGTTTCTAGCCAGGCAGAACCGTTATTTTCAGAATTCCGAATTTCAAAAAGCACCCATGATTCATCGGTAACAACCGATTCATCAATAGCTAATGTAACGCGAACACTATCACTGGAATCTGAGATGTCTTTAATAGATATTTTTATATCAAACAAATCATCTTGTCCTAAAATCGAACATCCAGAGAAAACTACACAGACTAGCAATAACAAGATCATTTTTAAACTTAACCTTTTCATCGCCTTCCCCTTTCTACAAGACATTATCATCTATTCATATCATGTTTCTAAATGAAAATTGATTGAACTCAAAATAACTTGGCTTGTGAGTTTATTATGAAGCAAACAAAAAATGCCGCTTTTTATATAGCTCGGCACTTTTGTTATCTATCCAATTCAAAAAGAATGGTGAGTTATCATTGGGCTTTTTTATTGTGTTAGAAGCAAGAGTCATATCGCCATCTGACTTCAAGAGTTTTAGATGATATTTCCATATGCTTACGTTTATTGATTGCTATCTTCACCTTTAGATCGTGTTGAAGCGGTTGTAGAAGATTTAATCAACCTGTAGATATTAAAGCCAAGAAATAATACCGCAACAACCACAACAGCAAAGTAAATAGTCACCTGAAGCATACGCAAATCACCTCTCCTTGAATTTCGACTATGACTAAAATATCACATGAACATATATTCAACAATTCGTTTAACTGATCGTTCAGAAATTTGTCATTCATTTAAGAAAGTTAGTGGGTTAATTTTTTCATTATCCTTATTCCTAATTTCAAAATGAAGATGCACGCCGGTGGAGCGACCTGTTGTCCCCATAATACCGATCGTGTCCCCCTTTTCAACGAGACTCCCCTTCTTAGTATTGATTTTACTCATGTGAGCATACAAGGTCTGGTAGCCGTTCTGATGATCAATAATGACATGATTACCGTAATCAGATGTAAACCCCGCATAAATTACCTTACCACTATCGGCTGCGTAAATCGTACGATTTGATGAAACACTATCCGTTCCAGCATGAAATCTTCCCCAACGTTTACCAAACTGGCTTGTCACTGTTGGATCTATAATGGGCCAGTCAAATACGCCAGATCCTATGCCTTTAATAATCTTAGCGCCTTGCAGAACTTTTTTTGGAACTGCTTTTTGTTGAATCTCAGATTTAACTACTTTTTCATCTATTAGCTTCCCATTAATTTTAGTTCGCAAGTATGTGATTTTTTTCATACCTGGCTTCCCCTGATCTAAAACTTTCGAACGTCCGACTCTCATGCTGTTATCGTATATGATCTTGACCCCGCTCGGTACTTGAAGCCGCTCAGTATATTCTTCGGTTGTTTTTACAGATAGCTTGGGTTTACTAATAGTTAAATCCAATTTATCACCTATAGCAATAAAATCGTCTTGAATCCAGGGATTATTCGAGTAAATAACTTCTTGAGAAACATTGAAATCTTGTGCAATACAAGAAACACAATCCCCCTCTTTTACGGTATAGCTTGTTCTTTTTATATCTTCTCCTTTTAATTTCTTGATGACTTCCTCAGGATTGGAAAGTAGAGCTGGATCTGTTTTCACAGTGGATACAATAACATTTTCAACAAATTGAACTGATTTATAAGTCACTGTTTTATATTGTTGTTGCTCCTTTTTCCATGAAAGAGACGTTACTTCCATACTTTGATTTCGAACGGAGAAATTGTTTTTAATTTTTTGGAGGATGAGCTCAGCCATTTCTTTATTTGCAACAACTCCTACTACTTCTCCATCCACTTGAATCGTATAACCTGAACTTTCAACAATAAACCTCTGATTAAATTCTTGTTCCACCTTTTCATCTTGAGCTTTAGTAAAAAATCGCTTGACCGATTTAATTTTAAACAAAGCCTGATTTGATACTAACTCAGCATCCGGATACTTGAATTGAACGATGGATGATTGTTCTTGGCCCCACTTTTTAAGTAAATTCATCTCTGAAATATAACCAAGTTTTTTTCCATCAAATTCAACTTGGTATACTGTTTTAAGTTGCATACCCAATATAAGACATGTACATAGTGTTAAAAGGAAAATAACAAGAACTAACTTCAACTTTTGTTGTAATGAATGGATCATTCCTACCTCCTTAATATCTACTCACCTAAAAAGTATCATATGAACAAGTATTCATCAATTGTCGAACAAAAGAATGGGGAAATTTTAATTTTTAAAATGCATCAGGCATCCTGTTAAACAGGATGCCTGATGCACGTTTATTTTCTCTTTTTTGTTCTTGTGAAAAATACGATGATGGCTACTATAACAATCCCACATACAATCCAGAAAGTACCTTGGGCAAAGTTATCTTGTTTACTTGTAGTTGTTGAAATGTCCGTATAATCCGAGCTTTGCAAAGGTTCTATCGTAGGACTTGGATTTGATATTATTGTTGATTCAGATCCATTTTCAGTGGTCGGTTCTGGAGTTTCTTCTGGTTGATTAGCCACAGCTACCAGAAAATTATATTCCCCTTCAATGGGATATCCATCCCCACCTACGATCTTCCACTTCACGGTATAGGTATCATTTGGTAGAGGCTCACTCCATTCTGCTTCCATTTTTTCATCTTTAATTTTTATTTCTGAGTTTTTTATCTCCTCACCTTTCCCGTTTAGCAATTGAATCGTACTGAGATTCTCGACTTCTGTATTAAATTGCATGGTAATGTGGTTTACAGGTTTTAATACTGTAGCGTTTGATGCAGGTTCTGAGAATTCCATGTTGGTCTGTGCGTTTGACAACTGCGGAAAAATAAATAACAAAATCAATGATAAACATACGATAGCTTTAGATCGACTCATTTTACCTTCCCTCCGGAATTTTTCAATTGCTGTTGATTATAGCAAATGATTAAAAACCAAGATCATATTATTTATCACAAAATCATGACAATTAGATACATGAACATGTATTTAATTATATTCTACATTCGAACAAATGAACATATTCTCAAGTGTGCAGTTCATGATAAAATAGATTAAAGCAACCATTCCCTATTTTTGGAGTTGATACGTTGTATATTTACCTATTTGAAACTCTTCTTTATCTTTCGTTTGCACTCTCTGCTGGTTACCTTTTACTTGAGTTTGTCCCAAAAGGGTTAAAGCCAGAAACCAATGTACCTTTTCGATTATTTCAATTGGCTGCAATTGGAATTCCATTATTTTCTTTCGCATCAATCGTAAGAACATCCATCATTCTGATGGATTTTGCTCCACAAATGTCTTTTTGGGAAGTCCTCTTAATTGTTTTGAATGACTATTCATTTGGACGTGCTTGGATTATGAATTTTATTCTCGGCAGCGCTTTATTTATGGTCATTTCTTTTAATGGTTTAAAACACAAGCCATCAAAATGGATTGCAGTTGGAATTTGGCTTTGCATGGTATTTATTCATGGTTATGCAAGTCACCCCGCATCCCTTTCTAAGACATGGGGACTTTTATCACAATCTCTTCATGTTGGAGCAGTCTCTGTTTGGCTAGGAATCCTTATTCTTGTTGCATGGTTTAATAAAGGAAATTGGAATTGGAAAGCTTTTACTCGATGGTATACCCCACTGTCTATTGTTTGTATGATAATTATTTTGATCGCAGGATTTGTAATGATGTCAATAATTATAGAAGTTGGGTATATCAATTCATGGGGCATTGATTATGGCGAGGCCTTGTTACTCAAACATTTATTGTTTATTCCACTTATTTTATTAGCTTTTATGAATGGGATTCTTACCAAAGTGTATGCAAATGGCCACAATAGTCGTGGTCTAAGTTCCTGGCTTAAGGCAGAGAGTCTTATTGCCGTACTCATTCTTATAACGACTGCCTTTATGGGAATCCAAGAGCCTCCTCACGAGACGGAATCAGAAGAAGCAGTAGCCTCTTCCTTATTTAAAATTCTACATCCAAATTTGGTCGATCTATCCCTGCAATGGAACTGGAGTTTTCTTGGAATAGGTTGTTTTCTAATGGGAGCTATCTCAATTGCTCTATTGTTTACAGCGTACAGAAGGTACAAAATTGGTCATTTCTTCACTTTATCTTTAATTGCCGTGGTATTTCCTTTTTTGGGTCTCCTTCTATCTGTAAAATAAATTCGAATTCAAATAATGAAATGCAATTGATTCGTTACTTTTGGGCAAATTAGGTTTGACATTTTTATGTTAATGGCATAATATATGAGCAACTATTCATATAAAGAAAGAAGGAAGTTCACATGAATGAATATCGCATTAAAGGGCTATCCTGTGCAGGTTGTGCGCAAAGGATAGAAGATGAAATTAAACAGTTAGATCATGGTAATGATGCGACTCTTAGCTATAACTCAGGCAAATTAAAGGTTAATTCGGATGTTTCATTGACGGATGTCAAACGGATCCTAAAGTCAGACGGTGCATATATCTCTGAGCAGTTAAATGAGCAAGCGATTAGTAAGAATCACAGTCATCATAATCACACACATGGCGATCACAAACACGATGATCATGATCACGGGCATGGCGATCACAAACATCACGGGCATAGTCATGGTGATCATGATCACGAACATGGTGATGGAAACAAAATGTTAAAACTCCTTATTGCCTCAGGTGTCATTTATATTGCGGCAATCTTTTTGGATGGTACTTTGGCGAAATGGTCCATTATTCTTCTTTATTTAGTCGCTACCGTTATTAGTGGATACACGACTTTCTTCCGCGGTTTAAAGAACTTGAGAAAGCTTAAATTTAACATAGATACGCTTATGACTATTGCATTGGTTGGCGCAGTTGCGATTGGTGAATGGAAAGAAGCGACTTTAGTAGCTATTTTATTTGGATTAAATGAGCTCCTCGAAGGCTATGGCATGGAGAAGGCAAGACGTTCCATGGAGACTCTACTTCAAGTTGCTCCAAAAGAGGCAATAAAGCTGGAAAATGGTCAAGAAATCGTTGTACCTATCTCTTCCTTACAAGTTGGAGACCTCGTAAAAATTAAACCGGGTGAAAAAATTCCATCAGATGGTGTCGTTCTAGAGGGGAAAAGCTCAGTTAACGAAGCTGCCATAACTGGGGAATCTCTCCCCCTTGAGAAAGAAGCCGGTGAGCCTGTTTTTGGCGGAAGCATTAACAATGAAGGACTACTTATTGTAAAAATTGAAAAGGCCTATAATGACTCCTCTTTAGCGAAGATTCTTCACCTTGTTCAAGAAGCTCAGGAAACGAAAACACCTACTGAATTGTTCATCAATAAATTTGCCAAATACTATACACCGCTAATTATGATTGTTGCAGCATTAGTTACAGTGGTCCCTCCTCTTCTCTTACAAGGGGACTGGGTAACATGGCTTTATCAAGGCTTGTCGGTTCTGATCGTCGGATGTCCTTGTGCATTAATTCTGTCCTCGCCTATTGCCATTGTATCCGGTATTACACGTAACGCGAGAAATGGTATCCTCGTGAAAGGCGGCGTGTTCCTGGAACAACTCGGGAAAATCGATACCCTTGCATTTGATAAGACAGGTACCCTAACAAAAGGTGAGCCACATGTAGCACAACTTGAGGTCTATGATAAAGATCGCTTTTTCGAAGTAGCTGGAGCCATTGAAAAATCTTCGTCTCATCCGCTGGCAAAAGCTATAATGAAGGAAATTGCAAGCAGAAACATTATTACACCAGAACCAGATGAAATTCAAACTGTAACTGGTCAAGGCATAAAAGCCAAGGTTAAGGGCCAATCCTACTGGCTGGGGAATGAAAAAAGTATTGAACATATTCAAATCATTGATTCCATTAGAACACGGGTTGAAGAACTTAAGAATGATGGTCTCACCTTAGTTATAGTTGCGGATGAGCATCAAATTCTCGGGATCTTTGGCATTGCAGATGAAATTCGTCCAGAAAGTAAGTCGGTCATTAACGCTTTGCATCGATTGGGAATAAAAAATACTGTAATGCTTACTGGTGATCATCAAAAAACAGCTGAGA
Source organism: Paenibacillus sp. MMO-177 (assembly GCF_037147795.1). Lineage (NCBI taxonomy): Bacteria > Bacillati > Bacillota > Bacilli > Caryophanales > Paenibacillaceae > Paenibacillus > Paenibacillus sp. MMO-177. The sequence goes on along the minus strand of NZ_JBBCUR010000006.1, from coordinate 223,112 downwards.
AGGTAGCTAGTACAGTTGGTGTCACGAAATATTTTGGAGGTTTGCTGCCTGAAGACAAGGTTAATCATATAAAGGAATTATCTGATAAAGGTATTGTAGCCATGATTGGAGATGGGATTAACGATGCCCCTGCTCTTGCTACAGCCCAATTAGGAATTGCAATGGGTAAAGGAACAGACAGCGCAATTGAGACAGCAGATATTGTACTTATGCAGGATCACTTAGGTAAATTGCCGGCTGCGGTTTCAGTTGCTAAACGCGTCAATCGAGTTATCCGTTTTAATATTATAGTTGCACTCGGTTTGAAGATCATTGCATTATTATTGACCATTCCGGGATGGCTGACTTTATGGATTGCTATTCTATCCGACATGGGAGCAACCATATTTGTTACACTTGTAAGTTTGACCATTTTAATTGAAGGTAAAAAAAATAAGATGTAAAAGACATGAAGCCCTAATACAACAGTTGTTAGGGCTTTATTTTTTGATCGTCTTATATATGAATTATAAGCTATTGCCACTTCCCTGTCATGAATCGGTTATTTAGACCGAAATGAATTAATAATGATGATCTAAGGAGAATAAAGGAGGTCATTTCATGGGGCTTTTTAGCCGGTTGAAACATTTTTTCAAAGCCAAACCGGAAGAAGATCAGCCGGTGCAAATTTTAAATGCTTTTATTGAATTCTATTCAGATAAAGTTCATGAACTATCTATATCATTGAATAAATCGAAATCTGAGTGTCTACTTATTAAAGGGAGAATGAAGTTACATCTAGTCAATATGGCCATTTATCGAGAAAAAGCAGAACTGGAAAGTAATCTTGGAAATAACGACATGGCTAAACAATGGCTTATACAAGCAAACTCGGAGGAACTGGACTATGAGAGGTTAATCCTGGAGATGGAAAGATTGCACCGCTCCACCTCTCAATTGAAAGATGCCTTATCCCAGTTGGAAAACAAATTGTTTATTGCTACAGAGATGCATAAACAATTCACGCTTCGTCTGGAAGCAGCCAATTCCCCGTTAGAAATGAAAACCTTCTCCCCTTCTTCATTAGACACAGTGAAAGAGAAAAAATTTCTCGCCGAAGCTAAAGCTGAATTAATAAATCACACAAAAGATAACACCTATTTTTTTCGAAGTTAATTTTAATTAAAGGCTTGAATGTAATAGAAAGCTCTTATATACCAACAAGAATAAAGCAGTTCCCTCCGGTTAGAAGGAACTGCGGAAAATTATACTACAATAAATAGTTTAATTGCGTAGATCTCTACTTGATTAAAGACATACGTTCAGGTTATTGAATGTATGGTTCCGGATTAACTGCGTTTTCATTAATTCTTACCTCAAAGTGAAGATTATTACCTGTTGCTGTACCCGTCATCCCCACTTCAGCAATTTTTTGTCCTTTCGAAACTTTGTCACCAGCAGCAACTTTTATTCCATCGTTTCTAATATGAGCGTATAATGTCCATACTCCTTGCCCGTGATCTATAATTACAGTGTTCCCATAACCACTTACAGTTTGAGCCAACAAGACCACTCCTGATTCAGCGGCAATAATCTCTGTTCCGCTCGACGCGGCAAAATCCATTCCCGTATGCATTTTTTTGACACCTGTTACGGGATGAACCCGAGAGCCATATGGAGAACTCATACGGGAATAGTCAATAATAGGCATCCCTAGCTTACCACCATGATACGTTTTAGTTCCTGGGTTCTGCTGCTTTTTCTGTGCTTCCAATTTTGACGCTTGATTTGCAAGCAAAATTAAGGTCTGTTCTTGCTGTTCTGAGATGTCCTCAAGTTCTTCAATTTTTTGTTCATAACGGGCAAGTAATAAAGCTTTTTCATTTTCTTTATTCCTCAATTCTCTTTTATAGGTTTCTAACTTTGCATACATATTGTTAATTTCCTGCAATTGCTTTGCGGCTTGAAGTTTTGTCTCTTCAATACTTGCTTTCTCTTTTCTAGTTTGCTCTAACAGATCACGATCTCGACTCAAGATTGAATGCAATGCATCAAATCGATCTATAAAATCGGAAAAGCTTGTTGCATTTAATAAGACATCTACATATGATACTGCCCCATTCATATAGAGGAGTCGCATACGGGATTGCAATAATGTATCTCGTTCATTAGCACGCTGTTTGGCCTCTTCTAGTTCATTCTGAATCTGTATGAGTTCTTTTTCCTTACTTGTAATTCGAGTTTGAACGGCATTTAAGTTGTCATTGACCATATTTAACTCTGCCATAACGGTTTCGATAGCCTGCTCCACATTGACCTTTCCAGCTTGTATTTCTTCTAATTGATCATTGGTTCGATTTGATTCTTTCTTTGTGTCTTGAATTTGTTCCTGAACCGAGTTTATCTCCTGATTGATTTGATCCCAAGTACTTGCCTCTACCTTTTCGTTAGGTTGTATCAAGAGCGCCGTTGCGATAACCATTAAAATTATTTTCGTTTTTCGCAAAATTTTCACCTACATTTTCTAATTCTCTGCATGTTGTTAACCATTATGATTAATTCCTAATTTTAAGCCTCCTCATTTTTCCTTTCGAATGAATTATCAAGCTAAGTCACAACATAAGATATTGCGACATTAAACTACACAGAGTAGTATAATTCGATTTATTTTGTTGTTTTTCCTTCATCTATTCATTAGATTCTTTTCATTTGAGTAGCTCCTTTCTTGTAAACAGCTCGGGCACATAAAAAATGGAGGGCTTATACAAGCCCTCCAAATTGATTACAGACAAAGCCAAACAACGTTAATGTAATGAGAATAGAGATGGATATAATAATGCTCCTTCTCTTCAAAAAGGGAATATTCAGTTCATTAGAAGGATCAATGATTTGTTGCATTCGATAATTGATTGCCTCATTTGCAAAATGAGAACTTATTGGAAAGCGTTTATGCGTGGTCCTTACATCTTCGACCAGTCCAAGAAGTACTCTCCCTATAGGTGCTGTATTTTTCATTCGATAAATAGCATACCGATCTGCCATGATTTCCATCCAGATATAATAAAAATGAGATAATTCTTTGATCACAGGGATAAAAAATAACACTTTACTTAGTAACTTCAACATGTTTATTTGCAGAGGGTGATAGGCTAAACAATGATATTGTTCATGATATAAAATAGCCTCAATCTCATCTTCACTAAACTTAGAGAGCGCGTAAGTAGAAATGAGGATTTTAGGTTTGCATATTCCATATGATAATGCAATAAAAACGGGCTCTTGGATAATTACTATATTCTTCTTTGTAGGACTATAGCGTTGATTCCATTCTTTAGTCAGATCGTCTTCTCTACGATCCAAAATAAGTTTTTTGAGTCGTATTTGTTTTATCGTTTGAATTGATAAATACGATACGGTAGTGGCCAGAGCATATACAATAAAGCCATTTATCATTTGCTCCGTAAAAAAATGATTGGTTGTTAAATCACGAATAATCGCTAACCATAAATGCCGGAAATCAGATGTATTGGGTACATCTATTAATTGATGCACTAAATTAAAGGTTATTTGGGATACGATCCAACCTGTAATCAGTAAAAGGGCAATAAAGGCTATCTTAGGTTTTCGAGGCATTTTCACCTTATCAATCATTGTCCATTCATCTCTTCCAGTTTACGCTGCAGCTTTTCGATCAAAGATGCATCTGCTTTATCAAGACGCTCAATAAAGTGGATTACAACGACAGATCCAAAATCATCAATTAATTCATCTGTTACAATTTTTGTTTGTTCATTAATAAATTGATCCTTTGTATGTACTGGATAAAAATAGGTCAAGCGGTTTCTGCTCTTGCCAGTTGTTTCTTTATAAAGAAGACCTTTATCTACCAGACGGATCATGACTGTCATTACAGCGTTCAGTGAAATGGGATCTTCATGATTTATAAGTTCATGAGCTTGTTTAATGGTCAGCTTTTCTTTTTTCCACATAAGGTTCATAATTTTCAGTTCTAGTGTTCCAAAAAAACGAAGCAGCCCTTCTTCTTCCATATTGATTTTTTTAATCTTCATGTCTGATACCTCCGGACATTCTTCTTCTGATTCATTGTATCATGCTAATAAATTTGATCAAAGTAATGAGCATGGTAATGTGTGGGACGATATTTCCTGCAATAAAAATTACAGGCAGAAACTATCGTCTAATTCAATACGTATTATATGGTAAGACTTTTAGTGATAAAGTAAATTACAATGCGTGAAATTTTATGGAGGTGCAATAATGGGACTTTTCGATTGGATTCGTGAGAGTATTACAGGACAAAAAATTTGTCCTCCGGAGCATCTTGAAAGCTATAAACGACTTGGAGAACAAGTGTACGGCTTGCATGTGGAGCTTGCCCAAAGCGATACGCCCCGAGCTCGTGCATTCCTGCAGGCTGCCAGAAGCATGCAAACCATGGCAGACGCTCTTTTAGGAGATGCATTCTTGAGTGAACCAAAAGCCGTGCCAGTGATCACACACAATCAGGCAGATATTTGGTATGGCAAAATTCCCGACTTAATGGTGGCTACAAGGCAAGAAGCTGCATTTGCAAACGCTGCGGCCATGCAATTACCTATCTATCTTGGACAGCAAGAGGAAGGCCCTTCCCCCTGCCCTGTTGAACACCTGGCAGGTTTGAGACGTTCTGCGGAACAGATGGATGAGATGATTGCACAAACCGTTGAATCGATCCGAAATCAAGGGGAGAAGTTTAAAGAAATTATTTTATTGTACGAATCGGCTAAAACACGCAAACAAGCCGGCGATGCGATTGTCGGAAATATCACGAATGGTCGTAAAGTATCCACAGAGAGTCATGAAGATGCAGAAAAGCAGTATTGGATGGCACTTTCAGATTACCTGCTTGTTGCGCAGGGACTGGAAGCACCTGACTTAATTAAGCGTCAAACCCTGAACACATCAAAAGGCTCCTTTGCAGACCCTCGTTGCAAACTTGATTCATCAGACATTTGGAAAGTAACTTCGACTGAAGCAAGAAATGATATTATTAAGTCCGGAGAATATGCACAAGCGGTTGAAGACTTGGAAGAACATTGGGGTTCTTGTAAAATTACGCCTATTGAACGTGAGTATGAAACTACAGTTGAAGACCTTCTGAAACAAAATCTCATTAGAGAAGATGGCTATTGGTACTGTTGCCCCTTCCCTGCTGTATATAAGGTCACCAGTAATTCGGTTGATGTGCTAGGCAGAATACTTCCTCGAGGCCATGTTTTTGTTTATGAATATGGTGATGATGGAGCAGCTGGAAGGTTTATTACGGCAGTTTCTTTCCAGACTGGTGTGGATCGGAAATATTGTGAAGATTAATTAACGAGTTAGAAGGAGGTCAGCCGATGGGGCTTTTTGACCGCATAAGGGTTCTCTTCAAAGCGAATTCCCCTCAGGAAGATCATCCACTGCAAGTCTTGAGTGCCTTTATCGAGTCTTCCTCAGAAAAACTACGCGAACTAACTGTTTCCGTAAACAGATCGGAATCGGAATGGCTGCTTCAAAAACGAAAAATGGATCTTCATTTAGTCAATTCGGCTATGTACCGGGATAAAGCCGATCAAGAAGCTAAAGTTGGAAATGCAGACATGGCAAAGCATTGGCTGGTGCAAGCACATTCACAGGAATCTTACCTAGCCAAGTTAGAGCCAGAGGTGGAGAGATTACAGCAAAGCACCGATCAGATGAAAGAAACTTTAGCTCAAATAGAGAACAAGCTGCAAACCGCTAAAGAGTTGCGGCAACAATTTATGCTTCGTATTAATGCTGCGGATTCTCAGGTACAAATGAACACTGCGTTGAATGAGATATTATCCTCATCTGCTTTGGATAGAGTAAGAGAAGAAACTTTTCTAGCCGAAGCAAAGGCAGAGCTAATGCAATCTCGACCGAAATAATGTCATATACCGAAATAAAATAAGGCAGGGGATCCTTTGATCTGCTGCCTTATTTTTTATTGAGCTTTTTGACTCCCCTTAGGTTAATAACTCGATCTGATGTTCTTGGGGAACACGGCCTTGTATAGAAGTTCTTGTCCTAATACGGCTTAGTATAGAAGTTCTTGTCGTGAGCTCACGACAAGAACTTCTATACTAAAAATAAAAAAGCCGCAATTTATGCGACTTCCATTGTATAGATGTTATTGTCATTCGACATAAGTGCGCTCCCCATTCCCGTTTAACTAAGGCTAACATTTCAAGTTCTTGTCCTAAATCGGTTAACGATATATGTTCTTGTCACTGGCTTTTGACATGAACATATATCGTTAAAAAGAAAAAAGCCGTAATTAGCGGCTTCTTAGGCATATATGTTCTTGTCACCCGACAGCACTCGCTAGGTTATCCACTTGGAACTCCAGTTTTCTCATTATCATCGTTATTTCTAACGAATGCAGCAAAAGCAGCTTTCCATTTTTTACTTTCACGGAAGTTATGGAAAAACATCTTCGTTCGATCTGTGAAAGGATATTCATTTTCTAATTGATACCGGGCTTGCAAAAATAGATCAGTAAAGAGTGGGTCAGTATTCTCTGTTATTTTATATGGCCGTGTAAATATCTTTATTATTCTCTCGACAATATTAAGCAACAGCAAAGGAGTTAATTCCATTTGAAGGACCTCGGTATCACTTTCCCATAGTAGCTTTGGTACTTCAAACGAAGGCGAAAATGCAATACTTGTTTCACTGTTGGGTGTGACAAAACCCAGCAATAACCAAGGTTCATACGGAACATCTTTAAAAGATTCCACTTCATATTTTCTAAGATCACGTTTAATTTTATCCACTATGAGCTCAGATGCTGAAGGCAAGATTTCAGTTTCAAAATGGATGACATTTCTCCATCTCTTTTAGGATAGTTCCTTCTTATTTCGAAATTCACTTTGACCTTGATTTTCCAAGGGCAATTGTGTTCAATTTTTCTTTCCAGTCAGGATCCGACGGTTCTTGTAGAGGACGTCGTTTAATACCCTCATGAAATTTTTCGTTAGGCACTCGACAGGTCGTAGAAATCGTGCTCTATTGGCATCATCGTCCTGTAATACTATAACACTAACCACCCGCTCTAGCGCATAGCTTAAGTACATCGATTATTTTTTCATTATCAGTATTCTCATCATTGTCCCATTGGCCGTAGAAAGCATCGAGAGCCTCCACAAACCATTCAGTTTCATTGGTGGTCACTCCTTGATTCTGAAGCTTTTTTAAGTAGGGGGAAATCAGTGAAGCTTTTTCTTCTTGTGATAGATATATCCAGTAGGATCCGTCCCAATTTTCACCATAAACATTATTTGAATCAGAATCTGGATAGGAGTTAATAAGAAAGGAATAGTTCTGATCTGGTTCATTAGTATCTGTGCTACCATTTAGGCTACTGGAACTGGATTCTGATGTGTCTGGACTTTCTTCAGTTGTAATGGACTTTATTTTATCTGTTGTTTGATCATAAACTGGAGACGTGTTTTTGCCAGTCCATTCAATTTCACCGAGGGTATATGCTACTGCTAGAAGAGCAACCCCTGCAACCCCAATCAAAAATTTTTTTCTTGCTGTTAAATTTTTATTATTTTCACTCATATTGTTCCTCCTAAACTGCATTTGATTCTAAGAGTATAAGACGATTATAACAATGGCGATTATAGCGCGATTCCAAATCCAAAGAAGACCGACTCCTGCACACGATATTAGTCGGGAACGATCAGGGAATAAAAGATAAACCGGAAGCGGGTGTGCCCTTCCGGTTAAAAGATGAAGAATGATCTTATTATTCGATATCAACGGATCTGAAGTAGTAACCATCTTTCTCTTTATTAAACTTTAGATTCCAGACTTGCTCTTCCCCATTGTTGTCTTTCCAAGTCGCAATAATAACTCGGGCATTGTCACTACTAACACCTAAGAAAATCTCTTTAGGTTTCCTGTCAACGATGTCATATTCATTAGCCAAGTCAATAATATACTGTGGTGGGAAGTCCATGTCATCTGAATGATTTATTTTTGCATTAGCTGTGATATCCCCAGCTATTGCCGAGCTCATGAAAGTTTCTGCTGCCTCCATTGGTGTATCATTTTTTAACTCTCGTTCAGCGCAAGCAGCAGTAAGTAGTAGAATCAGTACTATAACTGCAATTTTAGCTTTCCACATGACATTTAGCCTCTCCCTTATTCGTTGAACATCCTAACGTTATAATCCCATATTTTTCATAGTAACAGAAAAAGGCTGCCTTTCAAGACCAGCAGCCTTTAAAATATCTATATTTGATTTATCGGCGGAATGGTTGAGATCCCAATTGTCAATAATACGCCCCTCCTAACGGTTTCGATAAATCCATTATCCCCGCATAACTGATTACTAGACGAATAGAAATGAAATGCAAAACAGACCCCATAATTAGAGGTCTGCATTGAAAGGTTATGCGCGCCTTATAACATAACCTACAATTATTCTATTTAGGATATTTCGGAATAATACCTCTAAAGTACTCGAACTTTCATTCTAGAACAATAAATGCAACATTATTAAGTGCTTCAATTTAAAGACCATTTTTGTTATATCATCAATTAAAGGCGGCCGAATCCGGATTGAATTCGACCGCTAATATTTTTAGGTACTGATTGCGGACGGGCAAACAAGCGATATTTCACACTAATGCTGCTGTGCTCTTTCAATAATTCCGAGACTCCTGGCACGATCCATGATCCCCATTAAGGTTTCTAAATCAGAAGGTGCATTTTTAGCTACTTGTTCTTTAAGAATCAGAATTTCCTCATCTCGAATTAAAAGTTGTGACCTCAATGCGCTTATAGTTTCTTGTTGGGTGTGTATTTGTGACTTATAGCTCTCTGCAAGCTGGCGTATACTTGCTAAAAGATCACTAATCTCCACTATGGATTCAGGTGTCCCAGGAGTGCTAAAAGGTAAGACATTGCCTTTTTGACGGGATTTTTTCTTCAATCTTTCTCTCTTTGCCTCATTAATAGACTCCTCAAACCTTTTACGAACATCGCCATTCCACCGAAAACCACAAGCTGCAGCAGTTCGACCTATATTTTCTCCTACTGTTTTAAAAGCATTCAATTGAGTTTTTCCATCACGTATATAACTCAACACGATACTCGCCAGTGTTTGATCTTCGTCCGGTGTCCAAATGTCTTTTCGATTTTGAATCATGTGTATCGCCTTCCCTTGGGGTATCATTTAGAGATAAGTATTTCCATTTTGTGTATATTAAAAACTTAGCTCCAGATTAAAGTAACAATGAGATGAAAACTGATTGGCCTGTACGGATCCCTCCTCTTCTAGAAAGCTTTCGGGCTAACTAAGCAACAGAAAAAGGAGGCATATAGTTTGCCTCCTTTTTCTTTAATTAATAACAGACTCAAGCACTGGGAGTCTCATTAGCCCTGATTTATAAAAGCCTCTATGTTTCACCCTACACAAGATCTCGGGTTTAACGAACACAAACTGCTTATTCTCATTGAGACGTCTTAGACGCGGCCATACAGCTTTCCTGAGCGGTCCAGTGATCCCAAGTTCCATTGTTCCTAACGGTTTAATACGCTCTCCCTCAAATCCACCAATTAACCAAGCGCCAGATTGTTTTGAATAGCCTGTGATTACCACATCTGAATAATCATAGTTAATTACCTTTTGCCATGACCACGATCGGATCGCTTTCGAACCTGGCGCACATGGCCGGATACTCGTTTCGTAGCGGCTTTCACGTTTTTTCAGTATAATGCCTTCAAGACCAGCTGCTTTCACGATATCAAACAGTTTTGTCGAACTGCCGTTCAAAATCCGCATCCTGGAGTAATATTCGGTTTCAATTAGTTCATCCTCTAATAGCGCAAGTCGCTGCTCGAGTGGCAGATTGGTAACCCGCTGTCCACGGTAATAGAGGATATCAAATGCACAAAAAAGAATACGATGCTTCGATTTTTGGGATTGGAATCGTGCCATACATGCCTCGAAGTCAGGATGGCCTTTCTCATCCGTTACAATTAGCTCCCCGTCCAAAATAGTACCTTTACTGATTGGAGGGTTGTGAAGCTCAGGGAAGCGGGCTGTGACGTCCATATTCTTTGTATATAGCCTTAAACTATCCATATTAGATACAAGTAACCGAATCCCATCTAATTTTAGGCTTGCAAGGTAATCAGGATGGTCAAATGGCTCGTTGTTAATGGCATTTTGAAGAAGCATTTGCGGATAAAAAGAATTCATAATAATCACCCGTATTAATGGTAACATTGATCGTTTAGGTGATGTAATGGGAGTTACTGGCGCAAAAATTGCTGAGGGATATCCCCCAGCAATGATTTAATTGAAAATATGAAATATCTAAGAGCTCTTCATACTGTTCCCATTCTGTATCGTAATAATCCCGGATCATACTTAATCCCGCTGTCCGTCTTAGTGACTACCTCACTCGAATAATTCGTCCATTAACGCATCAATTTCTTTGCGCAGCTTCTTAGTGGCCTCCTTATCAATACGGAAGGTCCCGTCGTCTTCGATGACGATTGCATCACCAACACGAGCCTTCTTGGGTAATAGCGTTTTAGCAACATCGATGGTATCACCATCCACCTCAATAACAGCGAGATCACCTTCGAACCGATCGATTACGCCGCGTTTCATTGCATCACTTCTCCGTTTTTACTGTGATTTTTGTTCCATCACTTACAAATGTGATAGTGCCGCTCTTATCCGTACGGTAAACGGTAGCATTCGCGGTTTTCAGCGTATTTAAAGTCGTTGCCGTTGGGTGACCGTAACTGTTCTTAGCACCCACACTGATGACTGCGTATTTTGGAGCGACAGCCTTAATGAAGGCAGTTGATGAGCTGGTATCCGACCCGTGGTGGCCTACCTTTAATACGTCTGATTTTAGCGTGGCTTTTGACGAGATCATATCGGCCTCTGACTTCTGTTCCGCATCACCGGTGAATAAGAACGAGTTTTTACCGTTGACCACGCGCAGCACGGCGCTCCAGTCGTTAAGATCACTCTTCGCGTATTCTTTGGTAGGACCAACGAAAGTAGCTGTAATTCCTTTTAGAGGCAGTGTAACACCGGCTTTTGCTTCTTTGATCGTCAACTTTTCATTTTTAACCGCGGTAAGGAAGTCCTTGAAAGTCTGCGTTGTATGGGACACTTTTGGTGCGTAAACGGCCTCTACCTTAAAAGCGCTGAGAATTGTGTCCATGCCACCAACGTGGTCAGCATCCGGGTGCGTTGAAATCATAATTTCGATATCATCAACACCGAGCTTCTTCAAATCGTCAACGACAGTGTCACCATATTTATTGTTACCCCCGTCAATGAGGATATCGTCACCATTCGGTGTTTTGATGTAAGTTGCGTCGCCTTGGCCTACATCGAGAAAATACACGGAGAGCTTACCTTTTTCAGGTTTGGTAGGTGCAGCTGCATATGCTGGAGATGCAAAAATAGATGCGAACAGTGTGGTTGCGAGCGTAAGATTGCGTAATTTTTTCATATGTATTTTTATGACCTCTCTTTTGGTATTTCTTCCATTTTACTATGTTGATGGAAATTTTCCTATTAGATAATATCTATGCAACCGAATGACTATAATAAATAAGCTCCATTTTTAAGCCTGGAGCATCGGCATTGAAAAGCACATTGGTCATATGATGAAATGTATTTTCTAACTTACTCTGGCTGGTTCTACTGATGGGATCGCATGAAGATCATTTTGATGTTTTACTTGCTGCTCCTCAACTTCTCTTTCTTTCTCTTTAATCACATCATCAATTATGCTTACATAGGAAGAATATTCAAAGATTTCATCGTTTCTTTTACTTTTACCAAGTAAATAGAAGGCCATAATGAAGACTAAAATGCCAATGGCACAAGAGTAAACGATCTTAGCGGTTACTAAATCCGGTTCTTTTCCATCAAAAGATTGAATGATAAAACCGCAGACAGCTACTATCAACGCAAACAAACCTGAGATAAAAGCAAATGTGTTTATTTTTACATTAAGGTGATCCCTTTTCCCTGTGTACAAAGCTTTATGAGTTTTAAGAAGATTGAGATCCATTTTTCTGAATTCTGCTGTCTTTTCTGTTAATACTACTATTTGGTCCTCTATCGACATTTTCTTCTTCATCCATATAACCCCTCACGATTGGTGTAGTTAATAAAACAGGAGCACTCGCTTTGTAAGGCCCCTGTTCTTCCTATATTTTCTATTACGTACACCCGTTCGATAAGTTCCATTAGAACACGACAGGAATCGGAATTTCAAGGGATTCCATAAAAGCCGTATTATCATCTGGTAACTGCGTTTGACCTTTGCGGGAGCGGGACTCTAACTCCATTGAAATGAGGTCAGTAACATTCTTCCTCACCTCTTCTAGCGTTTCTCCTTGCGCACCAAGACGTAGAGCGGGCACGTATGCAGTAAAATCACCAGCTACTTTATCTTCTTCGATCAATACTTGAAATGTAATATTGTTTTGGTTTGACATAAAAAATTCCTCCTAGAATATGTGGTTTGGGTAATAAGCAGGCTGCAAGGGGAACGGGCAACCTAATCGGACAACCGAATATGCCACAGGGCTTATTCCATTGTCCTCAAGGTGTCCGTTCATCCAACGGATTGGATCAGATGAGCAGCCAGATCTTTCTGTTTGTGATACTCGTAAACACGGTAAAGTTGACCGGCAAAAACATCGATTACATAAAGACGATTTTTGCTGTTTTCTTTGTTAGTTTCTACATTGTTATCGAGCCATTCACGTTGAAAGGCTAGAACCTCGTTCATATCAATTAAGGAAAAGAGATGCGTTCCGCTATCGTAGACGTACCAAGCAAATATTCCTGGTTTCTCGCAGCGAGCTAACACGTGGCAATCATTTGTTTCAAAATCAGCATGAAACTTAGGATTTGCAACTATCGTGTGAACGATATTACGCATCTTTGCTATTAAGTCAGGAAGTTCGGTGTTCACAGTACGTTCCGTGAATTTAATCTTCATATATAAATCAACCTCCAAGTTAATTTTTCTATTCGAGAAGTCCTTTATATAAAGAGTGATATTTGATCTTCGTTAATAAAGGAAGCAAGTGAATGAGAGCCGCCATTCTTACTCTTCATGGTATGTCCGAGCTCACGTTCCATTTGTTTTAGGTACTCCCAGTCATCCGGGAATAATTTGGACGTGTGCTGCATCTCTGCAGAGGTATTAAAGATGCAGAATTTGCAGGAGCAGCGGGACACCCATTGATAGCAAGGATGTAATTCGATTCCATAATCGGCTATCAGCTGACGAACTTGTATTTTCAGCATATCTTTAATCGGCTTTAGCCAATGAACGATTCGATCCTTCCTGCCCGTTGCTTGAGCGGAGTGAATCTGAAATACATTCTTTGCGGCCCGTTCGGTTGATTCTTCCGATCGCTCGCCGGTTAAAAGTAATATTTTACAATCGTTAAACTGACGTACCCACTTTGCGTAAACATCTCGTTTCTGATAAGAGGTACAGAAGCGGCATTTTGAGTCAGGAAACATCCCTCTACTCCGGATCCGCTCTTCCAAGCTCATATCGCCCCAAATCGTCACCAATGGAAGATCGAGCGCTTTGCTCAAGTATTCCAGGTAGTCATCGGTTTGCGGCCAATCAAATAACTGGCGCTTGGTTTTATCGTTTGGATCGCCATCAACACGCATATGAACGAGTGTGATTTTCTCTTTGGGAATACGATAACCGTACAATGCCACTAATGCAGTAGCTACGCTATCAGCTCCTCCGGAAACATTCACATGAACTTGATCATATTCATTGATCGGGAGCATGCCTTCCGGCAACTCGGGTAAAACATAAGCTTCAGCACTTACATTTTTGTACCAATCTACAAGATTAACCGACATGGGCTGCTACCTCCGGTTCTATAAAATCAAAAAGGTAATCACAGAAACCATCGGTCTGCTGCAGCTGAAGGATAAAGGCTCCTTCTGGCGTAAATAATAGCCCGCCATTCCCTTGTGTATGATTAAACGTCATATTCACCTTGTCATACTGCAATCGGTCTCCTGCTCGTTTTAGAGCATCCTGTAGGGCCAGATGATTATCCGATAATGCAGCATCTTCCTTGCAAAAGTATGTAACCTGGTGTGATCGCGCTGTTACCCATCCTCGAGGGTTACTTTTCCGAGTAGGCTTAACCTCAGTTTCCCAAGGCCCTTGGACGATAACGTAATGCCCTTGATAGCAACAGGATTTAACATGAATACTCCAGCAGTCTTTTTGCAGGTAATAGTGAATAAGTGTTTTGTATCCATTAGAAGCTGCCATATGAATAATACCTCCTTGGAATTTAAGGCATAAAAATAGCCATAGAAACACAAAAAGACACCAATTCAGGGTGTCTAGCGTCTCCATGGCTAAATAAGCCTTATATATGAATACCAGTAAATAAATAGCGTAATCTGGTGTACTTGATCTTTGTCGAAATAGTAGCGACAAAGAAAAGAAAAATGCATTTGCTTCGTAATAACACCATATTATTACAAATCATTAATGCCGTCAATGAAAAATTGAGACTTTTGACCCTTCTTCTCTTACTGAATAATAGAATAAAGCAGAGAAGCTGTGCCTCTCTGCTTTTTGAACATTATTTCATCTCATCGACATACGTAGGACGTGAAAGCATTGTCCTAGCATTAAAGTTTACTACATTCACAAGAATGCTATTTGAAGAAAAAAGTTCATTTACTATTGTGGAAATCTGCAAGGCTGCATTTTCATTTGCTATCATGCGCTGTGGTTGATATGGTTCAAGTCCACAGTTATGAGAAGGCGGGATTGCATCTTTCACATCTATTGGATAAACCTCATTAAGTGGAGGAAGGAGCACCTTCCCATTTTTCTTTAAGCCAATGACCACTTGTCCTGAATATCCACTCTCAATATGTTCCTGTTGCTCATCCGCTGTCCATTCTTCCGGAGAGCGGTCACCGGAAGGTACATAGACACCTTCAATGCCGGCGTCGATATATATGATATCGTCAGACTTTTGAAAGTAATCATCCATGATCTTCCGTGAAAATCCATTATCCACGGCACCAATCAACACCTTTTGAATGTGTTGGCCTTGTTTATGCATATAATCCGTTTGGTTAAACAAATTTTCTAGTTGCTCAACAGATTCAATATACGAATCTGAATAGGAGCCGATTCTTAAACCATACGTTGCACCATAGCGGTTAGCAAGCACTTCACTCTTTTTCTTAGCAAGGTCCTGCTTTACGAACGGCTGCCTAAGCAGGTTCTTTTCTTCAATTTGATCCGGATCGGCTAACATTAGATAGCTTGGCACATGTGTAAAGGCATGCATCATCTTGGTAATCCGTTGAACTGCATACCCGCCGTTTCCGCCGCAGCCAACCATTACGATGTAATAGAGAATTTGTTTGTGATATTTAAGTAAATTGATCAAGGGATGAAACCTCCTAATTACCTTTTCCGATTTTAACATTATGCTGCCAATCACTAGGGTAAGGAACAGGAGTTATCGGACCATCCGACAGCTCGGCAAAGATGATTCCTGGCTCAATTGGAATAAATCGACCGGCAACACCTGCCCGAGTTAACATATCGAAAGAGATTCTACTATCGATATACTGCATTCTCCCGGCTACACCATATAGCATTGTGGCAACCTCATCTTTGTCATCAATAGAACTAAAATATGCCCGCATGGTATTGTGTGAATGGAGCTCGCAGACTTTTATATAATGTTGCGGAAACTCGCTGTAACGGGCATCTACAGAGACTTTGGTGACGTATTGTTGAGGAACATCTAAAATGTATCGGTTGCGTATAGAATCACTGGGTAGAAGGAAGGCGCACTGCCCTTCGGCATGTTTCCCTCCAGCCCCCGTTAGAACCGTACGAGCAAGTTTCCAAGCATACGGCTCACGATCAACCTAACTATCCTCTTATCATTTTAGTGTTCGGATGAACATTTCGATGACAGTGTTCGCAGATAAGGATTTTCGGGAGGTCTCTACTAGCTTGCATGACAGCAATTCCATTTCTTCTCGTAGATCGCTTCACCATTCGAGTATGGTGGACTACAAGTTGTTTAGAGGTTTCGCCACATTTTGCGCATATCTCTCCCGACTTGCTGGAAAGTTCATCACGAAACTCCAATGAATGTCCACTTAACGCTTTACCAACGGTTCTCTGATATTCCTTTGAAATCGGGAATAGCAAATCTACGTTACTCTGACCTTTTCTCACTTTGCTCGCAAAATCACTTAGGACCATGAACTTGAAATCACTAAATTTCTTAAGCACATATCTTTTATCACCCGAGATAATGACAATTTTGTTGTTCTTGACATGGTTTCTGTACATAGCTGGTATTGAGCTCTTGTATTTCCTGGCCAGCCAGTGCATCATAAGCCAAAACAATTTATTGTCTAAGGAGGAGGCTACGCTGTGCCAGTTGTTAGATACCCGATAATAGTTACTCCATCCGGTAATGATACGATTTAATCCAACAATCACATCAACAGCTGGATAGTTTGTATGAAGCTTCGCGTAAGTCTCCAACTTGACGGAGATGTTATCGATAGCTTCCCTTTTAACGTATACCTTAGCAAATGGTAGATATCCGATTCCTTTATCTGAAGGGATTTGTAGGATATGATATCCCAAGAAATTAAAACCTTTGGTCGAATGAGTAATTGCAGTTTTCTCTGCACTCAGGGTTAATCCAAGATTGATAAAGAACCATTCGGAAATCTGTGATTTCAGGACTTTGGCGTCCTCTTTATGATAATTGCCCATGAGTATTACGAAATCGTCCGCGTACCGTACGTATCCTAAGCTCGTGTTGCTGAAATAATTCTCAGTGTCAATTGAAGGAGTTTTAGCTCTCTCCTTCTTAAATTGACGTAGAGCATTAACCATTGCTTCACGATTTTCTAACAGAATTGTCTTCTGGTTGCCTCTTTCTAGGGATATTCTGAATTGGGACTTACCTTCTTTGAGAGCTTTCTTTAGCCTAGTTACCTTATTAGTAAGGAATCTGTATTCAGCTCCCGGCCTTTTAATGGATTGATCCATTGTATGGATTTTCTTTTCCATAAATTTATCAAATTCACTAAGATAAACGTTGGCCAGGATTGGACTTATGATTCCACCTTGCGGAGTACCTTCTGGAGTTTGGAAATACGGAGTTTTCCCATCAGTTCCATAACCAATTTGATAGCCACTTTTAAGGAACTTATTTATTAGCTGGATCAAGTCCTCATCCGCAATTCTTTTTCTAAGAATATCTAGAAGTTTACCGTGCTTGATATGGTCGAAGCATCCTTTTATGTCTCCTTCAATGACCCAATCATATTTTCGAGTAACGATATCGTTAATCGCTGTTTGGCAGCTATGCTTAGGTCTAAAACCGTGAGAGGTTTTACTGAATGTAGGTTCAAAGATTGCTTCGAGAATCAATTTTATGGCAGATTGTACAATTCTGTCTCTCAACGCAGGAATGCCGAGATGTCTCTTTCCTTTGCCCTTTTTAGGAATACTGACTCTGCGAACTGGAAGCGGACTATAGGATTTGTCCTTAAGCTTCATAGTGAGAAGATTAAAGATTTCATCCCATTTGTTTTCCTCGGTTTCCTCGAGGTCGTTCCTGTTCATTGAGTCAACCCCTGAAGTCATGGAACCCTTGTTGCTTCGGATCTCTTGATAGGCAAACTCTAGAAATTCTCTGCGTTCAATGATTTTGTAGAGGTCTTTAAAGCGTAAATCCTTGTTCTTCCCTGCGAGTTTGGATAGATAGGTAATTCTTTCAATAGCCTCAAACATGGGGCTTCGCCTCCGATTCTATTTTATGAATTACCTCCGATTGACCTCGCATCTTTCGCCATCATTCAAATGAATGTCCGATATTCCTCAATACCGATGTGCGTAGGATTTCCCTAGCTCCGACTACTCCGATGCATCTTTAGGTATCTGTTTTTCATCGAATAATCACCATTCTCCCAACAGATACCGTTGCAGGTTATCTACATAGTATGAAAGTGAATCTTTAGGTTGTCTTCCGATGCCTACACAATCTGTGTATGCGTCTGTCAAAAACCCCATCAATACGGGATTTGGTTTCCAAGGGACAAGTCCGCAGGGACATTCACTCTATTGGGATAAGTAAACGTCTGACAGATAGAGCTTATCAAGGATTCTACGCTCAAGGGTGACGTTCTCCCCCGCACATCTCGACTTCACGAATAACCCGTTAACCATGGATTCATACACCATAAAGAAATGTCATTTTGCCTACAATCCTTTCGGCTCAACATCCCCTTTTTCACCCTCCAAGCTTACCCGCCATTAAGAAAGTATTTTCTTAATGTGGAGAGGGACTAGGTCGCGGGCACCGTACTACCCTAAGCTTTCCATTGCTAGTCCGCCGCGGTGACTTTGTTGTCACGATACTATGCAGACATCGTCTGCCGCCACCAATAAAACGCACCCATTACTTCAACATCCTGGTCAGCATAATCAGCAAAAAATGTGATCAACTGACATAACATTGCTTTTGGTATTTTAGGCAGGTTCATTTTAAATGCTTCCCGGCATGCTTCCAGCTCATCGACCTGATCGAGCTTGGAAACAAAAACACCGATCGCATTTTCACGAACCTCAAAATAACCATTTCGTGCGGCCAGGATATTAATAGGTTGTTTATTTTCTGCAAGATCCTTGGAGCGGAAAAAGAAACCTTTCAGCCCTTGGCTGAAGAAGGAGCCCTTTTTTGCCCCCTGTTACCATAGGGCAGATAATATTCTTACTCTTATCCCATTCCATTTTGGTGCGTTGCTTAGACAATTCCGGAAAATCTTTCTCTAAGCGTTTACGCACATCTTCAAGAGTGAGGTTGGCCAGATCATCCATGAAATACTTGGTTATCGGCAAAGACATGCCCGAATAACAAATGTACGTCGTTTGATTAAAGACCGGCTTTTCCTCTTCTTTCTTTCCTTTAGCGGTGGAATTACTGGTAGCAATCGATGACTTGCCGGCAAGTTCTGCTTTATTTGCAGCAGATTCATCCTCGACCGGTTCATCGCTCATTGCATCTCTATCTTCGTCGTCTTCTTCCGGCTCCTCTGTCTCACAACTATCGTTATCCTTAACTGTACTCGTTTGATCGATATGAGTTCCCCGTCTTGAAGAAAAAGAAACAACATTTGTCTCTTTTCCATTCGGATCTTCTGAAGTTGATTCTGTTACTACAGAAGGGCTTACAGGAGCGGGTTCTGCTTTATCGCTAGTCGTACCAGTGGAAAATGAAGAAGAGTCACCAAAATAAGTAAACAAATCATAATTATCATTAGACATATCGATTACCTCCAGTTAATTTTGTAAGAAATACTAATTACCAGTTATTTGATCAATCCAAGATTTAAGTGTTAAACCACTCGGTTTTAAGATCGAATCCGGAAAAGCTAATCCTGTTAAGGAATTCGTTAATTCCCGATACGTCAAACCACTTAAGTTGGCCGAAGAATAGTAGCTATCTGAGTTAGGCGTGTTAAAAAAAAGCTCAGGAATCGTTGACAGTTGAGAGATATGATTCAGCCTTGGTAAGGTAGTTCCGCCCCAGCAAACTCGATAATCTACCGTGTTATTCACATTGGTATAGGGGTAGAAATATACTTTAGCCTCATCTGAAACGATCGTATCACTCTCTAACGCTGCTACCATTACGTCTGTTATCTTGAATTGTTCTTGCTCTGCATATAACTTGAATCCAAAGAGAAGCCGCGGAAAAGGAACAGCCTTTATTTCAGCTTCGTGATAGAAGGCCTTCCGTGTTTGCGCAGGCATTTCAATAACGCAGAAACGCATTCCAGGTCCCTCTGCATAAAAAAGAGCATTTCGAGGTAGGATAGGTGTCCTGTTATTTATTGTTCCCATTGAGAGAAGAATAGCTTGAACGACACTCTCACTTGAGTATTGACCCGATGCCATTCGTACTCCGTTCGAATACTCTTCAATGACCGGCAAACTATGTTCTGCAAGAGTAATCACCATTTTTATACCAGTTTCCATTTTTTGATCAACCTTATTTGTCATGCTGCCTCTTCCCCTTTATCAATCTGATTAGCCCTATGGTCTATAAACGTGCTTAACAGCTGGGACATCGTGTCATAAGTTAGTGCAGCATCTGCTTCTAGATCAAGCTTTAGCTGCTCATTAATCAAATGACAAATTACATGTTCCTGTTCATCAAGCGGTACTTCGATCTTTACACCGAAGCGGTCATAGACGGTTTTAAGTAGGACGAGATTCTTCAAATTTTGAATAAGTCTCATCTTTCTTTTTTGAATTTCCATTAAAACTTCATTTCTAACAGCAGCAAGACACTGAAGTTTTTCTGAATAAATGCCATAGGACTCCGTTAGCGTAAAGTGAATACAGTTTTCAGCTATGAATCCTTCCATCTCAAATTCACAAAAATAGTCGTCTGAATGACCCATTAGTGCATTCAGTCGATTTACAATGTGGTCTTTTTCTGACGGAGAGATTAATCTGAAAAACTCGAGCAGTTCCGGAAAAACTAAACGGTAAGTTGTGACAGGCATACCTTCTTCATTTTCCCCTTCATGCATAGTGAGCTCTTCAAACATGAGCTTTAAACAGTTCTCAAAAACGGATCCTTGGTAGCCAAACTCATACACATAATACGTAATCGGATTTGTCTTCACATCGCAGCCAGCATCATGTGCAATCTTGACCATCACCATTCCATCATAAACCGCTTGCATCTGATAAACCTGTTCAGCACACAAATACGATTTTTCCAATTACCTCACGCTCCCTTAAAAAAAATCGCCCTCATCTAAAGGAAGAGGGGAAATCTTTTTCAATTTTAGAATCGCCTCACAAGAATGGAGAAATTGATGGATCGCGTTTTTCTCATTTGGAAATGTCGCCATCCGCTTTCTCTCCTCACTCCAACTCTCCATACCACTTAGGTCGATGTCATCGACAGCTTCTGAATCTACATAGCCTAGAGCATGGTCGAGTGCTTGTTTAGCTTCCTGTAAAGTAAATGAGCCCCAATCCACTGAACTGCTTTTGGTATAATTGTGCGCAGCATCAATAGCACGGAAAAGACCATCTGAATAAGGCGATCCTTCCGTCGAGATAGGTTCTAAGTTTGATTTAAAGGTCTCCAAATTAAGGTGCATCTTTCTAACTTCCTCCTCTTTTTTGGACACAAAAAAACCGGAAAACAAAAAAAGCACGCCTAAATAGGCATACTAATGTTTTCCGGTAGATTTACATCCTAATTTGAATTTGACAGCAATAAGCCGACATAACTTGCTCTTCATCGAATAAGTAACGACGAAGATAAAAAATAAAGAATAACGTAATATTAGTAGTATAGCATAGAAAATGCCCGTTATAAAGGAAAAAGCGCCCAGATGGAGCGGGCGCCTTTTATTAAGATGGTAAGGGTTTGGATTGTGGTTTTAGATTAGTAGTAGCTGGCGGATTAATACTATATTGTCTCGCAATGGCCTGCAGTTCTTGATTACGCAGCTGCGGATCAGTGATACCTTTTGCTTCCGCTACCCTTTTATTAGACTGAAAAAGCAATCCCATTTTTGCGTCGTCCTTTCTGCTTATTCTCATGACCAAAAACGAATACCGGCAGTAAAGTCTCTCGGAATACAACAGCTTGAATTTCTCTACTGGAGTGAGCATTTAATTTTGCTTGCAAGTTCGAGATGTGATTTTTGATTGTTTTCTCTGCAATCCCAAGAGTATCTGCTAACTCACGATTGCTTCCACCTTTTATAGATAACGCCACCAGTACATCCAGTTCTCGATTGGTTAAGGAAAACTTCTGTTTAATCGTTAAATAGAAATTTTTAATGAGCTGGTTATTAATTTGATCTAAATACATAGAAATCCCCTTTCGTTGAGAATCCGCTACAGCTCAAGATGTTGGATGAATACGGACCATACAGCTACGATCGTGAGAGCGATGAAGATACCCTCTACAACGGAGCCTTTCCATGTGCCAGTACTCATCAAATCAATGCGTAAGCGCCATTTAAAAGGCGGGATTGGTCTAATACCATGATTAGTAAGTGAATCTGCGAGTAAGTGGAGCAAGTAGGATAGACCGCCGGCTAGCCAAATGTTTTGATCATAGGATTTTAAAGTAAAGTATAGGATCCCTGACCATACCAGTAACCCGTAAACCGTATGTGTAAGACCACGATGTGGCAGAAGTGCGCAGACAATTAACAAACTTCCAATAATGTAGCACCACGGTACAAATAATGGTGCGAATGCTATTAAACTGACACCTATGACGATCATTACAACCTTACGCATGGAACGGAATGGCAAGAATGCAAGTAGTCCCGTTAGAGCCGCTATAACCATATTCCAAGGTGTAAAAGCTTGTCCGAAGAAGAATACTGCGAGACTCAGCAACACCAGTAATCCTTGAAGATATTGAAGAAAACTCTTAGGAAGCGCACTAGAAACAAGCAAAGAATTGGGCTCGTCGATATCTGGTAAGAGAGCGCTTATAGCTGTGACAGCGATAAGTGGCAGCGTAATCGACTGGCCAGTCAAGCCAAGAACAGAAAGTGTAAGACCTGTGCTAATAACTAAGTGGGATTTTCCCATCATAACGATTCGTCTCCTTTTAGGTTGGTAAAATGTAGATCATATCGTCAACGGTATCGGAATACTTACACTTTGGAAGACTCTTGATGATCATTTTTCCATACCGTTTTGTACGAATTCTATTGTCCAAAATAATGACAGCGCCTTGACAATAAATGGAACGATTAAGCCGGCCAAACCCCTGCTTTAGCTTAATCATCATTTTAGGGAACATGAAATCAAAGAAACTACTTCTATTGGCCTTCTCAATTAAAGAAATTTGTGCCTGCATAAGAGGCTCATTCGGCATCGGAAACGGTAGCTTAGGGATAACGAGCGTTGTTAAGGCATCGCCGGCAACGTCCACACCTGTCCAGAAGCTAGTACATCCAAAGACAATGGTCCGTGGATTAGTCTTTAACTGATGAACGATCTTCTCACGATCACAACCTGGGTATTGGGTAAGTAGATGATACCCACGTTCTTCACAATGTCTTTGAAAACCCTTAGCTACCGTGTTCATTGTATCGAAGCTTGTAAAAAGTACTAACATACGTCCGCCGGAGAACATAAGGATCTCTTCAAGTTTTTCTGCGGTATATGAGATAAATTCAGGGCTATCTGGATTAGGTGCGTCACTCGGACAGATAATCATCGTTTTGTTCTCGTAATCAAAAGGGCTGCCAACCATCACACTGTCATAATCCTTAACCCCTACCCTGCCAGCAAAAAAGGAGAATGTGCCGTTCGTTGACATGGTGGCACTAGCGAGGATCACGGGAACTTGGTCAAACAGTCCGTAAGCAAGAACAACTTTTGGAAAGAGCGGCGCTGCATGCAAGGTAATGGATCCTCTATCCTTGACTGTTACCCAATACCCCCAAGACTTCTTTTCATTCTCTCCGATAAAATCCAGGTTATCGTTTCCTTCAAAGAGCCGGTCAAGGACATCGGATATGCCGCGGATATTAAGACTCTTTGTTCTTTCGATGAAGGCGGTCATAGCCTGGCAACATTCAGAGACATCGATTTTGTTATCGAGCAATTTAAAGGCTTCGTTGTTCATGCCTAGAGCGATTTTTCCGTATAATTCGTCGAGCTTCATTTGAAAATCCTGTCGCAGCTGTGTGAGTTCGATTTGCGTACCTTGATCAAGATCTGCAAAAGATTCCTTCTTGAATAGAAATTCAAAGAGTTTCTCAAAATGCTCAATAGACACCTGTTTCTCAAAGATACCCCCTACGGTATCTTCTATCTCATGGGCTTCATCAAAAATAACGGCGTCATAGGCAGGAAGTGATCCATTTCCCGTTTTCTTACGCATAATTAGATCGCTGAAGAAGAAAGCATGGTTTGTGACGATGATGTGAGCCTTCTGCATCTTCTCTTTCAAATCTTCAAGCATGCAGTTATCTGGCTTTTTAAGGGCAGGACAATTGGAGGCGGATATTTTACTCCATAGTCGATCATCAACATCAAAACCAAGCTCTGTACGATCAGCTATACCTTCTTGACTAACCTTTCTTGAAATGCGCTGTATCATTTTTGATTCCTCGTTGTTGTTTCGAAGGGTATCCTGCCATAAGGCTTCCAGCTTAGTTTGGCAAATGTAATGTGCCTTACCTTTAACGAGCTGATATTTCAGCTTTTGATTCTCCATCTTCATAATTTGAGCAACACGCGGCAGCTCCTCGTTAACGATCTGTGTCATGAGCGGAATCGTATGTGTACAGATGATCACGGTTTTATTATTACTCACGGCCCACTTCGCTGCAGGTATCAAATAGCCAAGGGATTTACCGGTTCCTGTGCCGGCTTCTGCAAGTAAATGCCTTCCTTGCTCAAGAGCATTACCTACCTTGGTTGAAATCAGTATCTGTGGCGATCGAGGGCTATATCCTTTAACAAGCTTGGAAAGATGACCACCATCGCCGAGAGCCCTATGAATAAAGTCTTCCAAGATGTCGCCTCCTGATAATATTTATATATGTATATATACATATTAATATATATACATCAAAACTCCAAGTCATATTATTCACCCATTTCTCTGCTACTCTACCGTTTGTCTTTCCTTATTTCGCAGCTGAAGCGGGTCTGAGGAATAATGAGAACTGGCACTGACCCGCTTCTTCAGAAGATTGTTTTGCAGCAAGTTTTAATACAAATTAGGGTAATCGTAAGCATTCACGATAACCCAGTGTTTGAATCTTATATAGTTAATTTATAAATGATATACCTTCATTCAAAGGATTCTTTATTGATTCCGGTTCTTGATAGCCTGAGTAAATAATTGCGACTTTATCAGGTATTACTAGTAGAGCGGGTCCATTAAAACCAGGAATCTCTATTGGTGTACACGATATGACAATTGGATTTTTAGCTGACTTGACTCCAACTATCTGATCGGGGGTTTCACTATACAATACTTCGCCGTCATATTTAATTTTCAGTAGAGATTGACCCTCAGGCAAAGTAACAATAAATGGACATACCATCACTGTCTTCATAACCCTATAAACGGAAATGTCAATGTCCTCATTTCCGACAACAAATCCGATTATTGATTTTGTCTTTTGTACGAATTGGTTGATAATCAGATACGTGCAAGCAATATCCCGCTCCTGCAAGTGTCTCAACTGAACAATAGGTTCTATATCGAGCTTGTTGTAGATGTTGGGGATGACTTTAATAATTTTAGTGATTTGAAGAAGGTCTGGCCAATAGTCAACAAACGAAAATTCCGCATTACTTAGCGAACTCTTTATGGTGTCGCCAGGTCTCATTCTGCCTAGAAAGAGCACAATATCGGGATGCTCAAACAGACTATTTGCATTCTTTTCAGAGAAAATAATTTCCATGTGGTGGTGATAGTGATCATCATCCCCCCTTCTTCTCTGCGAAAAGACTAGGCTTAACCCACTCGGATGATAATAGGCCATCTCGTCTCCAAACCATCTAAACTCCCAATTACAGGACATTACTTCTCTTCCATTGCGGCATAATGACAACTGAACTACATCATTATGGATGGGAGCAACAAGTGAAGTGTGATCGGCTATGTCGTCAAGATTAGCAGAGAAATCTTTAAATGCGTCACGAGGTAGTTCCAACTTATCGAGATCATGTGCAAGGAAAGATACTCTGACATGTGGAAATAGCGCATGAGTTTTCTCAAAGAGGTTTTCTAATTGGTCAACTTCAACGATTGCAATGCTGCCATCTTCCGTTTGGTGTATATCAAGCCGAGTCTTCCCAATTATTTTTTCAAGGCCAAGGCGTGCCTTCATTAAACCCAGTTTGTTTTGATACTTACGTGTATTAACAAGAGTAAGCTGCTCTGTAAAATTATCGGGATCTTTACTCATTATTTTGCTATTTAGACTAAAAGACTTCTTCCCTTTCATTAGCCTATCAAAGAACATTGATATTAAATCTTCATCAAGGAAGCGATGATAAACCTCTTTTGTATTCACATTAACCAGGATGAATACAAGTGGTTGTGATGTTTTTAAACTGAATTCCAGATCAGATTGTTCCAGTGTTGCGGCCGGGTTCGGATAAGATGAGCTCTTTACGTTAGCCATAAGGAACTCTGCAACTATTGACCTTTTGCTTCCAATAGTTTCACCGACAATCTGGCAATTGAAGTCTATACCATAGTCAGACCCCACTTTGTTTGGTATGAGATTAAGCTTTTCCCTTGCGTGCAAGTTAAAAATGGCCTCTCCCAGCTCCCCAATTTGTTGACTTGTATTCTGATATTTAGTCACATTGTTTCCCCCATATCATAAAAATCAACATTGAGCTCAAATTAAAAACGGATGCTGCCAATCATTAATTAGTTGCATGAACAGTGAGCCCCCTCACCATAATACTAGAGATACTTATCTATTGCTGTCTCATTGATTGTTCATACCGAAGCAATACGTCTGCCGGTGCTTTTTTCTTCAAATGACCCGGCAAATCTTTAAAGCAATATTTCATAGTTTTAAGATTAATCGCAGGTATCGATCTTAAGAATTCCCAATCTTCATGTGAAATTTGCTGATGGCAGATATTACATTCATGTCTTACAACTGTTTTTGGTGACTGGCCAGAAACATCGTTTACTGGCGGAACAGATTGCAATAAATGATGCAGAGCCGGATTACTGGCCCAATCCCTTTCTGTTTGATAATGAGGAGCAAGATCCTTCCACCCCATCTCCCAAGTATCCAGAGCTTCACGCAGCGCTTCTGAGTAAGCTTGATCGACTTTATTAGTAATCGTTTTGCTCTTGGCTTCGGTCCCAAGATCAAGGACAGCAAACCCTTTGCCGTCACGGTAATGCTCTCCGATCGTTACCCGGACAATCACACATACAAACGCGTTTGGCACATCAATTTGAATATCTTTTATGTCTAAGCTCCATCGTCCTGATGTAGCAGTTTCTACCCGATCATTATAAACTTGGATCGGAATGTAGGCCCGATTATTATCTCCCCGTTTTTGAACCGTTCCTGGAGGGAACGGGGCTCTCAATTGCTCGATAATACTCTTGTATTCCAGTTCATCCATTCCCATTACCTCCTATCGTAAATCCATCAGATCGTACTTACTTATGTAAGTTTCAAATTGATTGTATACTTCTTGAGCTCGCTTAACCCGCCCAGGCAATTCTCGCATGAGCTCTTTAAAATACTCCAGACCATGATCGGTGATCGCATAATACCGGTTATACCGATTATCCGTACTCCACTCACGCGTAACATGTCCTTTTTCAGCTAATGTTTTAAGACGCTGGCTTAAGTAAGCGTCATTTACGCCAACTTTTCCGCCGAGTGCTGCTATAATACGGGCATCAAGTTCTCTTTGATATAAACGGCCTTCCTGCAGCTCAGAGAGCACAACAAAATCAATGACTTGTTGGACCTTAACAACATACCCGAGAGCTTCTTCTTTTTCGATAGGCTTTTCACTACGTCCCATAAAATCATCCACCTTCCTATAGACATATAGACTGCTGGCAGGGGAGGGCGCTAAATTTCAAACCACCCCTCCTAATTATACCACAACCACTCGCAAACAATATACTTGTAAACACGCATATCGAAGGCTGTCATCCCCGCTTCCCTTTCTTTTCTTCTATCCCCTTCCGACCATCTTTTCTACTCATTCTGTACCTAGATTTATATCTAGTTGCAGATTTCAACTCTCCTCCTATATCCGTGTTTATCCTTTGGGGTTTCTTTACCAAGTAGCAGACCACCTCCCTGCAACTTAATCCGGATCAAGTTGCAGTTCCCGTCCGCCGGGGCGGCCGCCGCGCACACGCGCAAAATCAAAATATGGTCGAAACGGGATTTCTAAAAGAAGAAACTAAAGTTGAAAGTTACAAAAAGAGTCGTGATGCAGCAGGTCCAGTAAACGGGTAAACTTAAGTGCGTAATAATGGCCCATGTACAAACGGGCTAGATACGTAGATGGATGAAGCGGGATCAGAGCTTTGCTGCTGTGGGTGTTGCAGTCAGCGGATGCCGTAAGTAAGTCCGCGGCGATCGAACGAAAGTAAAGATTGCGAAGCGGGATAACGTGGCAGAGATCGCCGGTGAAGCGAATGTCGCATGGGCAGGCGCTAGAGATGCGTGTTTACACGTATATTGATTAAAAGTAAAAAGATAATCCTGGTCTTCTGACTACTGCTGTTTTTTGAACGTTCCTCGTTGCTTAAAGAAGGCTTGTCTGTCTTTATTCACCCTAACTAGCTCAAATAGTGCTCATAAAACACTTAATAAGGTGATCTTCTGGCGCCTGCGCTTAATAAGGCATTTTCACGTCAAAAAATAAAAGATAAGAAAATACGTTCAAATGAAAAAGAACCTTGAGTTAACCAGGCTCTAAATATTAGGAAAGCACGCTATGAGGCTCTTCATTATGCTATTACATTGGATCCCAGTCACTTCCTGAAGCTAATATTCATCGATCTTTTATACATTATGTTGTATAATATTACCAATGCCGATTACGAGGTGACTAATTTGAAGCTTATACATGCCACAGGAAAATACTATTACGTAACTTGTGAAAAATGTTCTAAAGAAAATCGCGTTCTTGTATCCAACTGCATTAGTGATAACATTGGATATAAATCCCTCTCCCCCGTCATGTGCTCCTGTGGAGAAACTTCAAACTTCATAAAGAAACCAGCCAACAAAGAGTTTTTTAATCATGAATTAACTACTGGAGTTAACGAAGACAATGACGCAGCGATCCAATGTCCAAATTGTCGCTCAACGCAAATAACAGCCAACACTAAAGGGTTTGGTTTAGGTAAAGCTGCTGTAGGTGGTCTTGCTCTTGGCCCAGTTGGATTGCTTGGTGGATTAGTGGGAAGTAAGAAAATAGTGATTACTTGTTTAAAATGTGGTCACAATTGGAAAGCAGGACAAAAATAAATTGATGCACACGGATGGTGTATATTTTGAATAGATTCCTCCTGCCTCTACTTCTTCTTGCTATATTACTTTCTGGATGTATGGCAAATTCAGAGTCTACAATAGTTAACGAAGAAGCGAAAGCCGCTACAAAAACCGTGGATTATAATCATGCAGTCGAACTTTACAAAGCTAAGAGGTACGAGGAAGTCCTATCTTCCCTTGGAAGCTCCGTTTCATTGAATTCCATTAATTCAACTGACAGTAATGATGAGGAGTCTCTATATCTCATTTCATATGTAAAATTAAAAGCTTTTGACTCTAACTATGATGAGGCTCTTAAGTATGTCAACTTTCTTCGTCCAATTGATAATGTTTTGACTCCAGATGAAATACTAGAGATTATGGATGCATACCCGATTCTGCAAGCAGCTGTGGGATCAACATTGGCTGGTGAACAATACAATGCACAGCAACAACAACACGATGCTCAACAGCAAGAACTTAAAGATCGAAGAGCAAGAGGAATTGTAATTGGCATGTCAACAGACGATGTACTCCTGTCAAGTTGGGGAAAACCGAAAGACATTAATAAAACTACAACTAAGTATGGTGTTAGTGAACAATGGGTTTATGATGATAACAGATACGTATATTTTGATGATGGTATTGTTACTGCTATACATGAGTGATCATTCAAGGGTGACATCCTATGGTGTCTTGAAAAGAAACGGAACAGCAGCAGTCATGGACGTGAAAATAAAGTCCTAGACTGCTGCTGTTTTTTTGAACTAACGTTCTCCGTCTAGTTTCCGTTGTTGAGCAGCGAAAATATTCTACTGCAATGTATTGTGCAATAAAACCTAAGTTAAAGGAAATACCTAGATAATTGTCGAAGAAAGTCCTAACAAAATAGATTGAGGTGCAGATGTGGTATTGCTACGATGGTTAATCATACTGTTTATTTTTTATTTTATTGTGGCTATTTTTAAACCCTGGTTATTTATTTTGCTACCTTTCATTATTACGGCACCTTTTGCATTTACTTACTATAGAAAAAAAAGCATGGGATATTTGGCGCTCGTTATTGGACAGGTGGATAAAGTTGAAAATTCTACGGTCTACTTATATCCAAATAAGATAATAATTAATAATCTTCAAATCATATCCAAAGAAAGACTTCGGTATGCTGAAATGACGAAACATACAAGAAATCAGTATATTGGATCGGGTATGCACTCCCCTAGAGAATCCTTTGTCATTCATATTGGGTATATTGATGTTGAAGGAAAGAATATGACTAAGGCGATTGTTTCCAGAGAAAATGATGGTCAAGGAAGTGATTATCTTCGGTTTTGTGAGGAGTTAAACAGTTTAGTTGGTTATGTAGCTCCGAAAGGTCCTACATTACCACATGAAATATAAGGAGACTTAATTCACTGGTGGCCAATAGTCGAATCAAAATATAGCTGCGGCTGCACGTTAGTTTAACGAAAAAGCAGCCTTTTCTAATGGCTGCCTTCTTGTCTCCGTTATTTCTTTATGTATGTTCCTTTCTTGACCATTAACCATTTTCCACTACGCGTTAATGCCCACCAAATTGAACTATTTTTTGGTTTCTTATACGAATCAAATTGTTCCTTATTAAAAGTGGAGATATCAAAAATTGCGACAAGTTCTTGTGTATCATAAGACTTACCTGATTCTACATTCTTTTCGAATTCTTGAATAAATCGAAGAGCTTGTTCGTTTAGTGAATATTTCTCTTGCATAACTTATCCCCTTCCGTAAAATTGAAACATGTGCAATTGGGGAAATCAGACATTTCATCTTGGCGAGCAGCGTCCCCCCGAGACGACTCGAACATTCTTCCCGGCTGTACGTAGAGACGGATCCGGCCGACCACGCATAGCAGACCGAACATCCGAGAAAGAAATCCTCGCGAGCTTCTCTGCAGCACCGTTCTTATGTGATGTCCCCTTTTGACGCTTCTTCCCCATGTGGAGTACTTCTCCTTCTTATGAATTAATCGTGTAAATACGATCTTCCGAACCCAATGTAGTAATTGCTACATTATAATGACGTTCAATATACATACAGACAGCAGCATAAATTTCTGGCTTACCGGTAATCAAGCGCTTATTCGAAGCTGCGTGCTCAAGAATCAGTAAATCAGAAATAATACGGGCGCTTTGAGTACCGCCCTTAATATAACTTTGTATTGCTAACTTAAAATTCTCCGGTAGATAAAAAGGATCGTTCTGTGAAGCCTGGGGAGGATCGTTCCAGCTGAATAAATCTCTTTCTACAGGTGCAGGTGATGGCGTTCTTTCCTCAAAGGTTTGCTTACTAGGGAGCAATCGTATCCGATTCTGTTTCAAGTTACGTATTTGTTTTTCAAGCAACGGGAGGCCGAGCTTAATTTGTTCGTCCACTGGTGTTGGAATACTCTCAACTTGAAGCAACTCCGGGTCCATGACCCATTTATTTCTCCACTTTGTTAGTAGCTCATCCAATTCATAATCAATGGCATCGAACCCCTTTTTAACGGCAGCTACTGTAGCTGCTCCAATGCCCAGATGCTCTTTTAAATGCTCAATACCAAAAAACTTTGTTTCGTCAGAGAATTTATTTTTCACTTGGTGCTGATATCTCAGCGGCCGGCCGCATTCACATCGTAGATCCTGCCGAACATAGCCGCCATCAATATATCCAACGTAAATCCAGTCTTGCAATAACCTTCGATTTCTGCCGGATCCGAATCCTCTGGAATGTGAAAGCCCTTCTCTTTGGCCATCACATTAGCAAATATTGTTCGATGACCTCTAACAAGAAAATCCGCTAGGTATTGCCGTTGTTCTTCATTCAACTGAGCTAATATCTGATCCCGTTCTTCAACGCTAAGTATCATGACCTGTCCACTCCCCTCCATTATAAAAGAATGTCTGAGTAAGTTCTTTTGCAATCTGCTCCAAAGTTCCGTAGCTATGGCATTTTAAGTATCCGAGCATATAGAGTTCATAAGGAATATCTTCCATTTAACATTTTAATCAGCTCACGGCGATCAATTAGAACAACATTTGCTCTTCTAGCTAATTCTACTGCTTGAGCTGTAAAATAAGTTGTTGTTATAACGCAGGCCTCTGTACATTCGTAATAAATTCTTCCCGAAATCACTTCTTGAACAGATGCGTTTCCAAGCTTTGCTTGAGTAGCATGTCGTTTCGCTTGAACGGCTATTCTGCGTTGCTCCTTTACTAAAATTAAATCAGCGCCTTGATCACCCGATGCTTTGGTCATACTTACTTTGAAACCAATACTTACAAAATAATCTCTCAGTAAAGATTCAAACTGTACTCCACTTAATTTATCTATTTCATCTACGTTTATAGATTTTTGAACTTGGTCAATAACTACTTGCTCACGCACACTTTGTTTCTTACTCGAAATGGCCATTGTTATGGACTGTCTAATGGTTAACCTATTTGCTCGTATATCTTTCTTCATTAATTGTAGTTGAAGTTCGGAAAGCACCTCCTGGTTTATTTCATTCTTCTCTAGTTCAGAGTTACTCATTTTATTTACATACATGATAATAGTTGGATTTTTTGAAAGACGTCCTGCTCTTATTAGCTCTTTTAATGCCCAAATGAAAATAACTACCAGCAATGCCACGATATACGTTCTAGAGCTGGCTGAGAATAATGTATTCATACTAGATATTTCTCCTCTATTTAAGGTCTAAAAAGAGACTTCGGTGGAAGATTTCTTACTGTCCGCTAATTGATATTATCGGACATTGAAATCGGGCTCGGACCCGTTCCGTTAGATTACGTAATACACCACTTACTCCTATAATTATACCAAACAATACATTGCTTGGTGTCTTCATTAATAATGAGTAGGAAAGGAATTAATTAAAATTATCACTGAAGAAGTAAAAGAGCAGCCGGTTAGGCTGCTCTTTTACCATTGGGGGAACTTATCAATTTTATGGGCAGAGATTTAATTATCTCTCGATGTAACCATATACTTCACTTTTGAAGTTGTCCATGATGGCGAAGTATAGATATGTCGTTTCTCATCCCAGTTCATAGTTACCTCAAAAATTTCATCTTCGACCGTATTGGAGTTTAGTGAAAACAAGTTTTGCTCGATCCAACGAATACGATGCTCTGGAACGATTGATTTTTCCCAATGCTTTTCGATAAAAATGGAGTCAAAGAAAGAAAGACGGACCTTAGTAGCTATGTCTGTTATTACGGGTTGTACTCCTGGAGTTGCAGCGGTTCCCGAGATAACAACCGTTACCAATTTTCCATCATTCATATCATCCTCTTGACCTACTCGTATCTCCACGTTGCAGTTGTATACCCTCACTTCCCCTTGATCGTCCGTAACGAAGTTATTCATGATATACGGCCACTGAAATTTATAAATGCCTGGATGAAAGAAAATGCTCTTTTCTTCTTTCATGTGTACTCACTCCCGAATTTTTATTTTGAAAAAGACACTACTATTCTCTTAGCATACCAAACCAAGAGAGCTTTTACAGTGAGAGTCGTCAGTATTGTCCACCGAGCAAATCGATTATCCGTATATTTTTCTTTGAACCTTATATAAGCAGCGACATACTTTTCGGCAAATTCATCGCTTTGCTCATTCAATTTTTGTTCTTTCGTTCCAACCGGCGTTCGGACTACACTATTTATTTTCTCCAATATTACTTCCCCCCTCCTTATGAGCTTTGTACTGTACATAATGGAATGGATCTATATAATATCGCACTTTCATTTCATCAGAATCATTATTCAAGTAACCATCATACACAGTCAGTAGTAGATCAATTGGCTCCTTGGGAATGAATCCTTCGAACCTTAATCCATACATATATATTAATATATACATATACATGAATTCAATCACTTATTCTTGTGTCTTCTGTGCCTGATAAAGCAATGCGCTAAAAAGATGAATCATTTCTTCTGTTGTATAACCACAGTTCAAACCGGTATTAACAGCATCCCTCATTGCCTTCTCTGTATTGAGACGGCGAAAATGTTGGATAGTCTCCGAATCGACATTCACAAATGTTCCTCGTCCAGGAGTCGTACGAATAAACCCTTCTTTCTCTAGCTCTTCATACACTTTCCTGCTTGTAATAGCACTACACTCATAAAGGACAGATAATTCGCGAATAGACGGTAATTGTTGCCCATGTTTATACACTTCACAGATTATTCTTGTTTTTAGATCATCCTTAATCTGTTGATATATAGGCAAATTGTCTCCTGCTCTCTTCTTTTCCGCTAAGTTACTCATCTTGAATTCACTCCTGATGTTTACTATCTTGCTTTCTACTCACTGCTTACTCTTGATTTTTCGAAAAGGTCTCCTGCGCCCATTGCTCTAAACTTATTCCATGTCTCTCTTTAAAATCTAGAGTTTCATCATCGGCGCTATATACGAGCAACTGGCTGTCGCCTTCCTCATCGATTGGTTTACCGGTTGAGGTCTTTCCATAGTTGAAATTATTCGGTACAGCATGAATGTAGCGAATATAATCACCAGATTTATCACACGTGGCTGCAAGTGCTGTGTTATCAAGTTGCCCTGGCACAAGCGCTCCAAAGATCGCACAGTGTGTCATCTCAGCATTCAACTTATCGCAAATGCGGCAAGTCGGATGAATTTTCGATTTTGTTTGCTTTATTTGTTCCGCCATGTAGAATCTTCCTCTCAGCTATTTGATAATTATCATAATACGGAAATTGCCTTTTTCAAAATTTTTTATGAAATTCTTTTTATGTCCGGAATTTATAAAAAAACAGTAGCAGCCTTGGTAGAACAAACTGTTACTGTTTTTTATTAGCTATCCTTCATCCTTATAAAGATCCTTATCCTCAGCAATCTGATTAATTACCAGATGAGGTGTTCCTAATCTGATTAACACCTCCCCATTTTCATCGAAATAAAACACCTGATCGTCAGCAACATCCGTTGGAAAAGGTATAGCTTCTTTATATTGATATCGTTCGTATCTGAGACTTGTAAGATCAAATTTCCCATAAAGATTAAGTTCATGTAGTATGGTTGTAGCATCGGTCATAGTTCGGTAAAAATCATTATTATAAACGAGGTACATAGCCACAATAGGTATTGCCATTCCCTTTGAAGAGTCGATAAGAGAGTGCTCTTTATTGAAACCTATCGTAATTTGATACCTTCCTGAATCGAAATCTTTATAAAAGTTAACAGCAACGGAATTCATCATATCTTCTCGCATTTTATCGTAGGTAAATGCTTTCGCTTTATTTTGGGTTTCAGGAGCAAAACTAAGATTACTAATTTGGCAGTCGAACCCGTCATTATTATGATGTTCTATAATAAAGCCCTTACTCCTGGCAGCTGCAAGCTCTTCGGCACCGTAGTAATGCTCCATTACCAGTTGATGTAGTGACATCTTTAACTTACTTGACCTAACATAGTCGCCATTTTTGCTCCAGCCCACCGCAGTAATTTTATTAAACAATTCCTCACTATAATTCGTAATTGCTAGCTTATCTGTCGATTTAAACCTCAAATAAATGCTTGTTTCATTATGGGAGATTTCTGTCATATTCCCACTCCTTTTCTCTTCTCTTAGTATTAATGATACGCCCCTACTTCATAGCTTCATTGAGATACTTGTAGACCATCTTATATACATATTACACAATCCCTATACAAAATTTCCCCAATTATCATTACGACTTGCGGAAGAACCAAAAAATGGTGCCAGTTGACCTGGCACCATTCTCATTAGAATACAAAAGCATATTGACCATCTGTGACATTATAAGCCTTTTTGGTTCTCGTTTTAGCCTTTTTACCTTCAACCACAGCTAGTTCAAATCCCGACAATTCCTTACCTGCCTTAACTTCCTTAGCAATAGGCTTGTTTGTTAAGCTATACACCCATCGTCTAAAGTCGGCTTCTTCCGAAGGAGCAGCTGTCGGATCCCAAACCAAAGCACAATCGCTTAAATGTGATTCTTGGGCTATTGAAAGTCCCTTAAAGCCACTCAAAACATTCTCTTCTACGAATGTAATTTGTTGTTCGATACGAGCAAAGAGATCTGCAGGAACCTCTTCAGACGCCCAGTCCAAAATCGCTTCTTGCACCGATGCCGCATAAATCATTCTTACACCTGAAGCAGGCACCGGTGAAGCTGCAATTGCTACGTTTGATATCGTAAGACCCGCTTCCATTTCTTCCTCAGTAGAAGTATTATTAGTTGTAGGAGCAGTAGGCGCTACAATAGCGAGCTGTGTAGGATCAAATGACATTTTGCCCCATATCGATTCTGCACTCTCTACGCCTTCTATATTGTTGCCTACAAAACGTTTAGCTAGCTCATTTGTCAGACTGCCCCCAGATCCTTCTGTTAATGCCGAAAGACCTTCCTGGCTAAACTGTCCTTCAATCGCAAGTGCTGCGTTCATTTTCTGTCCCATCAGATTGATAGCCAGTTCCTGCATGCTGTCTTTATAGCCGGCATAAACCGTCTCACAGGTATTCATTTGACCTATACGCCAATGTCGTCTAGATGCTTGTCGGACAATGGAAAGCCTGTATCCTGTTTGATAAAAATATAGAGACGGGAAGTTGTACAAATCTAGACCCGTAGAAACTAAAATGGGATTTACTAGTAAAACCTGAACACCCTCTTGTTCCCGCTTCGCAATCCATTCTTCCCTCTCCGGACCATCAACATCAGAAGTTAACACGGCTGTTTTAATACCCCGCTCCTCAAAGAGCATCTGTAATCGCTCGAGCGTACCTAGTTCGCCTGTGAAAGTCGCATAGACACCAACTTTGCGTCCGAGTTTCAGCCGCTTCCGAACAAACTGAATCAAGTCGAGTTCCTTCGGGTATAGGAGACGATCGCTAAGACGATAATCAGGAGAAACAATCTCTTCTCCCGTATCCGGATGATAAACACCCTTAAAGTTAAACGGTACATCCGGATAACTAAGTGATGTGCTAAGTAAGCTGCCAAGCAGCACAGACTGTCCGCCGCCTTGCAGCTCCTTTACAACCGCTTCACGAAGCTGGTCCTCAACAGCCTTTAGATTACGCTCTAAGTACCACTTCGGAGCGAGTAGCCTCATCCCCTTATGTGGTTTTGTCTTACGACCTGGCCTATGTTCAACTTTCGTTATACACGATATGAGGTTTCTATAACCCTGAAGCGGGATAGTAGCCGGATACTCCTTTAATTCCGGAAGCCTCTCAAACATATCGCTCATTTGGATAAAACAAGCAACATCGCTTAACATATCCGTGAATAATTGCGGTGCTGCAGCCGGCAATTCCTTCGTGTTCGTCCGTTTGGATGACCCGTTACTAGAACTATTTAATGCATTATCCTTCTTTATTTTCGTTATTTTTTCTCGAAGTCCATAATAATCAATCCACCTGCCGACCTCTCCCCATTGGAAGCCCATCTTACGTAATCGATCAGGAAACATGCGGAACAGTAGTTCAAAAATAGAACTACTGTAGCCTGACAATAAGGTTCCGGTCATCGCAACAGAATATTTTGCACATCCCATAAAGACATGAAAAGCATGAGCTTGTGCACTACCACCTGCAAGTTCATGGACCTCATCTCCAAAGACCACTTCAAATTTATTCTTAAAATAACGTTTGAACAAATCTGCAGGAGAGACTTTACGAGGAGCTGTACCTTCTACTTTGCGGCGTTCACCAGAAATACTCGATTTGTCCTTGTTCTTCGCCTGCCACAGCGGAGCTCCACATGGACGATACGAATCTTTATCCGGATCTGCATTTTTGTACTGGCGAATTAAAGTTGAACAAAACAAATTGTTCTTTCGACGAGTCGCTTTCCCATGCTTATTGTGGAAGTCATCCCATTCCATAGGAACCATGCTGCCATCTTCTTCTTTCATTAGCTGGCCACCACATTCCGGGCATACAAAACCTCGAAAAGCCGTACGCTTTGCTCCTAGTACAGATCCCTCACCTTTCACACGTTTAGTATAGGTGCGATCAACCCACTTCGCAGCGATCTCATAGATATAACCAAGCTTTGCCGTGTCCCTCGCGATAATGTAAACTTCCATTTTAGTCGGCTTACTATTCATCTTCCCGCTATCGCGCAACCGAATCACATCGACGTAATCACGGATAAAGTGGACATCAAAAAGCTGCTTATCCAGGAGAACACCTATTTCCCGCTTCGTCTTCTTAATCAGATGATTCGGCACCATATAAAGGACGCGTCCCTTACCGTCGAACTTCATCTTCAACAAAGCAAAAAAAGTCGCAATACTCATTGCCGTTTTCCCCGTACCTGGCTCACCGATTAAAAGTAATCTTCGATGCTCCTCAAACCCTTTCATCAATGCGGTTACCACATGCGCTTGCGCGTTAAAAAGCGGTCGTTTTAGCTCGCCTAGAAGCGGGAGCATATCATCATTTACCGGGTGATGATGCGGCTGATATTCTGTATTTAACCGACGGATCAAGTCAGCACCAAACAACGACAAGTAATCCCCGATGTTATTCAGTTCCTGGAGAGAGGGTTCGGTATCGCCCGCTTCCAAACCCGCAGCAATTAACTCACCATGTTCCAATTCCAATGTCTTCATCATCTTTAGATAGCCTCCTTCACATCTTCAGCAAGTACGATTGCACCACTGCGCAGCCCAAAAGAAATGTAGCTATCAAGCGCATCCTCTCCTGCCAACAGTTCATAAGCAATCAAATCCGGATGATCCCCTATATAATCATGCACGACCAGAGGCACTATTAATTGATCGTTTATCAATTGGCGATAGAGATACGGCGTCCACTCTTCCAGCATTGGCGTCTCATAGTACGCATCGATGGCGTGGTAGAGCTTCTCGTGTATGTTGCCGTCCCATGCAAAGATAATGAATCCTTCCCCCGTTCGAGAAAGCACACGTTCACTGGCAACCAAGCCAGTAACAAACGTATCATTTTCCCTTTGGGACAAATGCTTATAATTCCCCTTTGGATATACGACTAAATTTGATCGATCGTATTCCTTTTCTCCAATTCTCGGCGCATGCCGAATCCAGAAGGCCACATCGGATGCTTTCCGTGAATGATGAAATTGTGCGAAGACCGCTTGTATACGCGAATCAATATCGATAATGCTCGCATAAACCATCTCATGCTTCTGATCACCATTCAGTCGAGTTACCATGAGCGACGTATGAACCCTCACGTTAATGTCCTTATGCCGGAACTCCATATGTTTCATTCCAATAACCCCTCTACGAATTAGTTTTCAAGCTTCCGCATGTTACCGTACCGGTCAACCATCTTAAATGAAATACGGAAAGTATCCCTGTCACTTTGAATAATCTCACTTTCAGTCTCTTCTACACTCGTCACGACTTCCTTCTTCACAATCCCTTTAAGTACATGAAGAAGATTGCCTTTTCCCACTTTACCGTTCAGGCGCCCGCTGGCCATACGAAGTACTCGGTGCATCTCCTTATCCGGAAGTAGCGGCTGAAGCCGTAAAGCTGGCGGCTTTGGCGTTGACCACTCCTTCCCTTTTTGATGAAGGGCGGAATGGTGTACGATTTCTCGTAGCTGGTCCACGTCAATACGATTTGAACGGAACAATTTTGGAGTCACATTGCCTGGAAAGACCTTATAGATTGGATCATCGAGCAGCGGAAGCCGCTGCAGATCACTGCCTTCCTCCAATAACCCTAAAATCCGTTCCACTTCATTCCGGTCTAAAAACTTCTGCTTCCGTTTCCGACCAATCGCATAGACCTGATCATACGTATCATCATGCGACTGATAAACTCGGATATCATCGAGGTTGGCTACCAACATTTTTACAATGTCCGATGTCATTCGTCCTCGCGGGATGTTATAAACGAGAAGCCCATCAACAGAGACATACAGCAATAGATGGCGTAAAAATCGCTTTTCTTTACGCTCAGTCTTGTCCTCAACCGTATTGGAGTCAGTGTCATATGGTGGATTTAGATAGAATAATCGGAACGTATCCCGGGATATCCTGCATTCTTCATACCCTCCATACAACGCATGTGAAAGACGATCGCGCATCTGTAAATACTTCTCCTCGTTCGGTTCGATACCAAAAGTTACGGCTGCTGTTTCTTGCGTTAGAACCTCAAGGGCTCTCCCGCTTCCAGCACAAAAATCTGCCACGGAAAATGGTTTTGATGGAAATTGAAAGAGACTGCGAAGACAGAGCATATCCTGCTCGGTACTTTCAAAGTTCCCCATCCTGATCTTATTCCGGAGCGTTCGGTCAAACATACCTTTCATGTTGTCAGCTGCCATTTTCTTATTACCTCCCCTGAGAAATAAAAAAGAGCCTTCCGCCGAAGCGAAAAGCTCTAATTTCCGTATGTGTGCCCAACAAAAAAGGCAGACCTATAGTATATAGATCGCCTTAGATTTCTTGAGCCTGTGTCATATCCCGCAAGCGGGCCCGTTCTCTGCCTAAATTTGAGAGGCAGAGATCATGAAAATAATAAAATCAGAATAGGACAATTATACCATGCCAAGGTATTTGGTGAGAAGCAATTATCTCACATCTGGCTAAACTGGTTTCAATCGTGGTTTTCTGATGATTACAATTAGAACGGGGACTACCATTACCGGGTAGTTTTAAGTATGACCCCTGCATGTTAAGCATTAAGTAAATACCCCAGGCCCCCATGTTTCGTTATACCTGGTTAATGATCTTACAATTCGTATCGGTGTCATCTTTAACCTGCTAGAAATAAAAAATAACCGAGAACACGAATGTCCTCGGCCATAAAGTTTATTTTCCTAAGATGATTGGGTCGTCTGTTCCTTGCTTATCATAAGCATCCAACATCCGGTCATACATTTCTGTTTTCTTATTAGCTTCATCAATTTCTGTTTGAAGCTGATCGATTCTAGCTTTTCTCTTATCGCTTTCCGACTGACAAGCAGTAGCCATAAATACGATTGAGACGCATGTAAATAGTACGATAAGCCGTTTCATGGTGCGGTGCCCCTTTATATCTATTTCAATGCTATTTGATCTTGCTCAGTACCCCAAAAACCAGTTTGAACGTTGAGGAGAAGATCCGGAGAGTCAACTTTGTCTGCAGGAATATCGAATGCTACATTACCTTTAAACTCAACGCCCGGATTAATGGATTGCAGGAACATCATATGGTCGGCCGAGTTAACGTATAGATCGGCTTCCCCATCGGCTTTATATTCAACATCACCGATTTTCAGTTTAAAGAACGACGAGTCAGTCGTGATAGCTTTCTTATCCATGTTCTTAATACTAACTTCAAGGATAAGGAACCTGCCCGACGCTTCCTTTGTTAAAAAGTCGTCGCCGATTTTGTTCGAGCTGCTTTTCTTTAATACTGTGAACACCACGTCTCCGACCTGCAGAGGAGTACCGATTCCAGGTATAGGCTCAGGCGTTTTCTCAGGCTTCTTAGTTGGCTCAGCTTTTGCAGGTTCTTCTTTCGCAAGTTCTTTAGTTGGCTCCGCTGTATCATCGGACTTAGCTTCAACAGCAGGCTTGTCCTCGACAGCAGCCGTCGTTGCCGTATTATCTGGCGTGTCGGTGTTAATCATGGCGATAATCATAATAACAAAACAGATAAGACTGCATAACAGGCTCCTCTTAACAGTGAGTTTTGACGAAATCTTTCGTCTGAGAGGAGGGATAATCGCTGTCAAAATGAAGAAGACAATCCCGAGTATTGATAGTAAACCGATAAATGCCATGAACTAATACACTCCCCAATATTTGTATGTCTAGCAGGACTATTTTAATATGAAAATAGCCCCATGCCAATATGTTACTTCAAATCTAACAATTACCTTTAGATGATGATTCGTAGCTACTCCTTAAAGATAAGCGCTGACTTTCTTTAATCATTTCATCGAGTTCTCGTTTTAGAGTTCGCTTATCTTCACCGAGTTTACCTGCTACGATTTCCAGCAGCCTACGCTCATTCTTGGAGACGGCTTGATCCGAACATGCCATTAACTTGAGTGAATAGAAAATGGTTTGCTGCACCTCGTTGTCCTTCAATTTATCGAACGCTTCAAGGAAATCGCGCTCGTAGATTTTATTTCGCCCGCTGTAATCCTTGAGTGTAGCTATACGATCGTACAGGTAGTCAATCAATGCCAATTTGAGATTTGCAACCTGTTTATCCGTATTGGCCATGACAAAACAACCAAGGGCGAGTGCGTCATAACCAGCTTCGTCCCGAATATCAATTCGGTTATATCGTTCAAAAAGTTCAATCAGCGTTTTCGGTGCTCGGTATATGGTTAAGGTCCGCCTAGAGACTAACTTTGTAGATTGATAATCAAATGTTGCACATGCAACAGCTCCGATACCAGCTCCAATAAATGGGATCGATTTGCTTATAACATTCTTAATTGTTCGCTGTGTGAGCTCCACGCCGACACGCTTTAGTCGTCTTTGAATCGTTTGGACTGCAACTTTACGACCCAAGGGAGCAGCTACGCGAACTACTATTTTACGAGATCCTGTTTTAATTAATCCGTTCATAAGATCTGCTGATTTTATGCCTAGAGCAAGGATTAATACTTGATAAGATTCCTCAGGGTCTTCTAGATCAATTGGTTTATCATAGACAAGGGCGAGGTCATAAATCATCTTCAATTGAATGTGTGTTAAGTATACCAATTCCCCGGCTGTAGTTCCTACGGCCGTCAGTACTCCACCGAATCCTCCACCTGCTCCTAAAACGAATCCTGTTATCATAGCGTGTTTTGCTGCACCATCAATTATCTTCTTGGCCAATATATCACGAACGGATGTCTTGTATTTGTCCCGGAAGTACTCAAAGCTAACGTTTTTCGCGTGTGTTTCCATCACTTTAGCCAAGAGCTTTGCAAACCATACTCCACTCTTCTGTTCCTCATCGGTTATATCCTTCATCAGAGCATCTTTGGTTTTCCGGATTTCATCCGCTAACTCTGGGTTTTCATCGAGGGCTTTCTTCAGTTCTTCCTCATTCAATGGATCGTCAGAGGAAACCTCTTCGAGGAAATCATCCTCTGGCTGTCCCACTTCTCCTAGTTCCTTCTTTTGCATTCTGATCTCTCCATTCTGAAATTTTAAAACGGCAGCCGGTCGGTCAATCTGCTGCCTTACCTATCTAATAAATTGAGTTAAAAACTCTGACTGAGAGCATCGCAATCTCCTTAAG
Organism: Paenibacillus sp. MMO-177; assembly: GCF_037147795.1. NCBI lineage: Bacteria > Bacillati > Bacillota > Bacilli > Caryophanales > Paenibacillaceae > Paenibacillus > Paenibacillus sp. MMO-177. The sequence goes on along the minus strand of NZ_JBBCUR010000006.1, from coordinate 179,710 downwards.
AGGATCCCCTCTCTATTTCCCATTAGGTTGGTTAAAAATCACCCGTACGCTTGAAACTATAAAAGAAAATTGCCATTCTATAATGTCCGCTAAATGTCCATTAGCGGATATAGATAGCTTTTAAGTAAATATCCACTAATATTAATATGTAGTATAAGAAAATGATACCATGTTAACTAATTTAGTAAATAATTCCCATACGCCTGAACCGACCAGCAGCCTACTTGCATTATGAAAATCGGTTTTTAGGTTGCTTTACCAAATCCCGCTTCGTTTGCAGGTAGCCTATGTTCTATTGACGATTCAAGCAAAAATAAAAAAAGCAGACGATCATCTGACCGACTGCTTTAGTCCACGGTAGGAAGCTACGGATATGCTGACCTCCTGTAAGTAATAAGAAGAGCCATCGGATAATCGACAGCCTGAAATTAGAAGCTTCATATATTATCGAACGTGTGATCGGAAACTCAAGGTGTGATAGCATTCAGGCGGCGCGGAGGTTATTGCTTCGAGTTAAACGCCAGCTTCGTCCTGGTCACTTAATTGAGCTAACGTTCTCCGTCAATAACCAAATGCTATCTTCGATTATTATAAAATTCTTCTTGCGAATAGGTATTTACTCTTCCAATACGGCTTATTCATATCCGTTAAAAAGAAATTGGATGTCGGTAGACAATGGACGATCTTTTGATCACCTGCATAAATGGCGACATGCCCGACCGCACCTATTTCGGGGTTCCGATCGGGGATATGATAAAACACCAAATCTCCAGTACGAAGATCTTCTTTGCTGACCTTGATCCCCTGCCTAGTTTGATCTCCTGATATACGGGGGAATTTTATTCCATCTTTCGCAAACACCATTTGCGTAAATGAAGAACAGTCAATTTCAATTGGCGGTGGATTTCGTCTAAACTGCAGCCCAACATAACGTTTCGCGTAGGTCCAAGGCTTATATCATGTACCTCAAAGACGGAGCCTCAACGGTTAGAGCCGTCAATGCATCCAACCCGGCGACAAATTCCTTGACCTTTACAGTCAACGCTACAGACGTCTCGAGGACCAGTGTAGGTACCCTGTTCTTAGGCGGTTCAATGTTTCATGCATGGCTGCACCGGGGAGTGTATCGACACCCTGCTGGCAAATACACCAGCTATTTTGCTGGCGAGGCGACCATGTGCCTTATGCGTGGCAATAACATTAAAACTGGAGCCCCAGCCAGCGCCTATACCCAATGGTTAGACTAAAAAACGCCACTTCATGACACATTTTTCGCGAGACTCCTGTTTGGCCACAAGCTGCGTGGCATTGGACCATCTTGGCGTTGCAGGTCCCGTTGTCCGTCGTAAATCATTGTATCGGATCCCCCAGCTCGATCAGTCGTTCGCTTGCAGCTCTTTTCCTCCTTTGCGTTCCGAGGCCAAGAAAAGCAAACCGCGGTAGCTCATAATCTCATAGCGGAATTAGATGTTGTAGGTGGGAAGTGTTTGACATTATAGAAGTTCTTGTCCTAATACGGCTTTGTATAGAAGTTCTTGTCTTGCGCTCACGACAAGAACTTCTATACAAAAAATAAAAAAACCGCAATTTATGCGACCTTCAATGTATATATGTTATTGTTATCCGACAATTTACGAGAAGTCATGCTAATAAAACGATTCGAAGATGATCTTCCTTCCGTTGGCACTGCGCCGAACAAAAGGTTTGTCGCCCAAATGAATAGCTTTACTGTGCTGAAAGATATGTATTTTGAAAAAAAAGCAGAATTTTTTATGGTGGAGTGATCAAGGAAAAGTATGTACCACCGAGGAATTCAAACGAAGATTAGAAATCAAAAACAAGCGCCGACATCGTGACGATGTCGGCACTTTTTGTGACTGCAGTTCATTCATTGTTGTAAACGCGCGGTCAGATGCCAATGTGATTTTTTGCATCCTATTCTTCTCTTTCATCTATGGTAACGAGGGGATCTTCAGCAAGAAAACTTAGCTCTCTCCACTCATCATGAGTCACTATGGCAAGGATATACTCCCCAGAGGCATCATCCTTTCGGCATAGAGGAGTATCAAAAAATCTACCTTGTAAGTTTCTTAATATATATGGCCAGATTTCTGTATCTTTTAATTTCTCAACTGAAACTTTATGATAAACCTCAACACCAGTATACTTGTGCTCCGATTGTAGGTTTTCTAATAATTGAGCAAATTTTTCTTCTACCTCTGTGTTCACTCTTGAATCTTCCGCTGAATGGAAATTAACCGAATCAAAGCCAGTTTCTGTAGTTTCAGTTGAACCTCTTTTACTTCGATTTACCTTACTAATTTTCATTCTACTTATGCTGTCCTTACCCATATAGGAATCAGTGGTTTCAGTAATAGAAATTAGTTCCCGAAAGGCTTTTTCACTATTGTAATCAGCATTTATCACTTCCCAAGCCTTTATCTTTAGCTCCTCATAACTTTTACCTTTTTCTTGCATTTCACTAATATAATTATCCTTAACATTACGCCAAACACTCCATGTCCACTCGTTTGGAAGATGAGGCTTTATCCCCCAACTTATCTCTGCAGCTCCCATAAAAACAGAGAGTTCAAGACATTCTCGGTTTATATAAGATAACTTTTCGTAATTAGCCCAGTTATTTATGTGATAACCTTCTGGTACTTCTTTTAAATATTTATCCATTTTTGCTTTCATTTTAGCTAGATTACCTTGTTCGGGTGTATCCTTTTCATTAAAAGGAGGAAGATGTTCTATAATTAGTAACGTCTCGAGAGCCTCTCTTTGTTTAGTGTTTTCTAGAAAATACATTATATCGATATGATGAATATACTTTACACACTTTCCTGTTACATCATCACTGCCGTCAATATGTTCTTTCAATCGTTTCCATATGTTCACTGCCTGGCCAATGTATAAGATCCCTCCGCTTTTGTCTTTAAGAAAATAAATACCTGGACCAGTAAACTGCTGTAATTCTTTTTCATCTCCTACGAAAATTTTTTCAGTAATTTCCCCGTTAACCAGTACACTAATCAATATAACTCTCCACCTTAAACATGTTTTCTCTTTGATTATAATTATACATCTCTATTTGACATAATCCGGAACTGCGAGTCGATAGCTCGTATGTGTTTCCGATTTAACTACTATTCCTGGGTAGAAACGGCGGTTACGAATATTTATACTGATTAATTGAACGAAAGTATTTCTACTACATAATCAACGAAGTTTACTGCCCTCGCGTTTGATTGAACGATCATATCTGATTAGCATCCCAATGCTAGCGGTCTCATTGGATGATGGCTTGATATATCAACGTCCTAAACTCATAAGTGATTAGACTGTTCCTTGGGGCATGACAAAAACTTGATCTCATAAAAAATCCGCGATTTTCGCGGACGTTAATATAATTAACTTAGTTTATCTTTGTACTTTAGTTTTTTATTTTCTTGCTCCAGTTCTTCTATTTTTTTAATCACTTCATCAACTGTTTTAAGGGATATACGGATAGTTTTTTTTGAATTTTGATAATCATTATTTCGTAGTTCCTTTGCACGTTCTCTCAACAACTCAATACCTGTTAGAAATATTCTTGTCATGTAATCCCCTCCTGCTCCTGCTAAGAATTCTTACATTTCTTTTAGTCTCCTACCATTGTCTTTCTTTAATAACTGTATATCTACAATTTTAAATTGAATCTATCGATCAGCTGCACTATTGTGCAGTCTCAGATTATAAGTACCAAAATGACGAGTAAAGATTAGTTTCAAGTATTGAGTTTGCAACTCGCACACAATTCCTAGAACTTTTTTATTCTCAAACCACTCGCGCGATACCGGCTACCGAGTAGTTTTCGTCCTCCTTAAATGGGTTACATGGAGAAAGGATATTACTTGGATGATGTGATTTAATGAAATCATCAACTTGCGGAAGTAATCCATTTGGTATAATTAGTCTTACTATATCATCAGGCGGCCCAGCTAAAATTTCTTTACGAATTAAAGGAAATCTGGATAGCAAAGCGTCAATCAACTTATTGTTCTTATTTTCGTCCAAGATAGACTCCTCCTTATTTATATGAAAACAAAATTTAAACCAGTCTTTTCCATAAATCTATTATAGGACAATATTTTTATATTTCAAATACAAATAAAATCCACTTTTTGTTGAAAGTTGAATTGAAGTGAAATGAATGGCAAGAATACTTCAACGAGAAATCGATCAGATTAAAGTAAATGAAAAATTGCCTTTCTTCCCCTGGTATGTGGCAAATTTTATTAACAATAAAGAAGGTACACTCTCGCCCTCTTCTCTACTTGGTTATTTATCAGACTACGAAATCTTTTTCTCTTGGTTAATTAGCGAACAACTGACCTCTGCAACTTTAATGAGAGATATCCCTCTTTCTGATCTTGAAGTTCTTAGCTTAGATGATGCTTCTAATTTTCCTAGATTTTTAAAACGCACCACCAAAATTAAAAACGGTAACAACGATTCAACGGTTAATCGTAAGCTCTCTTCACTGAAATCATTATTTAATTATCTGCAAAACAAGGCTGAAGATAGTGAAAAACGTCCTCTTTTACAAAGGGATGTAATGGCTAAAATTGATTTGATTCGGCTTAGTCAGGACATTGAGACAAAAGCCGCAATTATCGAACACAAGATTCTGAGTGATGAGGAGCAAATCGAGGACTTCCGAAGTTTTGTAGCCGGTGGATATTCCAAAATTCCCGATTTATCAAAAAAACAATTAAGTTGGTATGAAGATAACAAAGAACGTGATCTTGCTATCGTAAGCCTGATATTAAGTTCAGGACTTCGCGTTAGTGAGGTTGTTTCAATTACCCTTGATTCTTTTAATTGGGATACTAGACGAATTCTGATACGGCGGAAAGGAAATAAAGAGCAATCTTTACCTTTCTCAGAGAGCAAAGATGGATCTTCGTGCTTATTTAGAAGTGAGAGCATCGAGATATAAACCTTCAAATAATGAGAGCACCTTCTTTCTTACAAAAGGTGGTCGACCTATTACCAAAAATGCTATTCAAAAGATGATCATGCGATATGCAAATTACTACGGTAAGCCCTTGACCGTGCATAAACTCAGACATACGTTTGCTACCCGCTTCTATAGAGAGGAAAAAGATCATCTTCAACTGCAGAAACTATTAGGTCATTCTGATCCTAAAACTACTGTAATTTACACACATGTTGGCCAGAGAGCACTGGATGAAGCAATCGACCGGGTAGATAAATAATAAGAAATAAAGACCACCTTTCAACTTAATCGTTAAAGGTGGTCTTTATTTCAAAGTAGACATATGCCGCGATACGACAGCCTGAGCTTTATGCTGAAACCGTTGCCGAATTTGTCCAAACACACGCACGGACGTAACATGACAACAGGCTTCTCATGGTTTCGATGAACTCATGAGAAGCCTGTACTTTGGAATTCGCCTTTGCGGCTTATTGCCCGGTTTCCTGCTGCGCCCGGAAAGCCTCCCACTGCCTCAGAACCTCTTCGAAGTTCTTCTTTACCTCTTCGTTTTCAAGCGGCGCGTGCAATCCGCGGACCGGCTTGGCCGCCTCGGACGGAGCGGCCCATTTCACCGCGTTTTTGATCACCTGCAGCACTTCAGGCTGATAGTAAGTGGGGAAAGTCTCGTGACCGGGACGGAAATAAAAGATTTTCCCCTGCCCTCTAAGGAATGTGCATCCGCTGCGGAACACTTCGCCGCCTTCGAACCAACTGACGAAGATTAGTTCATCGGGTGCAGGAATATCGAAATGCTCTCCGTACATTTCCTCATGCGGAATGACGAACGTTTCGGGAATGCCGGCAGCAATAGGGTGGGCGGGGTTGACCGTCCAGATCCGCTCTTTCTCGCCGGCTTCGCGCCATTTGAGATCGCAGCCCGTGCCCATCAGCTTCTTGAAAATCTTTGAGAAGTGACCCGAGTGCAGCACGATGAGCCCCATGCCGTCCAGGATGCGCTGGTTAACGCGTTCGACCACGGCATCATCGACTTTGTCATGGCCCATATGCCCCCACCATATGAGCACATCCGTCTCCTGAAGTACGCCCTCACTTAGCCCATGCTCCGGCTGCTCCAGCGTGGCCACCCGCACCGCAATCGCTTCCGATGAAATACCGTTTGCAATCGCCTGATGGATGCCGTCCGGATAAATATCCGCAACCTCCTTATGGATCTTCTCATGCAGATACTCGTTCCATACCGTAACGCGAATCATATCCATCCCTCCAATACGTATATGACTCAACGGAACCAATGCAGCTCCGTGAATCTCTGTTTCAATCCTCCCAGACTGTATTACTCCTTGACCGATCCCAGCGTAATGCCATGGATAAAGAATCGTTGCAGGAACGGGTATACCGCGAGAATGGGAATCATAGCAATAAAGATTTTGGCGGCATTGAGCGTCTGGTTCGACAATTCGCTCAGCCGTTTCAGTTCTTCCGGATCGTTATTCATTTCCGAGAGGTCTATCTGGACGACCATCTGCTGGATGTAGGTCTGCAGCGGATAATTTTCGGGCCTCGTCATAAATACCAAGCCGCTGAAAAACTCGTTCCAGTGGCCTACAATACTGAACAGGGTAACGGTTGCCAACACGGGTACGGACAGCGGGACAAAAATCCTGAGCAACGTATACCAGGGACCGGCGCCATCTACAAAAGCAGATTCCTCCAGCTCCTTGGGCAAATTTCTGAAGAAGTTAATAACCAGGATCACGTTAAACACGGGCAGTCCACCGGACAGCACCAATACCCAGATGTTGTCGATCAAGCCGTAAGCCTTAACCGTCTGATAAAGCGGAATCAGGCCACCATTGAACAGCATCGCAAATACCAAGGTCCACATCAGCACATTTCGCAAGCGAAAATCCCGGGTGCTCTTGGACAGCGGATAGGCCATCATCACCGTAACGATAAAACTGACGGCGGCGCCCAGCACGACACGCTGGATGGATACCCAGAACGAGTGCAAAAATGCGGTGTCCTTCATGATTTCGCGGTAAGACGCCACATTGAAGCCGATCGGCCTGAAGCTAACAGTCCCGCCGGCGGCGGCGGCTTTGTCGCTGAGCGAGATCATTAATGTGTACCAGATCGGAAGGACACACAACAGCGTGACAACGAGTAGCACAAGAATCAGAACGGTATCGACGATTCTGGAAACTGCGGTCGTTTCTCTAACCATATCAGTACTCCTTTGTTAGAAAATCCGGTAGTTAGTAAACCGGTTGGCGAGATAGTAGGAACAAGTGATCAACAGGAAGCCAACGACGGATTTCAGCAATCCGACGGCGGTAGCCAATCCAAACTGCATCTTCAGCAGACCTTCGCGGTACACCCAGGTGTCGATGATATCGGCAGTCGAATAGACAAGCGGATTATACAAGTTGAAGATTTGGTCGAATCCCGCATTTAGCACGTTGCCGAGACTCAGGATGAGCAGGAGCATAACGGTTGGCGTGATGCTCGGAAGCGTAATAGTCGTCAGCCGCTGCCAACGATTCGCTCCATCCAGTGCGGCCGCCTCATACAACGACGGATTGATACCCGTTAAGGCCGCCAGGTAAACGATGGTATTAAAGCCAAATTCCTTCCACACGTCGCTGCCGACCGCCAGATACGGGAACAGCTCGGGTTTTCCCATGAACAGCACCGGTTCAATATGGAATGCAGCAAACAAGTTGTTCACAGGACCCGTGTACGAAAGGATATTGATAATGATGCCGCTCAGAATAACCCAGGACAGAAAGTGCGGCAGATAGACGATCGTCTGGACCCATCTTTTAAAAATGGCCGCCCGCAGCTCATTAAGCATCAACGCAAACACGACAGGAACGATCAGATTGGCGATAATCTTCATGACGGCGATTCGCATGGTATTTATGAAAATAACCTTGCTGTCGGTTAGATCGAACATGTAGCTAAAGTTCTCGAGTCCAACCCAATCCGATCCGAACACCCCGTCAACAGGCTGGAAATCTTGAAAAGCAATGAGGATCCCGAACATCGGAACAATGCTGAACATAATCAGCCACACTAATCCTGGCAGTAACATTAAATAATAATGTTTGGCAAACCCTTTATTTTTCACGCTGCAGTCACTCCTCACTGTATCTGTTACTTGTACAAGTATATACAGGAACGACTGCGGAGCGAGTTAGAAGGCGGAAGGACGTTTGGATAGACAAATGAAGGGAAAACACACGCATGACGCGGACTTGGATTCGGGCGCAGCCGGGCCACCACACATTTGCACCCCTCTCCAACCTACATTTATCTAACCCGTGTCCCGCGAAAAGCAAAGAACCCTTTCAGCTGAAAGGGTTCTTTGCTTGGAACACCGAATTAATTGATCGTTTCTGACAATTCCTTCAGGATTTGCTCGCCGCCTTGCTTGTTCCAGTCCTTGACGAATTGGTCGAAAGAGTCGATCGGCGCGGAGCCCATAATAATTTTCAGAAAGGCTTGGTTCTCCAGCTTGGTCAAGTTCGTCCAGCGCTTTTCCATCGTTTTGGTACGCATATAGCTCAAACTTTCTACTTTGTTCAGATTCGGATCGAAGTGGTTTTTCGCGCCGACCATGACGGAATAGGCACGCATAAAGTCTTTGTCCTTCTGGTTCCAGTATTGGATATCAAGCTTGTCGTATGGCTCTTTCTTGGCATTCTTAATCGTTTCCAGGGAGTTCTTAAGAAGCTTATACTCCGTTTTATCCGCATAATCTTCCGGCTTCTTCGTTCCGGCCAGCACCTCTTGCAATGCTTTGTATTCAAATCCGATTTCGTCAAGCGGAGCAAAGAAATTGCGCGCCAGCATGAAGTCATTGCCGTTGATGGATTCATCGCGAAGATATAGGTTGTTGATCTTGATCGGCGCTTCCGGATGCTCGTAGCCTTTGCGCACGACGAGGAAACCGTTCGAAGGGTTCGTCACCTTCACATTGTACTTGCCTTGCGCATCGAGCGGTACCGCATAAGCCTGCCAGTCGGCTGTCGGATCGTTCGCCCATGCCGTCGGCAGCGGCCAGTAGCCGCCGTAGAAGCCCAGGAAGAACATGCCTGCTTTGCCGCTGATAACCGTCTCTTCAGCCGCTTTGCGAATGCCGATTTCCTTGTCGAGCAGGCCATTGGCATACATGTCGCGCAGCTTGGCGAGGGCGGTTTTCGTTTCAGGCAGCGTCGAACCGTATACCGGCTGGCCATCCGCGCCTTTTACCACATAACCAGGGTATGCGTTAAATGCGCTGAAGATAGGCGTCAGGTCAAAGCCCGCCGGGCCGCCCGTGAAATCGTTGTACAATGTGGTACCGGAGGCAATTCCGATCGTATCCTTCCTTCCGTTGCCGTCAGGATCCTGCTCAACGAAGGCTTTCGCCACCTTCTCGACATCCTCCACCGTTTTCGGAACCTCAAGGCCAAGCTTATCCAGCCAATCTTTACGGATCCACATGAAATTGTAGTCTTCGGCGGACACATTCGGAACGGCCATCATTTTGCCGTCGAAGGTTACCTGCTTCAAGGCAAGACCATTCGTGCTGTCAATGATTTTTTTGACGGCCGGTGACGCATATTGATTGAAAACCTCCGTTAAATCCTGGAGCTGGCCCCCTTTAACCATTTGTGTCAGCTGCGTTTGATTGACAACCGCCACATCGGGCAGATCGTTACTGGCGATGGACAAGTTCATTTTCTGGTCAAAGTTTTCTTTAGACGTCTGCCAATTGATTTTAAATTCGACATTCAATTCGTCCTTCAATGCCTTCTTCCAGGCGTTGTTCTCGAGTGTTTCCCCTTTGGTAGACTTGAAGCTCGGGTCCACACTGTAGGCAATGCCTACCGTTACCGGATCCTGATATTTGCCAAACGGATCCGCGGTGGCCGTCTGGTCGGTCGACGCTGACGTCGGCGCCTTCGACGTATTCGTTTGAGCCGCACCAGAGTTCTTAGCTCCGTTTGAACAGGCCGTTGCGAGTACCATGGATGCCACAAGCAACCCCAATGCAATCTTCTTGTTCATTCTAAGCCCCTCTTTCCCCTATCATGGTTGGTTACACGATTAGTTTAAACGCTGCCAAGGGCTTGCCGAGATAGGAAGCGGACGGGTGTTCAGGTAGGGGAATGAAGGTAATCATCACTGCATCCAACAATCTCCCAATGCAATTCCCGACATTTCCCCCACCAACTGGGTGCCATTTATCTACCTTCGATGATTCTGGCGGTATTCGCTCGGAAGCTCGTCAACCAATTCGCGGAAAATCCGGCTGAAATACTTTTCGTCCGTGTACCCGGTTTGTTCCGCAATCCAGACAATGGGCTTGTTTGTATTCAACAAATACTCCTTGGCCTTTTCTATACGGACGGAACGGGAGTACTCGTTGAACGTTTTTCCGATGATATCCTTAAAGCATTGACTGAAGTAGCTTCGGCTCAGAATGAGCCGCTGCGCCAGTTCGGCGGCTGTAACCTGCCTGTCCATTTCCTCGTGGATGATCATGATTGCCTTCGTGATGAGTTCAACGATTTCGGGTGAATAGGACAGATGCTTCATCGACTGCCGGATGCAACCGCGGACTTCGCCTAACCACTGCTCGACCGCAAACCACGAATGCACCGCGGGAATCGCAGGAATGTTTCCCGACAGGGTATGGACAAACATCCGTTTCCACTCTGTGACCAGCGAATACAACATGCCTATTAACTGATTCAGCTGCAGCCGCAGCGATTTTGTTTCAATCAGAAGGCTTTGAAACTCTTCTTCGTTATGAATCCATGTGGATATCAACCACCGATCCTTTATTTTCTCCATTGCCAGATGATCCGTTTCGCTAATCTCCATCTGGAGATCGGCCCTGGAAACCGTTATGATCGTCTGGTCCGGATGATACGCATAGAAAAGTGCTTTTTGCGAATAGTCTCTTATCCAACGCTTCATATCGTTCACGGTCATTCCCTGGAAGTCGGACAAAATAAGCAGCACAACGTTGGGTTCCAGGCGCGCTATATCCGATAGGACTTTAAATCCTTCATCCTCGCGGCCTGCCATGGGCACACATATCCAACTGCGTGCATCCGCCTCAAGAAGGGTTACGTCAGCATGCGCTAGATTCAGCCATCCATGATCGATTTCGCGTTCGAGGTGCAGCAACGCATAACTCTGTTTAACGAAGGGCACGATGCTATCATTCTGCAAAGCGGCCGGGAGCGGCGGGTTTGACTCGGCGATCCGTTCGGCGATTCGGCCGAGAATCTCCTCGAACTGGTCCTCCTCCATCTGTACCTTCGCAATATAATCGATCGCTCCGAGCCTCAGCGCCTCCTGGATATACTCAAAGTCCCGATGAAGTGTTAAGACAACCACATGTATACGGGGATACTTTTTGCGGACGATCCGCAGCAATTCAATGCCGGACATGACAGGCATGGAAAGGTCGGTTATCAGCAGGTCAACCGGCTGCGATTCCAGGAATTCCATTGCTTTCTCGCCATTGCCGGCCTCCCCTGAGACATGCATGCCGAATTTGGCCCAAGGGAGAAATGTTATCAGGCCTTTTCGTACCAGTTTATCATCGTCGACCACAAGTACGTTGATCATGATGCCATATCCACTCCATTCAAAGGCAGGGTGAGCACAACTTGGGTACCTTTGCCGATCTCGCTCCTGATCTCCAGCCTTGCCTTGTTCTCATACCGGGCCTCGAGGATGCGTCTTACATAATTCATTCCGATCCCCATGCCGATCTTTTCCTGAGCGACCGTCCGATCGTTCAGCAGCTTCCTAATCGTCTCCTCTGACATGCCCGCTCCATTGTCCTCTATCGTAATCACCACGTCCTCGCCCCGCTTCACACTGACGTTAATATTACCGTCATCGCTTACTCCATGATAAAGCGAGTTCTCGACTAGCGGCTGAAGAATAAACCGGGGTACGGTCATCTCAAGGATGCTGTCGTCCACTTCGATGCGAACATCAAACTTGAAGTCATACCGGATTTGCTGCAAGACCAGGTACTGCCTGAGTGCATCGATTTCTTCCCGAATGGTTGATACTTGACCAAGCTTGCCCAAATTGTAAAACAGCAGTTTGTTCAGTGATTTGACGAGCCGGCCGATCTCCTTTTGCCCGTTCATCATTGCGAGCCAGTGTACCGTATCCAGCGTATTCATCAAGAAGTGGGGGTTGATCTGGTAGAGCAGCTTCTCCACCTCGAGATCCAGTCGGTTTTTCTCTTTTCGCTCATTCTCGTTAAACAAGTTCCAGATTTGGTCTTTCATCTCCGAAAATTTTCTTAACAATTGATCGAATTCGGGAATTTTCGTTGGCACCGGCTGCGATGGCGACCGATTCCGAGACATCGACTTGATCTCCGCATGAAATATGTTCAGCGGCCTGTACACCATTTTCCAGAGCAGCCAGGCAAACAATATCGTCAAGTTAAGAAACACCAGGGAAACCAAAATTATTTGCAGAATCCAACGGTTTTTCTCCTTGTTATAATCCGTCTCGGAAATAATGGACACGACACTCCAGCCTTGATTGGAAGTCTGCCTGAACCAATGATAGCCCTTAAACAGGCCTGTCTCCGCCTCCTTATCAAAACCGGGAAAGGGATTTCCGGCAGCGAATATATGCGGTTTCTCACTGTAAGCAATCCGGCCGTTGCCGTCCAAGATCAGGTGAGAAAGGCTTCCGCCGTATTCACTGCTGTCGAGGAGATTTTGCGTTAAGGAAAATCCCGATTCCATGTACACATAGACATCGTCCCGATCCGGAAGGCCCACCTTCCTCAGCGCAGACAGCACAACTTGGTCGTCATATTCATTCATGCTTTGATGCGGGCCGAAATAGGTAATCCCGTAATATTGGGCAAGCAATGGTAACGATTTCAGTGAAAAGGCCTGTTTCACCGGGAAGTTTTCGAACTCGATTTTGTCGTTGTCCTTTATATAATAAAAGGATAATCCTATGCTTGGGTTCGTGAATGTCACCATGTTCAGTTCCCTTTTCAACTGGGTTCGGGCCTGTACGCGCTGATAGGCATCCATCGGTCGGTACCATACATCGTCGAGTTGTTTGATGACCGATTCGCCGTATGCGAGATACTGTGAGACATGATTCAGGTTGCTGATCGTATTTTCCAGGGAAAGCTCAACCTGCCTCAGGTTGCTTTTAATGCCGCTGTCTATCTTGTTATCGAAGATATGATCGATCGTATAGTTCGAGATGAAAAAAATACTCACAAAGGGAACCAGCGAACTGATGATAAAAATTAGAAATATCCTTCGTTTTAACGTCAATCGAACCGACAACCTTCCGCATGTTGATCTAGAGCGTGTCTTAAACTATCAGGATCTAATAAACTATGATAATCTTTTCATATGAAAAGACGATATGAGATACGTGACGATCAATGGAACAAAATTAAAGAACTCCTTCCACCGGAACGAAAACCCCAAGGCGATTCGGTGGCGTTAAAATTTTTCTGAGTTACCTCGAAAAAATCAAGTTCGTTGAGGTCATACGAGATTTCTCCGACGAAAAAGCGCGTAATGCCATTTTCCCCGTACATCGTATCCTGCTCTATCTCATCATCGGCTTGATGCTCGGCTGCGGACGTATCTTTCACTTCCGCAAGCTGCAACACGATGCGTTACTTCTTCGTTTTCTAGGCGGACGTCTGCCGCATCACAGCTTGTTGTACAAGGAACTTGCGCATCTGGGCCGATCCTGCCCACAGTTGCCTATGGAACTGCGCAAGCTCAGTTCGGAAGTTGTTCGCCCTTGCCTGCCCGACAAGCAGATCCTCGATCTCGATTCTTCCGTGGAAACGGTTTACGCGGAGCAAGCCGGTGCCGCCAAAGGCGTCAATTCACATAAGCCCGAACGCCATAGCTACCATCCGCTACTTGCTTTTGAAGGGCAAACTCACTTGAATCTGAATGCGAGGCTACGTCCCGGCAACACCCATTCCATGACCGATGCTGTCGACTTCTTACGGCAAACGTTTGACCTTCTTGGAAAACCCCACCTATTTTAATAGGTGGGGGCAGCTTTATACTAGATTATGAGATTAAATCAGACTTATGTGCTTGTTTAGTTTGATCTGCAACTTCTCACCATGTACCGAAAGAAGGCATATATGGTTTCCATCCATAATAATTTCAGGGTAACCCCCTTATGGTAATGAATATAGGAGAACAAAGAGGCAGGCCCGAACGGCGATCCGTTCGGGACTGTCTCTTTCTCATGTTTCGGGTGTTCCGGGAGGGTTACTCGACGGTCTTGACCCATGTGCCGCTCCCCGCGGAAGCCATGATGGCGTCGGAGATCACATGGATGCGGTAGCCGTCGTGGAAGTTCGGCGATACGTCGGTATCGTTTACAATGGCGGAGATGAAGTCATGCGCTTCGATGATTTTAGTCTCGCCATAGCCGATGCCGAGCGCCGGAATCGGCCAAAGCGCCGGGCCGTTCGGATGCGCTGGACCCGTATGGATCGTCCGAAATCCGCGGCGTTCGTCCGGATCGTCGGCGAAGCAGATCTGCAGCTCGTCGCGGCGTTCGTAGTTGAACGCGATGGAACCTTTTTCTCCGTGGATTTCGAACGTCAGAAAGTTATTTCGTCCCCACGCGTTACGCGTCGCTTCGATGCTGCCGACCGCTCCATTCTCGAACCGGAGCAGCGTACTGATCTCGTCGTCGACGTCGACAGCTTCCTTCTTGACCTCGCCCGAAGCCTTCACGGTTCCCAGCTTGTCGACCGGCCCGGTCGATACCGGACGCTCTTTGATCCAGGTCTGCGCCGTGCCCATGACCTCCGTGATTTCGCCAACCAGATAGCGGGCAAAATCGATGACGTGGGTGCCGATGTCGCCCAGTGTACCCGATCCCGCGATGTCCTTCCGGAACCGCCAGGACAGCGGCGAATTGGCATCGGCGGACCAGTCCTGCAGGTAGGTACCGCGGAAGTTCAGCACGCGGCCGATCGCGCCTTCCTCGATGTATTTCTTCGCCAGCGTGACAGCCGGCGTCCGGCGGTAGTTGAAAGCGACCATATGCTTCACGCCGGCTGCTGTAACAGCATCCAGCATCTGTTTGGCTTCCTCGGTCGTCCGGGCAAGCGGCTTCTCGGAAATAATGTGCTTTCCCGCCTTGGCCGCCGCGATCGCGATTTCGGCGTGCGTATTGTTCGGTGTCACGATGTCAATAATGTCGATGGAAGGATCCTCGACAACCTTTCTCCAGTCGGAGGCGTAGGATTCGAAGCCGTAACGGGCTGCCGCTTCTTGCGCCAGATCGTCCCTGATATCGACAACCATCTTGCGGAACGGAATGGCCGGTGCCGGCCAGAAAAACATCGGCATCCCCGCATAGGCCAGCGAGTGGGCTTTGCCCATAAAGCCGCCGCCGATCATTCCAACATTTAACGTACGCATGTGGCATTCTCTCCTTTTCTGTCTGTACCTGTTCGTGTGGAACGGGAACTTCCTCATTTGCTTTAACGCCTTATTTCTTGGCCGCATCCTGAATCGTTTTGGACGCATCCGCATGGTACACGGTATTCCACGAATCCAGGATGTTCTTATGATTAACGGGCAGCGCCGGAACCGCTACATAAAGAGATGTCTCCTTACCGATCAGCGCATAGGCGGCCAGGATGGCCTCCGCTACGCCCTGATCGTATGGTAGCTGGGCGCCGAGTCCCTTGATCATGCCGCCCTTGGCGATCTCCAGGGCGACGTTCGTGCCAGATCGATGGCGCCTTCTGCGGGCACATCCCATACGACGAGACGAGCATAATGGAAAGCAGGGTCGATTTCTTCATGGCTTATGGCCCCCCAATTTGGTAATTAATAACCTTCTATTGCAAGTGCAGCATATCGCTCAGGTATGCCTTGCTTATGCCCGCCGCCTTTGCCGGATCGTCGTGGCTGTCCAGTTCGATCGTAACCCACCCGTCGTAGCCCTGTTCCCACAGAAGCCTCAGCATGTCGCCGAACGGCTGTCTGCCTTCACCGAGCGGCACGAATGCGCCCGAACGGTAATCCTTGAAGTGAATGTACGTAATCCGGCTGCCGTATTTCCGGATGACCTCCAGCGGATCGCCTCCTCCCGCTTCGATATGCGCCGTATCGGGGCATATCGGAATATCCGTAAGCGGCATGAGCCGGTCCAGCTGGTCGGGGCGCTCCACCATGGTGCCCAGGTGCGGGTGATAGCTGGCCTTCAGGCCGTGTCTCCGTGCAATCGCAGCAGCCATATCAAGCCCTTTGGCCAACGCGTCAAAGTCCTCGTCCCGTATACCGGCTGCGCGGACGGCTCCCCCGCCGAGCACCAGATGCTCCGCGCCGGCTGCGGCGGCAAGCTCGGCCGTTTTCTCGATCTTAGCCATTTCGTCCGGCAGGATGTCCTCATAGATGAAGTTGGCACCGGTGTACACACCGGTCAATGCCAAGCCGCTGCCGCTCAACAGCTGGCGGAATTCGTCCATCCGATTCTCGTACTGAACAAGATTGCCGTCGAACAGCTCGATCCCCTGATAGCCGGCGGCCGCAATGTCGCGGATAGCCTGCTCCGTGGAGCCGTTGGCCAGATAATAGAGATCTTTGACCGACGTCACCCCGGCCGGATGGCCGACAACGCCTCCCCATGTATTCGTCTGATAGCCGATTTTCAAGTTTCTTCCTCCTCCCCTTCTATATGACAGCACCTTCAAGTTCAACGTTATAAGCTCGGCTGCTAAGCCAAGTATAAAAGGCATGTCGGTCGCTCTGTGCCCCAGGTATCCCCGCAGCAGGGAAACTAAATGGATTTAAGTTTTACTCGCTCTAAAATTCCACCCGCTCGCAGCAGCCGGAACAGTTGCTCCGCTGTAAGAGACAGGTTCTGCAGCGCGCGCTCCGGCTCCATCGCCTCCACCAGCGATAAGGGTCCGTTCGCGATGGAGAAAAAAGCCGACACGCCGAGCCCGTTAAGAACTGTGGCTTCACGATCGACCGCACCGGCCAAAGCGATGACGGGTATGCCCTGCTTTCCGGCCACCTCCGCAAGGCCGAGCGGGGCCTTGCCCATCGAGGTCTGCCTGTCGAGCCGTCCTTCGCCGGTAACAACGATATCAGCTCCCTTAAGGCGGCGCTCCACGCCGGATTTTTCCAGAAGTAACCCGACGCCGGAGCGCATCCGTCCGCCGAGGAAGCCGGCCAGCGCCCCGCCCAATCCACCCGCAGCGCCGGCTCCGGGAAACGAAGCGATGTCCTCGCCAAGCGTTGCCTCCACAAGATTCGCAAACCGTCTCAGTCCGCGATCCAGCACTTCCACCTCCGCCGGTTGCGCTCCTTTTTGCGGGGAATAGACAAACGCGGCTCCTTCAGGGCCATACAGCGGATTCCTCACGTCGCAAGCCCCATAGAACGTGCACGCCCGAAGCGCGGCAAGGGTGTCGGAAGCAGGGGGGGCGATCGAACTCACCTCCAGCAGCCCGGCACCGCCATGCAGCAGCCGTCTGCCGTCCAAACTGCGGAACGACCAGCCGAGCGCGCTGAGCATTCCGATTCCGGCATCGTTCGTCGCGCTCCCGCCCAACCCGACGATAATCTCCCGGCATCCCACACCGATTGCGTCCGCAATCAATTCACCGACTCCGAAGGTCGTCGTCTCCATCGGGCTGCGCCGCTCCTCGGGCACGAGCGGCAGTCCACAGACCGCCGCCGTCTCGATGATCGCGGTTCGGCCGTCCGGGAGGACAACGTACGACGCGTTAAGTTTCTCCCGAAGCGGCCCCATCACGCTCACCGTCCTGCGCTGCCCGCCGCATGCCGCCAGCATTGCGTCGATCGTGCCTTCGCCGCCGTCTGCCAGCGGAAGCACGTCGAGTTGTGCGTCCGGATAGACACTCCGAATGCCAGATGCAACTGCATGTCCCGCTTCGCACGAAGAGACGCTGCCTTTAAAAGAATCCATCGCCACCAGCACCTTCATCCGCCCTTACCCCTTGAGCCCCGTCAGCGCGATGCCTTCGATAAAGTACTTCTGCCCGACAAGGAAAACTGCGATCGTAGGCAGAATGACGACAGTCGAAGCGGCCATCATATAATTCCACTGAGCGTTGAATTGTCCCTTGAACTGCTGAAGTCCGATTGCAAGGGTGTACAGCTTCTCCGAGTTCAAGTAAATGATCGGATTGAGAAAATCGTTCCAGTGATACAGGAAGGCAAATATCGCGACAACGACTAGCGCCGGCTTGATCAGCGGCACCAGAATCGTAGTGTAGATCCGGAAAACGCCCGCGCCGTCGATCAGCGCCGCCTCGTCCAGCTCCTGTGGAATCGTCTTCATGAACTGCCGCAGCAGAAAAATATTGAACGCCCCTCCTCCGAACCAAGACGGGAGGATCAAAGGAAGAAACGTATTGATCGCCCCTACTTCCCGCCAGCCCAGGAAAGTAGGGATGAGCGTCGCTGCGCCCGGCAGCATCAGGCTTGTCAAGATCAGCGCAAACCAACGGTCGCGGCCCGGCCATGACAAGCGTGCGAAGCTGTAGGCGCATAGGCTGCTGGTCAGCACGACGCCCAGGACACTGAGCAGGACGACCGTCAGCGTATTGACAAAATAAGCGTCGAACGGAAACATCGTCAGGGCGTCCACATAGTTGGCGAAATGCAGCGCAGGCGGAATCCAGATCGGCGGCGAAACGAAAATCTGATCCAGCGACATGAGCGAGCTTCTCAGCATCCAGTAGAACGGCAAGAGACAAACGATACAGCCGAAGGCCAGAAACAGATAGATCGATGCTTTGGCGGCGATTCCAGTCCTCCTGTTCATTTGGCGCCCTCCCCTTCGTAGTAAACCCAACTCCGCGACGTGCGGAACACGACAAACGTGATCGCCACGATTATCAAGAACAGCACCCAGGCGACCGTGTTCGCATAAGCCATATTGGAAAGCTGGAACGCTTCACGGTAAAGGTAATAGACGATGAACAAGCTTGCATTGTTCGGTCCGCCCTGGGTCATGATGAACGCTTCGGCAAATACCTGAAACCCGCCGATGAAAGCCATAATAAGGTTGAAGAAAATCGTGGGTGTCATCATCGGAATCGTCACGTACAGCAGTTTGTGCAGGCTGTTGCCGCCGTCGACTTCCAGCGCCTCATAGAGGTGGCGCGGTATGCCCTGCAAGCCCGCGAGAAAAATAACCATGGTATTGCCGGTCGTCCACAAGCCCATCAGTACGAGCGACGGAAGAACCGTGTCCGGCGAGTAGATCCACATTCCCGTTGGCAGACCGACGGACCGAAGTATGCTGTTAAGCAGCCCGAGGTCCGGGTCGAGAATCCAGATCCAAATCATGGACGAGGCGAACACCGGCACGATGGTGGGCAGGTAGAATATCGTGCGAAAAACCGCACGGCCCTTGATCTCCTTGTTCATGAGCAGCGCGACGCAGAACGAGAATGCGATATTGAGCGGAACGCTCATTAGCACATACTTGAAGGTCGTGCCCAGCGATTTGTAAAACAGTTGGTCGCTGCCCCCGAACAGCTTCGCATAATTGTCGAAGCCGATGAATTTCGGCGGATTGATCAGCTTGAGGTCTGTGAACGTTAGCACGAAGCTTCCGGCCATCGGGGCGAACGTGAACAGTAGAAAGCCCAGTATCGCCGGCATGGCGAACAAGATTCCCAAGTATTTCTCGCTCCTTCTCCTCCGGAGCGAAGTTTTGATGAGCGACGTGCGAAGATCCGCTTGCGCCATGGCCTTCACCATCCTTTGCAAGTTGAACCCCCGGGAAACAGGCACAGGCACGTTTCCCAGGGCAGCTTACGCTTTGGTATTTAACGGACTAATTTGTCCATTCGTACACGCCCTGCAGTTCGGCTTCCACTTGCCGCTTGATCGAATCCATTGCCTCTTTTGCGGATGTTTTCCCAAGCCATACATTATCGAGCGCAGGCGTTACGATCGTGTCAATTTTGCCGTAATTTTTGAGCAAATCCGGCGGTCCCGGTTTCGTCGTTTCGGCAAACAGCGGCTTGATCATGACGTCGACGTAGCCGTCCGGGTGCTTGTCGTTGACGGCCCATTGCTTCAGCTTCTCTTCGTCGGTAAGCCAGTCTTTCAGCACCGGGATCGAAAGGCCGTCCGCGTAAATGCCGATCGCAGCGCTGGGGTCGGCAGCGTATTTATAAAACTTCCAGGCTTCGTCAAGATTTTTGGTCGATTTGAAGATGACGACTGGCGACGCGAGGATGATCGACGCGTTCTCTTTCATTTTTGGGAACAGCCCGTACCCGAACTTCGCCTTGGCCGCGCTCAGGTCCAGCGTAAGCCAGTTGCCGCCGAAGATCATGGCTGCCTTGCCTGTCTGAAGCGACGTCGCCAGGTTCGGTAAGCTCTTCAGTTGCACCGGGCTTGGTGCCACATGATGAACGTTGATCAGGTCAGCCAGCTTTTGGATCGCTTCATAGGCGGCCGGTTCGGACAGTCCGAACTTCGTGCCGTCTTCGTTCACGAAGCTGCCGCCGTTCGACATGACCATCGGTAAATAATTCGCCCACCAGGTTTCCATCATGAAACCGTATTGTTTGATTTTTTCCGGATTGAATGCCGGGTCGAGCGCATTCTTGCCGCTCGCGTCGATCGTGAGCTTCTTCGCTAGGTTCACGAATTGATCCCATGTCATCGTATTGGCCGGGTCTCGCGGCAACGGATCGATGCCCGCTTTCTCGAAAATCTCGGTGTTGTAATACATGCCCATCGCGCCGATGCCGATCCGCCGTCCCAGCGATTTGCCTGGTTCGTATTGATAGAATACGTTCGGCGCATAGTTCTCCTGCTTGAAATCCGGATCGACATCCAGCCGTTCGAAGATATCCACGAGCTTGCCCTGTGCTGCCAATTCATATGCCTGCGCTTCCGACATGTAGGCCAGGTCCGGCGCATCGTTTCCGTCCACCATCGTCGCCACCTTCGTGGCGTAGTTGTCGTTCGGAACGTGAATGACCTCGATAGAGACGTTCGGATTCAACTCCATGTACTTTTTGGAGTATTCCTCCACCGCCTTCTTCTCGTTCGGACTTCCCCACACCATGTAGCGCAGCTTGACCGGCCCCTTCTCGGCGCTGGTCTGCGTCGTCTTGTCCGACGCACCTGTGTTGTCTGCGGGAGCCATATTCCCGCCGCTGCCTTCGTTACCGCCGCCGTCTCTGGTTCCCCCATTGCTGCACGCCATCAGGCCAGCGATAAGCATTGCGGCCAACAGCCATGCAAGCTTTCTTTTTAGACGCATCGATTATCCCTCCGATTGGGTTAATGCAGTCTCATTTAGACTGTATTCTTTGAAATTGGGTATCGCAATTTCCCGGCCGCCTTGCAAAGCCGATTCGTGCGCACAGATGCCTGCCGCGGTCCAGGTTGCGGATTTCACTTCATCGATATGAGGCGCGCGTCCTTCCAGAATGCTCGAGACGAACTCGTGAACCAGATGCGGGTGTGAACCGCCATGTCCCCCGCCTTGAAGGAACGATAGGTGGGGGTTGTTCTCGTCGTACACGCCTCGTTTCGTAAACCGCTGAATCTCTTTCGGAAGAAGTTCGGCGCGGTCCGGCACTTCGACGCGCTCAATGCTGATCGGGCGTCCGCGGTGCTCCGTCAGATCGCCAATCCGCATGACGATCGGGAGCTCTTCCTCGATCTGCTGCCATTCGAACGACGCTTTATCCCCGTAGACGTTGAACGACTCGGAATAAGCCTTCGCGGTATGGAACATCGTTCTTGTCAGCTCGACCGCCACGTCGGAATCCTCGAGCTGGTAAATCGCCGTTTCGATCGGGAACGGATTGTTATATTTCCGGACAAGCTCTTCCCGCATGGAACCGGAGCCAAGCGCATACACCTTGAGCGGGCGCTTGCCGATCAGGTCGAGTACGGGTCCGAGCGCATGTGTCGGATGCATCAGCGGCGGGAACCCTTTCCAGTACTCCGGCCAGCCGTCCATATCCTGATAATGGGCGCAGCGCATGAACTGGATTTTCCCCATTTCGCCGCTCTCGTACATCTCTTTGGCGTACAGAAACTCCCGAGTGTAGCAGGCCGTTTCCATCATCATGTAATTTTTCCCAGACTGCCGCTTCGCTTCAAGCACCCTGTACAGTTCCTCCATCGACAGGCCCATCGGAATCGTGCAGGCGCAGTGCATCCCTGCGTTCAGAACAGCTATCGAATGCTCCGCATGATAGGTAACGGGTGTCACGAGATGCACGGCGTCATAGTCTCCGGAAGCCAGCAGATCGTCCATGCTCGTAAATCGGCGCTCCACCCCGAATTTGTTCCCGACCTCATTTAGCGCATCCGGGTTGCTGTCGCAGATCGCCACTGCCTCGACCCAAGGATGATGAAGATAGATCGGAACGAACTCCGCGCCGAATCTCATGCCTACGACCGCAACCTTGATTTTCTTGCTCATGGTTTAACCTCCAATGTGTTCACTGTAGTTTTGCAGGGGTTTTCGTCATTGACGAAAAAGATTATAGTAAAGGCAGAAAATATTCCATTATTGAGGATTGGGATGATCCATGCATGACCGTTTCCGCAGGCAATAGACCGTGGTACAGGCTCTGGGGCAATACGTCGTCTATCGACACAATCGGCCGGATCGCGGCCAACTACAAGCATCCGAACCGGTTACTGCCCTGTTGGGTGCTCGGTATCGTCCACAGCGGCGAACGCACGATTCAGGTCGGTGCGGACGCGGGACGCCTGGGTACGGGCGGCTACTTTCTACTCCCTCCCCATATCTACCACGAAGGGATTGACGAGGACGTGCACGACGTCACCTTCATCCACTTCGTCATGGACGGCGCACCGGCGGAGCCGCCCAACCGGTTCAACGCCGACGATCTCGTACTGCCGATCTTCGGCGAATCGCCGGCCGACGCCAATGTGCAGCGAAGCTTCCATTACCTGCACGAGATTTTCCGGTCGGAGCTGGCCGGCAAGCGGTTTCTGCACGTCCAGCTGGAGGCGCTGCTCTACCAGCTCAGCTTCCATATGCAGAAACGTCTTCTCATGAACAGCCGTAACAGCCGGCTCTGCGACGATATGCTGAAATTCATCCTCGCCCATCTGTCCGGCGACCTCGACGCCGCGACGTTCGAACGCCGCTTCGGCCTAAGCTACAGACAGCTCAACCTGATTTTCAAAAACCAGTTTCAGACCACGATCAAGCAGAAAACGGTCGAGATGCGGGTGGATCACGCTTTCAATCTCCTCATGCTGGGAGAAAGCATCGCAAGCGCCGCGGAGAAATCCGGCTTCCAGGATTATTACTACTTCCTGAAGTGCTTCAAGAAGCTGAAGGGCGTTACCCCTAAAGAGTTAAAGCAAAGCTTTTTTCGCTAGGGGCGCTCCTTCCCGGAACCGCCTGCCCCGGTTTCCCGCACGACGCGCGGATCCCGGAACCGGTCAAAGCTGTCCCGCGCCGGGCTGGAGAACTCGATGACGACCGCGCCCCGTTCTCCGGCTTGAAACCAGTGGAACTGATTGCCGCCGATCGTGCACTGCTCGCCCGCCTCCAGCCGAATTTCATGCCGCGCGCGGAAGTAAGCCTCATCCTCCTCAGCCAGACGGGCCGATAGCTGCATGGACTGCTCACCCTGCTCCGTATAGGCCAGGACCGATCCCCAAACGACCCGGAATGTTTCCACTTTTCCAGGATCCTCTCCCACGGGAGGATGCATGTGTTCGGGTATCGTCTGATAAGGCAGAAAGACGAGCTGCCGGGCGCAATACCGGTCATTATTGATGTATTCGATCAATTGAACGCCGTACCGTTCAATATCTCCAATCCCGAAGTCGATGACGTCGAGCGACGCTTTCTCCGATTCTGTAAGCGGAATATCAGCCTGTTCCAGAAGGGCCAGCGCCTGGCTTCTCGCCGTTTGCTCCTCCATTGCCATACCGGTCACGGGCACCTCCTCCTAAACACGAGTTTTGACGGGGATCGTCGTGAACTTGCGGATATGCTCCGTGATGGCCCGTTCGACCGGCAGCCGCTCGGCGCTCGAAGCGCCATAGAAGCCGTGCACGCCAACGGTGTGCTGCAGGATGAAGGCCGCATCCTCGGGCTCCGCGATCGGACCGCCATGGCAGATCACGATGACGTCCGGATTCACCTCGCGCGCGCCGTCGCAAATATCCTGGACGATGGCGGCCGCTTCCTCGAGCGACATCGTCGTCTTCGCCCCGATCGATCCGCTCGTCGTCGTGCCGACATGCGCCACGATAACGTCCGCTCCCGCCTGCGTCATTCTGCGGGCTTCGTCTCGGTTGAAGCAGTACGGCGTCGTCAGAAGTTCCATCTCCCGTGCAAGCCGCACCATCTCGACTTCAAGCTCATACGATATGCCGGTCTCCTCCAGATTTGCCCGGAACTTACCGTCGTATAGGCCGACAGTAGGGAAATTTTGGATACCCGAGAAACCCGCCTCTTTTACCTGCTTCAGGAACAGCGGCATTGAACGGAAAGGGTCGGTGCCG
Source organism: Paenibacillus sp. MMO-177 (assembly GCF_037147795.1). Lineage (NCBI taxonomy): Bacteria > Bacillati > Bacillota > Bacilli > Caryophanales > Paenibacillaceae > Paenibacillus > Paenibacillus sp. MMO-177. Next base: position 155,134 of record NZ_JBBCUR010000006.1, on the reverse strand, counting down.
CATACGCCTGCCAGCACGGGCGTGCGTTTGACGACAGGCAAAATTTCGCCCGCCATCTCCATCACGATCGCGTTCGCGTCGCCGTAAGGCATCAGGCCGCTCATCGAACCGCGTCCCGCCATGCGGAACCTGCCGGAGTTGTAAATTATGATGAGGTCGCTGCCGCCCTCTTCCTCAAACTTGGCGCTGATGCCCGTTCCGGCGCCCGTACCTACGATTGGGCGTCCATTTCGGATATGCGTCCGTAATCTTTCCAGAATTTCACTGCGGGGAATTGCCGGCATGCGTGATCTCTCCTTCGTCGTGTAAAGTATGTTCCCGCTCTTTCATAAGCATCAGCAACGTTTCGACCGCCTCCGCCGCAAAGGCCGGATCGTTAATGTCGGTATCGAGTTCCTTCAGTCTGATGCCTGTCTTCAGTTCCGCCTTGATCGTTTCGAACAGCTCGGCATCGGCGCCGGTATCCCGGAACGGCCCGTCTTCCCTGCCCAGAAGGGACAGACCTCTCAGCGGGAGCAGCACGGCCGCCGGCCCAGTGGCACCGTTCAGGCGCTCCGTGATCCGCGTGCCGATCTCGCGGTTCTCGTCCGCATTGGTGCGCATGAGCGTATTGTCCCGGTTCCACCGGTACAAGGTTCGGTTCCGGCAGCGTTCTGGAACGGTCGCCTCGGGTCCAAAGTTCACCATGTCAATGCAGCCCGCCGACACTACCTGGGGAATACCATTACGCGCCGCCGCCGTCAGCCGTTCGGGTCCGGCGCTCATGATACCGCCGCAGAGCTCGTCGGCCAGCTCCGTCGTCGTCAGATCAAGGACACCGTCGAAGTAGCCCTGCGCGATCAGCGACTCCATCGTTCGACCGCCCGTCCCCGTCGTGTGAAAGACGATGGTTTCATAACCGCGAGCCTCCAGCAAAGCGGAGCACATTTGGACGCAGGGCGTCGTATTTCCGAACATCGTAGCGGCGACGACAGGCCGCTCGCCTCCCTCGGCCGGCTTCGCCTCCACTTCCAGCATGCCGCCGAGCGCTCCAGCCGCTCTTGCAAGAACGGCCCGGGACAGCCGGTTGAGACCGGCGATGTCGACGATTGAAGGAAACATTACGATATCGCTGGTGCCGACATATGGCGATACGTTACCGGAGGCCACCGTCGAAACGCATAGCTTCGGCACCCCCAGCGGAAGCTCCCTCATCGCGGCCGTCACGATAGACGTTCCGCCGCCCCCGCCCATACCGATTGCCGCCACGAACCGTCCCGTTTCGAACAGCTCGCGCGCCAGCGCCGCCGCTCCTCTAGCCATCGCCTCCATCGCCAGGCCGCGATCGCCGTTGCGCCGCAGCTCCTGAAGCAAGACGCCGCCGGCTTCAGCAACCTGGTCGGCTTCAATGTCCGGCGTCCAGGTGTCCGGGGATCCCATGACGCCGACATTCATCGAGATGACGCCATAGCCGCGATCGAGAAGCCGATCCCGAAGATAGAAAAATTCCGCTTCCTTCGTATCGAACGCCCCGATCATGAGGATGGGAGCCCGCATGCTAGGTAATCCCCGTTCGGCTCACCTGAAGCACATCCGCGACAGCAACCGCCTTTCCGGTTTCCGACGACAGGACGGCCGTTTCCAGAATTGCAATGACGAGTTCAATGTCGCGCGGCTCGATCAGTAGCCCCTCACCCTGATGGATCGCCTGATGCAGGTTCTCGTACACGAGATCCGGCGGCAGTTGCTCCGGCACAAAGGTCTCTTCATCGAAGCCTTTCCGGATGGCGCCTCTGCGTATGGTGACACGGTTTGTATCTTGCTCGTACTTGATCGATCCGCCTTCGCATTGCACGTAGAAGAGATTAAATACGTGCGGCGACACATACGAAATGTCAATCTGGGCGGAAGCTCCGTCCTCGAATGTTATGGCGAGCGCCGCGTTGCTGTCACCGTCAAACTCCCAGCCGCCACTGTTCAGTCTGGCATATACGCTGACCGGCTTTGCCGGATGGGCATGCAGCAACATGTCGACCAGATGAGGTCCCCAGGAGAACAGCGTGCCCCCGCCGTGCTCCTTTTTGCACTCCCAGTTCGGGATGTAGTCCGGCGAGCCCTCGTAGCCGCCCCACGGCGACATCAGCTGGATGTGGTACTGATATGGCCGTCCGAGCGTGCCTTCGTCCAGCGTGCGCTTGATGAACGGGTACTGCTGGTGTCCGCTGAACCGGTGATTGTGGTTCACGACAAGCTTGAGGCCCTTCCGCTCCGCCGCCTCTGCCATCCGGGCGGCATCGGTTGCGGAAAGCGCCATCGGCTTTTCCACAATCACGTGCTTGCCGCTTTCCAGCGCCTGAATCGCGTGCTCTGCGTGGAAGCAGGGCGGCGTGGCCACGACGATCAGATGAAGGTCCGGATCATGCAGCATTTCCTCATAGCTGCCTGCCGCCTTTGCGCCAAGCTGTTCGGCAATTTCCGCCCGGCGCTTCTCGCTCATGTCGAACACGGATGCGATCCGGAATCGTTCCGACACCCTTTCGATCGCGGGCAGATGATACTCCAATACCCGCCCCAGTCCGAGAAAGCCGATGTTGACCATGTTCATGTTTGTTCCTCCTTTAATCCGTTACCGAGTGATAACGGCTTTGATATAGTTGTAACTTTCCTTGACGCTCAGGAAGGGGTCCTGTTTACACGTATCCTGCTCAACCACGAGCCACTCCACATCCGACTCGTCCGCAGCGCTAATAATCGCTTCCCAGTTCATGTTGCCGTTCCCCACTTCTGCAAACAGCTGGTTGACCTTGCCTTCCGACTGCCCGATGGCCAGGTCCTTCAAATGGATGATTGGCACGCGTCCCTTGTATTTTCGAATCCAGGCTGCCGGGTCGCCTCCGCCGTGCTGCACCCAGAACGTGTCGATTTCCGCCAGAATGCCAGCCTGCTCCGTTTGCTCATAGAAATATTCCAGCGCGTTCCGGCCTTTATACGAAATGAATTCAAAGCTGTGATTATGGTAGGCGAACCGGCAGTCCGTTTCCTTCAACTGCTCCCCCACGGCGGATATATCCGCAATGTAGCCCTCCAAGCCGTGTGCGTAAGGCCGGCCCCAGTCACCGCCGTACGAGTAGGTGATGTACGGACATTCCAGCAACTTCATCTCCTCGAGTACTCGCCCAAGTTCGCTTCTGAGCCGCTTGACGGTGACGTCGACACCGCAAACACGGAGGCCCAAACCCTTCAGAATGTCCCGCATCTCCTCGACTGGAATCGGCATTTCGAAGAACTGCACCGCCTCGTAGCCGATGTCGCGAACCGCCTTCAGCGTATGCACGACATCTTCCCTCGTTCGAAAATGGTCCCTCAGCGTATAGAGCTGCACCCCGATCTGCGAAGGCGTAAACCGCATTCGTGATTCCTCCTATCTGTCTGTTGTAAGCTTTACAGCGTCGCTCAGCCCTTGACCGCCCCGTCGTTCGTCCGGGCCATGATATAGCGCTGGAAGATGACGAACAGCACGAATGAAGGCAGAATGATCAGGATCATGCCGGCGGTAAGCGAATTATACTCCGTAACGAATTGCTTGGTGAATGCGAGAAGCCCAACGTTCAGGGTCAGCTTGTCGTTGTCCTGAATGAATGTGTACGAGAAGAAAAAGTCGTTCCATACGCTCATGAAGTTGAAGATCGCCGCCGTGATCAGAATCGGCCGGGAGATAGGCATGATGATGCGGGCGTAGATCCCCCAGTGCCGGCAGCCGTCAATGCGGGCGGACTCCTCGATTTCCTTCGGAATGCCGAGGAAAAAGCCTCGCATCAGGAAAATCGTAAACGGTAGCCCGAACGCCACAAGCGCCAGGACGAGAGCCGTGTGCGTGTTCAGCAGCCCCATGCCCTTGAACATGATGTAGATCGGCACGATCGTGATGCTGATCGGGACCATCATGCCGACCAGAAAGAAAATCGCCCAAAATTCCCTTCCCCGGAACGTCAGTCTCGCCAGTGAATAGGCCGCCATCGAGGCGAACAGTAGAATGACCGGCAGACAGATGACGACCAGCTTCACGTTGTTGACGAAATACGAATCCAGCACCATATAGGCTTTATGGAAATTCTCCCAGGCGATCACTTTCGGGAAGGCCAACGGATTCGTGCTGAAATACTCGTCTGGCGACTTAAGCGCCGTGAACAATACATAGACGAACGGCGTAAGCCACAACAGAACGAACAACGCGATGAAGAAGGCGAGTATGCCGTTCCTGGCTTTGGTTAGATTCACGGTCCCCCTCCTCCTTCTAATAGTCGTTCTTCGATGAAATCCGATTGGACAGGATCGTAATGCTTAGCACGATGATCGACAGTACCCATGCGATCGCGGTGCCGCGGCCCATGTCGTGATACGTGAACACCTGGGCGTAAGACCAGCTGGCAAGTACGTTTGTAGCCCGTCCGGGACCGCCGTTCGTCATGGTGAAGACAATATCGAACACCTGGAACGAGTTGACCAGCGTCGTGACGAGGACGACGTTCAGCGTATTTTTGAGCAGCGGCAGCGTGATATAGACCAGTTTGCGGAACCGGGTCGCGCCGTCGATCAGGGCCGATTCGTAAATTTCCCGCGAGATGGCCTGCAGACCGGACATGAACATCAGCATGCAGATGCCGCTGTATGACCAGGATGCTGCCAGCACGACAAAGAAGATGGTGTTGTTCGGCTTCGCGAACCAGTCGAATGAGGCGTGTCCGCCGGACACCAGCTGCAACGCGTTGTTGATCAGGCCGAAGTTCGGGTCGTACATCCACGTCCAGATGGTTCCGATGATGACCAGCGACAGTGTGGCCGGGAAATAGACCGCTCCCCGGAAGAACGAGAAGCCTTTGATCGCCTTGCTGAACAGAAGTGCAAAGCCGAGTCCGAGCGATACCGGAAGCAGAAGCGAAGCGGCGCTCCACTTCAAGTTGTTTTTGAGGGCGATGTAGAACACGGGATCTTCCGTAAAGATGTAAATGAAGTTGCCGAACCCGACGAACTTCTTGTCCGGACTTACCCCGTCCCACTGGAACATGGTGAGCCACAGCGAGTTCAGGATTGGATAGACGACGATCACGCTGTAGACAATCAGCGCCGGCAACAAAAACAGATAAGGCGTAAAACCGTCCAGCTGTCGTGCCGAACGAACCGACAGCACGGCGCGCCTTGATGCGCGCACTTCGGAAACCATGTTTTTCATGCCTGCCCTCCCATCCGGGTAATTTTGCGGTCTTACTTGTACCAGCCGAATTCCTCCGCCTTCTTGTCGAGAATGTCGGCGGCTTCTTCCGGCTGCAGTTCTCCGGTCAGCACGCGGGTCTGCACGTCGAACAGCACGTCCGTCAGCCGGGGCTCGGTTCCCATTTCGTTCGTCGGTACGTACGAGCCCGAGTTTTGCAGCAGATCCACGATTTGCTTCTTCGTCTCGTTCACTTTATTAAGATCGATCGCACCGATACGTGCGGAGGAGCTTTCGGGATTCGTCTCCAGAATCGCCTGCTGCGCGTCGAGCGAGCTCATCGCGTTCAGAAACGCGGCCGCCTCATCCTTATGCTTCGAATCGGACGACATGTAGTAGCCGTCGCCGAACGCTACAATCCGGTAGGGCGATACGCCTGTCGGAAACGGGAAAAAGCCGTAATTTTCGAGATCCTGTTTGTTGTTCCGCAGGTTGCCGAACTCCCAGGAGCCCGAGTACCACATGGCCGCCTTGGAGGAATACCAGAGATTGTTTGTCTGCGCCTCTTCGTTGGAAAGATAACCCGGCTGGAAGTATTTTTTGTCAACCCAATCTTCCTTCAGCTTGCGGAACGCCTCCACGACGGCAGGATCGTTGAAACGGGCGGTGCCCAGCAGCAGGTTGTCGTGCAGCTCCGCTCCCGTCTCCATTTCGAGAATGCCGTCAAACAGCCGGGTCACGATCGCCGGCCACTTGCCTGCCATAACCATCGGGATCACGTTGTTTTGCTTCAGCTTGTCGGCCGCCTTGAGCAGGTCTTCGTACGTCTGCGGAATCGCGATGTTGTATTTCTCGAACAGATCCTTTTTGTACCAGATACCCATCGCGTTGTAGTTGCTGGGCAACGCGTAGAAATCGCCGAGGAATTTCTTCTGGTAATCGATCGCCGATTGCGGGTAAGCGTCATACCAGCCGAACTGTTGCGCGTAGCTGTCGAGACTTTCCACTTTCCCGTTCTTAATGTAAAACGAGACGTTCTGTCCTACGTTCGACCAGAACAAGTCCGGCGCGTTGCCGGCACTTACGGCGATATTGAGCTGGTCGTAGAGCTGTTCGGGACGGCCCTTGCCCTCCACCTTGATTTCACCCTTCGGGTACTGTTCCTTGAACATTTCGATAGCCTTTGCCAGCGCCCGGTTCGTCATCGGATCGGCGTTGTCCGAAATGGTCCACAGCGTCAGCGTGAACTTCTCGTCGCCGGCGGTCGAAGCCACTCCCGTATTCGATCCCTTTTGGCCGGCCGTCTCGCTTCCGGCATTCGCAATCGTATCGGTCCCTGCATTGGCGGAGCCTCCGTCGTTCCCGCCGCATGCCGCCAGCAGTACAACCAGCACGGCCAGCACCAGCGGTAGACTGATCCCTCTCAAAAGCTTTGTCATCCCCGATTCCCCCCGCATGATTGGCTTGCAATCGTCAATTTAGAAGTCCTTCTAGAAGATAGAACGCTTTCATTTCGATCCGATCGGGGCGCCATCCGTTCGGTACTCCCATCATGCCGCACATAGGCGGATGAAGGAATGAACGTTTTTTACTTTGGGGAAGTACTATTTTTACCGGTTTCATCATTCTACCTGAAGAGCTTTTTGCACTCCGCAGGGGCGAACCCTTTCACCTTTTTGAACGATTTGCTGAAATAATTCGTATTTTCATAGCCGACGTGTTCGCCCACCTGATGGACGGGCATTTCGGTATGCATAAGCAGCCGATAGGCCTCTTCTATCCGGATGCGGGTGATATAGCCGATGAAATTTTCACCGGTGACTTGCTTGAACAAGCGGCTCAAGTAACTAGGATTGAGATAGAACCGCTGTGCGACACCTTCCAACGTCAGCGGCTCGCGGTAGGCGGACTCAAGGTAAGTTTTGATCTGCTCGATCACTTCACTCGTCTCTTTGCGGCCGAAGCGTACGGCATAAAGCACAACTCCGCCATCCGGCTCCAGCGCCGCCTGTCGGCATGCGTAGACCGCCTCGCGGTACGACGCGCCGAGTTCATGCCAGCCTGCTCGTATGGAGCCAGCCCCGATATGCACCTGTTCACCCGTGTCGGAGAGGAATTGCCTTATGGCGGCGATGCGGCAGGAGAGCTCCGCGTACGCTGCCGCACTGCCGCCCTGGAACGGAGCGATCAGCAGGTATTCGCGCTCGGTCTGGAAATGCGGAAGTATCAGGTGGGGTGTCCGGCTCCCGTCCCGGGCGCGAGTGTAGGCGGCGCTGATCGCCTCCGCCGACAGGGTCCCGCTTCCCTTAATTAACAGGACTGCATGCGGCTCCTCTGTCAGGGGCAGTTCGGTCATCCGGGCTAGTTCCGCGCCTTTGTCTTCGTCCAGCTCTTTGTGCAGGAGGTCGTAGATGCATTTCTCCGTCCATAAGGGCAGGCTACGGTCGAGCAGCGTTTTGAGACGGAAATCCTGCTCTCGACGTTTCCGCTCCTTGCCTATCTCGTCTACGCTGCGACGAATGGCAGTCACCAGATCCTGCCGGTTGATCGGCTTTAGAATATAGTCAATCACGCGCTCGTTTAGCGCTTGCCGAACCAGCCCAAATTCCGCATAACCGCTCAGAATGATGACTTTCACTTCCGGCATGGATCGGGAAACTATACGGGCGAGCTCGATCCCGTCCATCCGGGGCATCTTTACGTCGGTGATGATGACATCCGGTTTATATTCCGTCGCGAGCCGGTAAGCCTCTTCGCCATCGGACGCCTCCGCGACATCGCCGATTTCAAACGATGGCCAATCGATTTCCTTCCTCAGGCTCCTTTTGATCCACACCTCGTCGTCGACAAGCAACACCTTGTACATCGGGCTTCACGCTCCTTCATAGGGAATCGCCGGGAAGACAAGCATGATTTTCGTACCGATCCCATCCATGCTTTTGAAGTACATTCGATAACCGTGGCCGAAATGATGCCTGAGCCTGCCGTGCACGTTGATGATGCCTATATTGACGCTTCGGACGCCTGCGTCATCGTTGCTCTCCTCATAAAGCTTCTGCTTCAGCTTTCGCAACGCGCCCATCCTCATGCCGCTTCCGTTGTCGATGATCTTCACAATGATTCTCGACCTGTGGCGTTTCACAGAAATGCGGACCATCCCCTTCATGTGCAATTCCCGAAAGCCGTGAACGAAGATGTTCTCGACCAGCGGCTGAAGAGTCAGCTTCAGGATCGAGCACCACGCGGCCTCAGCGTCGATGTCGAGCTCGACGTCGAAGCTTTCGTTGAGCCTCAGACGCTGAATGAACAAATAGTTTCGGATATGCTCAACCTCCTTCTCGATCGGCACCGTGTCTGTGGCGTTGTCGATCGAATAGCGGAACATACCGGCCAACGAATTTGCAACCTGATCGACCTCTGGAAGCCCGTGAACGACCGACATGCTGCTGACCATTTGGAGCGTGTTATACAGAAAATGTGGGTTGATCTGCGCCTGCAGCGCCCTGAATTCGGCATCCCGTTTCCGCAGCTCTGCCTTGTATTCGCTTTCAATCAATTCGTTGATTTTCTCCAGCATATTGTTGAAGCTCTTGCCCAGGCTGCCGATTTCGTCCATCGTTGTGATTTCCGCCCGTGCGGATAAGTCTCCGATTTCTACCTTTTTCATCGACCGCCTGAGCCTTAGAATCGGCTTATAATTCGTGAGATAGATGGCGGTCAGAAATCCGAGCGACACAATACTCGAGATGGCCGTCACCGCAACATTCAGCGATCGTAGGCCGGAGATTTCCCGGTCGAGCGTACTTTGCGCGGTAAGCCCGATCAATTTCCAGCCGCTGATGACCGACGTATCGTATACGAGAAACTGCCGTTCACCGCCCACACGGATGCCCGCCTGCCTCATTCCTCCGCGAACGGGCGTCAAAATGGCGGGCTCTTGAAGCTCTGTCCCAACATCGTACAGGTCGTCTCCGAAAAGCACATGATTCGTTTCATCCACCACCAGAATCTGGCTGTCGTACTGCTTCTTATAGGACGCGACGAGCTCGCCGATGGAGTTGAGCTTCAGGTCCAGCAGAAGCGTACAGATTCGGCTGCCGTCGATGCCGCGGATCGACTTGGCCACTGAATACACGTGTCTGTTGGAGGACAGCTGCAGCGTCCAGGGCATGTGCGCGCCAAAAATAACGGGGCGGCCCATGCGGGCTACCGTCTCCCCATACCATTCGTCCCGTTCGGGATCGTAAACCGCTTTCATTTGATCGATCACCGATTTGTAGAACATATTGCCGTTCTCGGTAAACACATAGACACCGTCCAGTTCGTCGATATCGTTCACGATATAGGAGAAGAAACGGTTCATCTCCCGATTATCCTTGACATAGACCGGGTCGTCGCCGATATACCGTCCCCTTCTGACCACGTCGAGCAGCGCAGGTGAATAGACAGCGGACGAGATTTTCTCGATGTCGGTTAGCTTCTGCTCGATCATGGTGTTGATCTGGCCGGTCAGTACGGCAAGGGAATCCTTCACTTGATTCTGGATCATGCGCGTCGAAGACACGTAGGCGAATAAATTCAGCAGCAGCATGGGGATCAGGAACAGCAGATAGAAAAGGATCAGCTTGCGCTTCAAATTCCAACGCTTCAAGAATGAAAATAACGCGGGCTGTACCACATCTCCTGCCCCCTCTAGTCTCTTTTGCCTGTAATGCTAGGGTAATCGCAATAAAAGCTCAATGGATTTCAAGACTATAATATGGAAAAAACGGATACAAGCAAGCGGCCACACCAAAAAGTGCCTCATCGAAGGCGGATTCTCGGCAGCGGTAGTTCACAAGGCCGGCCTGAACAGCCCAAGCCATGTAGTTATATTACGGTTATTGATGAACGACAAAGAGCACCTCATCGCGAGGTGTTCCAATGGCCACGAGATATAGCTTGATATCGGCGGCATGGTTGCTACACCGACCCGGCGGCATCCCGACGGGATAGCGGCTTCTGTTTCTACGAAACGCGGACCTATCGTTAAACGAAGCAGGTCGGCCGGCAGACGCCGGTCGACCTGCTTCTGCTTAGCGGCTTATTTCGGCAATTTCGCCAAGAATCTTGTCTCCGCCTTGCTTATGCCACTTCTCTACGAATTCATCGAAAGAATTGATTGGGGCACCGCCCATGATGATCTTGGCGAAGGTCTCCTTCTCCAGCTTTTGGAGGTTCGCCCATCTCGACGCCATCGTATCGGTCTGGCCATAATAGAGGCTGTATACTTCCTCTATATTTTGATCGGTAGAGAGCGGTCTGTCGCCGACCATGATGGAAACCAGACGAGGCAGATTCGTCGAGATCATCTCGCCGCCGCCCTTCAAATCCCAATTATTGATGGAATAATCGTCAAAGGGTTCCTTTTTGAGCTTCTTGATGGCGTTCATGTCGTCCTTCAGCAGCTTATGGGAGCTGAAATCCACTTGATCCATCCCGATTTCGCCCTTTACATATTTGTGCAGCGTATCGTACGATACTTCGATTTCGTCCAGATTGTCGTACACGGTATACAGCGGGTAGGCACCGCCGGTTCCGGGATTTTTGCCGAGCCCGGTTTCCACCCATTTCGCTTCGTCACGCAGCAGCAGATTGATGATCTTCAATGCGGCTTCAGGATGTTTGAAGTTTTTGTTCACGACCATAAACGATGTCGCCGGAGCGGACATATGTGCATAGTATTTGCCGTCCGCGGCTTGCGGGTAAGCGTATGCCTGCCAATCCGGTGCTGGACTCTTCTTGTACACGTCGGACAGGACATATCCGGTCCACCATGGCCCGAAGAAGATGCCGGCCTTGTTATCGAGAATCGGCTGTACGCTGTCGTCCCGGACAAGCATTTCCTTATCGATCAGACCCGCTTTGTACATCTCGGACAAAGTTTGGAGAGCCTGCTTGGTCTCCGGCTGCGTCGAGCCGTATACAACTTTGCCGTCCTTGTCCTTTAACCAGTAGTTCGGAAACGATTTGTACGCCGCAAAAATCGGATCCAGACCGTACAGATTGCCGTCCGTATTTGCGAGCAGGCCCGATTTGGACGGCCCTACGATTCCGATTGTGTCTTTCTTGCCGTTACCGTCTGGGTCCTGTTCGACAAAGGCTTTGGCTACGTTCTTCAACTCATCGATATTCTTCGGCGTCTGCAAGCCAAGCTTGTCCAACCAGTCCTGGCGGATCCACATTTCGCTCATGCCGGACGCTTTCGGAACCGGTGCCGGAATCGCCATCATCTTACCGTCCGATTCCACCAGTTTCTTCAGGATATCGCCGCCGCTGTTATAGAATTTTTTCAGCATGTCGCTGCCGTAGTCGTTAAACGCGCCGGACAGGTCGCCGATCAAATTGAATTTCTCCAGCGACTTCAGCTGCGTCAGGTTGACCACGAAAGCGTCCGGAAGATTGTTGGAGGAAATCGCCAGACTGATTTTTTGATCCCAATCGGAGGGGGCGCTGATCCAGTCGTATTTGACCTCAATATTGAACTGTTTTTTGATTTCATCGAGAAAATCGTTATTCTCGATTGACTTGCCTTGATCGAATTTCGCGTTCGGGTCGAGCGTTCGGACCAAATGGATAGTCACGGGCTCCTCATATTTCCCGAAAGGATCCGCCGATGCCGCAGTGGGCGTCTTGGTCTGGGAGGCCGCGGGCTCCGCGTTGCCTTCCGAGTTGCCCGTATTGCTGCCGGCGTCGTTGCTGCATGCGGCCAGGCCGGCCGCGAGCATTAAAGTGATCAATCCTGCAATCATTACCTTACTGGCTTTCATTCGTTTTCCCCCCAGATGATTATGTGCATCTATCTTAATTGCCGCATGCGCCGCAACTAAAATCTCCTGTGTGCCGCGATTACTCCTTCACGGAACCCAGCGTTATCCCTGTGATAAAAAACTTCTGCAAATACGGATAGATCAGAAGGACCGGAATCATCGCGATGAAAATTTTGGCCGCATTCAACGACTTGTTGTTGAGCTGCGCCATCATTTCAAGCTGCTCCGTATCCACGGTAGACAGATTCAGACTGACGACGAGCTGCTGAATATAGGTCTGCAAGGGATAATTGGACTGTTTGGTACTCAGGACCAATCCCTGAAAGAATTCGTTCCAATACCCCACGATCGTAAATAAAGCAATGGTTGCAATGACTGGTGCAGATATCGGAATAAACAGCTGAAGAAAGGTGCGCCAGGGTCCCGCTCCGTCGACATAAGCCGCTTCTTCCAGCGCCGAAGGAACGTTCCGGAAGAAGTTGATGACCAGAATGACGCTGAATACCGGCAGGCTCCCCGCGAGTACCAGTCCCCATATCGAATCGATCAAGCCGTAGCTGCGAGTGGTGAGATACCACGGAATGGTTCCGCCGTTAAATAGCATACAGAAGAGCAGGACCCACATATAAACATTTCTGGCAGGAAGCTGCCTCGCTGTTTTCGACAAGGGATAGGCCATCATCAAAACCGACGCCAGCGTAACGGTTGTTCCGAGCAAAACGCGTTTGACAGATACCCAGAAGGAAATGAAAAACGCATGTTCGGATACAATCTTTTTATAAGCCAGAAAATTGAAACCGATTGGCCAGAATGTGACGGTGCCCGCATTCACCGCCGCTTTTTCACTAAGCGACAGCATCAGAATGTACCAAATCGGCAGCAGGCATGTCAGCGTTATCAATACTAGAATTACAACATTGAATCCGTTGAACAGTCGCGAACCCAGTGTCTTTTGCTCAACCAAATCGCTCAACCCCAGTTCTGTATTGGTTAGGATGCGTCAGAAAATCTTATAGCCCGTCAATCGATCTGCCAATACATAACTGGTCACGATCAGGATAAAGCTGATCACGGATTTCAGCAGGCCAACCGCGGTGGCAAGGCCGAACTGCATCTCAACCAGACCGGCCCGGTACACCCAGGTATCGATAATATCTCCCGTGGAATAAACAAGTGGGTTGTACAGATTGTAAATTTGATCGAATCCGGCATTGAGGACGTTTCCAAGCGACAGGATGACAAGCAGCATAATCGTAGGCCGAATCCCCGGAAGGGTAATATGAAGCAGCCTCTTAAGGCGTCCTGCGCCGTCGATGGCAGCCGCCTCGTGCAGCGAGGGATCGATGGCAGTGAGCGCCGCAAGGTAGATGACCGCGTTGTAGCCGAACCCTTTCCAAATATCCGTGCCTACGACCAGCGGTCGGAACAGATCCTCTCTTCCGAAAAAGACGATGGGCTCCATGCCAAACAGCTGCAGGAAATGGTTCACCGGCCCGACAGTGCCGAAAATGTTAAGAACGATACCGCCCAGAATGACCCAGGATAAAAAATAGGGCAAGTATACAATGGTTTGGATCGGCCTTACCAATTTCTTCACCGTCAATTCATAAAGCAGCAGCGCAAAAATCAATGGGATGACGATATTGCCGACCAGCTTTCCAACAGCGATCACAATCGTATTGATAAATACCTGTGTGATATCGTCCATGCTGAACATGTAGCTGAAGTTCTCCAGTCCGATCCATTCGGATTTCAAGATCCCGAGCGACGGGTTATAGTCCTGAAAAGCCATCACGATGCCGAACATCGGAACGATACTGAATAGCACCAACCAGATGAAACCTGGCGACATCATGAGCCAGTAATGCTTTACGTACTTCCTGTCAAACATTCGATCCGTTTCCCTCCTCCAATTTCAAACGCTTTCATAATAACCCTATCCGAATTTCGCCGCACACATAGTATAGCAACGCACGTTTAACGGCACGTATAGAGTGATGTCGTTTAAAGAGAGGCGGATCTTTAAGGAGGAATTCGAGCGTGAGGAGTCAAGCTGCGGCGGATAGCATTTTTGTTTTTATTTTTCCGAACGGCTTCGCCCCCCCGCCTCCCGCTTTCGAAACTCTCCGGGCGTCATACCCGTCACCTCATGAAATACCCGAATGAAGTAGTTCGTGTCCTCATACCCGATCTTTAATGCAATGTCCGAAACCAGATCTTCCGTGTCGAACAGCATCCTTTTGGCGGCGGCTACCCGTTCTTCACGGATAAATTCATTCAAAGCCCTTCCGGTATACTTTTTAAAATTGACCGATAAATAGCTTCTGCTCAGATTGACGAGCTGTGCAAGCTTATCGACGTAGAGCTTCTCATCCAGATGCTCCTTCACGTAGATGATCACTTTCAGAATACAAAGCGGAAGACGATCGAATTTCGATTCGTCCGCCGCCTTACGGTATAAAGCCAGCCGAAATGACCGGATCCATTCGAAAAAGTCGCGGAGGTTCCCGTACTCCCGGACGTTCTTGTCCACCCTGCATATGGTTTCTTCCGCAACCGTAACCAAATGAAGCAGGACCTGCGCGGCCTCCCAGATCGGAACGTTCAGTTCGATGGTGCGTGAGCTCAGCCTCTCGAAAGCCAGATCGTCATACAGCCAATACATGCTCCTCCATTCCGCGATCACCCGATTCCATTCTTCTTCATCCGTTAGCTTCGGCTCTGAGCGTTCGGATCCGACGTCTATAGGGTCGCGGCCGATGTCGCTTTTCAAGTAGAGGTCCACCTTACGGCTGATATCCTTTAGCAATAAATTGCAATCCGTACTTTCCATTTGCAGCTTGGAGATGTAATCGATGACGCCCATCCGCAATGCCGTCTGTACGTAATGAAATTCCTCATGAAACGTAAGCACCACATACAGCAGGTCCGGATATAGCCGTTTGCTGGCCTCAATAAAGGAAATACCGTTCATGACCGGCATGCTGATATCGACAAATACAATATCCACCGGATTTTGGGCTAGAAACTGCATCGCTTTCTCCCCGTTCTGCGCCTCGCCAACGACCGTCATGTTGTAAGTTTCCCACTTCATCATAGAGATGATGCCTTGCCGTGCCAGCCGATCGTCGTCCACAATCAATACGCGGTACATAGTTCCTCCACCTCTCTAAAGCCTAGTTGTTTGATCAGTTCATTCCGCAGGGAGGAGAAGCGAAACCTTGGTGCCCTGCGAAACTTCGCTTTCGAAGACCATCGACGCCTTGTCGCCGTAGAACGACTCCAGCATCGAATGCACATATCTGATTCCGATGCCGTCGATTCTTAACCCCGATTCCCCGGTATGATGGATCAGATCGTTCATCCGCTTCAATTCGTCCGGCGCCAGCCCCCTGCCGTTATCCTCCAGCACGATCCGTATTCGTTTGTGCTCCGGATCATGTCCTACCTGAATGCGGAGAACCCCTTCTTCTCCGAGGCCGTGCTGGATTGCGTTCTCCGCGAGCGGCTGCAGAATTAACCGCGCCGTAGGCGTATCCAAATAGCCACCTTCCTCTACAACTACATGAACCTGAACATCATATCGCATTTTCTGAAGCTCTAGATAGGACATCAGCATCTTGATTTCCGAACGGATCGTTGCCTGCTTGTCAATTTTCCCGAGGCTGTAGGCCAGGATATAATTGAGCTCTGTAATGAAGGCTTCGGTTTGATGCTGCCCGTTCATCTTTGCAAGCCAATGAATCGAATGAAGCGCGTTCATCAAAAAGTGCGGATTGATCTGGTAATAGATTTTTTCGATCTCGAGCATGTGCTTGTCATGCGCCATCTTTTCCGCTTCTATCAACAGGTTCTGGATTTCCAGCTTCATCGTGTTAAATTGTTGGAAGAGCTTGTCATACTCCCTTACCCCCGTATGAATGGAAATTTCATTCAGGTCTCCTCTTCCCAGCTTGCCCATTTCCCTCATAAACCGAGACAGCG
This sequence comes from Paenibacillus sp. MMO-177, assembly GCF_037147795.1. NCBI lineage: Bacteria > Bacillati > Bacillota > Bacilli > Caryophanales > Paenibacillaceae > Paenibacillus > Paenibacillus sp. MMO-177. The sequence continues at coordinate 139,153 of NZ_JBBCUR010000006.1, read as the reverse complement.
GTGAAACGATCAGACGCAGCAGCGCAATCATCGAGACGGCGAAGACGATCAGCGAAATGACCAAGATCCGCATGACATCGAGTATCCATGCATTAAACTCGCGATTATAGTCGGCGCTCGGCAGCAGCAGGATATTGGTGAAATCCATATCCGACGTTTGCCGCACCGTCACAAATTTGCCGTATCGGCCGAAGAAGCCACTCCCTACCCGCTCTTCTCCCTTTATCCCGAGTCGGTCTCCAAGCCGGAACTCGTCGCTGTTGGAATACTGAATGTGACCCGAGGCATCCAGCTGCAGCATCACGTAGTTCATGTGTTGGGACACGGATAAATTGTCAATTTGCTTTTGGGCCTCGAATCGGGACTCCAGATAAATGATCAACTCCCGGCCGCTATCAAGACTAATTGATCTTGCCAGCGAGATAACTTGATAATGCGCCAGACCTTCGATCGTGGAGCGGTGCAGGGGGTGAAATTGAATGACACCGGTTTTCAAAAGGGAGTTAAAGGTATTGATTGCAATATTGGGGGTGTAATTGTTGAAATAGTATCGCTTGTCAACAGGGTCATAATAAGCCCGACAGACGATGTCCATATTTGCAAATGTGATATTGATTAAGTTTTGCGAAATTTGTTGGTCGCTTACGTATTTTTCAAAGTTCGTACCGCTTTCGAAATAACTGTTCAATAAGGAACCGACGGCCCCCCCCGTCGACATTTGCTGCGAGATCTGTGTCATATTACGGTATTGCTCGGTCATTTTGTCGGTGATCTGCTGCAAATCCAGCACCATGGACGTTTTCAATTTGTTATTTTCGATCGATCGGATCGTACTGTAGGATGCGAGTACAAGAACGCCGATGATTACGCAGACTTCCATCAGAACAATAAAGACCAGTCTCTGTTTCAGCGTATGGAAACGAAACACGCCGAGTCTGCCGTTTGCAAGATGATGCATCACGATTCCCCCTCCATAGACGGACAGCGAACGCCGGAACGGCCGCTCCCCAAGTTCAACCCGCCGCATCGAATCCCGGCAAGTGCCGAAGCATAGAAAACTATATCATGAGCGAACGTACGGGGAAAGCGAACATTATACAGACGCCCCTTGATTCCGCGTCTCCATGACGAAAGAAATAAGCTAACCGGCAAGCCGGTTAGCTTAGAAATCGGATGGAGAAAATATTATTAATTCCGCGCAGCGGATAGTTAGCCAGCTCGACCTTCCGGCCGAGCCGCTGCGACAACGCCGCAGCTTCATTGATCAACGACAGGCGGTAAGCATCGTCTTTCGTGATAAGAGGAGCCTGCCCGGTCCGGAGTGATCCAGCCGTCACTGCATAACGCAATTGAATTTGAAGACCGGGATCGGGATATACAGAAGGTGGGTTAACTAAGCTTGTTACTTACTAATGGTGAATTCATCAAGTATCGATTCTTCCAAAACTACTCGACAATAAATAAGCCAATACCAATAAGAAAAGACCCGCCAATTAGAAGCGGGTCTTTTCTTATTGGTTCTTCTCATAGAAGAATGCTTCCCAAAGTTAAATGCATTGATTGGATTAATGATTGCCATCAGGAATGCCGCAACAGTAAGTGCGGACTATACGATTTGCGATCTGTTCGCACTCTGGAACTGACAGACCAGTTCGAGAATGCTTGTCCGGCTTCCAATTCAGAATACCGTCATCAGTTGAAATGCCATCTTATTTGTCTTCCTCAGCTTTATATTCATCCACTAGTTGCCACTGGAGTTGGGTTGGATTGCCGTTTCCAGAGATCGGCTTATAAAGCGTGATATCTAGTGAATCACGTTCACCATACGGGTAACCAATTGCAACCTCTGTATCCCAGAAAATCAAGCCTCGGTTATCCTCCATACCCTTGCCGATTCCGAAAAAGCTGTCCCTGTACCCCAAATACTTTAAGTCGGATTTAACCAGTCGCTCACCAGATTTCACCTTATCGACTATTGCTTGCAGGTACAGTTTCTTGCTAATGTAGCAATCTTTGCAGGTAGTACCTCGAAGATATATCTTATCGCAACCGGGGAACATCTTATTAGTGCAATGTTCGCAATAGCTAATCTCCCCAGCATCCATGTACTCTAGTGTGCGAAGCTGTTGATCAGTAGCCGCGAACATCCGGTTGAGCTGATTGATGAACTTTTCCTTGCCATCCTCTCTGATAACGCGGCCGCAGCTCCAGCTCTCGAACTTTATGCCTCCCCGGATAACAAGCCATTCATCGCCACTATCAACCTGCTGGATAAAGCACATGTTCTTATAATAGAACGCCTGCCCTAGGCACCAGTTACCACTCTCAAGTTTAGAGATCAGGTAATCCAAGGATTTGCATTCACTAAACGAGTTATAAGTGAACGTAGGATCATACGCCTCGGCAATCCACGGATTCTCCATTCCAATCTTCAACCAAATTTCCAGATTGGATACGTCCGTCATACCCAACTCCTTCACAATTACTAAGTTGGAATAGAACGAACCAAACTGGTTTACACCGCCGTCAGCAATGTATTTTTCCATTCTCCGCAACTGGGATTCGGTCATTTCCTCTTGGTAAGGAAACACCTTGCCATCGTAGTTGTAGTTGTATGTTACCTCAAACATAGGTTGTGGAGCCGGCACTTGATTTGATTTCATACTTATTTCCTCCTAGCGCTCAGTGGCGGGTTCGGCAACGTTTGGCCATCCGATGCCACTTTACTGATTTGTCGATATCAATATCCTTCATCTTGTACAATCATAAATTCGGAGTAGCAGCTGCAGCAGCCACTACTCCGATATGAAATCATTCCAATTATCTGACCTGGTTCACCACTACACAGACACTCTGGTCGCCATCAAATTCGATATACCCTGGATAAGTAACCCCCATAACACGTAAAGTAGCCGTTTTGACTTCCCGGTCACCTACAAGGAGCGCTTCCTTCAAATAACGGGCGTTAAATTTGATCGTTGGAAACCCTTCGTCCACTTTGGCATCAGGGAATCCCTCACAAATCTCGCCTTTCTGCGAACGTGAATGGATCGTAAATTCACTGTCCTCATTCACTTCCAGCGTTACGCGATTGTTGTCTACGCCATCAAGGGATAGCATTCGATTGAGCGTATCATCCAACTCTCCTCGGGAAACTGTTACTGCTGGACCTTCATCCTTCTTGACAAAGAATTTACTAAGTTCAGGATAGGTACCATCGAGCATCCGTCCAAAATAAATGACGTTTTGGTCTCGAAGGACTACATGACTGGTCTGCTGATCTATCGCAAGATCTACTTTCTCCGATTTCAACGAGTCAACAATGCTTTTAAACCGTACGGCGGGTATCATGGCATTGTGAAAAAGAGCAGGATCATCGATTTTGACCTTCGAGATATGTCGGTATACTCGATGACTATCGGTTCCCATAAATGCTAATTGACCTTGATCACTGTATATATAAACAGCAGTTAAGGTCGGCCTTTTGTCGTCCGTAGATGCGAAGCGAGAAGCAAGCGCTCCTTTTCTAAGCGTCTCTATCGGCGTAGCTACAAATTGGATATCCGCGGGTTTAGGCAGCGCAGGATACTCTTCCGCACTCAGGACGACCAGTTGGGCTTTACCGCGACTACCGTAGGTAATCTCCACCATATTATCGTTCTGATTGAAGGTAATTTCGCCTGCAGGCATTTTTTTCACAAGATCTATGCCTTCTTTCGCCGGCAGCAAGTAACTACCGTTTACGCCACCTACATTGTTGATTTTAAGAAATTGAAGCGCAGATTGCTCCACGTCCATCGCTGTAACAAACAAAGTATCCTTTTGAATATCGAGTTTAATGCAAGACAGAAGCGGGATCGAAGCAACGCGAGGAACAATCTTTGCACAGAACAACAGTGCATCGAGCAGTGTATCTTTCTCGATCTGAAAAGATGTTTTCCCTTTTGCCTGGCCCCCACCCTTATTCTCATTAATTTCTCTCATCTTAGTTGCTACCATTGTCAATTTCCTCCTTGTTTTTGGGCATAAAAAAGGCCATGAAGACAAAGAAACATACCTCAGGTATGTTTCTAAAAATCTTCATGGCAAATATGCCTCTAATATGATAATTGTCCGGTTAAGGACATGCTCCTTCACACGCCGAATAAGTAGCGGCGGTGACAATTAAAAGTGGTACATAATGCCTTTATTATACAGGTCCATACTTTGATGAGCAATAGGAAGTATATAAGAGCAAATATCGCCATTGCTCAGAAAGAAGGAATCAAATAAAGAATAATTCTAGATTCCGCCGGTTCCTGTTTCAAGTCTTGCCAAAGGAGACAGTCTAGAGGTCAGGAGGCCTTCTCTTGCCCACAATTTATAAAAGAAAGCAGCAAGAGATCCAAAAACAAAAATTGCGGTCTAGGGATCAACCCTAGGTACCACTATTTTTGTGGAATTTCCTTCTGTTATTTGCTTATGCGAGCTATTTCTTCAGCGAGCGTCCACAGCTCTATCTTTTGACAGATCCATAAATCCATCCACGTTCTTCTTTAGGTGGCCGTCCAATCCAAATGTCGCCTTGAGCGACAAACAAAAAAACGATAATTAGACTAATTGCCCATGGACGAGAAAATTCAACATTTCCGGATAGGTTGCTATATATTCCGAATGCGCAAATTAATAGTGTAGCGACTCTTGGGATAATACTGATCTTTTCCCATTGTTTCTTATAACTTCTTAATGATTTCATAACCCATTCCCTTCACTCATTATATTAATTATAACGGCATGATTAGCCTTTGCTAAAAGAGAATCTACTAATTTTTATAATCATTTTTATTGTTATATCTTTCAACTCGGTCATTAGTCGAATAACAAATTATAATGGGCTTGTCAATTAATAAATAGCCTCTACCAAACTGTATTCTGGACCACGATTACCTTCGAGCGAGTAATAACTGCTCAAAGACTTGAACAAGCATCTTCGAGGCCGCCAGTCCATCACTCATACGATTATCATACAATCCTCCACACTCGACACAATGAACATTTCCACTACTCGAATGTATATAGCATGGCTCACCAGCTTGTATCACTTTTCCGCACGCACAAAAACGGTTTGTAATCATTCCTTTTTCTTTGAAAGAGAAAGAGCTGGCACGATTGATTACGCTAAGCAGCTGATCTTCAAACCATGCCAGAATTTTTATCCGCTTCGTCGAAGAGGGCCAAATGTGGAAGGTTTTCATGATCTCACCTTTCTTGTTACAAGGTAAGCTAAGGAATACTAGCCATTCTGCATTTAACTGAACTACCTGCAGCGCTTTTAATTGCTCAAGCGTCAACGGTTTATTAGCTGGAGAAAGTGTGGCTTGTTTTGTGTCGTAATCGTTATGATGTAATGTCATCGCTAATGTCATTCGGATCGTCTCCTTATCAGCCCCTCTTACATGGAGGGTACTGCTTTTCACCCTCCATGCTAGGGCACTACTATGGACACTAACCATCTTCATATCATTTGAGCAGCCTATTTGCTCAAGTCATTACGGCTGCCAAACTAACTCATCGTATACTTCAGAAAGAAGTGAAGCAGCAAATAATCCACGATAAATGCGTTCATCCATCATGGACCTATTACCACAGGATTGACAATAGACCACGCTGCTTATTCGATTACAATAGCATGGCATCTCTGCTGCAATCACCTGACCACACTCACATATCCGACTATTAGTAATCCCTTTTTCTTTGAAGTCAAGTTTATCGGATCCGCCGGTCAATAAATCAAGTAATAGTTTATCGAACCATAACATAACCTCAAAACGCTTTGTTGCCGGCTGCCAAATGTGAAACCTCTTTTGAAGTTCATTCCTACTATTCGAAGGAATCAATAAAAAACGATCCCATTCAACTTTTTAGCATTTGCACATGTAGCGATTCGAGCTCAGTTAAGGTCAATTGAATCTCGAGCGCACGATCTACCTTAAGAGTATCCGTACGATTGTCCTGTTCTGTTAACATTTCAATATATGTTCTCCTTCACCAGCCCCTGTTGCGATGGAGGGGCAGTTTCTTATCCCTCCATGCAGGGGTGTTACCGGATATAAATTCGATTACATTTACGTGCCCGCGCCATCTCTATTAGTTGAATCAACCCAGCGGGCAGCTTAGATAAATCCTGCCCCGCTTCCGGCAACAGAATCACAAACCCATCACCCTTACTATAAACCGGTAAGATAGATCGGTCATGCTGACTTAACCAGCTTTGCGTCTCTTGTGGAAGCATCTCTGTTGGAAATTCGAACCACAATGAAATGTGCTTCACGCCCTTTCTATTGGATCACCATCAACAAAATCTCAGAATGGTAGATCATCCTCGGAGATATCGATAGGTCTTCCATCATTCGCAAAAGGATCATAGTGGTTATTAGCGCTACTACGAGATTGACCTGCAGCACTTCCACCATTTCCACCAAATGAATTACCAGCATTGTTATTGCTGCTTCTATTGTTCCCGCTCTCCTCGCGCAGCTGGGCACTAGGTTCACGATTCGATTCCAAGAAGCGTACATTATCCGCAATGACCTCCGTCACATATACCCTCTTGCCCTCGTTATTTTCATAGTTACGAACTTGGATTCGCCCCTCAACTGCTGTTAAACGGCCTTTGCGCAAATAGTTCGCACAGGTCTCAGCCAGCTGCCGCCAAACCACAACCGGTATAAAATCGGCTTCACTTTCTCCTTGCCCACTAGTAAATGGGCGATCGACTGCTAGCGTAAATTGACATACTGCCACACCAGCGGGAGTATACCTCAAGTCTACTTCTCTTGTTAATCTGCCTATCAATATTGTGCGGTTCAACATTCGAATTCCTCCAATAATATGTGATTTATTATTCCCATTTTCACTAAGGTTCAAAGGACAATCCCTTTCGTAGCAAGAGATTGTCCTTTCCCCTTTAGCAATATCCAAATTAATATAATTGAATATCAATCTATTATTTAATGCCATTAATTATTTCTTCATACCATTTGTGCCAACATGGGAACAAAACCGTTGTCTAGCAAATCATCGATTCCCTTACCATCTGCTAAATTCCACATCGCAAGACTGATCGACATATCCGTTTTCTCTGCAAAGAAATTCGCACATTGTTCTAATGCCATCTGCACCTCAGGGGTATGAATGACATCCGCATCATAAGCCAGCACAACATGCTCACATCCAAGTTGCTTAAGCGGCTCCAGTAATAAAGAAAAGGAGCCTACACCTGGGATGCCAAAACAAGGTTTTTGAAGACCATCCGCGGTTTTATCCGCTTTAAGCGGGCCTTCCGTTACCCATACTTCTTTGCAGTCAATAATCGTATTCGCCGATTCACCTTTCGCCCAATCCCCTAGTATCTGATGTGGCAATGCCAAATGTACAGGAAGAGGTCCACCGATAGACGAGCCATTTAGCTTATCTCCGCTGCTCCACCACCAATACTTATTCCCCTGTTTCAGCTCAATACTAAAAATAAATTGCCCCGACGAACTCGAGTAACTCTCTTTTTTGTCATTCTGAATAAGAGTGACTTGTAATGTCTTATCTCCAACATGAATCTCGCACCTGGCACGACGCTTACCATTCTCGGGAGCTAGCTCTTCAAGAATTTCCCCTTTGATATGCCCCTTCATATGAAGTTCGAGCATGGGTTTATCTACTCGTATCTGCCAACCTGTTATCTCGTTTGTCACCGAGCGATAGGGGATCATCAGACCTTGCGCACCAGACATCGTCCAGTAAGGTCCATATTGACCTTCTACACAGTAAAAACCTGGTACACCAAGCAGGTCACTTTGATCATTTAAGCGACGAATAACCGATTTCGCTATTTTGTATCGTTCCTGCGTTGGCATCGTTCGATATCCTCGCGACCGTATCGCATCCATATCCATTTTCCGATCATGCCGCAAATGTGCAGCATGATCCGGAGATAGGGAAATCTCACTCGCTAAGGCACGATAAACGCGATCAAGCTGATAATTCGGCTTCTTATCTACCGACTGGCTCAACTCAATCTCAATTTTCGTCTTAGGAACGGCATTAGGATCAAGATAATGCTTGAATTGTCTTCCGATTGCGGTATCAATAAATTCATCGGAAGGTACACGCATGCAGTGTACGATCGTTTGCTCACGATTGATCGCGCACCATCCGCTATGGCCGCAAATCGGACATTGCGATCTGATCTCAAACCAATTCTCATTTTTTGTCCTTCTTAGCTTCATGGTCATTCTCCTATCTAAGATGCGTGGTAATTAAGCTCTACTTTCATTTTTTCTTCGACAATACGCAGCTGGGCAAGTTCAAGTGAATTAAACTTCCCATTCCAGGATTGTAATCCAATCCACGACATAACAAGGGATTGCAAATAGGAAGAGTTAAGTCCTTTGGTCATATCCATAAGTCGGCTGACCAAGACATATTTCTCCTGCTTGGAATCGCGTCCATCGCCGTTATACTGCTGCCCTTGACCAGTTCCTGATTGTGAACGAAGATTGCCTTGTCCAATAGGAGGAGCAACTTGCTTATTTCCTTGCTGCTGCCTGCTATTCGTTTGCCCTGCTTCCGATCCCGGATCACTGTTATGATCTGTATTCTGAAGGTTCGTTGGCTTACTTTCATCTCCATTACCATTTAACTGATCAACTGCTTTTTGTCGAGAAATCCCGGTATATGTGTCTTCAAAAGAAGTTAAGCCGGAACCTATATTGCCATAACCACCATGGGACAAAGCACGACCGACAGCACTGGTAGAGGCATTTTCAACCGGATTTGAAGCATCAACCCCGGAACCTCCAAAACCAATCATCGACCGCTCCTTTGTCTTAAATGGTTGACCCATTTTATTAAGACCCTCAAATACGCATGTCATGACCCACACTGATCCAATTTGTTCTGCATACGTATCCAGCAAATAACCTTTGTCAAACTTTTTGTGTGTGTCGATCATTTCAGTAATTCTGCCTTCAACATCAACATAGGGACGAAAAGTTTCAACATAGGTTTTGCCGTGATAGGAATGTAGACCTTTTTCCTTGTGTGCGGCAGACAGCCTGTATTCGCAATCAAATATTTTTTCTTTTTGGGATAGCAGCCTGATATGTTTGTGATATTCCGCCGGCACTCTGCTATAAACCGACTCTATGTGCTTATGTGCTAACATTCTCTTTTCAAGTGCCGTGTTCAACAAAAACTGCTCGAGACCTCCCGCCAAGTATTCTCTTTCACCAGTTTGTTGTTGTTGACTACGGTTGTTGCTCATTTGCGCATTCCTCCATTTTCTTTAATATCAATTACCCTGGCTTCTTGCAAGAATAGCGATCATGTCTCCATGATCTTTTCTTGCTTCAAATCGCACAAAAAAGGCGCATTCGATAGAATGCGCCTCCTGGAATGAACGCGAAAAAAGACATAGCTATAGCGCTTGTCTTTAAAAGTGTTCATTCATGTACTTCATCAGTTTCATACTGCTTGGTCTTCGCTGAAATAACAGCAGCGAAGAATATAATTTAGTACTCGATAATGTTTGTATTATAGCACTCTTTCTTACAAATGGTAAAGAGATGATAGGGTTAAAAGCCCTAGCCTCATACAAAAAGCCCCGGGGCTGGATCAACCAGTTCCGGGGCTTTTTGCGCGTGCTACGCTATATAGTTAAAATCATTGTAACACAGCCTATTGCCCCGTACAAGGACCTTCTTCCGCGTAAATCTGACAAAATACTACTTTACCGCATTAAGGAGAAGTGCTATATTTTAAGTGCGTGCAGTTGGGTATAGTCTGACGATTCGTTAAAAATTCGTCGAGACTCATACTCTTATTTTTGCACACATAAATGATTGTGTGTTTTTTTTGTTATTACGTTTTTTCTCTCAACCACATACACAAGAAAAAAAGCCCCTACCAGGTCACCATTCTTTGTCCTTCGGCCCGCCAGCGTTCAGACAATGAATGAATCAGGAGTAGAGACTTTATTCACCAAATTCTATGCCTTTATTGTAGCATAGCAATTTTGAAAAATAAAGTATCTATTCTCTCTTGAGTATTGCCTTTTTTTGGGGTCAACAAGGGAGTTTTCTTATGGAAAAAAAGAAGAATTTGAAGGGCGGTACCTCCGAGCTCATATACTACCGTAGCCGGCCCACTGGAAATAAAATAGCACGTTCCAAAAAAGTTGGTGACAAGGATGTCCCCTACTACGAAGATGAAGTCGAGCAAATTATCTTTAAAGAAGACGATGTGCAGAAATTCTCACTCGACAAGCATGGTCAAAACATTCCTTATGTTGATGGCCATCTGACGATTATTAATAATTACATGTTTGACTACTGGAGTCATTTCCTCTCTGCTGAGGGGATCGCTTTATTTGGTCACTTGAAGCGCTATTGCTACGGTGAAAAGGACTACTGCTGGCCAAATCTCGAACTAATTTCACTTAAGATGAACAAGAGTCGAAACACGGTCAAAAAGTTCCTCGCAATCCTGGAGACCTATGGCTTTGTCTATCAATTCCAAGTGAAAAACAAATCGAACTACAACAACAATGAAAGTGCTTTGTTTAAAGTACGAAAGAAGGTCCCGTTCCTCTCTAAGGCTTTGTATGAGCAGCTGCCCCCAATACTACAAGCTGATCATGACCGCTATCTCCAGCAGCTGGTCGATACATGTGAACGTGACGATCTTGAGCTTGATTTCGATGTAGATTATAACGAACTGTACTCGGACCTTATTGAAAAAGGTGATGTTCAGGCTATAAAAAATAAGCCGAAACAAATGTCCCTCTTTGAAATAGAGAAGCAGCAACTGATACATAAGCAGCTCGTTTTAAAAGAACAAACCGAAGAAGATATACAGGTTTGGGCAACCTGCTTAAGAAGCTTAGAAGAAAAACTTTCCAAACCGACTTATGATACTTGGTTTAAGAATACCTTTGCGATTAAGCGCGGGACAATATATACGATCTATACGCCAAGCGACTTTGTTACAAACTGGCTGAAGGATCGCTACCTATCCGTTATTGGAGATGTACTTCGTAACATTGACCCAACAATGACAAATATTATCATTGAAACTCTTCAAACTTAGGAGCCGTTAGGCTCCTTTTCTAGACTGGATGTATTGCATTTGTGCTGTCTTTCGAATTGCAAACTTTCAGGCTCATAAATATTGGAATGACCCCTGGAAACAAAACAGCAGCAGTCATGGACTTGAAAATAAGTCCATGACTGCTGCTGTTTTGTTGAACTCACTTCCCACCTAACTTTCCCATCAGCTTTCTTGTTAAGGGCCTGTAGGAGTTGGAATATCAATCAGTTTCACAGTCCTCTACTTTAGACATTACTTAACCGGCGCAGCCTATCGCGGCTAATGCTGTTCATCGTCCTCATCTCGTACACGGAGCTGGCTAAGGGTCATATAATAATCATCCTCATATGAAACGGTTTTACCATACAATTCGGCAACAGTAGCGAACACAAGATTGTGCTGGTTGCGTTTTACCCGGATGGATCCCAGCATATCCGTGATTACTTTGTCCGGGATTTGATTGAGCGGAATTTCTTCTTCACGATAGCGATCCCATATTCGCTTTACTACATAAGCTATTTCTTGATCTTCATAAAAATCAATCTCTACAGGTTCTGCAGAATAGTACGCTGAGTCCGTAAAAAATTCAAAATCATTCTCCTCGTCATCTTCAGGTTCTTGAATATTAGCAAATTGATTACGCAATCTAGCTCCAATAACCCTCGCTAGACTAGCTTTATTCCTATAACGGTGAATCTTATCATTAACATTACTTCCAAGAAGCGGGGCAATAAATCCATTCTCATTCATATTCTTTGCATACGACCGGGACTTAATATCAGATTTAGGACGATTGGTTTTCGTCTCTTCATTCTTATGAGTTTGGTCTCTTTTAATGGGCATTTGAATCACCTCACTTCATATGTTTTTTTGGCGTTTCTGGGTAGTCGTTATCATAATAGATGTAGATTGAGAGCTCCGGGTGTTGGATTAAGAACTGTATGATGACATTATCGCAGCTTAGACATGGCTCAAGGCGGGTGTAAAGATTTACTCTCCCCGGCTTTTCTTTAATCCCATATCGGATAATATATTTGTGCAGTTTATCTAAAAGACGCATCTCAGAATCATGCATTCGAGTGCTCGAGCCCTTGTAGCTTCCGGTACCCATCTCACGGAATAAATTAACAGTCAGCGATGAGAAAGATGGATTTTTTTCAGGAATTTTTAACCATGGATCACTGTCATTGATCCTACTGTGAGCACCAAATGTCCCTACATGTCCATCGATTTCAAATGCTACCATGGCTAGATTGCCACCATCTATCTTTCGTCCGGTGGATCTTTCCCAGTTTAAATAGGTCGCATTAACTTTACCTTTCAAATCTTTTCCAATCAAGCAATTTACACATTCGCAGTTGTCTTTTAGCTTCGTACGTATCGTATTCCCATGATTCACGGTTGATCATGTCCTTATTCATTAGTATTTGTTCTATTTCCATTTTATCACGGTCAAGATTTTTTAGCTTATAAAAAAAGAAGCCGCATAAATACGACCTCGTTTATATCGGATAGTCAAGATGAACTTTCTTCATAACCTTCCACAGGAGTGAAACCAGATCATCACCTTCTTCAGATTGCATTAACTCAGATCCTTCCAAGATCACCAGCCATCCACCCTTGAAAGACCGGATTTCCAAACGGCAATGCTGCCGAATGATGTCCATCATGGCGGTTGATGAAAAAAGTGGCACTGCGTTACCGTAATAATCGATTATTTCTTCTTTTTCGTTCCGGACTTTCCAAAAACCCTCCGCCTCATCGTAAACTTCCTCAGTGATGTAATGAACTTTATCAGGTGCGTCTTTCATAAAGAAAAACTCTCCTGCAGATGCATCATGAAACTCGGTTATTTTCTCGATCAGTTCGGGCTCAGTAGACAACACTTCTTCAATTGAAATACGGTCACGGGGTGCTTTCACTCATATCTCCTCCTCGTTATCATGATTCGGCAAATGGACAAGTATTCCTGCTTTTCTGATAACCGATGAATTCCAAAGCAAACTCCATTGCCTTCTTCGATTTATAAATATTCAGCTTGCAAACCCCATGCTAGATCATAACTTATACCAGCTCCTCAATTTTTGACATGTATATATCTCAAAAATTGACACCCCTATCTCAAAATTTGAGGAGCGAAATATTTTTCGCCTCTCATATTTTGAGGGGCGAGATTCTACGCTCCTCAAAATTTGACCCCTCTATGTCAAAATTTGAGGGATGATATCAATTCTCAAATTTTGAGCCCCCCTATCTCAAAATCTGACCCCCCTCCCTCAGATATTGAGATCAAATAAATACAATATATTAAGCACTTATTTTTAAGAAATACAATTAATCATCATCATCGAAAAACGAGTCTGAATCTTTCTTTCACGCATTCAAGAAAAATGCTGCTACAAGGATCCACCATATAGGGCTATGAAAATATAAAAAGCCACTCCTCTTTGGGAGTGGCTCATAATAAAGTTTTATTACTGCTGAATATGATGATATTTATTGAGAAGCTTATCTAGCTCCTGAGATATCTTCAGAACAATTTTTGAAGAGATCCCATGGCTAACACTGGCCTTATTCATTTCATCCCGCTTCCGTTCAATATCATTTCTGATCCGAGCCTTCTTATCCATGTCATGCCCTCCATTCATTTCGCAAACTATTTCCCTTCCCATAGCTGCTCATCCTGGAGAATTCCGGATTTGAGCAATCGTGTCCACCATATGCGAAACGCAGCATTAATGGTCTCGCGCTCTTTGCCGGTTGGATAAGGACCACCATATTGTGTGCCGCTGACCAAATAAGAATTGGTCATTCCACGCTCAGCAAGCTCGTCTTCAATCCATGATTCAAACGCACGGGCAAATAGTTCATGCTTGCGGTACCAATAGGCACCACGAGATACTGCATCGAGATAATATTGGCTATTATCTGTTGGAACATAAAATGAAGTAGGAATCTCCTTGCCTTCTTCTTTCAATCGATGACAAAATGCAAAACCTATTTCATCCCATTGCTTAGGCTTAATGCGATAATTACCTTTTATAGCTGCAAGTGCGCGAGAAATATCTCCATCATTGCGGCTTAAATACTGGTAAATCGAACTTCGATACCTCCCCTTTACATCTGGCAATACTTCTGGGACATCAACACGCCTTTTTCCGTTTCCTTCTATGATGGTTTTCATGAGTTCTTCAAAAGCACTTCGAACGACATAAGGCAATTCCATCCCGGCCGAATCATCGGATAAGGCAGCTTGCTTACCATTAGTAAAACCATGAGATAAAGAATATAGGTTGAAGTCAAGCGCATGTGCCCATTCATGGCAAAGTGCCCCACCTCCACGATGCTTCGTGAGGTTGATGACGTTACTAAAAGGCTCAAAATGTGCGGATGCAGCCCCTGATCCCCGGGCTCCGTAGGCAATACCGAGCCGTCCGTGAAAACCGATCACTTGCCGCGGGATAGAGAGAATGTCTGCTAAGTCTGCATGTGCATTACCACTGCAGAGTACGTGATACCTCCCGGAATGATCATTAACATAATTTCCGAATTGAGCTCCTCGATACCCGTAATGCTCGAGCAAATCGTCGGGTTTACTTACTCCCGATGGTTGCTGAGATAGACGGATCACTTCCTCCGGTACCATACGTTCCCAGCGTGCTTTATTCGATTCTCTTTTCACTGCAGCTGCAGAAGATCGAGACTTCGGATCTGCCCAAGTCCAATCCTTTCCTTCTTCAAGTTTGAAAGCTTTCTCAAAGAGTTCAGTAGAACCGGATTTTTTCTTGCTCCAATTGAAAAAGAGATTTACAAAGCGATCGCCAAGGGACACCCAATAGCGATAATTTATAAGATCCTTATCTTTCTCAAGCTGCAGTTGATAGCCAGAGTAGTACCCTTTCCTCACAACTACTTTCAGCTTTTCGAATGCCTCACGAAAAAGGTCTTCACTGATTGTCTTTGCGAATATCTCTTGTAAAGCATTAATGGCTTGTACGTAATCCTCCCGCTTCTGATGTGAATCTTCGGGTCGTTGGGCAACTCTATGCCAAACTAACTTAATTGCATAAGCAGCTTCAGAAGAGAATCCTCTTTCGCGGAGTTGATCAGCAATAATTTTACCAACCAGGTTATCTTTGCTTATTTCTTCAAAGGCTTGTTTATGATCGGATTTAAGCATGTCATACCATTCCGGTGTAAACTTCGTCAGCGCCGCCAAATGCTTTCGTGCACCCCGCAACTCCTCTCCAACATCATAGGCATAGGACCTGCCTGCCGGAGCCACAATGGGCGCTTCCTGGTTGAACCACCCTGCAAGGGCCGGCTGCCCTCCATTTTGCTGATCTTCAAATGAAAAATCAAATAAAGAATATTCATGCTCACTCATCTTCGAATTCCTCCATAGTTCCCCCCCGCTTCCAGGCGGAGGATTTTTTTAATCCATCCCGCCTGGCCAGGTATATATTCCCTTAGAGAGGAAAAAATGAGGCTAGAACAAATAGCCTGACTCAAAGACAGCAGCTGCAGCTCGCTCTTCTAAAATGCGATGAATCACTCTTGCATCTTCTTCGGTAGGTTGATCAACGCCGGTGCAATAAGGATCGAATACGGAATGACCGAATACGCCGCGGAAGCCGTGACGAAGGCCTAGCAGCTGATACATAACCGAGCGAAAACGTTCTGTCACAGGAAATCCTTCGGTTACTTCCCGCTCCATAACCATCTGATAGGCTGTCATAATCTCTTCTCGTTCCCATTCAATACCCAGGTTCACCATAGATTGAAGCAGCTGTGTGCGGGCATCGATCGTAAGATCACCAATTCCGCTCCCAATTTTGGATTTACCGATACGTTGAAGTCCTACGATTCCGCCATAACGAATATCTTGGCCAATCGCCTTCAAGAGACTTCTGAAGCGATAATATTTCTCGTACTCGGGGTACGTCGAAATCAGGTTACCCATACTCTTGTCATTCGAGATCGTGCATAGGTAACAACCGGTTCTCGCGCTTTTCCCGCATTGCATCATCGCTTCATTGTCATTAATGACGGCCGCACCAAGTGGACATTCACTGCCGGCTGCCGATCCATAGAAGGCAAGCAGTTCTGTATTACGTGCACCATATCGGCTCCATGGCGCCCGATTAAAGGCTAAATACGTGACAACCTCTTGACTTGTCCAATCTCGTATTGGACTCGCTGTACGAATCGAACCTACAGGATGCTGTCCATAAAAATCTTCTCCAAAATACTTTTGTAAACTTCGCTTTCGGTTTCCGCTCTCATTATCGCGACTACCCATCACCAGGCATGTCTTCTCATTCGCTACAATACCATCGGAAAGAAAGGTAGATTCAAGAAAATCACGTGCAGGTTCAATCTTGAGTCTACGGACGCAATAGCGAAAGGTTGTAGAAGGAGCTTGATACCCCTTACCAATAATGCAAACGAGTAGCGTATTATCAACCCTTGGTTTCACCACGTGATATTCCACCCACGGCAGCGCCTCTGCTAACGCATCCTTTAACCCATGAATGATCGATTTTACACCAGGGTTTTCAACGAGCGTATCCGCACTGATGACCATTATCTTCTTCGATGGATCCGGATGCTGGATAGCATGCTCAAGCATCAACTGCAGCACAACTCTACTATCCTTACCACCTGAATTTAATAGAGCGATCGTACTGTTCTCGTCATAGATCTTCTTAATACCTGCACGAGTGGCCGTAAGCAACTCTTCATCGAGCTCATCCAATATATCTAATGTTTCCCCTTCAATAATCCGCATTCTTTTAGGATTGCTAGTACTCTCAGATCCTTCAGAATCAATGTCGAACATCAATTGACACCGGTTATCTGGATATGGAAGCGGGTCTTTGTTCGCACCGTAAGGCGGAATCTGATTTTGCATATACACCTCAACAAGAAATGAACAGTCCTGGTGAAATGCATACATTTGGAATTTATGCTTTGGGCTTTGATAATGCCAATCTTCATCGTCATCCACCAGAGCATCAATCATAGCTTGCTCGGGGATAAACAAACGGAAGCCTACCCGCTCCAAATGAGTGAATAGGAAGCCGGCTTCCGTATCCTGTCTGAATATCTGCTCCCAACGGAATCCGCTATCTGCAGCAATACAGGCCTCGTCAGGCTGGTCTTTAATAAAATGATGCAGTACGTACATAATAGGTCTCCTGATAAAAGACGGCAGACCAGTCGCGTACCGTTCCATGATAAGAAAATCCAGACTGCTCCATGTAATCCCATACCAGCGTAACGATACCGTTATAATCCTTGAGTTTGAGTTTGGTCTCTACCTTTTGATTGTTCTCAACAAACGCGTAGCGTTCCATCTAAAATCCTCCTAATTATCGAGCCATAAAAAAAGAAGGCCATGAAAAAAGCACACGGATCCCGTATGCTTATCATGCCTTCTAAGTTTAAAACTCATTTATTAATAATGGCTCGTAATAATAGCCCGCATTATCTCTGCTGAAAATGAAGACGGCAGAGAACATAAAAAAGTGAATCAGAATAACTAAATTATACCTTGGATGTAGCAGCACTGACAATATTCAATTGTCGGCTATACTGCCACATAGACGGGAGTAATTTAAATCCTTCTTCCTTTTTTAGTCATACCTACTTCAATTTAGAACTGCCACATAAACGGGAGTAACGAAAGCCAACTTGTAAAAAGCACTCCTATTGGAATGTATGCTTTAAATCAGTTCGGATTTCTCCATGATGATCAATACTTTCTCAGGAGACTCCGTTGAAGAATGCTGCTTTAAATCAAGAAAGGCTGACCTAGCTTCAGCATAACTCATAAACATGGCCCTGCCTTCAACACTTTCATCAGACAAAGTAGCACTGCTAGAAGCAACATCCTGTAGTAATATATCCTCTGGAGCAACGTCAAATAATTCTATATTCTTTTGCCCGCCGTTCTCGTAAACCAACGTATAATTTACCTGCTTCCAGCCTTTTTCTTCTGCATAGGAAATGACCGTATTTATGTTCATACTTCCCACTCCTTTAGTCATAATGACTCTCTCTTATTCATATTCTATACTACAAAACCAAATCCCCTCAGTTTGCTGCTTATACTTAATTTTTATTATACTCCCCTTCGTGTGGCACTGTACTCCCTTCTGTGTGATTGTCCACAATGTTTTGTGTGGCAGTTCAGGAAGTGTGAAGTCCTCTTTGGTCCAACTCCTTTCCGTGTGGCACTTCACTCCCGTTCATGTAACTGCCCACAATGTTTCGTGTGGCAGTATAACTCCTCTAATTGTGAGAGTTCACTCCTTTCTAAGTGGCATATAACTCCCCTCCGTGTGGCAGTAACCTATTAAAACCCCTTTTATAACAAGGCATCTCAGCTTTAGAAAACAAGATCTAAAACATATAAAACATAAAACCTAAAAATAATAAATAAATATAAATCATAAAGAATAGAATTATGTCGATATATGAGACTCCCGCAGGTGTGGCACTTCCTAAATGCAGTAACCATAACAATGCCCTTTCGTGTGGCACTTCTAAAATCACCCAATTTCAGCCCTTATAACCCCTCATTTGGTTTCTCCAGTCTGTTATTACTCCCTTTTGTGTGGCATTTAATCAATTTCTGTACAAGAAAAAGATGCCACATGAAAAGGAGTAGATATAAACTACCAAATTCATCTATAATCACTTTGAACCTATGAAATTGAAGGAGGCGCGGCTGTTGACACAACAATTTCAATTGCAATTTGACTTTGAACCAGACCGCATCGCCGATCACTATATCGTTACCGAGTCTAATGCACTCATTGAAGCCCGTACAAACTTAGATATTTATGAAGAGCGGCTCATTTATATCCTGGCGTCTCAGATTAACCCCAATGATACTCATTTCCGAACTTGTTTCTTCCGTGTTAAGGATATTGCTGAGAAACTGGATCTCAAAGAAAAAAACTTCTACAAACGAATTCGTGAAATTATAGACCGCCTGCAATATAAACAGGTCATTATCGAAGATAAAGCAACAAATTCGACCCTAAAAGCTCAGTGGTTATCAGCTTCGCGCTACTATCACGGAAAAGGGACTATCGAACTTGAATTTTCGCAAATGCTCGGGCCTTATCTACTGGAGCTTAAGAATAACTTTACGAATTACAAGTTATGGAATGTCCTTTACCTTAAAAGCTTCTATTCATCAAAGCTCTACCGGTTGCTGAAGCAATACTTACCACTTGGAAAACGGAAATTTGCTACGCTTGCTGAGCTAAAAGCAAAACTCGAGATCGAAGAGGGTAAATACGTCCTCTATAGCCATCTAAAAAATCGGATTTTATTAAATGCGCAGCGTGAATTGGAAGAAAAAACGGATATCCGATTTACAATAGAAGAAATAAAAAACGGAAACAAAGTGGTTGGCGTAACCTTCCACATCTATCCCAATTCCCGCTCCCCACGGATCGGTCTTAATGATGAAGAATACATAGATAATGAATCCATCTTTTCACTCCTGGAACGCTTTGAAATCAATAAAAAAACAGCGAATGAATTACTTTACGCTTATGGTGAGGATCATATTCGTAACAATATCAAATATGTATTTGAGAAGCAGCGTAATGCGGAAATTGCTAATTTATCTGGTTATATCATAAGAGCAATTAAAGAAAATTACGCAGACGCCGAAAAGGTATATGCTCCGGAAGACGAAACCGACCGTACGACTTCTATCCCCCAATTGAATATACGGATCGCTAACAATATTTCTTTTTACGAACAATGTCTGAAAGAAGAGATTAAATCGAATCAAGAGGCGAAGCGGGAACTCACCGTTAACCTTATAAACGAAATAGAAAGAACGAACGATTATCGGAGAAAGCGGAATATGCGGCCATTATCCGCTGATGACCTTATTCACCCCCTTGGCAGAGAAGCATTTAATCGGACTTCATAGTATGCTTTATCTAGATAAAAAAGCCCTGCATAGATTGCAGGGCTTTTTCGCTAAATTAAAAATCCAATTTGTCCCGTCTGTTCTAACGTGAACCTCATCGGATCCATATGGGACATATCCGGCCTCACAGGTGACTTCAAATTCTTCTTCTCAGCAGCATGCCGGCGAAAGAAGACAGAAGCGATACTATTAGCCCAACTTCGAAGTACCCTTCCACATACACTTTGGCCAATCATTTCATAAATGCGATACATCGGAATATATTCCGGAAACTCGAATTCTTCTGGTATTGAGAAAATACGACGCAGCTCGCTTATCGTTAGAAATCTCCAGCTCTTCCGGTCTTCACTCAATACGTAAGAATTGCTCGCGGATTGTGACCGATATCGCCTTGGTATGCATTGCAACTCAAGAGCATCTCTATCCACAAAGGTTTTATCAATATTACGGTCTGCCCATGCATTATTTTTTTCAGCTTTCGATTGAAAGCTCTCCATCCACTTCTCAAGCGGTTTCCAGACATGCTCCGTGGATTTAGGGTCTAGAAACTCCTTCAGACGCTTTCTACGTACTGCAGGAGGCTTCGGAACGCGGAATAGATCAAAGTCTTCCTTATCCCGGAAAGATACCGCATAAGAGCGATCACGGTGAGCGATACTTCCGAAATCATAACTGTCTAAACGAATGGGTCCAATCTGGTATGGATACTCATGAGAAAGCAGCTCCTGCAGTTCCTGATACACCGAAGAATTATAAAAATTCGGTACATTCTCATAAAAGATAACACGAGGCTCTGCAGCATCTAATATCTTGTATGTGCCCAATATCAGATTGTCAAAATAGCCCTGATCCATATCCCCAATTTGAGAATGTTCGGAACAATCTAACGTTACTAAAGCCACATCTGCCTTGGTTATGGTATGACAATCTCTTAAATCTCCTTGGAACAAGTAGCTATGAGGAAAATTATGTTTCAACACACACGCGCTGTCATCCTCCATCTCTATTTCCATGGTAGGTGTAAAATAAGAGGATGCGCGAAACATTGCTGTGCCAATTCCAGAGCCAGCACAGATGGATAGCAGCTTTAACCGCTCATCATCTAATGTCTCAATCGTATCGGATTCAAATAACCGATAACGCAGAGGACGAACAATAACTCTCCCCTTTTCACCATCCCGATAAACACTAATTTCTATTTTATCCTGAATGCAAAGAACCTTTGCGAACTTATCTCCACTAGCATCAACCAGTGGACGCGGTTTACCGCTAATTCGGTTCATTCGTGATGATACGCTTACCCCATAGTCAGAATCAAGTTCTTTTCCATGCGGCGAATTTTGAATACTAATCGTCTTTTCTTCTTCATTAACATGAATAAAGAGATGATCACCTGGCTGGAAATTACTAGCTTCACAAATGAGGTGTTGAAGCCAGAGTCGCGGTTTTTCTCTCTTGCTACTGACGGTATAGACCTTCTTCAATAATAAATTTGACATTTTATGTTCGTCCTAAAGCGGATGAGAGATAGCCCCCTCAACTCGCTTTGAGGGACTTCCTCCTTCCGCTTTATAACGGTTATTAGTTTGTAATAATAGCCTTTACTCTAATTTTTACTTTTTAAAGACTTTGCAAACTCTTCAACTTTCGAAAGCTCTTTATCCTCATAAATCCAGTCTGCAGACATTGGAATGTAATAAACGTCGCCAAAAGACCAGTACTTAATCTTGTATCCGTTAATTACCTTAATAAATGTATGCAAAACCTAACCTCCTTTTTTAGAACACAAAAAAGAGACGGCAAAAAACAAACGGATCCCGTATGTTTTTCTAAACGTCTCATTGTTCGTACTCTTTATATATAGCTGAAAAAAGCTGCCCCTTCCCTGCTGTATCATGTAAGCAAGGAAAATTATTAATACTATGCAATGAAGAAATTATACCACTGCCGACAATTGGAATAAAGAAGTTATTACTTAAGAGATTACTTTCTCTTGTACTTACTTAATTCCAATACCTTCCTTAGAATGCTGTGGTCATTCTGTCCTTGTATGTATGAAACTGCTTATGGACCTTATTAATATTAAATAGTATTTAGAAAAAAACCACTTTGGGGGTCAGTCCCCTAACCAAAGTGGTGTTTTCTTGTTACAATGTAATAAAGAAGGAGAAATAGATATGGCGCTGCTTGCTGTAATGTGGGAAGAATATAAACAAAAAAATACCGGTCTGATTATTGTCGCATTACTTGCTCTATTCAATTTGTATATCGTATTGAATAATTAGGACACGATGAAAGCATTAAGATTATATTGGAGTACGAAGCATCAGCTAAAGGTTAGGTGTGTTGTTGGAGTAATGTTTTTCCAAATAATACTAACATCATAAAGGAGAGCAAAAGTTGTTTAAGTGGTTAAAGAAAGTGGGTTATGCTACTAGATTTGCTGTCAGCTTTATTAACGAATCTTTGAAAATGGCCTCAGCTGCTACTGAAGTTAGTAGGGTGTGCCTTATTTGTGGAAAGTCTACCATTCACATAAGAAATTCATACGGGAAAAGAAGATGTACTAGATGCGGTTGGACTAGTAAAATCCAGGAATAATACATATTGATTCACTACATCCGAGTAATCAGGTGGATTTATATTAAAGCAGCACCAAAAGCCCCGCATCACCTTTCAGTACTTCGGGGCTTTGTCATGCTATGTTCTGGCCTGTATAGCCTGTCAATTAGTCGCGGATCGCCTAATGGAAGTGCAACGCGAATCGTTGTCACACACGAGCGCTCGTGGGTTCGAGTTGCTTCCTCTCAGAAGACTGTCCCCGCATCCGCATAACGGATGGTGCGCACTACCGGAGTAAAGGTACGTCAAAGTAAAACTGAAGTCTAGCAATATCGAACCTATACTATCAGTTATTCCCCATTAACTTTACTATATACCTAGATGTAGATTTAGAAATAACAATGACAGATAAATCAATATACGCCTGCCATTTTTCATGGGCCAAATTTTCTTTATTCTATGAATCCTTTAGGAGAATGAGCTAGTTCATATACTTTTTCTTATACGGTTATCAAATGCCAAAGATCTTTAGGCTGAAGCGGGTCAGTTACATTCATCGTGCAGCCTATGATATGTTCAGCGGATCCGTACCAAATATTATCTTCATAAGATAGTTGGTATTTATCTTCTGTAAAAGTAAATTCGATTTTATTATCCGTTGCTAAGAGCCGTTCAAATTCGAAAGCTATTACCTGGTTGGCAACATCGATTGCTTCGACTTTTGCGCTCAGTAGTTCCTCACGGAGAGTTTGCAATCTTTTGATATCGAAAGTAACTCCTCTTTCCGTTGGTAAGGCGTAATAAGTAGATAAATGTCCTAACTCTGATGCCAAGGTCTTTACAACTGGATTATTTCCAACATCAAAAGCAGTACGGTATTCAGGATTATTAATACGTAAATCATGAAGGAGATCATCAAGAATATTGATTAAATGAATACAGTAAGATACTTTTATTTCAAATGACAATTATATACACCCGCCTAATTCATTGTGATACTTCCATGGTATATCGTTTGGGACGAAAAGCAAAATAATACGGTTCAAGTTATTGAAAGAACGAACTTAGAGGGAACGGAATCTATGCTTTCTATACCTGTCTTATATTAAAAACTTAAGTAATAAAAAAGGACCGCTAAAGCAGCTGCCACCAGCGGTCAAAATTAATCTACCAGAATTCTAAATTATAGTTGGTCCTATTAGATCGAAATGAATTTGTACATCATTGTATCGCTCCTCTAAAGCAGTTAGAGAACGAATGTTAAATGCTAATGCTTCTTCACTAGACATACCTCTTGATGCCGGTTCATCACCTGACCAAGCAAGAAGTTTACGGAAGATCCTCCCGTTGAGCCAAGAGCTGGAATCAGAAGAGAACCACCTATGTTGCAAAAGCAGCCTCATTGTACCCAGTCCAAGCGCATGAAAATTCTGATCTCCGAATCTCTCAAATATCTCAGCAAACATGAGCTCCCGTTGCTTGCGGCCGACAAAAACCGAACCCCCGATCGCAATAACTTCATGATCTTCCTCAACCAGCTGCTCAAGTACTTCCAGTGGGCTTTGCACATGGTAGATGGGTACCGGCCGCCGGCCGACAACCCGCTCCAAATGTAGCGTATTAAGCCGTGTCTTCTCCGAATCACCTATGACATCACAGGTTAAATACTGATAAATCACATCGGAGTGCCGTTTAACAAAGTCAGCATAATCATCGAGATCAATCGGCTCAAGCTTCCTACCTCGCTTCTCTGCTTCAGCAATCGTCTTGGCTCCTGGATCGAGCATCACACACCTATATCCAAACCCGAGGTCACGTAGATGCTTCTTCCACTGAGCTGATTGGTCGCAACGGATATTTACGTAATTAAGTAAGACAAAGGTGCCCCCATTCTCCTTAACAATACGAATATCATCCGGACCTTTACTTACTCCACTGAAGAAATAGCGTAGGCCGCGTAGACTAAGCCGTACCGCCCCTGTTTTCGTTTCTGTCACTTTACAGATATCACTTACAATCGCCTTAAGGAGCCCAGCTAGGGCGCTTGAAAAGGCATGTATTTTCATCAGTGCCTTGAGCGTTGTCACACGTCGGTAAAACAGCATAGTTAGTGCCTTACGCATACTCTTGCGTGAAATCCGAATCGGACGGACTCCCTTCTCTGTGGTGATATAGATGGAAGCGGGTGTTACTTTTTGAATCGTATTTGGGCGATTCTCTTTAATCGTATAAAAGATGTATCCTGCTTTCCCATACAATCGGAAAAACGATCGTTCCTTCTTCTCGGCTTTTGCTGTGAAAAATAGGTTCATGGTATTTATCGCTCTTAGAATGAAAGCGGGAAAGCCCCGCTGTACATTCCAGCGGAGCTCCCCTCCTGGATTAAATTTAATGAACAATTAGCTTTTGTTGACTCTTTCTATTGCTTCTGAGCAGCTGCCCGCTTACTACTGTCCCTGGACAACTAATCTCAATCTCTTTCAATGAAGGCGATTGCCCCGAGTACAGCTTAACGATGCCCAAGCCATGACAATCAGAACAATCGTAAGTGATGCACTCGTCATTGGGTGTTGCCATTTTGTATTACCTCCTAACGGCTGAAGCTCTCGCTACAGCATGTTATCTTCTTCTTCGTCCTATCATTTACCGCACAAGTGCATAAGGAATCGTCTGCAAGTCTTCGCTATTTCTATTAGGTTTACTTTGAGTGCGGCCGGCTGCCCGGCGTTTCTCTATACAAACAACGACATCTTGAAAACCACGCCGGGAGTATAGATCACCCCATTTATGGCTAATGCGATACTGTAATTCTAATTCCCGCTGCTGCGCTTCAGCCTCCCAAAAGCCAACAGCTTTCGTGAATACGCAGTCATAATGCAAATAATACCAACCGCCGTCTTCGCATCCTCCATACTTACGCGATACCATGTAGACATTAACCCATACACCAAGACCGAAAAGGCTCGTGAAGAAGTTCCATGGCCAAGTCAGAACGTACAACCAATCGATTGGAGCGCTGGGTGGGATCATATCTTCCGTACCCAGCTTTTCAATCTCTTTTCCTGACGCTTCGACTTTACGTATAACTGCTCTTGACTGCTCTTTCTGGTGCTGGGCTTTTTCTATTTCCTCAATAGCGGCGAACAAATCAATTTGTTCTACGTTCATCAAGCATATCTCCCCTCACTTGGTCATCTACAACGACATATTCGATAACTTGGCTGATGAACAGATCGTGAAGGAGAGGCTTATACCGGCGCATGCCATTTTTGTTCTTCCGGAAGTTGTATATATTCCGCAAAATCAGAATGCTGCCAAGTACACGGTATCCCCACAAGTGGATTCCTCTGTAGGGGATGATTTTACCCTTACGCTTAGAGGATTGGAATGTAAAAGTCTGTGCCAAAAGGACTTGATCCGGATAGCCTTTTTAAATTTCCGTATTGCATCCATTAGTAATCGATAAAACTTACGCTCGCTACAAGAGTAGTAGAAAAGCATGGGATTATGATGAAGGGTATAACTGCCATTCTTTCGCCGTTGGACGATAAAATAGCGATTCAAATAACGCCCAAAACACATCGCCCGTAAACTAGGCAACAATGCTGCTAACGGAAATATGCCAAACAATATAAGAAGGATGGCGATAAGCGAAATAATGCCAATCCATAGGTAAAATACCCAATCATTCATCGATTAACCTCCTATTTTTTACGAATAAAGAAGGAATAACATTTTCCTTCACCTTTTAGGCCACGACATCGACTTGAAGCTCAGATTTTTTAAGCACTTCTGCCACGAAGTACTGTGTCTGAGGTGCATCAAATGCTTCAATGGACTCTGCATTATCGATATAGACGGGGTAGGTTTTCTTCTGCACCTTGTTTAAAAGACCCGCTATTTCGATCGAGCAACGAATTTTTTCTGACGTAGACAACGATGAGTATTCTGTACCCGCTTCCCCGTACGTTAAGGTAAAGTCGAGCATGATTTCCCCTGTTCCTTCTGCATACTTAAACAACTGGATTTTCGCCAGATTTAAGAAGCTATTCACAAGGGAAACTTGCATCTCTACGTACTGCAACATGAAATTTTTCAATGCTTGTACGCAGGCTTTCTTCTCGTCGATTTCTGATGTCGTCTCGCCATAAATCTCATGTTGCTTGTCCAAGTCTTTAGCCATTTCGAGCTTATGGGCCCGATCTTTTACGAGAGCAGCAAGTTCATCAACCTCTGCTTGCTTCTCCGCGATAATGGCTTCCCGCTCCACGATATGCAAGCGTAAAAGCTCCTCATTCTCCTTTGTCTTCCATTCCAATTCCTCCGCCAAAACATACCCTTGAGCTCTGAGCTGCTCACACTGCTGTTTAAGTTCCAACAATCATGCATTTCGGTTTTCGAACTCTTGCTGCGCTTCAGTAATCGTATGCTTGCGATGGCACGTTGGGCACGTATCACCGGCTCTTGGAAGCGGGCTTGCTTTCAGCTTTTTAAATTCACTATTGCGCTCATCAAATTGGTATCGCAGCTCGGCCTTTCTTTCTAGGAGCGGGTGGAGATCATGTTGAAAGGACGGCTTGCTGCCGGCTAAGAAAGAAGAAAAAGCCCCTTTCATTTCCTGCAGCCGCCTTTCATCCTCTCTCACTACACGCATTGGTACCGAGATTAAAGAATGGATACGCAAATATTGAATGGCGCCTTCTACGTTTAATAAAACGGCTTCAAGCTCCGAAATCTCGCTGCGCAATCGCTTCATCGCATGATCCGGATTCACCATCTCAAGCGATTCAATACGAATTTGATCCTCTTCGTCTAACTGAGCTACCACATCTTCATTGTTTAGCTTTGGCAGCATCGAAATGAGCAAGTTACGCGCCTTGGAAGGCTCATTAACAGCAAACCTTCCAAAATAGCCAGGGATGAAAATGCTAAGAAAAAGCTCCATAGATCCAAGTAAGGAGTCGAATTCGGCTTGCTTTGTCTTATTGCCGTTGAGGAACACGGAAGTTGTATCCCCTTTGCGTATTCGGCAAAAGCTATTGACGGAGATTTCGCCACCTTTACCTGGCAGTTCCACCTCGACCACGACTTTTGTTTCCTTAGCATGAGGGTTCTTCAGTTTCTCGTATATCCCTTTTGTCCTCCCCGAAAGATCGCAGCCATAAAAGCACCATGCGATCGATTCCGAGATTGTTGTTTTCCCTTTTCCATTACCACCGCTGATCCGATTCACTTGACCAAAGGTAAAGGTTCGCTTTGTGCGATGCAACTTAAACCCTGTGATTTCAGCAGATAGGATCCTCATTGCTTATGCCGTCCCCGCGGTTGGTGCTGGACAAAAATGTCCATGTTCCTTCATGCTAAGGCATGTTTGTCCAACAATGATATGATCGAGCAGCTCGATCCCAACTACTTCTCCTGCTTCAGCTAGTCGTTGTGTAAGATGAATATCCTCAGGAGAAGGTGTAGGGTTACCACTTGGATGGTTATGAGAAACGATGATGGATGCTGCACCTCTACGAATAGCGGCTTTAAATACCTCGCGCGGATGAACGAGTGAGGCATTTAAGGTGCCAATAGAAATCGTTTCTCGCCCGATGACGGAATTCTTTGAATTGAGAAAGAGCACCACGAAATGTTCTTTATCCAGCTCCCGTAGATCACTTACAACATTAAAGACGTCTTGTGGATAACGTATGATTACATCTTCTGATAAGCTCTTCCTCATTAATCGCCGGCCTAATTCCATCACACTCATGAGATGAAAGCTTTGCTTCTCATTTAATCCATACGTGGTGGAAATCTCAAATTCCGAAAGAGATGCAAGCTGATGCAATCCATTTTGAAGGAGATCGTCAGCTACCTCAGAAAGAGACCGATTTCGAATGAGTGGCTCTAGGATACTTATGATCAATTCTTTATTGGAAAGAGCCCCTGAGTTGCAGCACGAGTAATAGTTGCTCCGTACCTCTTGTACTGCAGATTTATTTATCATATTGACATAGTTCATATGAATTTCCCCCTAAGTTTTATGATGATATAAAAAAAGGGCGCATCAGCGCCCTTCCTAAACCGTTCAATCTATTTCCGTGAGCTGAGTTGCCCGATTACTGTGCAATTCTTCAGCGTACCACTGGATTTAGAAAGTCGGTCACACTTCATCAATAAAAGCTTTTGTTGTATTGTCATACGAATACGCCCATACGGATTGCCAGAGGAAGCCCCTGGTCAATCGTAGAGGGGCTTCCTCCTCACATATTATGGTTTGTTTAAACCTTCCAATTACCTTGTTCCGGTTAGCTTATCCGGCAGCTGCGGTTAGATCGAACAGGATTTGATCGTCCGGTCGTTCCCGTCCTAACAAATTATTGCTTAACTCCTCGAGCCAAATCGAATACCGTTTATGTTGGATCGCTTTCATCTTTTCCTTGCATCGGACTTCAAAATGGTACAAGCCTGATCGGATGGGATAGAAAGAGAACCGATGCGGGTTATCTTCTTTGGTCCATATTTTTGGCGAAGTCTCCTTATATCCATATAAGGAGCGGAAATCAGTTGCACCGATGACCGCTTGCATCCAGTAAACGCTGACCGGTGCGTACTGGCTCATGGTAAAAAACCAATCTGCCAGCAGCCGGTCGAAAGCATTTTTATCCGTATGACCGGATGGATGCTCCCAGCGGATCCAAAGAAATGAACATTCCTTTGTACTGAGCTGAGGCCTATACTCCACACGCATGATATGTTCGCCGACGGAGCGGGACCATTCATGACGCTTAGTTGGAGCGGGACGGAGACAAAGCTGTTCTAGAGCGTTGCTTAAGCGATCTAATGACAACTCAATGCACCATTTGAACGCAATATATTGCAGTTCCATTGAATCACGCTCCTAACTTAATCCCTTGGCCAATCGTTGCACCAAGCGGATAAAGTCCCCGATGTTTTCTCCCAGCAGCTAAAATCGCCGCATCACTTGCCTCAAATCCTTCTTCTTGCAGTTGCTCGTTAATCTGAGCACTCCAAATGAAAAATTCTGCTGGCGTAAGGTCCATAATATTGGTGGGAACGAAATAACGAGCGTCTTCTACTTTGATTAAACCGTCTCCTGTGAGGGAATAAATGGTATCGCCGTAGCTTCGAGCGAATTCAAGATTTTCACTCATCCTAGTTTCAAAACCGCCTAAGTTGAGTAGTAAAATAGCTTTCTTCTTTTTCATTCCTAATTTCCTCCTATGACTTCCCCGCTCCTGGGGAAGTGAATAAATTTCCCCGGTATAGCGGTTTGTCATGATCAGATGAAGGAATATCCTTATCCTGCGGTTGCATTACTCCAATAGGTGACTTCTCGTACATGTCCAGCATAGCCATTATCCAGCTTAAAATAGCAGGCAGACTTGCGTAGGATCGTACCAGATAAACCATTGGATAGCTTTACTTTTGTCTTGCCGCATTGGAGGCGCCAAGCGTTACTCTCATGCAGCAATGTACCTTCTTCCTCTTGATGAAGAATCAATTGTAATATTGCTTTCATCCTCTGGAACAGATCAATCGACTCCTTTTCTCGGAACAACGCAAAAAAAAGCACTAAAAAAGACATACGAGTCCCGTATGACTTAAATGTGCTTAATGGCTGAACCTATACGTAATGGCTGTTAAACAGCTTCCCCTTCCCTGCTGGAACAATAACGGCAAGGATAAATAAATAGATACTTAGAATAGCTTTAGTATACAGGAAAGAGTTGGAATAATAAAGAGTTATGTTGTCTAATGGAGGGATAATCAAACTGAGGACTTCATGATTCATTTCCTCACTTTATATGTATTTCAACGATCCAGTATTTACCTTGATCAGTCTTTTGTCGATATATTAGATATAGAACAAAAGACAAGGGGGAAGAAATTTGATTAGTGATAAGATACTGGGCTATATCCAAGAGGACGACGCGGATCAATTTATGTTAGAGAGCAGGTTTGAAGAAAATCTTTACATTCGTGAAGTATTACACAAGGTCTATGAATGTAATGCTTTCCGGATCTATGATCGGTTAATTAAAGAGGGGTTTAAAAATAATGAAAGACTTTTTGACGATACAGAATATGAAAATAGTTTCGGGGAAACAACAAATGCTTATGGCAAAGTGAAGAAATTTACAGTATTGTCTTATACCTTAAGAAAAAAACAATACTCTTTTCTGACTCGATCTATTTGCCAGGGCGCTCCTCTTGAATTTATTCGTGTGGGGCATGAGGATAAATTTCGATTACCTAATGATACTAAAACAACTCAATTTCAGTTGCATCTAAATTTATTGGGTATAATTTTTGAGGGATTTAGGTATACGAACGAACATATTTATTTTTATCATACTGACTTAGATGAGTTGGAAAAACTGTATCAATTACTTGAGTTAATTAAAAAAATTCACTCCATTGACGACGATAGCTATATTATTAAAGAGCTGCAGCATATACCCACAAAAACTACTTTGAAGTACTCCATTAGTGACTATAAAAGGGAATTAGGCATCGCTAAAATTAGATTCAATCAAATGTATCTTGATAAAGAAGACCATTTAAGGAGAAATAACTTAATAAGGCAACTACTTAACGTATTCTAAATATTAAGTAACCGCACCTGCCTTATTACAGACGCGTTTACTTAAATGCAAAAAAAATAAAAAATTGGCAGCCAGGATCAATCCTGACTGCCAATTGTACAACTTACGTTTTATTTATGCCTTCGTTTTGATGGATATGATTCCTTGAGCAGCTTCAACGTTAGCAAGAATCTTGCGAAGACGATCATCGGAACCCATCATACTATTTTCATTGATTTTCTTCAGCTCGTTTGTGAGACCTGCCAGATTGCTCTTTTTGTTGAATAACTCGACCAAGAACTTCATACTCATCACCACCGGGTTGGATTAAATTTGAGAACTCGAGCAGCAAGCCTAATTGAATAATATTCAGGTACCTAGAAATATTGTCAACATCAGCTTCACTTACTTCGTTTTCCATTTGAGAGGAGACCACTACAATTCCAATGACTTCACTGCCATTAATAATTGGTACCCCTACAATGCTATTATAACGCCTTTCTCCTTTTTTAACAATGATGTCAGCTGCTTGCTTATGAATATCCGTAAACAATTTGGTTGTTCCCTCTTCCCATACACGTCCGACAAACCCTTCCCCCTTGGAGAATTGGAGTATACCAGAGAGATTACTCCCGCTTCTACACTCACCAACTAAAGTCATGTTATCTGCCTTATAGT
This sequence comes from Paenibacillus sp. MMO-177, assembly GCF_037147795.1. Classification (NCBI taxonomy): domain Bacteria; kingdom Bacillati; phylum Bacillota; class Bacilli; order Caryophanales; family Paenibacillaceae; genus Paenibacillus; species Paenibacillus sp. MMO-177. Next base: position 107,233 of record NZ_JBBCUR010000006.1, on the reverse strand, counting down.
TTCGAATGAAAATATACGCATGCTTATTATTCTCGTTATTAATTGTCGTACTACAGATTTCAGCACAGACTTGACTCATGAAACGAATTAAACGGTCAGCATCATCTTTACCTGTTGTAAAAGCTTGGGCCGCCATAATAAAGGCTTTACCAATAAGGTTGTCAAGATTGTGGACTAACCGTCTATCACGCATCGTAATACTGATTGCTTCTTTTAACTCCCGTATGTAACCTACAAAGTCCTTGTTGATCTTCTCCGAATCTTGCAATTTCTTTTGTAAATCAGAAATAGCTTCATCTTTATTCACCAGTTTATATTTTACTTCCGCATAAGAAGAATGAAGGAAGTTAGGAAGCCAGGAGTACAATGGACCTTTTTCCTTTTCACGACTACAAATCCATAGCGCCCATTTACCGATAGAATGCTTTATCCCAATGATCGTGAAAACGGTAACTAGTACGGCTAAAAAGAACGTTTTGTTATTATATGTAATGGGAACAGTAGACGTAGGAGTAACCGTAGTTTTCGCAATAAAGAAATAATTCCATATGCCATAAACTCGTTTAAAACACCATGTAAACAGCCCAGGAAAAACTGTGTCTAAGGTTGCATTCGCACCTGCCATGGTGAAAATGAGGATCACAGAAACGAGTAATCCGGCCGTGAATAGTTTTAAACTATACCATCCCTTATCCCGTTGTGAAGCTGGTACCGGATCCGTTGCCAAAGGTGTTCCACTCATTGCTATACCTTCTTTCTGACTTTGTCTTCTAACATATTAACGTAATTTCCTATTAAGTAGAATACTCGGTGATAGCAAGATATCTTCTTATATTCAAATAAGAGAGTGAGATTTGATTTGTTTGTCCATCTGACTGGCCAAAGCCTTCGCTACTTGATAAGCAATTCCATTTCCCACAATGCGATATTGGTGGCTTAGCGGTACTTCAGCAGGAATAATAAAATCATCAGGGATAGACATCAGCCTAAGCCCTTCTCTCACCGTAATCCGCCGCGGCTCGCTCGGAAATAAGTGTTCACGCCCATCTTTCGAAATATGCGCAGTTATGGTAGGACTAGGAGAATCCCACTGCAGCCGGCGCATTCCCCTCCACTGAGAGCGTGGGTGCTGAATCACATCAATAATCCTCTGAGGCGTGGGACTTTCCCAGGTCGCGACGTGATTAGGAAAATCGCCTAGCACTCGCTGACGCGAATGTGCAGTCGTAGGCGCCGGTAGATCGCCGATCGCTTCCCTAACGTTTATTTGTGCAGCTGCTGGAGCGGGAAAATCAAACGTGAATCCTAGATCCTTCCGAATCCCAGCAACAAACACTCGCTTCCTAAACTGGGCAACACCGTAGTCTGCTGCATCCAGGGTTTTAAACGACACATTATAGCCTGCACTATCAAAGGCTTCGACCAGGCGCTCGAGTGTTTCTTTATGACGTACCGATAGATTAGATACATTTTCAAAAAGAAAGAATTTCGGGCGCTTTGTTTGAATGAGCTTATAGTACACCCAGATGAGATGACCAGTTTCCCCGCTCTCTCCGTTATTCCGCCCATTAGACGAAAAATCGATGCATGGCGGTCCGCCAATGTAGCCGTCGGACTCGGGAATCTCACTGGGATCGATATTCTGGATATCGCCAACCTTTATATGGTCACCTATGTTTGCTCGATAGCAAGCAGCTGCTGCAGGGCTAAGTTCATTTGCCCAGATGATGTCAAAGTATTGCTTAAAGGCATAATCAAACAGACCACCGCCGGCGAACAGCGAGCAAATTTTTAACTTATAGGATTGATCAAACATTTATAGTCCTCTATTCAAGTGAGCTCACAGCTCACAAGAGGACAACCGAAAGGGTGAAGCGCCCGGGCCGCATCACCTGCACTATCCGAAAAGGGGATGAATACCCGCCCTTCTCTCACGCTTCAGTTTTAAGAGGTACTTAAGAATCGGAACCGCTCAAGTAAGTGAACTTACTGTGGCAAGGAGCTGCGCCGTATCCCTCAACCCGTTACGGGAAATGTTTGTCGTTTCCTTTCTTCTCGCTTTTCCTTTAATGCTTCAAAGTGGGGAGAATCACGAAAACGATCACGATCTTCCACCGCGCACTTAAAATCGTTCTGGAAGCATCCCGCTTCCCCGTAATACTCACATTCCATACAGATGTTCTCAATAAACCGATCTGCTTCACGGACTTCGATCAGAAACGTCTTTTCAAGGCTCACAAGCCCATAGAAACGGTTTTGTCTATCCAGATTGCTTATGACGCTTCCCTTTTCAATAGCAAGCACAAAGCGCTCCTCATGGCTCTCCGCGTAAGAAGTCTTCAACGGTATTGGTGCCTTTCTGCCGTCTAAAAAGCCTTTGTTAAATAAATCGGTTTTTCGAGGAGCATCAACGGGCAGGAAAAAGTGTGTATCCTCGGCATGGATTAATTCCTGCAGCTTCAGATATTTCTTTCCTTTACTATTTACGTGGACTTCCAATGGTCTTGGTTTTGGCATAAAGCCTATCTCCCTATCCCCCCGCTGCACCGGAGGGTCATTTATCATAACCACCCATGCAGGGGTAAATAGGTAAGTACTTATTCGGAGTGGAAGCAGGATAGTAGTCTGTAAGTCTACCGATCACACTGAATCCATTTCGATTTCAATAGCTCGGATGTACTTGCAATTTCATGACAAAGACGGGCAAATCAATCTCTACATCTTTGTCTGAAGTACGTCTGTAGTACTTCCATTCGAATATCCATCGGAATAACACTGTAATCGAAATCGCCGTGGACTTCCCATAAAACGAGTTCTTTATGGTCGATACAACCGTCATCTTCCGAAAATGGCACAAGTCGGCCGACAATACACTCATTGGTTACGGTTATAGACCTAAGCTCTCCCCCGCCCTCTATAAGAAGTTCTGCCACCATGCAATGTCCACCGGTGTTAATTAATACATTACCAATGATCTTCATCGTCATGTTTCCTCCTAGTAACCATCAATGTGATCTAAATATTGAAAAGGGAGCCATAAATCAGCTCCCTGCCCCAATAACTCTTAATTTCATGAAGCATTGGTTGCCTTCAATATTCCATACGTGAATTATTAATCCTCATCGATTAATTTCACGGACAATACCGGATTTCCATGAGCATCCTTCTGCTGCAAAGCTAATACTGAGAACTCATGGATCTCTCCGTCATATGTAAATTCGATACGATCCTCATTGCTGAATTTGAGCTCATGCCTAAGCTTGAGGAGGAAATCAGCAATGCGATACATTAATGAGGATTCTTCTTTCTTACTCCGCTTGATAAATTTCCAAACGGATTTAGTCAAATGCACTGGTAAGGGGATGCCAATTGTAGAGGAAAAAGGCGTGATATCAATCAAATCACCTTTTAACAGGGACTCATTACGGTTGTATCCGTGTTCTTGAATGTTGTTCATCGTGACACTCTCCTATTACGAGTTTGAATTACCAATTTGGAAGCGGGTATCAATAAGGGTGAACACCTATTTCCATGACTGTGATTCCAGGAACACTGTGGTCACCTGGATAAACTACAGCATACAAATCAAAGGTTTCCCGCTTTCCGTTCATAATGGAATCAATCGCTGCTTATAGCCGTTAAAATCAATATGATTAGAAAAAAGATATAGAGTGACCTCGGTTTCTTGCGTCTCCAAAAGATAGAATTGGTCGGCGTTGATTAGATGACCGGCCGATAATTCATAACCAATATGGGAAATAAGCACCTCGGTTGAAGCTACTCCAATTTCCGCCATCACTTTAGCGAAGAGCTCTTCTTCATCAGGGTTCTCTACTGCACCATGTTCATTGTAGAAGAACGTGAAAGCCACCTTCGCAATCATTAGCTGACCCCCCGCTTACTTGTACGTATGTTCTTCATAGCACCAGTGTTAGAAGGACAATCAGCTTTCACTCCTATTCTTTTCGCGGGCTTAATATCGTGGATCCCAAGCTTAAATGGAACATTGTGCTTGAGAAAGAGTTCTAAAAGTTCTTTTTCATACTCATCGGCTAGACTTCTAGGTTTAATTTCTTTCCCACGTCCACCAACGATGACAATAATCGGATTGCTTTTGACAACATCGAAAAAGATGGTCTCATGATGCCCATTCCGCTCCACTACCGCGCAGCCACCACAAAGCAGACTTTGATTTAGCTGGATCGATACCTTTTTAATCATTCAAATTTCCTCCTTAAACGCAAAAAAGAAGACGTCCTAAGAGCGTCTTCTAATTTCCGTGTTATATGATTTTGATCATCCTAGCGATTATTGCTGCGGAATGAAGTCTTGCAAGGTAAAGGTCTGTTTTAAGTCATGAAGTGAGACTTGAACATCCCCTATGACACGAAGCTTTGCCAGATATTTTGCATATCCCGCAATAAAAGCACCATCACCTAGCAAAATCTGATCATTATCCTTACAATTGCACGTTTGAGCAGGTACATCGGTTACAACCAATACACCACCATCGTACTTGCGTTCGCTTTGAATATGCATCGTTCGAATTTCTCCTTCACACCGGTCACAGCGAGACATCTTCATCCCTCCTATGACCTTATTTTATCATGCTCTTTGAAATGCTCCAAACATTTGGCTTACATACTATATATCAGCTTAGTCGCAACAAACCATAATCCAACCAGCCAAAATAAGATGATAAAAGCCTTGTCTTTTTTACCTTTAGTCGGCATTCGAAATTCCCCCTGGAATGTGCTTAATATAGCGCTCGCGGTCTGCAGGGAATACAGTCTTAATAATGAACCGGGTTGCGGTTTTGATTAAGACGATCACCACACAGTAATTACCTGAGACGGCTGGTCCAATAATAGTGCGTTCAGCTTCTGGATTACGACCCCGATCACCTGAATCATATCCCTCTACAATGTGTCCATGTGAAATCGCCCAAAAGATATCAAGTTCGTCAAATACACGATCCGGATAATCTTTATTTTGAAGACGATCATTTATGTAATGAGGGGATATGAGGGTAAGGTAGCCATCCTGCCGATTAACGCCTTTACGTATGCATTCAATTTCCTGTGGCCAGTACGCTTTCAAATGGTCCACTTCCTATTGCTCCCTTCTGTCTAAAATAGACAAAAAAATAGCCCCGAATGCTAAAAAAGACATGTCCAAATAAACTTTGGAATGCTTTTCTGCTTCGAGGCTACACTTTTAATTGTTACCGAAACGGCAACGCTCCTTCTCTGCTGAATAGGTGACGGCAGAGATCATTAATAAGTTAATTAGAATATATTCAGTATAGCGAAATATTGGTAAATGGGCAATAAAAGGATATGTATTCCTCAAAGCGGAAGCGGGACGATTAATAATGTTTGTTGCAATCCACCCACGTCATAGGGATCTTGGGCTAGATGATGATTTGAATGTGTTGGTAGTCGTTTTTGTTTGCTATCGATGATAACAACTGCAGTCAATAAGGCTGCTGAAGGGGGAGCCTTAACAATTCGTGTCAGTTATGTCTGCAAATATCTATCACAGGCCCTTTGGATTATGATAGAATAGGCCATAATAACTACTATATCCTGTTTTTTACATAAACCAGCTAGAATAAATTAACGGAGGGGTTAAGCGTGGCGGTTTTAGGTATATTGATATTAATAGGTGCTGTTTTTTATGGTGGTCTCCATATTTGGGCAAAATCTTATTTTCGCAAAGACGAAGAGAAAAAAAGTATCTTTGAAAATCGAGTTAATCAAATAATGCAAGAAAACGGGGCGAAAGTTTCAAGAATATATACTGGAATATCGCGTGACTATGGAATCGCCTATGATGATCAAACCGATCTAATCTGCATTGTAAATGGAAATAAAACCGTAATGTTCGGGTATAAGGATATTGTTGAAAGTGAGATTATGGAAGATGGAATTCAAATCAATAGAACATCACGAAGCAGTCAAGTTGGTGGGGCATTAATTGGAGGCGTTTTAGCAGGCGGGGTTGGTGCAATTGTGGGGGGATTATCTGGTTCTAGCAAAACTAGCAATAAAGTAGAGAGAATTGAATTGAAGGTTGTAATAAGCAATAAATCAGAGCCAGTACAATACTTTTTATTCTATGTTGGTTCAGGTTTGTCGAAGGATGATAATCGTTATAGAGAGTTAATTAAAGAGGCAAATCATTGGCATAGCTTGATAAGCGTATTAATTAAACGGGCAGACGAGGAAAGTATTCAGCAAGTAAGTATTATTGATCAACCATCTGCAGTTAGATCCATAGCAGATGAATTAGCTAAGCTTGCGCAGTTACAAAAAGATGGACTTATTACGCAGGACGAGTTTTTGGTACAAAAGGCAAAGCTGTTAGCTTAAAACAAACAAAACCAGGATCAATTTATAAGGGTAGTCGATCATATATCGGCTGCCTTTTTATATTCTCAAAGGCTTTCATTTGGTTGTGCATCAGATGAAATGCTGCATAGAGCTGGTACTTCAATCGATTTCTTCTTAAGCTTGATTCAAAGAAGTAGAAAGAACCACAAAAAGAAAAGCCGCCTTCTGGTGTGAAGACAGCTTAAACCCTTTAATTGAAGTATGTATGCAGCGATGGATAGAGGGGGACTTCCCGCTCCTTATCCTGCATGAGCAAGACGCCAAGGTCAATCATAGCATCCTGCTCGCCATAAAGAGTGCGGGTGTTCATAGTACGAAGCAACAGTTGATGGATCGGTTCGCTAAACTCCTCTTCCGTTCGGTTTATTTGGAAGAAGACATCTTCTATCCGATAGATGATCAAACGGCTCACTTCTGCTTGATACTCAGATGCCATCTTCTCTGGTTGCCAAAGCGTTTTAAAGAGGGTTACATCATCCATGGAAAGTCCAGCCATCTCAAACCAAGTGCGGACACCAGTGAATGAAATATCCATGTTAAGCATTAGATACGATTCGATAAACAAGCTATCCATCATTTGTGCATTCATTAATATTGCCCCTTTATATAGTCTACTTTTATTACATTTAGATCATCACTGCCAGATGAAGACAGCGTCACTGCTATAGCATCCGGAACGTCCTTTACATACATACTAGGTGGCTGAACTTCTCCTGTAGTTAAGTTTACCACATTGTTGTAATCTACCAAATTAAATACCGGTTGGCCAGAATAAGGGTCTATTAGTGTGCTAGGTGTGCGCACCACGTGCCCATTAACGGTTTTATTATGATAGATTTTGGCGTAGTCCCCATAGACCTGCTGAATTCCAAATGTAATAACGAACTGATCAGACATATTAGGAGCTGCCGAAGCTTCGGGAGAAGGCGTACTAGTAATAGGAGGTGTCGTTGCTACTGGTGGAGCGACATTATATGGAACGTCCTGCCAAGGCTTACCGGTACTAGGATTTATCCCTCTATCTCGATCTAAACTGACTAAATTCTGACTTCTCATAATAGATTTGAGTTTATTGGCATACTGAAGATCGGTGGCATAGGTCGCGCGCTGTAGCTCATTGGCAAATGCATAAGGGTTGCTTTTGCTGAGCGCTGTTCTATACCTCGGATTTTCTAATAAAAAGCTCGAATGATCGGCAATAGATGCGGCAAAGCTGCTATAAGCACGAAACTTTGCTCTGATCGTATAAACACCGTCTGAGTCCTGTTCGTTAGTGTTTACAGAGCATGTAGGACCTGTCCATTTGCTGTTGGCTTTAATCCCGAATAGGTTATTACAGATATCAGACCTCCCATAGGCGGACTCTAGGGCCATTTGCGCAAGCGTGATACTCGCTTTTACCCCACTCCGATCTTCCTCGGCCATCGCATAAGGAGCATATTTGATGAAAAAGGGGTTAGTCAATGTCCCTAGTGTGTCTGGAACCTGAATAATAGGACCAACACTACCACCACCTACGCTTGTTCCCCCGCTGCTAATGATTGTCCCGCCATTAAGGTCTCGGATATAGACTGTACCTTGGCTTGTAAAAGCAGGGGCTTCGGTAGACATATAGGTATTGCTGACATAGAGCATCTGATCGGATTGATAGTCGTTACCAGTCATATTTGACCAGTCTATGTCCTCCATGGCTGTAAAGGCAGCGTCACTGGCAACATCCAAGATTTGCGACATCGTCGCGATGAACGGTGTTGGATCAACAGCATCTTCCTGGTCCGGGATAAGTTCATAGTGCAAATGAGGACCGGTTGATTTACCTGAGTTACCTGACAACCCAATTATCTGCCCCTTTTTTACGGTTTGTCCTGTGATGACATAAGCATCACGAAGATGCAGGTAGCGGTTGACGGCTTTCTCTAGATCAGGATCCGTACTCTGAATTGAAACGTAAATACCGGCATCTTTTGTGGAAGCGGGATCAGTCGACTTCGGATAACTGACTTTGGTAACTACACCGTCTGTGGAGCTTGCAACAGGCGTACCAAGTGGTAGACCAAGGTCTATCCCATCATGGAAGCTTTGAGCACCGGTAACGGGGTCAATGCGTTCACCAAAGTTACTTGTAATCGTGTCTCCTAGGTTACTGATATATATCTGTGGCGGCAGATACTTATCAGAGACGAGAGATTGCGCGGCGACCGATTGAGAACTGCTTATCGCCGCGGCAATGAGATAGAATAATAGAAAAGCAGCGATTATTATGGCGTATACGTACCAAAAGGCAGCGAAGTGACTGATTAGGGCCGAACGTATTTTGGTTTTAATCGCATGTTTTAGATATTTCTTTAAATACTCACCAGCTTGCTCGAAGGAGGGCATGTTACTCCCTCCTAATCGTCAACATTGACACGTTTAATTTTTTTTGATCGAGCCTCATTTGCATTTTTCTTAACTTTGTTGGCAAGGGCATTCATTGTTGCATCTACTTCAGAGACTCTAGAACCATGTGCGTTACTCATGACCTTTAACTGTTTGTTCATGGTGTGCAGGTGTGTTGTTAGATCATCGGAAACCGCTTCTTTAATCTCTTTAATTTCTACATCGCTGAGACCCGCATAATCAGAGGCCTGAACTCCTGGAACTGATTTATTCAAACCAGCTACTGAAATGTTAATGGCATCTTTTAAAGTAGTAGGTAGCGTTACTTTGGTCAAATCAACGGTGGTATTAAGCGGTGCAGATACATGAACATGTGGAGCAATTGTCCGTCTATCCATTGCATTAGGAAGACTTGGCATTTTACTTTGCACTTCGCTTGTACTGATTGGTCCGATCGCTTTAAATGGTACGTTAGTTGGTGTAATTAGTTGAGCTCCTAATGCAGGTGTCGATGCTTTCATGAATGCTTCATTTGCCCGCAATAGTGTATCCCGCTTCTGTGTGTATTCAGGCATGGATTGAAAGAACGAAGCATATCCAATACGGCCTTTACGTGAAAGCATTGTCGCGTTGATCTTTGGCGTTGTGATAAGACCAGCAGCCTTGAACCTTTGATCCATCGCATTAACAAAAGGCGTGTGCTTTATTGGATCACCTGTTGTAGTCGATTGTTGTACAGCTTGATTATGTTCCGCCCTATACCGGGTAAATAAATCATTCATAATAAAATCATCGACAGATGTTTCTAGTCTACGGTTTTTATTAAGCGTGCCCGCGCGCTGCATTTGATTAACAGCTTGTTTTGGACGATTAACCATGAAGGTTGATGCCTGGCGAATGGCATTTTCGTTGGAGTACATTGTTGCAGCAACTTGTTGATCATTCATACCTTCTTGGACGCCACGGGACAATATCGCCTGTTTTAAATCCCCTCCATCTTCTTTCACAGCTTTCAGTCGGTTCTTCTCTTCTTTCCATTCTTTATCCATGCCTCTAAATGGATTTTTAGCATTATTCTGAAGGTTTTCATTAACGCGTTGCACATATGGCGTGTATTGTACTGGTTCACCGGATGAAGTGGCTAGCTGCTCGGAAGCATCTTTCTCCCTTTGATATCGAAGCTGCATACTAGCCGTAGTCGCATCATTGACGCTATCGTTTGCTCTGCTAATAGCACTTGGATTAAAGCTGGCCGGCACCCCTTCTGCTTCTTTCCGGTTAAACATTCCACCAATTGATTCTCCAGCTTTGTTGTAGATGGAGCGGGTAACATTTCGTTGAACAGCATCCAGGACTGAATTTTTCGCTCTCTGGGGCATAGGAATAGCGCCAACTGCTTTGGAAAATACGGATCCGATTTCATTGCGGAATTTGAAGACGACAACAACCATAATAGCTTCAACTACCATTGATACAAACCAACCTGCATTCGCCTTGTTATACAAAATATCAAAGGACATATGCCCCATCACTAGTGATAAGTCTAAGAAGAAGAAGGTTGTAGCGGTGGATATTCCTAAACCTATTAGTTTAATGAATTGTCCGCGTATGACGTTTAATCCTGCTGCTCTTCCCGGAAGTAATGAAGCGAGTAACGTTATGGACATAATGCTTGCATGAATAATGAATTTCATACGGGTATATATGGTCATTACCGCCCAATAACTCATTAAACCAAGAATGATAGACCCTAGTATAGAGGCGCACAGTAATATGACAATCTGTTCAGCTGAGCGTATCATACCTACCGCTGGATACTTTGTTTTAAGGTCTAAGAGTGCCTTATTTCGATCATCAGAGTTGGGGTTTGTTTTTAAGACTTTCATAAGCGTTGCTTTATCATTCTCATACATACCCGAGTCATCGAATTGAAGCATTTCATAAGGCTTCACAATAAGCTCCAACCAGACTTGATCGGTCATGGTTGTTATTCCTTGGCTAGTTGAAGGACTCAAGCCACCAGGTTTTGCTAGTGCCGTGTAAATATCTCCTCCAATCTCTGCTGCACCATCATTAATAAACTTCATGAAGATGGCAGCTTGAGAGAAGAAACTTAGTGAAATCACTAGGACAAGCAAGAATGTAATTGCAGTCTGCAAAGTATCTAAAAACCTTATGCGAACCAATTGCCAGAGCATGTAGAGCAGTGTAAAGGAAGCAAATATACCAAAAAGACTACCCCATAGCCCAACACCAATTCGCCCATTGCTTACACCAGTAAGATTTGTAATCATTACTGCTACAGCATCAATAAAGTAGTTAAAGTAACTAAAAGTAAATGCCTCTCGAACAATAAAGCTGAAGAAGCGGGTTATCTGTACGCCGATCAAGAAGAAAGAGCTTAAGGTGGTGTCGTAGAAAGAGTTTATGTAGTCATTGGCTTTTCCACTTAAATTCCAAAACGATTTCTTCTCCTGGGCTGTCTGAAACGCATAATGTGAAGCGCCTATATTACTGAACTCTGACTTGTTCGTACAGGAAGCATCACCTTTTGGGCATTGCGGAATCATTTCATCCATTGAACCAGCTGCATAAGAGACATGAGGAGCAATGGTCGATAAGAGTACGGTTAAAAGGAATAAGACAACAAGTAGTGATCTCAGCAAACGGCTACTCATCCCAATCAGAATCATCGTCCTCCCCTGCAGCAGCTGCCTCTGTATGGAACCGGCCGAAGCGGGTAAGTGTATCGTAGTCGTTTTCTTCCCCCTCTTCCGCTTGGTCTGTAGCAGCTTCTGGCGGTCGAGTATCAAAGCAATCGAAGAGGTGCTGGAATACGACATCGACGGTTAGAACGCCCACTCGTCCGTAAATATCTTGCATTAAACATTGGCCGTTTTCCAAATTTTTCACCATATCCATATTATCCTGAGTATGCTCAAGACCGAAATACGATAAGGTGTCCTTGATTTTGTTTGTATCAGAGTCCCGGAAGGCAAACTTCATACCAATGTTGCCGGCTAAGTCACCTGAATAATCGGATGCATTCTGGGAGGCGACAGCCAGACCGCCATTTAAAGATCGTCCGGTACGAATAACTCGGTCTGCCATTTCTTTGCCAATTTGCTGGCGAAGAAAAGCCCAGGCTTCGTCCATTTCAGCAAGAGTGAAGATTGCACGATCATAATAGACGAATTTGTCCATAAAACGTCCGATTGAATACATTGTTGCAATAGACATTTTCTCTGCGAGGGAATAGTTCTCAGGCGATTTCTCCATAGCAGGCATTTTTAGATTCTGAACTTGTAAGATGTTAACGGCATAATCCATATTAATTGTCTTCTGCTCACCGTTACCAAAGAGTAATTTTGCAAAGGATAATTTTTGGAAGCTGGATAGTACTTCAGCAACGACAGCTGCAGGAGGCCGTGTTTTCCCCATTTCAGTCAGCACATCAATACATTTCGTCAGGTAAGGACGTGGTTCAGCGGCTACTTGTACGACCGACTGAGAAATATAGGAATATTCAATTGAATTGGTTTTAACCGAAGCTAGGTATGACAAGATATCCATACTTGCTTCTTTGGCATCCTCAATATTCTCGAGCATAAGGAATGGATCCAGTTTTCCTACATCTTCCTCTGAAGCCGATAAAGTAGCGACTTGTATCTGCCCATCAAGTTCAGGCAGTGCATCCGGCCAATGTGATCTCTCCGCTTTTGGATCAAAGATAAGTGTCTTACCGCCGGTAATAGCATTTTGATAACCTAATAAGTTTAAAAGTACAGATTTACCACCGCCTAGAGTACCGTGCAAACTTATGGATGGTGAACGGTTAATTTGGCTGGCATGGCGAAGATCGACATAAACAGGACGCTGTAACGAACCGGTGGTCCCGATATAATACCCTACTCCATCTCCAAGCTCTTGCGTTGCTCCAACCATACTAGCTGCTAATGTTTCCGGGGGAATACGTTGTATGTAATCGGAGACATATCGTGGTGAACCTGGAATAAAGTCATTAAATAAAAGCCATTGGTCACCAGCCGGCAATTCAACATGAATATTACCAAAATCCCGATAATGGTCCTGAATAATTTTTATATTGCTCTTAAGCAGGTTAAGATCGGTATGATAGAGACCAAAAGTGACATGAGTGATAAAGGTCGGATTCTTTCGCTTCTTGTACTCGTCTTCCAAGCTAAGTGCGCGTTCTTGTTTTTCCTGAAGATCTAGGGGCACGGTAGCTCCTGCTTCATGAATGTTTTTAACCTGATTATCAATGTCCATCTTCTTCTTACTAAGTTTTTTAAGAGCATCACGTGCTTCCATGACTTCGACTTTTACACTCATTTGCACCGGGAATGGCAATGTTGCTGCGCTATAAAGCCATTCACTCCCAGGCATTTCAAGCCCGTTTTCTGGTAGTTCTGAAAGAGCTAAATATGCTTGATAGACCTGCTTTTCTTCTCCATCATGTGGCTGTGTGAGCTTTATTCTACGGGGACTTGAAGCATCTATCTCGCATTCAGTTAGCGTTAGAATTTGACGCGAGTCATAAAGCATTGTACTCAGACCCCCCCGCTCACCTTTCGTCTTTTTCGGCTTCCATCCCATTTCATCTGATTCGGACCGGAGGATAGGATCACTGATGCCCCACCAAAAATTACGTTTGATCAACCATTCGATGGTACGATGATTAGCACGTTTAACTTTCACTTTGCGAGAAATGCGATCAAATATTTGATGTTCCTTAACTTGATAAGATTGGAATTCATGTTCAAAGATTTCTGGTTCGTTTAGCCCAGCGATGTTTTCAATGAAACGTTTAGGGTGCTGAATGAGTTTTTTCAGTTCAGTAGCTATGGTTTCTACATGATCTACCAAATCCTTAGCTTCGTTTTTAGGGAGCTTAACGATAAGGTAGGCTCTGTAATCAGAGTTATTTGAACCATTAACGGTATTATAAGTTTCAACAAGATAACCATTCATAATATCAATGACTTTCTTACCCCATTTTTTTAAAGGGCCGTGAAGGCGATCCTTAAGGCGATCGTGGTGCGCTTCGATATCATGGGTACGTGGTAACCATAATATGTGAAAGTCATCTGTCATTAACGTTAACAAAGAGGTTTGGGAAATCAAACGATCAATTTGTTGTTGGTCGCTCAGATGGTCATAAATAAAAGGCTCAAGTTCATAGATCGCAGAGACACTCTTATCTCGATTAAAAATCAAATTATCTTCATAATAGGCAATAGGGAATTCTATGTTAATTTTGTTAATTCGTTTTTTGGCTGCAATTGCCAAGCACAACAACTCCTTTTAGAAAAGAGAGCGTGACTATTCACGCTCTCTTCTTGTTCTGTAGACCACTTTACTATCGTAGGCATAACGTTTTGTATATTGGAACTTTCGATAACGGTATAGATGTTTATTCCTCATCCAGAAGTAAATCATGCCGAGAAGCCACTTATGAGGTGCTTTACCATCCAACTTTTGCTTTGCAATTAACCATGTTGCCCCGAAAGGAAGGAACAGCATCGTATATGCTCCAGGTAGGAAGAACAGAATCGTCTTTCCAAGGATATAGAATATAAGTTCACAAACGATAAAAATGCCTATAACCCTGAGATTCGCCGGAATCGGCAGCTTCTTGCCTTCTAAAGCATAAATAACCCAATCTAAATTCCAAATTTTTGTGTAGTTCGAGACTGTTACCCGGGGTGTCTCCTGTTTGTCGCTCATGGTTAGCTAATAAATGCGTCGTATACTTTTCCACCAATAGTCGTAACTTTCGACCAATTTGTGAAAATAGCAACAACGATAGTAATACCTACGAAACTAATCATTTTCATCCAATCTCGAACAATCATGAAGTAAATAGCTATAATGAGAAGAACGCCCGGAATTAGTGCAGTGATATTAGCAGTCAATGAACTGCCAAATCTTTCGCCTACTCCTCCTCCAGCAGCAAATACTGGTACTGCAAATGACAATAAAGTGATAGAAAGCAAGAAAATCTTTAATACTTGTTTGTGATTCATCTTCATTGGGATGTACCCCTTTCTATTTTTAAATTATTCTAGTGACTCCATCGGATCTGTACTAGCGTTTGATTCATCTGGCGTAGGAGTTGGTTCGTCATCTGTTGCTTTAACTGGAGTCGCTGTTTGATCAATCCCATTAGATACAACAAACAACTTCTCATCCTGCTCTACAACGGTTAGTGACCATGAGTTATTAAATGGCTCCCCAAAAGCACTCTTCACTAAAACATCAGCTACTATGCGATAAGTTTTATCTGTACCATTATTCTCTGGCACAGCGTAGACCGAAACTTTGTCTAGACTCGTGTAAGTAAACTCTGATTTGTTAAGTGATGTAGGTACGTTACTGGTGCTAGCATAGAAGTATTTGATCTGACTACTATTCCCCTCGTACCAAGAGCGGAGATAACTATCTGCAAGTTCGGTTGCTTTTTTAACTAGGTCTTCATTGACAATAGATGTTGGCTCGGAAGCGGGATCAATAGTTTCTCCTTTAACCTGTTCGGATACAAAACGAGGATAGGATTTAATTACCGGCCCTTCAGCAGCTAACGTGACAGGAACAACCATATAGGTTTTACTCGATGTTGCTTCTGGCTGTTCAGCTTTCCCCTGAGCAGATAATAATTTATCCGGCAGAGGTGTAACTGTCCGTAATATAGCCACAGTTACTTCAAAATTTGTTTTATCAATGGATTTAGAATTGTAAACTTCTGCTGATGTGACTTTGCTAGATGTGGTGGCATCAAAGGTCTTCATACCCATATCGGAATTGATACCGTTAATGAAACTCTTTAATCGCGTTTCACGGTTTTGAGTATAGTTGGCATCCCATGTAAAGTACTCCGTAGCAAAGTCCAATGCGAACCCTTTCACAGCATCGGAAACTACTATCTCGGTATTCCCATACACATTTGTTTGATTGATTACTCGTGTCCCTTGTGCAAAAGAGATCGCACCTTTAAGAAGGATTAAGCAAACAATCGTCCAAAAGACACCACGGATAATCTTTTTGCCTGCACTTGAACGTGGAGCTCTAGGCTTAATCGACTTATCCGACTTTTTCTTTTTTCCTAGTTCTTTCTTTGGTTCGTTTAAATGCTGTTGATCTTCAATCACTTGTGTTTGCTTTTTCTTTTTGTTAAGTAAACCCAATCTTGCACTCACCTCCTTTTTGAGCTTCCTTGACTTTGGTGGCTTTTATTGTTGACCATAATGCCAATAAGAAAGACTGCCACACCTAGAAGGATAATTGCATATCTGGAAGGAAAAGCTTCAAACCATTTCCAAGCGTCAACTACAGAGTTCCAAATTCCGGGAGCTTCGTCGGCAGCCGCATCTGCTACATCATTCACAATAGCAATAACCTTTTGATGGGAATCGTCCAACTCTTTATCATCTTGGACAATGGTAGGTACAGTCTCCTCTTGCTGGATCGGTTCGGGTATTGGTTTCTGCACTCCGGGATTACGAATAAGTAAGAGCCCACCTATGAGAAAAATTAACACCCCTAATGTCGCAAAGATGATCTTTTTGTTTTTGTTCAAACATTCACCTCCTCCAAATCATTCATGTATGTATACATACTAATATATATACATATTAATTAATATACATATATTCTTCAATACAGGATTGTTAAAAATATCTAGGGATAGCTACGGCGTTTCATAGGAGCTGTCTTCAACTGTGACTAACTTCATAATGATGTCACCGATAGTCCTTCCAACAAACACCTTTTGTTCACCTTTAAATACGTCATCAGCAGCTTTTTGAATATTCTCTAACCGTGTGTTTTTTACAGCCTCCGGAAGAATGAATGCAATGATTCCACTACGCTGAATCGGATTAGTAGTCAATTTCATAACACTACGATAACGTTCGAGTTTCATCTTGATCGAAACCTGGTTGGAATAAAATGGCGAACGTTGCACCGGCTCTGTGGATCGATCAAGTTCCACGTATAGCAGCTGCTCCCCTATCCGTAGAACAGAATCAGGTCGAATCTCCATAGTTTGATTATCCGAATAGACAGTTAACGATGGATGCCAGTCCCAATCTTGAAATTGTACGAACTCAGGGAATTTGACCATCCAGTTATACCTTAAATCCAGATATACCTTACCAAGTTCCCATATGTGATCCTTTTTTGCTCGCTCCATATCTAGTTCCACTTTGGATAATTTTGACTCCTCGATTGCTCCTATCTTCGTTTCAACAACTCGCAATCCTCGAGCGGTAAGATAATACCATGACTCACCACGAACACTCTTTCGAAGATGAACAGGCTTATCCATTTCATCGGGTATCATTTTTGTACTTTCAGTAAGTCCTGCTATTTGCAATTCACGCAATGTGCGCCTTCCCTTAATGACGGCCCGGTTTCTATTTTTTATAACTAACTGTTCTCTTCCCTCTTCATCAGCAGATTCATATTCCCTGTAATACAACTCTGGACTGTCTAAGAAGAAGGTGTCAATAATGACATTCTGAGGCATTACACGACATAGATAGAGATCGATTAACAATCTCCAATCTCTGCTACTCAGTCGTGAAATGGCATCACCTAACGATAACTCATTTGTAACTTGTTTTTTTTGTTTGATTTCTTTTCCCCCAACCTTAGCATTCGAACTTCGCTTAGGTTTTTTTGAGTTTGTCACGGGTATCTCTCCTTTCTTAGCCCATGAGTGGGTGGGGTTGAAAATAATAAATCGATTTTTCGGTGTTAGTCGCGATTAGGCGGACCGGACAATATTAAGCCTGTACTGCTCTCTTCGCTTTTTTGAGGAAAATTTTCGTTCAATGAATCACACAATGTTTGATTAGATAAAGATTACGATAAACACACGATTAAATGCACAGATGTTTAAATAACAAAAAGAGTTTTGAATTGCACAATAAACAACACATAAAAAGCACGATGTTCAGACTATGAAGTTAAAAAAATATACCCTCCTCGACTGTATAATTTGTAACCTCAACATCGACAGCATATTGTAATTATGCTGATGTTGAAACAAGCTCCATAGTAATACAACATTATCCATTTCGGCAATAGATCATTTATTCATGTCCGTGGTTAAGAGGAAGGTGGACAATCTATTAATAGCTCCCTCAAATAATCTACTAACAGCATTTTAGTAAATGTAAATGTCCTATTAAAAAGGTGTCATATTGCTCTAAATAGCCTATTTGTAGCTATGAGTTAACAGGAGATAGATTACTACTAGAGGTTTTTAAACAAATCTATCGATATATAACTGATAGAAGAAGCTGATATTATTCTATAATGGTCGGTTGAATCTATATCGGAACCCCAATCCTCCTCTATTTCCAGGTAAGTAAAGCTGTGTTATAAAGGAACTGGATCCGAATCGGAGGCAAAGTATTGTGACAGCTTGACATACACCCATAATCTACTAGATAATTAATATAATGATTCGTAACTCTGCATAACGACACACTATATACTGAGGCAAATATGTGCTGAGAACTCAATGAATAAAGGAGTTTTGGTAGTTTTCAAGAAATAGTGTAACGTTAAGTTGCATAATAGTTTTTGTTAAGTTAATAAATCGTGCAACGTAAGGTTACAACAAGTTGTCGATGCATATTTTCTAGAAAGGAGCGACTCACTTTTGAATGATGAAGATCGCGAGTATGGAGAGTACCCGAGTGAGATTCTTGGTATAATTTCACAGAGGATACCTAAGGAGTTTTTCAATGTGTTTACTCATATCTGGAATAACAAGGATGAAGGTATTTCGTGGAAGGAATTAGTTGAAGCCATTGGAGATCGAATCACAGTTGATAAAGCCGTTCTCTTCTATGAAATTTCTGGGTTTGTAAATTGTAAAAGTTCTTCAATGGATCGAAGAAAGAAAATATACAAAGCAGACTTAATTCGTGGATTACAGTTAGCTGAACTAATAAGAGATTCTAAAATTAGGAGATGATTTAATGGAAATGAATTTGGGCTTTATTACACTTGAAGGATTTACAAGAAGAACAGATGGGAATGCAAAGAAATTGAAGTTTTGTTTTATTGCATGCGGGCAATATGGTGGACGACAAGGGGATGAATTATCCCGTCTTCAACACAATGTTTTTGCCATCAATACATCTGATTCTGACTTATCAGATCTAAAAGTTATTCAAGATAAAATCAAACTCGACGGTTATAATGGAGCGGTCAAAGATATTGAACGTGGCCAAGCTGCCATAAAGGATAATCGCGATAAAATCCTTTCTCTCCTTCAACGTCAAGAAGTCGTGAATGCTGATTTTGTCTTTGTTATTGCCGGCATGGGTGGAGGAACTGGAAATGCAGCAGCTCCAATTATTCTAAGTAACCTTTCGCGTGTAAGAGAACCGTTTAATGGAAAACCTTCGTTCGGAGCAATACTTTCTGTACCAGGAACGTGGGAAAAGCGCGGTATAAAGAAGAATGCAAGATGGGGTCTAGCTAATATTGATAGCTTAATTAAGGACGAAGAATGCGGCTCTGTAATGATTATCGACAATGAAAAGTTATTTAAAATGACTGAAGGCATTTTTAGTGAGACAGATACTAAACTGGAATGGTCAGATCATGGTAACAGTACTCTGGCATCACTTTTAACAGAAACAATCTTCTTAACTTCCCTTCCATCGGGTAAAACATTTGATGAAGATGAGTACTTAGATGTTTTATGTACTCCTGGATATCTCTCTGTCGGTAAGTGCTACATACAACCAGATGATCTCTTAGCTGTTAACACATATACTGCTTTAATTCAGAAAAGCTTCAGAGAATCACCAACTGCTAATGACTATGATTACGAATTGGATGCTATAAATGGATTTGTTGCCGTGATCCACCCTAAGAATGGTAATCACTCCATTTCCGACTCTCAATTCAGAACATTAGAAGAACGATTTGGTAAATTTATTGCTAATGCGGAGAAGCCCCATACTGGATTAATCGAGAATACGTCGTGGGGAACAATAACAAGTCGTAGTAAGGTTAAAGAGAGTGATGCACCAAAGGCTATTTTATATACCGGTGCAGTATGCTCATCTCTTCCAGGAAGAATCGTTGAAATGCTAAGAGAGATTGATCTTGAAGAGGAAGAACTAGAGCAAAAACGTAGTGAACGTGGTAAAAGAGATAATCTAGACCTCTCCTCCTTCACTTCTATTGAACGTAGAGAAACAGCAGCAACAAAAGAACGCACTAGAAATACAGATTTTGACTTGTTCTCCACCACTCCTACTCAAAAGAAAAATGACAGAAGCGATTTTAAACTGTAATTAATAAGAACCCCTTTCGGTTTATTCCGAATGGGGTTCTTATTTTTATAGTGTATCGTTACGTCACCTTATTTATACTATCGCGCTTCATGAAAAAAGGCTTATTAACCAAGGGTTTATAGATACTTTCGATAAAATAATGCATCGTTACGTATCTTTAAGTTTCACTAAATCAATTGGGCAGCCACTTAAATATACTTCATAATTCATTTCAATTTTATGCACTCCCCCCACTCTACCATTCCAATCTCAAGATGTTGATAGGTTACTAGCAGTTGAGAGATTCTTAAGAGTCAATTAGATAAGCTATTGGTATCTATTTTCTATTTTCGGCTCCCTGCTTCCCCCACAATTTTGCAGGTTAAAACTAGTTTGTCCCATGTGTCCTGATAAGGATCGAATGTTTAATTCTTAAATAGTGTATCGTTACGTCACATTATTATTACAATCCAGCCACATTTAGAAAAGCTTATATATCAAGGGTTTATGGGTGTTTCAAATAAAATAGTGCAACGTTACGCATCTTAAAGATACACTAAATGAAGGTAGTCAAAGTAACACTTTTGCAAAGGTTCCTCTTTTATATGCAGCACTCTTCAACCTGGATATTGTCCTTCGAGGCCCCTATACATAGATCGACTCATCGTGCATAACTTCCTTGTTGCGGTTCAAATGTCTTGACGAACTCGCATCGATTTGTTGTCAGTAAAAATCTCCAAATCAGGTTTGAACCTAACCGTCGTACCGGTTTATTGGACTCTCCTACAATCTTGACGTCATATTGTGGCACGCCGCGGCGGTATTCTTGTTGGTAGATATGTCCGTGAAGCCTGCCTCCACTCTACCTCTGGCCATTCTCAAAATGTTGATAGGTTACTAGCAGTTGAGAGATTCTTTAGAGCTATTTGATAAGCTATTAGCAACCTATTTCGATCCCCTTCCCTCCTTACAAGTTCGGGTTAATTATTAGTTAGCTCCTGATGAACCTGGTCAATCCTCATAATTACAACATAGGATCGACTTTACGTTACGAATTAGTAAAGTATTGATAGCTCAAGTCCTATTGGGAGCCTATGACAAACGGATTGAAGGAGACTCTTGATAAGTAATAACCTACTAATAGGACTCACTAAACAACTGTAAAGGTAAATCAATCTTCTAGGAGGCTCTCGAGAGATAGATTATTAACAAATAGGAGATTATTAAGAATGTTAAAGCAATTAGCAATAGATAGACTTCTAAAATGTGATAGCTAGTTAGTAAATGAAAAGCAATTAGCAATAGATAGAATGCTGATATGTAGGAGGCTATTAATAGATAGGCTATTGAAATGTGATAATTTATCGATAAGAACTTGATAACCTATTGATAGATAGCTTGTTGGTTAACGATAGGTTATTATTAGATGGTTACTGAGAGCCTACGATTTACCGAGAGGTGACATAGAAGTCGTCTATTGTGATATAATAGGAGTATCTTAATAGCATACTAATAGCTGGGATCCTATTGAAAATAAGTGAAGTAAATATAATTCTAATAAAAGAGGAAGTGATGGCATGTCAGAAATGGATTTCCAAAAATGGGATGGTTTTTTAACGATAGGTTCCGTGAGGGAAAAATTGATGGATGAGGGAATCACAATCCCAACACCGACAATAAGAAATTGGGTGAATGAACTTCAAGAGTTGAAGGTGCATACGATTCCACGTAATGCACGTCAGGAACGTGTGTTTTCCAAAAATGATATAGAGATCATTAAGTTTATATATCAGGCGAAAAAACGATTTGGCAATCCCAACATGGACGGAATTGCTGCAATGATTCAAGAGAAATTTGCAGGGAGTCTTAATTACGATCCCTCTGAAGAAAGTGGGGAAGAGGGAGTATCTTTTGCCTTAATGGAACAAAGATTAAAGGAATCAATAAGAACAGAAGTAGAACAACTATATGCACTTAGAGAAGAGGTAAAAAAAGAACTTGCTGATCTGACCAATTTTAAAAGAAACATGGAAGGGAATTATGAAAAACAAGTTCAACTTCTAATGCCAAACCCGGAAGAAGAGAAAAAAGCTAGGGCAGTAGAAACACGTACGGCTATATTAAATGAACGAAGTGCAGAACGAAGGGTTAGACAGAGGTTGCAGCAGCAAGCAGAAGATCTTTGGAAACAGAATCCTCAGAAAAAAGGAATAATTTTTAAAAGCGAGGATATGGCTGCTAAAATAATGTTTGTCCAGGCATATATAGATAAACGCTTGGAGGACGAAATGAAGAAAGAATACGAATCATAATTTGCTAAATAAGTAACAGCTTCTTAATTTGGAAGCTGTTATTTTTATTTAGGGACAATGGTCAAACAACCTGGAGAGGTAGACTTTAAAGCATATATGTATATATACTAATTAATATATATACAAATGTCAGTTGAGGAGATGATAATTAATTGAAGTATGTAGGTATGATCTTAGGCGGAATACTATCTGGATTAGGGCATATGATCGCCTTTGTATTTAAAAATATTTATATTGCTGTCAGAAGATTTACAATGGATCCGGCAAATAAAAATGTTCTTTGGAACTTACAAGCCTTTTCTTTACTCTGTACATGTATCCTTTTATTCTTGTGGTTGGTGGGGAGGTACCAAGATGTCATCTATGGAGTAGAGGATCCAATTTTCTTTAGAGCGATTCCATTACTTCTTCCGTGTTTTTTAGGTCATATGATTTATTCTAGCCCGGCAATGTTCAAGAATACATATTCAAAACCAATAATTCAAACATTTCTAAATGCTTTAAGCACCTTGGCGTTAGGCCAAATCCTCATGCGCTATATTCCAATCCTTATTGGACTTAACTTAGCATTCCTCATGCTTATCGCTGTTGTCGCATTAACGTTATATACAACTTTACATTTAAGAATGGGTAAGACTATTTTTCATCAGCTCTCCAGGGTTGTTGAAGAGGCAGAATTGCAAGAAAAGGGGGGAGGTCAAAGAGCTGGGGAATTTGACTCTGAAGAATTATCTAATGCATCCAAAAAGCTTGATATTGATACTAAAGGATCCTTATCCCACTTGCGATATTACTCGGAAAAATGCGAGATTGAACTTTTTTATACAGTACCAACTAAAGAAAAACAAAGCGAATTAAAAGTTCTTAATCGAACAGATCGTGCGCAGCACGGTCAATTCATCGGAGGTACTGGTGCCGGCAAAACCCTTTTTGCTACGAACGTAATAACTCAGGATTTATTAAATGATTATATAGGGTCTACAATTATTGAACCAAAAGGTTCATTAATTAATCGTTTATCCAACTTTATGGACAGAACTGGAAGACCATATCGGAGATTAGATCCAGAGTATGAATTTACTGATTGCTTAAATCCACTTTATGTTCCTGATAATGAAGATATAGAGCCAATGATTGAAGCAAATGTTTCTGCATTTCATGGATACTTAGGACCAGATGCTGTACATTTTTTCAAGAGTAGAGCAACAAATCTACTTCGTGAAGGAATTAAGGCTTTGAAACTCGCATTTCAAAATAACTGCACTTATAATGATTTGAATCGATTAATACAACCGATTAACGATGAGTATCGTGTTGAAGTTCTATCTGTTTTAAGAGAACAAGGTCATGAAAGTCAGGTGTCTTTGTTAATGGAATACACAAGAAACATTGCAGGAACACAAAAACAACAGGAACATACAATGCAGACATATTCAAATATTTATGATTATTTGACAGAACTTACATCCAACAAACATATCCAAAAAATCTTTTGCGGTCCTTCGACCTTTAATATTGATGATGTATTGCGTAATGGTGAAGTCGTTCTTGTTAATGGTGCCTATGGTACACTACAGACACTTACTTATACAGTAGGACGATTGTATATAAACTTAATGAGAGCAAGTACTTTCCGCCGTAATTTGAAAGAAAAAGTACGACCACATCAATTAACTGTTGATGAAATTGAAATGTTCGCGGATGAGGAATTCTCTACTTTCCTTGAGATGGCTCGAGAATTTGAAGTATTCGTAAACGTTATTCATCAAGGCAATGTGCAGCTAGATGAAGTGAGTGAAAGACTTGGAACCATGGTAAAACAAAATGCTGTACAGAAATTCATTTTAGCCGGCTTAGATGTTGATGATGCTCAATATTATGCCGATATGATCGGAGAAGATTATCAGATAGGACAGAGCACGGGCACCGATGAAATGTCTACAACAGGATTTAAAACTCAAATTAAAGAAGAGAAACGTTATAGAGTCCTTCCAAAAGAGATACTTAGTCTAAAAGGATATAATCCTGAGACAGGAGATTATGGGGAATGCTTATTCAGGGGAGTACATAATAACGTACGTCAAGACCCAGTAATTGGTATGATATTGCCGTTACCACGTAGACTTTTTGCTCCTTTAAAAGATGAAAAAGTTTTGGAAACAGAAACTACTTACGATGAAGAATTAGAAACACCGATTATTAAAGAAAAAGAAAATAAAACAGAAAATAAAAACGAACTACTCTCAAAAATTAAACAAAAAGCAATTGAGGAAAGACTAAATAATAATAACCAAAACGAAAAACTAATAGTAAAAAAAGAAGAAAGTATAGAAAAAAATGATTCTGGAAATGATCAACTTGAACCTATACTTCGTAGTTCTATATGGGATCAGCCGGCAGATTTAGAACATAAGGATCCAATAGAAGATGAGAATCAAGTTTTTTTAAGGCCGGCTTCAGTTGATTCAACTGTACTTCAATTGGCAAATAGAATTAGAAATGAAGCACAGGAAACACGAGAAAAGAAAAGGACTGGTGAGGCGGAATAAGACCGCCCCCAGTCCTTTATTCTTCTTCTTTTAAGCTCATAAATATCTCTCGGAAATCCTCATAGGCTTGTTCTCCTAAAGGAGTAATGCCATATAACTTTTGTCTTCCTGACTGTGTGTATTTCACTAATCCAAGAGCTTCAAGCCAAAGAATTGCATAATTTAGTTCACCACGTCGTACTCTACTATTGATAGATAGATCTTCTTTATTCCAATCTCTTGTAGAAAGTGTTTGCATTATAAGTTTAGGTGCATTTGGCAACTTTTCAATCATTGATTTTAAGTAAGGTTTTAATTGTGCACTATTGAGATCAAAATCATTCGGAGACTTCATTTTAGCAATCTCGCCTTTCCTTTATTCTTATATATATACTATCATATTAGTTTGTATATTTACATATACGGATATTTACAATTAAAGAGAAATGTCAGTTTTTCTCTTTAGATAAAACTAAACTTCAGCGTAGTCGTTCGAATGAATGAATACCAAATTATTAGATGTTAATTTCTCATTTGAAGAATCCTTGAGTAAGTAGTAATGACTCTCAGGTATTTTTAATGATTTATTATTACCAAATTGTATTTTCATGGTTGTATCGTCAAAATCTTTTATAGAATTTTTATTAATAAAGAGACCGCTTTTCATACGTGAAAATTCATAAGTTAACAACAGTTCTTCAAGTTGTAAGTAATCAAATAAGCTTCTTGTTTCTTGAACTACAGAATCAGTAAAGTGATAATTTATGATGCTTTGACAATCAACTTGGACATAAAGACAATTCATAAGATCAACATTTACAGCAACATGCTGTATGTTTTCAATTCTAGTCAAGGGTAAATGTCCGGCTCTTACCATTAATTCATTGAATGGCACTCCATAAGCTGCTGAGAACTTTTGTAATGTTTTTGGTCCTGGGATAATAATGGATCCTTTGTTTCGATTAGAACCAAGTTCAACATCACGAATATATCCATGACTTAATCCACTGATATTGCCTGCTTTTCTTAAACTATAATTACGTGCCAGTCGAAGTTCCTTTAAATACTGACCAAATTCAGAATTCATAAATAAAAGCTCCTCATGGGGAAATGCAGCGTTTGGATAACCCGGCTATCTTAACACACTTAATTGCTTTAGACCCGTGGTTTTGCGTCCTGAACTTTCGTAACAGTTTGCCTTTTCTGCAAACATCCGCTTGAGTACATACTTAGTTATGTATACATATAATATCATGTTTGGTATTTCAATAGGTAATATTTCCTTATTATTAAAGATTTATTGAAAAGTTAAACCCATGATTTGTAGTTGGATGCTTTGATTGGAGAATTTTAAAGAAAATCGTTGACCTTACCAGATATTTCATAGTAATATTTTACTGTACTATTAATAGTACATTAGAACTCTGATATGCGTTACCATACTACTGAGGTAGGATTATTATCATACTTCCGACATAGATTGGGCGTCAACTACGAAAGGGGAAGAAGAAAATTGAAAGCAGCACAACGTTCAAAAGCAATCCTTCACTTATTAATCGAGGGGGATAGTGTCGAGAACAACTATTCCGCCTACATTCCCGAGTTACGCCTTGGCGCGATTGGAGATACTTTGGAGGAAGTTAAAGAAAATGCACTAGCGTTAGCTCAAATGGAAACTGAACGCCTCCGTAAAAATTTGGAGGCAAATAATTACCTTAAAATCGAGGAAATTGAAATCGAACTATAGATCAAAGGGAGAAAAAGGAAACTTTTTCTCCCTTTTTTATTTCCCATAAATAAACTCTTGTTATTTTTGGGATTATTTTAAAGACCACTCGAAATTTTGAAAAAGTTACTATCGGCTTTATAATAATAATAAGATAGAAAGGAGGAGTAATTATGTACCTGTTCTTTGATCCAGCTGTACTGCCAGTAACCACAACGGATATTGATGGTAATGTTCTTTATATACGTACAAATGGTTTGGTTCACTACGGTTATCCTGATCTTATTGTAAGTGGGGAGTGTGGTGAATCTGGGGAACAGCTACTCCTTGATATTTTAGAACGCATTTTCAAACTGGACTTTAATATCAACAGTCAGTGGAATTACAACGGAAGACTATTTAAGCTGCTATTAGATGAAGACGGTCTCGCTCATATTGAATTTATACATACAAAAGAAGCTAAACTGATTACTATCTTAAATCCGATAACAGGAGAACCTGCTAAACACTTTTCAAAGGGATTGTCTGATCTTTTTGGACATCCAGAAGCAGAAGTCTTAGGGGATGTTGTAAATGGACGTGAGATTTTGGCCTATGTCATTGATCAAGTTCGAGAAGGCTTGATATACGATCAAGACACTATGATCACCTATGAAGGACATGAGTACTATATTCGAAATAGTATGGATCGTCTTGGTTCACCACTCATTGAAATTCAATGTAACCAAAAAGACATGTCGTTAAGTGTACCTGTCGAAAAGACGCATAGAAAGAAAAGCTATTTAAAACGTGTAAAATAGCCCTTCTTTTTTGCTCAACACTATGATATATATATACATATATATTAGTTAATATATATATAAGAATCCAAGGAAGGAGTTAGCAATGGGAAATGATTCAGACATTATCAAAGAATTAGATTTCATCCTTACCCATCCAAAGTGTAGTGTTGAAAAAATTGAGACATTTTATAATCAGAGCTTATACGTCTACAATTCCGTTCCAATACTCGAGATAATCTTACATATGCAAAAGACACAACCGGTGTTGTTATTAGAGTGGTCAAAAAGGAATAATACAGTACGTTCTTTACTAGATATTCTTGATTTGAACGGAGATAGTATTTCTTCAAATCGTATAACTATAGAAATTGATTTAAAAAAAGTCACGGCAGCTGAGAGTGGAATATATAGACTGTCTTGGGAAACTGATAAATCGGAGACAGTTATAAATTATCACTTCAAAAGAAAATGGATTGAAGTTATGGACGTTACAGAAGGTGCGGTAGAATTGATCGGCTTGCGTTTGATTGATGGAACAGAAACCTGCTATAACCTGTATGTAAAAAAAGGGAGGAAAACCAAATGAATGAAGCTTTAGTATCTAATCCAATACAAGAATATAAGTTATCTTTACGTCGTAAATCAATACATCAAGGTACAGTTATTGGTGTAGAAAACCATGCTCCCTTTGGCCAAAAAATGCAAGTTGCCGTTATTGCTTTAAATAATGGATTAAGGGGACTTATTTTTGAATCCCAATTTGATAAGCAAAAATACAGATCACTCGTTGGTTTTATCGATCACAAAATCGATTTCATGGTTCTTGATGTAAGCAAACTAGGTACATACGCGGAAGATGTTAAAGTATTTGACGAAGAAAAAGGCATTGTACTTTTATCAAGAGTTCAAGCACTTGAAGAGCTGCAAGAAGAGTTTTGGGAGACTGCTGATGTTGATCACATTGTTACTGGAAGCGTATCTGGTTTTGAGGATCAGCGTATTTACGTGCGCATTAAAGGCGTTATCTGTGTTCTTCCAATTCAAGATTACGAATACGATTGGACAGTGTCGGGACGTGGTCTCATTCCACTTGGTACAGAATTAACCGTGAAAATTACACATATCGATCGTGCTAGAAAGCATGTTCGAGTTTCTCGGAAGGAATTGTTAGAGGATCCTTGGAATCGTGTCCCGGATCATTATGGAGTAGCGAATTTTTATCCTGGTACCATTACGAGAGTTGTAGATAACATAGGTGTATTTGTGAAACTCGCTCCTGGCGTTGATGCACTAGCTTGGTTCCCTGCGGAGAATAAGATCCCAAAGGATAATATATTAGTAGGAAAAACATGTTCCGTCCGTATTAAAAACGTAAGCGTTCAAAAAAGACGTATTAGTTGTAAAATTGTGGACTTCCCGCATGAACTATAAGATAGGAGTAGATGATCAAGTATGGACAATCTCATATCTCCACTGATTAAAGCTCAACATACAGTCGTTGAGGAAAAGTCACTTATGGATGATCCATACGCTTATGTGACTCAGCTCGATAAATTGACACGTCATGAATTTGGTTATATCGCACAAAAAATAGAGCATGGTTGGATAACACAAAGAGACATCGAAATTGTAAAATTTGTTTTTGTACACCGCTGGATGACTTTATCTCAAATTGAAAAGTTGTTTTTCCAAGATAGTAATCGCAAAGAAACTACCAGGAAAAGAGTTCAACGATTACTCAAATACGGTTTGCTTCGTAAGATACAATGGTCAAGTTATTCAAGGCCCGAGCAAAACAAACCGAGCTTCTATGAATTAGGAGCTAGTGGTGCAGATATTCTCAAATACCAATTTGGAATGCAACTTGGTCATCGAGACCCGAGAAATCCCAAACCGGCTAGTATGCTTTACCGTATGAAATACATTGCAACTAATGAATTGTATTGTCAATTGAAAACCAATTTTGACATGGTTCATTTTGAATTTCATCCCACTCTGACTTCTAAGGATAAACAAGAACAACAAGTACCAATGGCTAAATACTCGCTTAAAACTCCAAATGGAAGAAATCAGTTATTCTATCTAATTTGTCATCGTGAGGATGAAAAATGGATAAAAACGATCCGATACCAAGCTAGTTTCTTTAAAAGTTTAATAACTACACAGGAAACAGGAGCCGTATTAGTATGTTTGGTTTCGTCCGATGAGAAGGCGCTACTGGCAAGTAAAATAATGGAGCAAGAAGGAGCCTCTCAGTTTACATGGTACGTGATGGATACTGATTTATACAACGATTCCAAGCCATTGCGACAATCATTCTTTACTTATAAGGACGGTAAAAAATTTTACTATGATCTACAATAAGACGCCTCGTACATAAAGAGCGGAGGAATATGCGTTTGTGATAATGTACACAATGAGAATTCAGTTATTAACTGATAGTTCACAGTTCCAACAATTAGTCGACGTCATGCTACGGTTTAATGAGATCTGTAATTTCATAAGCCAGATAGGAATTGAGACGAAAACTCAGCGGAATAAAATGAAACTATCGAAGGAATGTTATGCAAAAGTGAGAGAAAGTTATAATCCACCTGCTCAAATGATCGTGCGAGCAGTGGGGAAAGTTGTGGAGGCCTATAAATCAGGTTCAAAATCTTTTCTGTCATTTGGAGAACATACTTCGGTAGTTTACGATACACGTCTTTTAACTTTCAAATGGATGCAGATGGTTTCCATTGCAACCTTTGAAGGGAGAATAGATATCCCCATTCAGATTACAGGGTATCGAAAAGGAGCATATGACCGGCGTGTTATAGGACTAGCCGATCTCATATTAGAAAATGAGGTGTTTTATTTGCTCTTACCTGTAGAACTGCCTGAAAGCGCAAATATCAACTCTATCGAGTTCACGGAAATTGCAATATAGATATATGTATATTAATTAATATGTATATATATATCCATTTTATAAGATTCGGGGTGAAATGATGAAAAGGCTGCTCTTAATATGTGACGATAAGGATTTCGTTGAGTGGATTGATGCAGAAATATCCACTGAAACAGGACGTTTTATTCGCACCTTAGATTCATTGGATTTCTTCATACCACAATGGAGAGCTGCAGGTGGAGCTGATTATATTATCATGCCTGAGACAGTTGTTCATTCGGATCAAGACTTATTGAAGGCGTATAAGGCAGCGAAAGAGGAGTATCCTGAGACAACTTTATTGCTTATCTATTATCGAGAGTCGGATGAACTCATCAAGAAACTTGAGGAAGAGGGAAATATTTGTCTCAGTTATAACGATCTAGATACAGGTGTATTAGACGAACTTATACGTACCAAAAAGAACTTGTCAATACGTCCGGCGTTTGATGAAGTTCATATACAAAATTCACAAGTTGAGCAGCCAATTAAAGCTGCTGAAATACAGGGGAGAGTTGATCAATCAGTAGTAATAGCGGCAGAGGATAATTTGGAGGTTACCGATAGTCCTAAAAAGGATGAGTCTACATCATCAGGCACTGTATCAGAAACAGATAAACTAATCCCAATCGAATGGTGTAATTCTGAAGAAGACATTAGTAAAGGGGAACATCAAAAGGCATTAACAATAGACAGCGAGTCTAACAAACAAAGTATTCCAATTGATACTCCAAACTATGAGGATTCTGTACCAAAAAATAAGGAAATAAAAGAACAACAGATATTAAAGAAGAGTAGAACTACTGCATCTGAACAGCAGGAAAAACTAGCACGAATTAAAGAACGAATCATTATTGAAAAGAAAATTGTCAAAGTACATGTACCGATTCATTTTAATTCTAAACTGGTATCTGTTGTAAGCCTTTATCCTCGTGCAGGAGCAACTTTTGTAACAGCTAACTTTGCTAGAATGCTTGGGGAAAATAAAATACCCGTAGCAGTTTTAGAACCAGTTTTTGGGGATCGAGGGTCAACATATTATGACCTTATGCATGGTGAGAAGAATGCACCAAAAGATTGGGTGTCATGGGCCGACCAAATAAAACGGTATGGAACGGTTAAACAGGAGAAGTCCTGGAGCAGCTCAGGAGTAACTTGGATAACTTCAAGTATAGAACCAATTGATAACTGGACCGAGGAACAGAACATGATGCTTTTACTTGCGGCCAATCGCTTCCCAATTACACTCTGCGATATTTCTTCCAGGTATGATGATCCGCATTGTAAAAAAATAATTAATATGTCAGATGAGATTTGGGTTGTAGCCGACGGAGATCCCCTTCAATTAAGTTTTCATTACCGGACAATCGATCAACTAAAGCAAATATATGAGGGCAAGACTATACGTGTAATCGGAAATCGATGGAATAAGCACATTAATAATTCTGAGTGGAAGGAAGCAGTTCTACTACCAGTCCTATCATTTGTTCCTGAACTTGGAACGGTTGTGATAAAGCATTTGTGGAATGGGAAGATGGCATGGGACGATGCCAAACTGAAAAACAACCTAGCTAGTTCTTTTAAAACAATGGCCAGGTTAATTATAGCGAAAGAAATGTATCAGATCATTAGAAAACAGTATGGCATCGGCGCCAAACTTAAAGCGATTTTTAAACAGATAAAGTCACTAGAAGATGAAAAGCAACTAGAGACCACAAGTAGGAGTGAAAGGTGAGAAAACGATGAAAAAATGGAGTCCAATTATCATCGGGCTTATCTTAATAGTTGGCAGCTGTGTCTTTTTTGTTAAGTTCATGAAAAGTTACCAGCTAGATGTCACGATGATGAAGACAATAAGGCCTGTTCATATGATTCAAGCAGGTGAGCTGATAACTTCAGATATGTTGGAAGAAGTATCTATACCAACGGTGCAGCATATGCCAAACGCAATCATAGATAAGAATCTAATTGTTGGGAAGCGTGCGATTGTACCAATTGGGGAAATGGAAGAGGTTCTTTCTTGGAAAATTGGTGAGAATACTCTTTATCCCGCTGCAGATGAAACATATATCGGTTTTAAAGTTGATTTCGTAACTGCTGTAAATAACATGGTTCGTCGCGGAGATAAGATAGACGTTTGGGTCGAATATATGGAACCTAAGCTATACGATGCAAGTGGTCGTGAAATAGATTCTGAACAAGTAGCATCGGGAGACTCAGTTGAAATAGCAAAGAAAGTATATAACGATAAATTGATTTCAGGATTAACAGTTGCGTACATAAAAGATCAAGAAGGTAAAGAAATTGAAGACACTTCAACAGTGAATAACAGTTTCTCATTACCATTAAGCGCTGATCAACGTGATGTAAAGAATATAGAGCGATATCGACAAGAGACGCTGGCACAACCGGCTTACATTACATTCATTATGAATGATTATCAATATTCTAAATTTGCTGAGGGGCAAAAAGAGGGTGCAATAAAATTAGCATTGCCTAATTTCATCCAACCGGTTGGAACTATTGTTCCTACGAATTCTCCTCAAGATCAAAGTAATCAACTTCAAAATCAATCCGTTCAACAGGAAGGAGGAGAAGCGCAGTGAAAATACTTGTAGCATTATCTAATCTGCAATTAGCTGAAGAAATTGGAGAAATCATTCCAACTACAATAGATTGTGCTTTTGCGTACAATGAGTTGGAATATTCCAAAACTATTGGGAAAATCGGTCATTCTCTTGATTATTTGATAATTCATGAAGAGATATTTAGTGAAAGGTACCCATGGGAATGGCTTAGCATGATTCGATCATCCGTGCCAATGTCCACTAAAATCATTGTTTTTACTGGTTCACAAACGGACTCACTGTATCGTGAAATAATGAACCGGGTATGTCTCGACCTTAACATTGTTCTTGTACAGGGAGCATTAAGCAGAAGAGATATTACTAATGAAATAATGATTCGTGTTTTTGGTCAAAGTGA
This sequence comes from Paenibacillus sp. MMO-177, assembly GCF_037147795.1. Classification (NCBI taxonomy): domain Bacteria; kingdom Bacillati; phylum Bacillota; class Bacilli; order Caryophanales; family Paenibacillaceae; genus Paenibacillus; species Paenibacillus sp. MMO-177. The sequence goes on along the minus strand of NZ_JBBCUR010000006.1, from coordinate 73,873 downwards.
GACCAGTCTGAAGACAGAGTCAGGACGTTTAGTTACGTTCATGTCGGCAGCAACAAAGGATGGATCAACGACAATAGCTATATCATCTGCAATATGTATGGCTCAACGATTACCGGAAAAAAGAATCTTACTCTTGGATTTGAACTTGAAGAGCCCCGAAATTAGAGACCACTTAAACATTACGAGCAATAAGGGTTATAACCTTATTCAAGCGGATTGCGATGCTGGAACACTTGAACAAGGCATACTAGAAAAAGCTTGTGATCAAATAAAAGGAATAAACAACTTATTTATTTTAACAGGTCTTCAACGTCGAGAATGGGCCGAGAAGATTTCTGTAGAAGAAATCGAACACTTGCTTTTCGTTGCTCGTAAACATTTTGACTATGTGATTGCGGATGTACATACATATCCGGATCAAGCAGCTACGGTTAAATGTATAAAAGAAGCGAACGAACGCATCGTCGTTGTTCAATCTGTTATTACTAGTTATCAATCTTCGTGGAACGATTGGTATAACAGTGTATGGCAGCACTATGGTCTTACTGAGACTCAATTTAGCCTCGTACTGAACCGAGATACAAAGACAACGATGGAAGGCTTTCAAATAGAGAAATCGATAGGAACGAAAATCATTACCCGTATTCATAATGTTGATAAAGGTGCTGGGATTAAGGCAATTAATTATGGCCAACCGTTATATCTTAACGAAAGTGTAGATGCAGCGGATTTCCAGGCAGATATTTTAACCTTATGTAACTGGCTAGCTAAAAAATCGAATTTTGAATTATCCGCTCTGGAAAGCGATAGAAAATCCTCTCTACACAGCAACGGGAGATTTAATATTCGTCGGTTTCTTCGAATGTAAGGGGAGGAAGAAAAATGCAAATAGTAAAAATACGTAAGAAGAGAAGAAACTTTAGCATTATTGAACATTTACAATCAGAAAAAAATGAACAAAAAGTTCAGACTATAAAAGGTTATTCCAATCAAACGATTGGAGAAGTCGTTCGAATTGTACAAGAGAAGTTAAAATCGCCAGATGGAACAGCAGAAGAGCAAGAAGAACATAAAGAAATGATCCACCATGCGGGTCTTGGGAATCCAGTTGCTCAAGAAAAGGTTAAAGCAATTATTAAGCAAATCATAAACGAAAAAATGTTATTTGCTACAAATGGACAGCTGCAAGAAAAAATGAGCTTATCAGATACAGTTTTTGCCTTAACTGTTGGCGCCGGTTACATTGAAGATTTGTATAAAGCAAAGGATGTAGAAGAAGTACAAGTTAATGACACCAGAATATATGTGATGAAAGATGGAGTGGCGGTAAAACATCAACGTATGTTTGACTCAAGAGAAGATGTCATCCGACTCCAAGAAAGATTAGCCTTATATGGACGTGCGCGTATCAATGAACAGAGTCCTATCTGTCACACGTATATGTTCAATAAATCACGCCTTACAATGACGCAAGCTCCTTTCTCAGCGTTCCCTACTATTGTAATTAGGAACTTTATTCTTAAAGACCCTAGCTTGTCTACCTTAGTGGAAAAAGAAACATTGAGTGAAGAAATGATGCTATTCCTTCAACTAATAGTTCGTTATCATGCTTCAATTATTGTTGCTGGTGGAACAGTTACGGGGAAAACTACAACACTCTATGCCTTAACAAAAGAAATACCAGAGCCTGAGCGTATACTAACACTGGAAACTGAGTTTGAAATGAGTTTGGATGAGCGAATTTCAAATGGAAATATAGTTCCTTTTCAATCAGTACCAGAATTAGGGATCACAATGGCGAAGGGTTTTATCACGCTATTACGTGAAAGTCCTACTCGCATAGTAATTGGAGAAGCACGTGGTGCAGAAGCTGCACAAGGAGTGCAAGCTGCTCTACGTGGTCATGATACCATGATGTGTATACATTCCAAATATCGAAGCATGATTATCTCCGATCTTATGGATATGGTAAAGCAAGATGGAGGAAATCACGATGATAATGATCTACGGCTTCGAATAGGACGTGCATTCAATATCATCATCTTTCAGCGTTTTGTGAAAGTCAATGAATATAAAAATAGGCGTGTCATGACTGAAATAACCGAAGTTGTACCACATCCTAATGGGCATATTGAAATGAGACCAATTTTCTTATGGGATTCAAAGAGCAATGAGTGGAGAAGAACCGGAAATAAGCTTAGTGAAGAGTTTATGGAACACTTGATGTCTCACGGAGCTGATCCAGCAGAATTCTCGAAAATGGGAGTTTATTAAATGAACATAATAGAGGTTGGGTTTCTCATTGTATTTGCGATAGGTGTTCTGCTTATAGTTGGCCCTTTCTTAGAAAAATTATCTGTTTGGGTTTCTGTATTTCGGAGAAATCGTTTCTATGAGAAGAGAAAGCTTAAAGGCAGGGTAAATACTAAATCAAAAATAGGGTTACAGTCGCATCCTATTTATTTAAAAATAGAGGAAAAACTAAGCGTTGCAGAAATCAAAATATCCCTTAGCACGCTGCTTCTGTTTTGTGGGTTGATTGCAGTTATCATATTTCTCGTGTGTTATCGTGTGATGCCGGCTCCTTTTTACAATGCACTAGTCGGAGCCATTATTGGAACAACACCTTTGTTGTGGGCTTGGTCGAGGTATCAAAAAAAAAATTTGGCGATGTCATCAGTCATGATTCCGACTATTCAGAATTTCATAGGTTATTTTTCAGAGTCAGAAAACTTACACAGTTCCATCTACGAAGCTTCTCGTACTGTCCCTCTTGAGATTATGAGCGAATGGAACAAACTGATTATGGATCTACAAACAGGAGAGCCACCTGATGAGTCTCTGATTCAGTTCGCTGATCGAGTCGGTAACGATTGGGCACATTATTTCGCAGATATTCTCATAACTCATTTGGAGACGGGCGTGGATATAACTTCTTCCTTATTCAAATTGATAAGCGAGATGCAGAATGCTGTATATAACGAGGAAAATCGCATAAAACTGCTTCACATTTATAAATGGGGAACAATACTCATGGTTGGTTTATCCGTGTTCGTTGTATATTTCAATATCAAAATGGATCCGAATAATCGATATTACTATTTCATAGACCCATCTGGCATAAGAATCGTTTCACTATGCGTCTTAATTTTATTCCTATCTTTTGTTGGCGCTATGCAAATGGGAAGAAAAAAATTGTAAGGAGGTGTTCGCGATCATGAGTATGGATTGGACAATGTGGTTGATAGTGATGGTTTTCACTATTGGTGCGATTTCTACAATCATGCCTTTAACCAAATTGGTCAAATTTCGAAATAGAATTAGATTGCCATCGGGACGTAATAAACGCCGGCAGAGTATGCAAGATTACATAGAGTCTTCAATTAAAAGAGAGAACACCAAGAGAGCCAATTATAAGTTAATTCGTAGATTGAAGGCAGCAGGGAATCCATATGGTATCCAAATCTTTCATTTTCGGCTCATTCAGATATCGGCACCACTAACATGTGGCCTATTGTTTTTCATCCTATATACCATTAAAAACCTGTTGGCAGGCTTTCCATTACCATTTCCGATCTTTCAATTTTTAGGAGTAGTTGTTACAGCTTACTTAGCTCCTGGCTTCATCCTAATTTATTACGTTAAGAGACGAAGGGACATTCTAACAGCAGAAATTGTTAAATTTTCACATCGACTAGTTGTATGTATTACGGAAAGCATTCCAATATATTATGCAATTAGAAGAGCTGGAAGGACATCTAAGGTCATTAAGCCGTTTGTGGATGAACTTTTAATTAATTGGATGAATGATCCAAGAAACGCCATTATTCATTTTGGGGAGCAGATAGGGATTACAGAGGTATTGCCTTTAACAAATACATTACTTGCTAGCTGGAATGCCTCCAATGATAAAATCATTGTCCTATTTGATCAACAAATACGAAATATCGATAACATGAGAGATTTTCAAGAAAAAAAGAAAATTGAAGGTAGCCCGCTTCGTGTAACTTTCATTATATTAATACCATTTCTAGCATCAGCGGTCTTAGTTATGCTGCCATGGTATAGAAGCTTCATAGAAATGATGAAAGGCTCATTCTAGGAAAGGGGAAGGCTACGATAGAGGTATAACTATTCTTAGGAGGTGGTGATAATATAATCCTGTTTGGATTAGGCTTAGCTTCACATAAAAATCCAATGGGATTGATTTGTTCTCGTTTTTATTGAGAGGAGTAGAACGCGTACCATGGAGAAACTACCGTTAATCATTATCGTCTGCATCATCGTGGCGGGTATCGCATTTTGGGTGTTTAATAATCCTAATGGGATAGGTAAAGGCATAGATAATGGTGGAATTAACCTTAAGCACACAATTGAAGATGCAACATCACGTAACGATTGAGAGGAGAAAACAATGGAAAAGTTACCGTTAATTATTATCATCTGCATTATCGGCGCAGGCATTGGGTTCTGGATTTTTAATAATCCGAGTGGAGTCAACGCAGGTCTTAACTCTGGGGCAACAAAGATCAATGCTAAAGCGGGTACATTTGATTATTCCGGCAGCGTAGCACCAGGATCAGCAACACAAGTAATGCCATAACCATCCGGAAAAATAATAAAAACATTTAAAGGAGTTATGAAATGGAGAAGTTACCGTTAATCATTATTATCTGTATTATTGGCGCAGGCATTGGTTTTTGGATTTTTAATAATCCGAGTGGAATAAATAATGGTCTAAATTCGGGAGCAACAAAAATCAATACAAAAGCAGGTACTTTCAATTATTCTGGAAGTACTGCGCCAGGAACAGGGCAAACAATGCCGTAATAACATCATTCCGTTAAGAGGTCATCAATGGAAAAGTTACCACTAATAATTATAGTTTCTATCATTTGCATTGGCATTTTTTCATGGGTCTTTCTATCGGATGACGGTGTAAACAACACAATAATCGAAGGATACGATAACTTAAAATCGGATGTGCGATCGTATGGGTACAAACCAGGACCGTGATTATGATTAAAGGGGGGCATGGCCCCCTTTTGTATGTTGTCTGAAAGGAGTGAAAAAGATGTGGAAAAGGTTGAGAGATTTTAAGCAACCGCTTAACAATGAAAAAGGGATTACCGATTTAATCATTCTCTTAATCGTATTACCGACTTTTTTAGCATGTACTTTTATGGTAATCCTCTACGCTTCTTATTTGAACCGACAAAGCAAGATTGATGACATTAAAGATCGAGCACTTCAAATGATGCAAACAGAAGGTTACCTCTCACAAGCAATCATTACAGATACCGAGACAAAACTTAATCAATTAGGATATCCTATTGTGACCAAGAACGGAAAGACGTATCCTTCATTTGAAGGCAGCACAATGACTAAAGTTCTTAAAGATGATGCTGATCCGACCGTAAAACTTGTGATTCAGTATCCAGCAACTGACCTTAATAGAGTTATGGCTTTTTTTCATGTGGCTCCAGAAGAAGAGAAAGGATACTTCTACCTAGAAGGAGAAGGAAGAAGTGAAAAGTATGAATAAAAGACTCATTAAATTTTTAGGAAATGAACGTGGCGGAATTGCTATTATGTTGATGAGTTTGATTCTCTTAATATGCTGCATTTTATTCTTAGTCATCGTGTTGGACTATCTTAATCTTTCAAAGACTCAAAATAAGTTAAAGAATGATTTGAATCGAGCCGTCCATGCTGCATCACTCTCAATAGATGAAATACAATTATCCAAAGGTTATTTTAAATTAGACACCTCTACGCCCGGATTGAGCGCTCAAGATATGTTTTATCACTATCTACAAGCCAATATGGGGCTAAATGCTACAAATAAAGCAATAGAAGGAAGTATACTACAGGAAGGCTCTGCTGTAGTCATAAATGAGTTAGTTTATGCTGACTGGGAATCAAATACGATTGTAAATTTGAACGTTAATCCAACCTCTTGCACTATAAGTACGACATACCATGTATCTTGCTCCGTAACATTAAACGCTGGAACAGACAAAGAAATTCAGCGAACCATTGACCAGACAATTGTCGGTCCTTCTGTGGTAGCAATTATTAGCACAAGCCATAAAGGAATCGGACGCCTAATAGACGACGAACCACTACTAATTCCGGCTGTTCAAGAAGTGTATTTTTTAAAAAGATAATTCAAATGCTAGGAGAAATTATCCAGATCATTTATAATATATGTATATTAATATATATACAAGTATTCTTCATGCTGAATGCAGCGAAGAACAGGAATTCGAAATGCTAGATGTAGTGAAAGTAGGGGGATTTAGATACCTAAGAACAAACATTCTAACAGAAAGGAAGGGGAAGATACTGATTCAGAAGCAGATGGAAAGCAGCCAAGATATCGATGAATTTTTGTCATTATGGAGACAAGCAGAAAAGAGCTCTGAGACGTTAAAGGTTATTCAAGCATTGTTTTATTGTTTGCAGGTGAGAGATCCCTTGACCGCGGAGCACTCGGCTAATATGGCTCGTTATGCCACTCAACTAGCAAGCCACTTCGATCGAGAAAATGTACTTCTGTATTTTGCTGGATCTTTGACTCATGATATCGGGAAATTAGGTATATCTGATCGCATTCTTAAGGGCGATTCTAAGCTTAGCAATGATGAACGAAAATCCATAAGTGTTCACGTAACGGCAGGTGTTTATATTCTACAAGCAATGGGATTACCACAACTGATAGTTGATATAGCCGAGTATCATCACGAACGTTACGACGGATCGGGATATTCAAAGGGGCTAGTCGGTAATGAGATTCCGTTAGCTGGTAGAATTGCAGCCATAGCAGATACGTTTTCCGCGTTAACATCAACCAGGCCGTATGCACCAGCGTTAAGCAGGGACAAAGCAATTGAGATTATGGCAAGAGATAAGAAACTTTATGATCCCAAAATCCTTTCTTACTTTTTCGCAATGAAAAAGAAAAAATAAAAAGATATGAAGAAAAGAGGTAATTCAAAATGAAAAAGATGTTATTAACATTAGTAAGCGTAGGTCTGGCTTGTTCACTGCTGGTACCAACTTCAGCGGTATCTACTCATAAAGTTGAGGCTGCAACAACTAAGCCAAGCTTTAAAGACATTTCTGGTCACTGGGCGGAATCGTCTATTGAAACAGCTGTCCAAGCCGGCATTTTGAATGGGTATTCGGACGGTACATATAAGCCCAACAACACTATAACCCGTGCTGAGTTGCTTAAAGTGATGGCTCTGACCTTCAAGCTTGAAATTGGATCGGGCGGATCGACCTGGTATGCGCCATATCAAACAGCTTTGGCTAAAGCCGGCGTATATATGGATGGTGACTATCCAGGTAATGTGAATAATCCTGCGACTCGTAATGAAATGGCTAAGCTGGCCGTGCGGGGAGAGTACGCGGAATATCGGAATAAGAAGCTTACTGCTGCGGAACTGATGTTCCGTGCCGTGAATAAAGGCATTCTGTCGCGTTCTGGAACAAAGGCTGAGTCTATCAATACGGAAGGGACTACAACACGTGCTGAGGCAGCGGTGCTTGTTACACGCCTACTAAAGCTTTCTAGTGGTGGAACACTGACAGTAGACAAAGGGGCATCGAGTGCAGCTGAAATCGCTTGGCGTGGAAATAATATGATCACTATGTTGAATCAAAAGGATATTAAAACATTGCCGTTTTCGGTTGATATTAATAAAAAATATAATGTTACAATTGATAAACTTATCATTCTAGATCCTGCAGATACTAACGGGTACTATATGAATTATTTGGATGGGGCAACATATTATCCTTCCGATAAAAAGCTTAAACCTGCAGATAATTATGTTTTCGCTTTTAAAGTAATCGGAAAAAACTTGGTTACGGATGGTGCTAAACAATATGTAACTAATAGTTTTTATATGTATATGGATGATTATACTGGTTCAACTATTAAACTAGCAGAGAAGTATTTCTATAGAGATGGAAGCCTTTCTGATCGTAACGGGCTATTTGTAAATGATAAAGAGTTTGTATTTAGAAACCCTAACGAAAAAGCGTACAACTATATCTTTGCGTTAGTTCCCAAAAAATATATAGATGCTCAGATTAAGGAGTATGGTGGTTTTCCTATTCATTTGGAGAGATTTAACGTCTCGTTTGGCAAAGATTCCCAGTTTTACTTAACGAACGTGAAAGATGTATGGGGTTCATAAAAACCTTAAATATAAATTTCGATTTTGATCTTTAAAAGAGGGTGTATATGCCGAATGGGGTTATTAAAAAGAATAATTCCTCAACTAATGATTTTGCTATTGTTAGTCTATTCCTTCACTTTTTATTCCGCTAGTGCCGCCGATTCAGGTACAACGATAACAAAATCGCAATCAATTAGTTTTAGCCAGAAATTTAATCAGAACGGAACGTTGTCAAATGTACCAGTAAATTTGGACATACCATCGGGTTACAGACCCAAATCATATCAACTTTGGATGAAGGTAGTTAATAGTGATGGAACACTTAGTTTAACGCAACGATCGAGTAAGTTTAGTTTGTCTAATTCTAAACTAACTGTGGAAACGGTAACTGGAGCAAAAATAACGGTTTCCGCCCCAAATGTAATGTCAAACATGTATGCAGTTGTAAACCGTAGGTCAAACGGTAAAGAATGGATTATTGAGGGTAATGGAGTTGGCCCATATTATGTAACGCCTCAAACAGGTGATGGCTGTTGGAAGGGGAACTTAACGGTATGTACTGGTAAGTTACCTGATCGAGACAATCTCGGTAATAAAATAAGTAGTGAGTTAAAACATTCTGATGGTTCTATTAAGGCTAAGAGTAATGGTTTTGATATCCCTTCAAGCTTTACAACTAAGATGAACGGGAAGACAGAATCAGTTTCGCCAAGTGCTGTAATACCATCAACGGTAAAAGTAATCGATGCGAAACCTGTAGCAAATTCTGAACATCGGGTTTTGACATTAGGAGAATCGGGAGCAATAAATGGTAAAGGCTTGACTGTTGCAATTATGCCAGATAGCAGTTCGACGTTGGTTGATGCTGATTGCAGTTATTGTTCGGGGTATGCTATAGCGAGACAGTACATTATGCAGTCGTTATTAACATGGAATGCTAACACCTACTATTATGAAGGTGAAGTTCGTGTAACCTATGAACCGATCCCGCCAGTAAATACACCAACAGTTTCTTGTGATTGTTCGGCCGATCCCGATACAATCACATTTGCCGATAAAGACATATCTGTAACGGCAACAATGACGGCTTCTCTTGCAGGAAAAGGAACGAAGACAGTAAAGAACTGGACGGTTTATGGCCGAGCCAATGATGGCAGCCAATATACGACTTCAACGGTAGGGTATGGTTTGGATAAGATAGAGCAAGAATTTAGCTTCACCATATCCAAGGCCAGGCTAGATGGTGTTGATAGTTATACAGAAACATGGGTCATGCGTGCTAGGGTGAATTTCACGGATGGCACAACTGCCGAGCAACCAATAGAGTGTACAACTACCGTGACTAAGCCTGGTGCCGCTACGCCAGATCCTGGCGGGACACCAACACCGCCGCCAGCTCCTCCAGTCACGGCAGATATTGAGTTTATACCTAATACCATTATTACTGGTGATCAATCAACGCTGGATAACAATTCCGATGGATATACATCTATGAGTTGGACATTTTCTAACAACTTGCAAGAAGTAATAACCGATGATAGCCAATATCGGTATCCCAATTTAAAATTTGATAAACCAGGCTTTTATCAAGCTAAAATCATGGTTACAAATGGATCAGAAACGAAATGGGATACAGCTTCTCTGCAAGTTCTGGATCCAAAGCCGGTTGCTGTGGTGACAGGGCCGACAAAGGTAATTCAGGGACGAGACTTTTCGAACATTTTCCACCTGTATAATTCGTACACACCGCTTGCGGACCGTGGTGTAACCATTGATTTTACAAAGAATCAAACGCGTTATAAGAAAATCGGTGATTCGGGGTATACCGATGGCTGGCCAACCAAAGGGCCGACAACGCTTGGAGATTACTCAGTAGAAGGTAAGGTTTTCGATTCTCAAGGGCGTGAGAGTGATTGGGGGACACACTTATTTGAGGTCGTACCCGACCAACCGCCAATAGTAAGCATCATGACTCCAGAGCAGACTTATCGATTCAATGAATCGATGATTTTTATTGATGCTGAGAGTGTAGATGGTGATAAACTCGACTCGTTGAAAATCGAAGAGCGTTACGATCATGATAATGATGGTAATTTCGAAGAAGAGCCTTGGACAACCATTTATACGGGGCCATTTAAGGATACTTATCCAGTCACTTATACAGCAGTAGGGAAAAGACAATACCGTGCAAGCGTTACAGAGGATTACGGATTGTCGGCAATATCCGAGATTGCAGCAACAAATGTTCTAAATTATGCCCCGTTTGTAGACTTTGATGTGTACGGCCTGACACAGCAACCGAATCAGGGAGAAGACAGCGCACCTGAAGACCTGGCCTATACGGGCGAATCAATTATGCGTTCATGGAAGTTAATTCAACCGTACACAACAGACGCCAACAAAACGATCGGTTGGAAAACAAATAGCGGTGCATTACAAACCAAAAATGCAAAGATGGCTGACTTCTTTATTAAGTATCCGAACATGGGTTTAGGTGCCAATAGCCGCTCAAAATACGAAGTTGCTGCAGATTTAACCAAGCTTCCTGTGTGGGGGTTGCCCAAAAATGCGGTCGCAGTCCCATACATTTATGCCGGTCATCGTCTCTATTCACGCGAAGGCGGGGAAATGGTTGAACGCAGTGCAAAGAATGGTACGGAGATTAGCCGCTTCTCTTTATCTGAAGTTAGTGGTTTAACTTATTTAGGCGCAGATAAAAACGAGAATTTTTATTATGGGGCTGGATCATATGGGGCAACAAACTATGAGGTTAAGAAGATTAATAATCATGGAGAGCTCATAGGCAGCTATACCGTACCGATATCAGGAGAAATGTCTTACATCATGTATTTCGAAGTTTCGGACGACGGACAAAATCTCTATATGGCCTACCGAGCGAGGACGGGGGCTTCTCAAGAATACTGGAACGTACATGCAGTAAAATATTCCATTCAGGATAAGTCTGTGAAGTGGGATGTAAAAACACAAGATATAAGGTATAGCCCTACCTTCTTGCAGAATTATAAAGGAGTTATCGACTCTGACGGTGATTTATATTTAACATGGGCCACTCAAACCACTTATGATGGTTATGAGGTCTATGCGATGGCGGTTAATGGGAATACAGGAGTCATGGGTTATGGATCCAGAGGGGCTAGTAATTCCGATATCTCCTATATGACTGCGACGACAGAATATACTCGTGGCGGTACGGATAAATGGAAGACGCTCTATTTCAATGTATCGGGCTATATTCAATACTATAGTGGCGGAAGCAATATGAATACGACTATGTATGGATATCAATGGAATAGAACAACTGGTGCTCTTTCTAAAATCTTTTATGACAACATTAACGAACCTACACAGTATGGCCTCGAATATTGGGAAACCTGTAAAACGTGGTGTGACACAATGAGTTGGGAAGATACTTATGGTGTTGGTACCCCCATTATTTATCCAGACGGTACGGTATATGCAACAACTCGTTACCAAGGGGCTGAATTTTACTTTGATCAGTATTTACAACAGATTAAACCAAAGGCAAGTGGCAATCTAATTGCAAATACAAAGGCCTTTTTAATGCCTAGTGGGAATATTGCATATCCGACGAATGGGGCCTATGCGGATTATACAAATGCGATCTACAAGCCTTATGCTTCTATTGTTGTAAATGGAAGGGGCCCTATTGATCCCTATAATAACACCAAAGGCAGCATAAATTATTACAATGAAGTTACGGATACGAGCTATACGTGGACGAGTTCTTACTTAAAAGATCCAACATTAAATACGAGCATATTACCGGATGGATCTTTTTATGGATTCTCAGCGCCAGGTTCGGCCTCGGGAGTTCAATATGTCTTTCCATTTGTTCCTGCAAGCGGCAGCGGCGATTATCCAAAGGCAATTGATGATAATACCGTTGAAGTTGCCGATTCCTCTTGGGCGGGGTTATGGTACGATCCGGCAACAAAGCTCAAGAACGATCGATTATCTTTTAATGTAGCTGTTAACGATGCCACTAATGATAAGCCGATAGGAGCTGCCATTCACGTACAAGATGGAAAGAATATGTATGCGGCTGAGTGGACGAAAGACAAGCTAACATTGTACAAAATTGTAGCTGGTTCCAAAACAGCCCTACAGACGGTGGATTACGCAAGATCTCCATTTGTAACCTATCCGTTTGATCTTGAAGCTTCCAACGGAACGCTGCGCGTATACATTAACCATGCTAAAGTGATCGAGGTCACGGATGGCACCTATAGTAAAGGCTCGGTAGGTATCATGTCACTTGGTCAGCAGCAAGCCAAGTTTAGTGATGTAAAGGTCAAAAACTACGGTGATTATTACGTAGAAGAGACAAAAGAATCTGTACTTGTAGGAGAAGAAATCAAGTATGATGCCATCTTTGACGATATTGAAAAGGATCCGGAGACTTTAGAAAACTGGAGTTACCAACATGATCCGGACTACTTTGCAAATTCGCTTGGTCTAAGTGCATTCGATGGAAAATCTTTTGATACGAAGCTTCCGGTACTAGATAAACCGGGGCTCTATAATATCACTTTTAAAGCGAAAGATAATCCTGGTATGGATGAGTATGAGCAGTGGTCCGAACCGGTAACGAAAAAGCTTTATGTTCACCGTCGCCCGATCGCGCAGCCAGATGTAAGATTTACCGGTATTGTCTATCCGGAAGGGGAGACATTGGATTATGCAACGTATGATACCTCATACGATCCAGATATTCCGGATTACTTAGCAGCTCGAAGCTTCAGGACTCGATGGGCGGATGAAACGGCTTGGACGACCGGAACGAGAGAATTATATGATCGTCCGGGTGTAGAACTCATTATTCAAGAGCAGGTCCAAGATGGTTTTGGGGTGTGGTCGTTCTGGGTAGAGACCCGAGTTTACAAAGATGCGCTTCCACCGGCCAATCAGCACCGTCCCAAAATGGTCATCACTTATCCAAATGGAACACTAACAAGTCCGACCTTACTCTCCAGTGAACCAACTGTAAAATGGACTTATAGTGATGAGGACAGCGATCCTCAAGAACAGTTCTATCTTAAAGTCTCGTATGTAGACAACGGAAAAACCATTATGGAGGGCACATATCCGGGCAATGATACCTCATTCATTCTCGATGAGGGCATTCAGATAGGACGTAAAATTAAAGTGCAAGGTAGGGTATTCTCGAAAGGTTATTGGTCTGATGATAGTAATATTGTTTACTTCATACTGAATACGCCGCCTGTAACACATTTGCTTACCTTTAATGGAGCTAAAGCTTCAGAGCCGATTTATACAAATAATAATCGGCCGCAGCTGAAGGTATCTGTTACAGATGTCGATGGACAAGCAGTCTCGAAAGTGGATTATGAAGTTTTCTATAACGAAACAGGAGAGCAAGTAGTCGATACCAATAATGCAATCAGTGCAACAGCCTACACGCCGCCTGCGCTGCAGGAAGGGCTTCATAACTGGCGTGCAAGGGCAAACGATGGTATGGCTTGGGGCGGCTATTCGGAAAATGGTTACTTCTTCGTAGATACGGTTCCTCCGGATGACACAAATGAACAGCTGGATATTAAACCGACTTCCGTTACCGTGACATTTAATCCATTTAGCGATTCGCCACCATCATCCGGACATGCCTCTCGAGCGTTCTATATGCAAAAGGTCAACGATGATGGGACGACAACCAATATCGATCTGAATGGAAATGGTACAGCAGAATACAGCATCCCGCTTGCAAACTCGACAACAAAGTATACAGTAGGCGGATTGCTAACCGGTCAAAGATATCGCTTAATGGTGGTGGATTGGGACATAGCCGGCAACATGGGGCAATATCAATATATTTACTTCAGTACAAACCAGCCTCCAACAGGCGATTTTAACTGGTCGCCGAAGCCGGTGTACGAGGGAGACACGGTATCCTTTATTACGGCAGTTGATGATCCGGATCACAACGATCTAACGGTTACCTACGAAATTACAAACCCAAGTGGTATTGTAGTCAAAACCGTCACATCGAACTCAAGTTATCCTTATTCTAGTATTGGTCCGACATACCGAATGGTTGATACTGGGGCATGGAGTGTAAAGATGACTGTTACGGATAAGATTGCTGATCCAGTGGTTGTAACGAAGAAAATTATTGTATTACCACTGTCTATCCAAGGGTATGTGCAGCATATGGCTATATGGGAGCAAAACCGTCAAGCCTACAATGCAAAGAACCCAACAAAGCCCCGGTCAGCTGATACGTTCTGGGCGGGGGAAGAATTCGTTCTTTCTTCGACGGTTACAGATACGGGAAGCTCCTTAACCAAGCCGGATAAAGTGTCGGTGAAACTGGTAGAGAAAAACATAACCGTTAACCTGAGCTCTACCAATGAGGAAGACTGGAAAGGATCCATGTGGCAGAAAGGATTTGATAAACTGCCTGACGGAACGTATAACTTCCTCTTTACGGTATACTGGAACAATGGAACAACGAAGCAAGACAATGTCGTGGTGAAGATTAAAGATAGTATATGGGATGTTACTGTTACGCATCGTGTGGACTAAAAGTATCTTCTCATCTGAACCATTTGAAACTGAAGAGATAGAATATTGTTGGATAAATTTAAAAAAACAAACCCACAGGATACGTATCCTGTGGGTTTGTTTTTTATGTGGAAGGGGATGGAAATTAGCTGGGTGCAGGAGAGATCAGCCTTAAGATGTAACGAATACCACCAGATACAATGATATCTCTGATCTGTTTATCGGTTAATTGCAGTACATAAAACATCATATTTTTATCAAGACCTGGATTATCTCCAATATGGTAGGTGGAGTTTTTCAAGGCCTCTTCTTGTTTTGGGTTCAAAATATAACCCAAGTTTTCATCATCCGGAAAGCGGCACATCCAGTAGATACCCTCATGTGCAACCATATTGCGAATTCCATTAAAGAGATTTGCGATTTCAAGTATGCTTAGCGGTTTTTCCTCAGAAGTCCATATTGCTTGTATTAATTTCTCTTGATGCTCAGTCGAAATGTAGTTTGTAAAGAAGTCCCGAATAATAGCTGACTTCGTTTTAATTTTTTTTTGATTAACAGTTTTATAAAGTGCTTCAATGGCCATGATCCAGTATTGTACTTGAATGCCACCTAATTTAGTGTTTTCGTCTAATTTATAAGCATTATCCGCCATAGAAATTGTGCGAACTAATTGATGCATAGCTCTTTTTATCGAGACATCATGATTAAACTCGCATGCATGAATGAACCATATAGCGAAATCTTCTGTAGGAAAGAAGGGACTGAAGAATGAAAGATATCTAGGGTAAGACTGCTGAAAAACTGCGATCGAAATTTCTAGCTTTTTGGCTTCTGTTAGCATGTGAATCATCCTTTCAGAAATAATAGAGGCGTGATCCAGGACCCTGTAGACTTTACCAAATTACATCATTTCTTTAAGAATCATATATCATTATTATCGTTTTAAACATGGTAGAAGTATTACGAGTAAACGGCGTCTAAGCAGATTATTGTGGAGATTCCTTAACACTAATATTAAAACAAAAGATTCTGAAGTAGGAGTCTAGTCCAATCTTCACCCCACAAATAACTGATTAATGAACCGGCAGCAATAAACGGTCCAAAAGGAATTACCATTGATTTAGCACGTCTGAAAAGCAAGAGGTAGAGACCGAATATAGTTCCTAAAAGGCTAAAAAGAATAAAAGCAATAAAAGATAGTTTAATCCCTAATATAAGTCCGATAAGAAAAAGGAATTTAATATCGCCTCCACCGACGGAGGGTGCCTGGTTTTCACGTGTCGTTATAAGAGCTATGAAGTAGAAAATACCTCCTGAAAAGAGGGCAGCAAGGATATAATTCCAAACCGGTAGAGCATTGATAAATAATTGAACGACAATGGCTACAGCGATACCGGGTAGTATGACTTTATCAGGTATTAATTTGAACCGTATATCGCAAAATGTCACTAATATAAGAAGAAGAACAAAGGGTATAGTCATTCCCCATGAGACAGGAGATGTAGAGAGGATACCCGCTCCAAGGCTAGCGATTGAAACTAAAGGCGCTATATATCTCATAATGTGAAGCGGGATCGCATCATCTGCAGCGGCAGCACATAATCTCGTCGCTAATGCATTCAATGGTAAGCTAATTATGTATCCAAAAATGAGCGCCATTATAATGAAGAAACACGTCAAAATATCGATCTCATGACTTATGGTTTAGGTTGAAGTATTTCGTTTAGATCAACAAAATCACTAACATCATGTTCCTTTTTGAGCTCACGGTGAAGATAATTCTCTTCAGTGATTTTGCTTGAGCTATGCCCTAATGTTTTAGAAATGCGGTCTGTTGGTGCACCGCTGTTAAAAGCAGTCCGAGCAAAGAAGTGACGGAAGTAGTGAGCGGTCACTTTATTGTTTTTTATCGTTACTACTTGGGCTTTGGCTAACTTCTTCGTCACGATAGCCGAGAGGCTAGTCAGTAAGTAGCGCTTGCCGGTTCGATTCGGATAGAAGGGAGATTCGTCGGTTGGATCAATCGAAACGTTTAAGCCAAGGCGTCGACGATATTCAATGATTTCCTTTAGAACATATTCCTTAATATGTGCGTGTCGCTCATGGCCTCGCTTCGTTATTGTCCTTAAATAGTATTTTGATCGTACAGAATCAAAATAAAGGTCTTTCCAGTCTGGGGTGATAACCTCATTTAGTCTTAGGCCGGTACTTGAGATTAATAAGATTAATCCTTTGAATTTGGGATCATGTTCATAATACTTAATTGCAGCTTGAAAAGATGAATGATCAATCTCCCTCTCCGGGATCTGCTCTCTTTCTACTTTTACATTTACCAGCGCTCGGCTTAAATCCCTTCGCAGGTATTTTTCTTCATAGCACCAGGATAGGAAGCTGCTGACGATAGTGATTTTCTTCGCCTGTGTTGTTGTTTTCGTATACTCTCGAACGAGCCAAGACCGATACACTTCTACCTGGCTGCGTTTCAACAATCGGATGTCTGATATACCATTAGAGTGTATCTTATTGAAAAATTGCATAATCTCCCGTGCATATTCTTTTTTTGTATTAGCCTCTCGGTTAGTTCCAACTTTATGGAGATACAAATATAACATTCCAATATTAGAGAGGGAGGAGTAGTCGTAATCACCAGCATCATTTTCTGTACGCAGGATATAGGAATGTATGAGCTCGTAATGTTGATTATCTAATAGTACATTTAAACGTTCTTTACTTTTTGAAAGGTTCTCTAGACTATAGTTATTATTCGTCATCCAATTGGTGATGATAGTATTATTCAAAAAGAAGACTCCTTTCAGTAAATATTACCTAAATGCAATTATATCAAACAAATGTTCGAATCTCATAATGATGACGAAATATTGAGTAGGATTAACTCAAGAAAAAATAATAGATTATTAGTTTTGTTTGAATAAAGATTCTAATTTAAAATATTATGAATGGTTGATTTCGTAAAAGCGTATGGTATCGACCTAATTTAATAAAAACTGGTCAATGTGTGAATTGAAATGAACGTATGCTATAATGGATTCATGTATATATATTAGTATATATACATGAATCCATTTTTGAGAAGATGGTTATTAGTGGAGAATAGTATGTTAGCATTTCTGGTCTCTTCCGCAATGTTGTAGCAAATAGTGTATCTGAATAGTTATCTAGCACAAGTGAATTGATTTATAAAGGGGATGCTTATGAATGGAAAAGCAAATGAAAAGGAAGGCAGCGGGTAGCATCAGAAATGATTATTTGAAGATCAGTTTCCTAAGAAGTAACAAAGTCACTGGAGCTGGAGCTTCTAAGCAATGGAAAAGAATTGAGAGATGGATTGTCCTAAATCATACACATATCGCTCTTAATAAATCCAATGCTGTTATAGGTCACATTATACCAGTTGAGATGTTGCCGAGACCTTCATTAACTCTCCTTTAAGTAAAACAAGTATATTAGAATCTATTTTCACTCTATTGATAAGGAGACTATTAAGATGAGCAAACTTCAAGAATTTATACAAGCATCACCAGTTTTAGCAACTATCATAGGAGATACATTAGATGTGCATGTTGACTTTACACCGGATAGTCTGAGAAAAATAGACGCTGCACTTAATGGGGTATATCCGCTTGGGCATGAACCCATGCTGTCAACAATCATGTCTTATGGTATTTACCTTGGCGAAGTGTTCGTTCGAAATGTTGACGGGGCTGAATGGCAACAAGAAACGGAGAATTTCATGGACTGGAACTTTAAAATTTCCCGTGAAAATCATACTTTTATCGGTTATCCTATGAAGCGGGTGCAAAGTTATTGGTTTGATCGGACGAATGCCCTTTATTCCTATTTTCAAATGAATATGGATGCTCTAAATGGTAAGCTGATAATGAAAGAAAGTAGTCAATGGATAGACCAGGAAGGTCAATATAGATACCGATTCAGTCGTAAACTACAATCGAAAGGTTAGGGATCATGCAATATATAAAAGCAAAAGAAGCAGCAAAAGTACTGAAAATCTCAGTTACGGCTTTAAATAAATTAAAGGACCATCCGGATGATAATAAAAAATTGGTGCCAGTAAACGCCCTCACCTATAGAGGGGACGGAGGATACGTTTATTTACAATCAGATGTTGAACGCATTAAGCCCTTCTATACACGTGAAGACCTTACGTCAGCAGAAGCAGCCAAGCGAATCGGCCGTTCGACAACATTCATACATAAATTAATACGAGAAGGGTTACCGCATTCCGAAGGGGAACTGCGAGGTAAGAAGACATATTTCATTAAAGAAGAGGATCTCATGAAGTATGTATCTGACAATCCGGATAGCGGTAAGTATGACACGATTTATGATAAAGCAACAGGAGTCTATCTATATCAACTTTTCGAAAAGGACGGAAAAATTGGGCGAATCGTAAGAATGAAAAAGATAAGTAACAAGAAAAAGGAGATCATGCTGCAGCTGGCTCATAATGAAATTTTGTCTTATGAGAACGCAATCGAAGCAGGATGGCTTCCTAAACAACCTATATCCGATAAGAAGGCCATTACAAGCTACGGATATGCAAAATTCATATTCCCGCTTCCCCCAACGTTGGACTCAATTATCTATAGGATAATTGAAGAGTTATTCCAGCAAGCCGGCCCGAAGAACATGCGTATTACAACTGCTGATCAGAATCAGATAGTTGTTGAGGTAAAGAAGTGTGTGTTGCTTGACGTCCTACCATCTACCCATCCGGATCTTATTGATAAATTAAAGATGTTTATTCGCTCCGGAGAAATCGTAAATAAATACGATGGAACATTAATTGATACAGGGTTGGCGCCGATTACATTTTATATAGCAGATAAAATGAAATTAAAGCTTATTGAAAAAGCAGCAGCAAACAATCAGACTCTTCAGGAGTGGCTGGAGGATCAATTTTCTATGGAATAAGTGTGCGAAGAAGAAAGGGGCAATTATATGGGTGATTTTACTGAATTGAATATTCGTCTCAAATTAAAAGTAGACACTCCTGAAAATATCGTTGAAATACTTAAGTATATGGCTTCACTTCGTTCACAGGAACCTACAGTATTGCCAGAACATTCACTATTTAAAGCGCTACAATGGGATACTATGTTGTCTTCATACAATGATCCTTCTGGCGCTCCTGTGAAGGTTTCAATTTTTGAAAAGGATAAAAGCGATGAATCCTTATTTATGTTTGTTAGGTCTGTATATAAAGATCGGGGAGAAGCGGAGTTGTTTTTTGATTGGATATATCCATACATCGATGCTCTTTGGATAGAGTTTCTAGGATATATAAAGTATGACTCTAATGATCACCCTCAATTAATCTATTATACGGATGAAGGAATACGCTTTATGGCCATTAATCGTGAAGAAGTCGAAAATATAGGCAGACGTGAGATAACATTTAGCTGGGGAATAGCTGATGTATCTCAGAAATTATAAGACTAATCCTTTATATCCTCGAACAATAAGCGTTCGAATTCGGTATACGAATAAATTCTTTAAGAAAGGATCGTCTATATGTCCGTCACAGTAATGCTATGTGTCATATCAGCACTATGCATAACTGGCGTCCTGGCTGCATTCATTACGGTAAGACTGTTAAGAAGAAAAGGTTCAGTATTACTTGAGGTTGCTTCGATAAGTGAAGTACCCCATAAGCCAATAGATTATAGCAAGAAACCAGATAATATCTCTATTACCTATGAATCTTTCTTCAATATTTCAGTTAAAAACGGGGATTTGACAGTCATTATTGATGAGGTCATTGTCCGAGATAATGGTGTTTTTGTCATTGTGAAGAAGAATCGATCGGGTCGCATAGTTGGAAATGAAAGAGAACGTAAGTGGTTTCATATGAAGCGGGATTCCCACAAAGAAATGTTAAATCCCATTAAGGAAGCTAAACTGAAAACTTTTGTTTTATCGAAAAAGCTACAATCACTTGGGATTAATGTATGGGTTCAAGGAGTCGTTCTCTTTGTTAATCCTTATATTGAAATAGTAGTTGGAAACCCATCAGTACCGGTACTTAAGCTAGCTCAATTAGATCAGTACTTGCTTCAATTTGTATCAAATAGACGATTTAATTCCGATCAAATATCTAAAGTCATTTATTATCTTCGTGGAATCAAATAGCAAATGATAACTCTCGGGTTATAAACAATAAGGAGAATTTGTAATGACTCAATTATTTACCGAATCACAAGGTGAAGTGTATTACTCTTCATTAAGTATTCTTGTCCTTACTCTTCTGTTGCTACAAACATCAAGATTGCTGATCCATCGTAAGAAACGAGCGTATTTCACGCTTACTGTAGTAATAGGCATCATGCTTTTGGAGCAGATCATCGTACTAATTACTGGATTTATGCAGGGTGGAGCGGGAGCAATGTCGGAGTATCTCCGGGTGTTATTCTACTCAGCCTTTTTTATCGGAGCGAATATGGGCATCTATCAAATGTATGAAGAGACTTCTAAGCGCTTCAAAAGACTATCTATTACCTTTCTAGCTGCAGCAGTGCTGTTACCCATTATCCCTGTTGCTGGTAGCCTGTACCTGCTTGCCTTGACCGCAATGTCCGTTATTATGGTATACCCACTGACTGCTGGCAATAAAAAGTTCCTTGTTGGCATTGTGTTTTTTACGTTATCTTCTGTCGCTCATCTAGGAAATCAGTTTTTTGGTCCGCTAGCCGGCCTTAATGCGTTAGATAATCTAATGCGAATTGGTTGGTACGTTACATTGTTTATCATTTTGTTTGATCGTGTTATTGAAATCTTGGAGGATATCTACCATAACTCAACTCACGATGCCCTAACAGGATTGCATAACCCCTATTATATCAATACGACAATGGCATATAAGATTAGTAAAAAAGCTCCGATATCTATCGTATTTATTGATCTTGATAACTTCAAACGCCTTAATGATACCTTTGGTCATGAAGAGGGAGATAAAGCACTAAAATCAGTTGCATCCATTTTAAAAGAAGAAGCAGAAGAAGTGGGAATTGCAGGCAGATACGGTGGAGAAGAAATTGTTCTTATTGTAGAAGAACCTGAAGTAAATATGTCCGAATTGACGGAGAGAATACGCGCACGGATCGAGAATGAAACTGTTGTTACAGCAAGTATTGGTTATGTAGTAGCCGGTGAAGAGGGGGCTACGGATAAGCTTATCTCTGAAGCGGATGCTGCCATGTACAAGGCAAAAAATTCTGGCAAGAATAAGGTCGTTGCATATAACGATTTAGTCGAAAATCAGAATGAAACTGCAGTCTAATGTACCGAATCGGCTAAGTAATTCAATGTATAGGGAGCTTACATGATGTCCATGATCGATGCATTATTTATTACCTATGGCACTCTCACATTTATATTGGTTTTTGGATGTATTAGGTTTTTGATATGGCTGGATAAAAGGCATCCGAATAATGAAACAAAATGAATAGGGAGCGTACAGGAATGGCTAAGAGATATCGCGGATTTGAAATCAGATTTAATCCAGATACAAGCCGATTTTATTTATTTCATATCGCAACTAAAACGAGAATTACTCCACATGGGAAGATAAATGAATTTTATGGTATCCAGGATGGAAAGAAAGAGATAGACCGAATTAAAGACTCTAAGGAAACAAAATGAAGAGGGAGGTTTCAATTTGAACTTGAAGAGATGGATTTTCGTCATAGTAACGAGTTTACTTGCTTTATTTGGTATTGTTTGCTCGTATTTAAAAGGATTTGATGTATTTGTGTGGATGGGGCTCCTAATTTTAGTTTTAAACGTTCTTATCGTAGTTAGAGAGTATGAAAGTAAAGAAAAACAACCATGGATTTTTGATAACGAATGAATTATGAAGAAGAATTTGATAGATTCCTCTGAATTCAAAGAAAATTAAGCGATATGAGAGAATTGGTTGGACCGGTCCCCCTTGCACAAAGTGTGAGGGGCGTTTTTGATTTTGTTAAATTCCAATTGTCATATTATTACACAATTATTGATTGACTGTTAGAATATGTAGTTTTATTCTTATCTGAAAGTCGTCTCACATAAAACCATAGAAGGGGAGAACGTGTCATTATTACATATGAAACAATGCTAATACATAAGACATTGATCCAAAGGGTGATTGTTGTCTTTGGGGAGCTAATCGTACAACTTAATCCGAATGATCAATCATTGGAACAATTTAATGAAACCGTTAATCAAACAATACAGCAGCTGTCATTAGTTCATTGGGAGACTGAAATAGTACAAGCATTCTTTGATACCTACATTGGGATATTAATGACGGATCGGGAGCTAGCAACAGAGTTTGTAAATCAATTCATGGCGCCGGTACATTAACAGTTTAAAGGAAGTTCATTTTCTTGTTGGATATCAATAAGCTGTCCATTATCAAGATAAGTTTACCTAGTAAACCCGGTAAACTTAGGGCATACTAATATTAAAAAGTAAACTTTTTGTATTTTGATTTGGAGGCGGTTATATATGTCTACTGAAGATTCCGCTGGCGGTGTCCTCGAAAACAATAAGCCACAGAAGTTGTCAAAAGCATATAAGATGAGTCCGGGGTTAAAAGAGAAGCTTGAAAAGTTTGCGACAGAAGGTAAATTTGATACGCAAGAAGAGTTTCTTGAGCATCTTGCTTTGTTGTATGAGCTGCAGCTATTGAAAGAAGGGAGCGGGCAGGGATATGCAAAGCAAATTGATGAACTTGAATATCATATTCGCCGGCCACTCGAAATTTTTATTTCAATGATTCAGACTGAAGCAGCAGAGAAACATCAGTTAATTCAAAAGTATGATGAAAAACTTGAGGATCGAGCGGATATAATTTTCAACCAGGAGCGGGAGATTGCTGAACAAAAAAAGTTGATTAAAGAGCAATCCGATGAACTTGGGCGGCTTCAAAAAGAGATAACATCCAATAATAAAATTGCGGACCAGCTTGAAGCTACAGTACACGATAAAGCAACACTTGTAGACGAGTATAAAGAGAAGAATGATATGCTCGCCGGCTTGGTTAAGGAATATAAAGATGCTGCTGAAGGCAGTAAAGGACTGTCTCAAGAACTCGAACAGTTGAAACGAGCCTTTGATAAACAAGGTGAACGTGTGGCTTCACTGGAAGGCGAATTGAGGGCACTTAATCAGCTGAAGGAAGAACAACTGAAGAATGTACTAGAACGTCATCAGGACGAATTGGAACGTCTTAAAGAACGTAAAGAGCTTGAGAAGGAGCGGGATCTACTTGCTCTTCGATCGGAATATCAAGGCAAGTTGGAAGTGACTCAAACAGAAGCAACGGCAAAGATGAGGGAACTTTTTGAACAACGGGACGAATTGAGAAAATTCCTTGTAGATGCAGAAATTAGAATTAGGGACACTGAAGCAGCCTTACAGAAGGAACGTGACTCACATAAGGTGGAGAATTCCGAAGAATCTTAACGATAAAAAAAATAAGCCCTGGGCATAGCCTGGGACTTATTTTTTTTTGAAAAGTGTACGTTCGGCTTCTTCCTGTGTAGCTGGCGAAGACTTGAATTTTCTTGATCCCAGCACTTTTTGTAAGTCAGCTGTACGCTTTGCAAAAGCTGTTGCAGTCTGTTTAGTAGCCAAAGATTTTTGAAACAACAGGGTTCACCTCCGAAGGTAACAGTCAGTAATTGCTTAGTCTTTCCAATCCTAAAAATTTTATACTTCCCTCAAACATAGCTTGTCCATTTCAGACATAAATTAAGAATAGGAAACTGGGAAACTAGGAAAGTGGCCCTGACGGTAATGGAGGTAGGGGAGCAATTTTAGAGTGGGGGAGAGGGTAGTTTGAATCAACCGAACTTATTTACTGTGAATCCCATATTGGAGCGTGAACCACAAAAAAAGCCTGATGAACAGGAGAAGAAAAAACGAAAACAGAGATCTGATAAAATACACAATGTAAAGTTTCCAGTTACCTCAGATCAATGGGTTACTCTCCGAAAGTGGGCAATGGATTATGGGATGGGAAAAAAACAATCCGAGTACAACACGAAACTCATTATTGCTGCTTTGAATGATAAACAGATTATCGATGCCTATTATCATCAACCAACTACTTTGATATACCAGGAAGGTCATTATACATCAGACAAGCCGGTAATCCTAATTCCATACAAAGACACCGGAAAGCATATGCACGTGAAATTGATTGAGATATATCACGATGAGATCGTAAGACTGATGTTAAAGTGGGAACTTCCTAAACGACAAACAGTTCACCGACTTATTATGGCAGCTATAAAGAGGGGGGTGAAGATATGGGGGTAAAGAGTAAACTGGATCTGATCGGTCAGCGAATAAATTCAGTTGGCCAGCCTCCGGAGAATAAAACATTGTTGCAATCACTGTTCGATTATATACGGCCAAAAGAAGAAGAAGTTCTTATTCTTACAACGTACTTACCGACTCGAGATTTCCTCAGGGCGGAATCATTTGTAGATGATATCCAAGAATTAATCGATACTGAGATTAGCTTGAATTCGGTTATTTCGAATATATTCGAGGACTTTATTTTCAACTTTCGTCGGGGGAGAATTGATCAGGTAACTGTATACCGAAACCTAAAAGAGCAGCAGTGCCTGATTAAACCACAAGAACAGCAACAACCGACTTCAAAACATCCAACTGTTCAAACGCACTGGGCTGTACCAGAGAAACGCCATCCGCGGCAATCCGGAGGCTGGATGCGCGTTAAAGTTCCAGCACGGAAACGATCGATCTACAAGGCTGAACTGCTTCTTTCAAACATGGAAGAGATGGACCCTGATTTTTTGCTAACCGTTGAAGGGTTAATGGCTATATTAATTATAGACATGGTCAATGAATCGAGAAAAGGGTACAACAATAAATATGTCCAGCGTCTAATTGGACAGCTACAAGAAGCCAGATAAGGATTAATTAAATAAAAGATCATGAGTAGTCTTTGCTTATGGAGGATTAGAGATGATGACAATAGAAATAAGAACACTATTCAACAATGTTGAGGAGATATATAGTGAAAACTTCATTTCGGCTATACCAAAACAACGCCTCTTTCTTCAATTTAATCGATGGAGATAGCGAAACAAAGCAAACCAAAGGACTTGCCTATTTATTCGCAACATTTCCGGATCTACTGACTCACTTTTGTAGTCAAATCCCTGATTTTCCTTCTTTAAAGGAAATAGACTTTGTGCAGGTAGATGCGGAGATGACATCATTTGGTCCTAAGCCTATTCGCCGTGATATTACACGGTCACTGTTTAAGGGACGCATCAAGCAATTTGTTCTGATCATTGAAGCTAAAAGTATCAAAGTCTCAGCTAAAGTTAACGACATAAAGGACCAGTTAATATCGTATTTGGATCCGCAGCACTTCCCAATGGATGAAGGCGTAACCGCAATGGGGATTACATTAACGAAGAATAGAATATTGCATGATCCAGTAACTGGATTCACTAGTATGACGTGGTTTGAACTCATTGCTATCTTAGATCAGTTCTTGAGAAAACATTCGGTACCGGAGTATCGGATTATACGCGAATACATCAATTTTTTATTGGGGGCAGACAAAAGTATGCATTATTATGAAGTAGAAGTATTGTCCGTCGCAGCCGGTAAAACTTATGATCTCACGCAAATCCATGGAGTCCACGCTTGCCCGGATAGCAACAGCTATAAAACCCCAATTTATATCACCTTTCGTATGGCTAGCGGGGGAGAAATGGAGTATTTATATAAGATCAAAGATATTGTGGTGCTTGATCCAAACATACCTTCGTTGTCTTTAATATTGGAGGGAATTGATCCGGATTTTGCTCATAGAATTAAAGGATATATAGCTCAGCGATCCAGTGGGAAGTTTGGCTTCGACTCTGAGCCATATCGCTTTTACAATTTGGACGTACAAAATGCTGTCTATTTGCCACACCGGCCACGGCCGAAAATTAATAATGCTGGTCCTCGATATTATACAATAGCTTCCTGTGTAAAAGGTGACAAAAATATAGAAGTAGCCAGCAAGGAGTAGCCGGCACTGAGCTCAGCTAGAGGCGACTTGAGGAAATATGTTCATCTTGAACCGAGGATCAAAGTAAGAGTCAAGACGAAAATTGGACAAAGATGCTACTAACACCAGTATTTGTGGCGTTTATTATGAAGAGATGGTATTATATTGCTTAACAGTCGATTGTTATATTGATTATCAGTGGATGATGCGACATTGATTGATAAGTAATTCAGTATAATGATTGATCCCTTTACGAAATGAAGGCTTGCTTATATTAAGCATGTCTTTTTTTCGTTTTTCCCTGGAACTAAGGAGAATACGTTGAAGTTGTAAAATGTCCGCTGGATGCCGTGAAGTCAAAATTACTTGGAAGCAGATCAACTAGTTTATGCAGGAGGGTTAATTCCCGCTTCAAGCATGCCGAAGCAGATTAGCAGCAGCGACATCTGGGATCCGGCCTTCAATGCCCGCTTCCAAAGATTATAAGTCCGTTTTCCATTTTTGTATAAATGGACAAGTTTAAATCCGTATGGTCCTCATATCGTAAGGATTTGATGGAGATGCCGAGCACCAGATTGGCGAGAATAGATAGTAGCATAGCCACACGAATAACTCTAGTTAGGCGCATTTATGAGCTATTAATATATTGTTATTCTCTTGAATTTCCGATCATCTGTTCGTTATAATGTAGCTATAATGATGGTTTAATTGGAGGAGCAAATGTTTAAGTCTTCAATGAAACTTGATGAAGTGCGTGTAATAGGTAAAGATAAAGCAGTCGAACAATTAAAGTTTTTGGTAGTCCAGCAAATTAGAGCAGCCGGCAAAGATGAAATAAATTATAGCCGCTCTGTCTTAGAAACAGATCAGGACTTAATCGTAGCAGCAATTCCAAAGTAAAGGAAAGACCTGTCCCTTCAACGGGGGCGGGTTTTTTTGTGTGGGCCAGACTCTGCTGTATGATTAATAACTTGAGGCCTTAGTAGCCTAATAAATGATCGGCTGCTTTTTTGCTTTTTTGAGATTAAACCAACAGGAGGACGTGGATGATCATGTAAATATTTAAAAGAAATTTTCCGATAAATATCACAAATGGATTAAATAATAAATTTTAATGCAGGAGTGGAAAAATGAAAAAGAGAATTATAATCGCTTTCTTTGTCGCTATGGTAATTGGTATGGGTATCTTTGGGGATGCGTATGCCAAAAGCTATGACAAACTGCCAAAGGAAGTATGGGCACAGAAGCCAAATGCGGATTATGTACCAATCCAAGAGGATATCTATATGGTGCCAGGCACAAGTACTATCTACCTCCATGTAGGAGAGGAAAAGGCATCAGAAACGAAAGTCTGGACGCCTGATACACTTCGTGCAGTTGATCAGAATACAGGCAAAGTTAAGTGGATCTTCTCGTTTGCAAAATCTGGTTACGGATGGCCAAGTACGAAAGACCCGTTTGTATATACACCAGACGGTAACGTGTATGCGTATTTCTCTTCTGAAAAGTTACTATACGCAGTAACCGCTGCAGGTAAGGAAAAGTGGAGCAAACGCTTGCCCTCTGACGTTCCATTTGATGGGAAACTCTATCGCTTGAGCGATGGAACTTTAGTTATTGCCGCTGTGAAGTCTTCTGCCGTTGGGAAGGAATCAGTCCGACTCATGGGTTTTGATCCTAACGGTAAGTCTAAGTTCGATAAAATCATTTCAGGCAAAATTGTAACTGTCACGAAAGACAGAATAGTGGTTAAAGCTATAATGAAAACCAGTGATGCTCAAAAAATCATGGGTTACGATTCCGCTTTGAAGCAGGCCTATACGTACTCGTTTGCTAAAGGAGTATATGTTAACGATTACACCACTTTCGCCCTTACGGATGGAACACTGGTTTTTACGACCAGTTCCCCAGACAATAAGCAAAAGCAAATACTGCTTGCTCTATCCTCATCCGGGAATTCGATTTGGAAAAGAACGATGGACCGCAATGGTTTGGCTTTCACGGCCGGCAATGGATATCTATTCTTAAATTTTACAACGAATAAATTAAGCTACTATAATAACAAGGGTTTGATAAAGGAACGTACTCTTTCCGATTTTAAAATGCCTGAGGGAGATACATTACCAACAGCGAGAATTTCATCGGATGGAAAGATACTGGTTAACCTTATAAGTAGGCAATATATTTTGGATCCGGTCACGTTGAATAGTTTGTATGATTTCAGCAACGGTATTAAGGGAACCATACTGGATTATAAAAACAAAAGCATATTCGTTTATTTTTGGAAAGAGAATAAGATATCTTATTATCACCTAACATAGAAAATCCAAAAAGTTAATTACAATACTTAATGAAGTAAGAGTAATGGGTAAAGAAAGAGCTATAGAGCAATTAAAGTTTCTCGTTGTACAGCAAATTAGAGAAAGAAACGACCGGTAGTCCGAAGAGACTTTCCGGCCGTTTCTTTTTTAATAGGGTAGACGGAGCACATATCAATATTGTAGGTACGATCCGTTTATCCCGCGTACAAATTGACATCATACCGAAGCTATAGTTAGGGGGGGCTTTATATGTCATTTAAAATGAATAATGCAAAACTAAAAAATATTAAAACTAATATTGGGAATACTGGTGTATCAAAAAAATCTATAACCTTTCTGAAAAATACAAATGTTGATTTTACCATCAGAAATCCCCTTTACATTTACAGTTATGATTTAGATAGCTGGCAATTAAAGTATAAACTCTTTTAATATATTCTCCAAACCTTTTTAAGATTTTCTCATGCCTATCAATCGATTCTTTTCTAGCAGCCAGCTAAGGAGTACAACGGCGGCCGGGCTCCTATTTAATTACGTAAAATATTAATTTGATGAATTAAAATTTTACTTTTTCGACATCTCCATCTTTGGGGCTATCTAAAGTTTCTTTCACGTCCGGATTAAATACGATTACTTCTGATTCTCCATCCCCAAAACAGTCGAGAAACAAATATCTCGGGTGTATTATAATTCTATCGATGGAAATATCCTTCCGAACTAATAAATCATCTGACCAAGTGTTGATTCTATAATACGGTCCACGCCTGAAGCTGTATGAAGATAGTATATTGTTAATTAGGAAAATTTTTGACCCTGAATAGCCAAAGTAATTATTAGTCCCATTTGGAATTTGACGGTACAGAACGCCTGGATCCGGTTTACTTCTTATTATTGCCTGTGTCTGCTTAGCGATTTTTAACAATTCATCAACTGCGCCATTATAATCAAGTGTTGGATCATTCTTAATTTGACTAATTAGTGCTTGGTATAGATTTCGTTGCAGATACATATCATCGACTTCAGTTCTAGTAAAGTTGAACATTTGTTTGGCAACATCTTCGGCCAAAGAAGTTAATAAGTGTCTACCCAAGCTATGAACGCCGGATCCCTCTTGATAACCTTTTATTTCGCAATCAATGCCCAGTTTACTCGCCATGTCCTTTAATTGATGTACAATTGATTCGTTTCTAGCCATTGAGCCGCAAAGGGCAAATATCAATAGCTCGTTCTGCATGAAATGTATATTAGTCAAATGGTTCACACTCTTCCCAACCTATTTCTTTAAATTATCTTCTCGAACAATAATTACGTCAAGAATCATTTATACGAATTTAATTAATGCGATAAAATATTTTACGAAATTTTGTTGACAAAATTTTACTTTTAATATTATTATAGGAACATAAGTTCCTATAATAATATTACGGAGGTGTCCCCCTTCCCCATGATTAAAGAATTAGCAGACGAGTACACTAGCCGTACTGAATCTAAGTTGCCACTTTTGCCTTGGTATGTAGTCGAGTATATGGAGCATAGTTATGATCTCTCGCCCGCTTCCCTACTCAACTACGCCCATGACTACACTATCTTTTTCGAATGGTTAATTGCAGCTGGTTACCACACCGGTGCCAAAACAGATATCCCTCTTATTTTGTTAGAGAAGCTGCGCGTACAGGACATCACCAAGTTTCGAGGTCATCTACTTAATCACAAAGGTAATGCTGACCCCACAATAAATCGAAAACTCAGCTCATTAAAATCTCTCTTCAACTACCTTACCAACAAGGCTGAACATGAGGATTTAACGCCTTACCTAAATCGAAATGTAATGGCAAAGATTGATCTGAAGAACGCCAAAGTCGATAACGATGTAAAAGCGGAGAAAATTAAAAACTTCGTTCTGCGTAACGATGATTTTGAGAAATTTCGGGAATTTGTTGCATTTGAGTTTGGCGCCCTTCCTGGCCTTCATGGCACAACTAAGAAATTCCATGAGATAAACCGAGAACGTGACACTGCGATCGTATCACTCGTTCTAGGTTCTGGTCTTCGAGTATCAGAGTTGGTCGGACTGAACATTAATGATGTCAATATGGAAGTAAACGCATTTGAAGTCGTAAGAAAAGGAAATAAAAAGTCAATTGTTCACTTTAGCGACGTAGCAAAAGCGGATCTGCAGGAGTATCTAAATGTTCGAAAGAAGAAGTACAAACCAACTTCAACGGTAAACGCCCTGTTCCTACCCTCGCCTGAGTCGATTAACTGGAAGGAAGGTCGGTTAACAGTTAGGGCTGTCCAAAAACTTGTCGAGAAGTATGCAAAGGCATTTGGACGGCCGGCGCTGACTGTACATAAGCTACGTCATAGCTTTGCAACGCGTCACGCTCAAGAAAATAATAACCTGCCTAAATTAAAAGATCAGCTTGGACATGAATCGGTGCAAACAACCATGATTTATACACACGTATTTGATGATGAGAAGTTAGCCGCTGTACAAAATGCAGACAAAATAAGTAAATAACAAAAGGCTACCTGGATCCCAGGTAGCCTTTTGTACATGAACATGTAAAATTTTTAATTATTTGATTAAGTGAAAGGTATATCCTTATCGCTAAGCCATTTCAGAGCTTCCGGAAACTTTGCCGTAAGCAGATTCACCGAAACTTTTTCTCCAATGTTTCCGAGCATCGTCCAAAATCGCTTTCTAATAGTGCCGAATTTCGGTTCCTTTTGCCGGAGGCCCTTTTCGATCATTTGAATATCATTCTCTGCTTCCTCGAGCTCAAGTTCATCTAAGCCGGCCTGTTTGATATTTTTCTTCAGAAATTGAACGAGCTGTTGCAACTCATCTATCGGTGGTGTTGTGTGTTGATTCGATTGAGTAATGGTGCTACCATTGCTTGCAATTTGGAATGCAGTGTTATGGCCAAAGTTTGAAACGGTATAATTATTTGTTACGTTTTGTGTTGTAGTAGCAGGTACCGGGTCAGGTGTTGGTGACAAAGCTTTAATTCCTTCAGGGGTAATCGTAATTGTATCTAAAGTTATGGCTTTAATCAGTTTGTCATTGAGTAACTGATTGACGATGCTATCTATATCAGGTTCCAGCAGTCCTAGGTTTCGTCCAAGTACATACATATTCGGTATATGTTCTGGATTGCCCTCTACTTGATCTTGTAAGTATTGCAAATATCTCTTTTGAACTTCTTTTTGAGTACTCACCGTTAACACTCCTCCGATCTCATGAGCATATATCTCATGCGGTAGTTCCCAGGCCTTATTTGTTATGGTAATCTCACAAGGCAATGCGCTATTGAATCCTTCTATATATCCCGCACTCTGCAAACCTCTCAATGCTGCCATTATGCCACTAACACTCGGAGCATAAAATAAGGCGGTATCTTCTTGTTGTATATTAATTATGCTGCCGAATGCGCTGCTTAATTTAACGAGGTTAAGCGCAGTAAGCGGTATAACATCGCGGGGGGCAGGAAAAGCTTTTTCGAGCTGTTCTTTTGTACGAACTGGCTCTAACAGCGGATTTGGGTAACTAGCGATCGTAATACTTCCGACCTTCTTGTCAGCGTATAGTGAAAACCGTTTAATATACGCAGCCGATTTATAAGCTAATTCCGTTGGCACACCGGCATTATTTACTGGGTAATTAAAACTTGCCTGATGCGAAATTTTATAGCTACCACACCAATCACAATCGATATGAAACATAAGAGATTCACGCCACAATTCTACGGATTGGCTACCGCATAGGAAACAAAAAGCCAAATGCCTTCACCCTTTGCTGGAAGAGTAAGATTTTATCTCCTTATTCTACCATGAAAGAAAAAGAGCTTCTATAGAGACGGGAACGTATTAATTTTATCGAATATTCATATAAATAAGCTTCAGTTTTATGCGACTCCTTTAATACAGATGCCCTTAACCAACCGGTAGGTTATTAATCCTTCTTCGTTCCTAACCCTCCCCTAAGCAATACTTATGGACAGCTCCATGAAGATATTGATAGAGTTGAAAAATAGAAAAAAATAAGGAATATATCCCTTATTTTCATTCAGAGATAAATAAGCAGGTAATGCAATTAAGGGGGACTATTGTTGAATATCAAAAATGAGATTAAGGAAATTCTGTCGATGACTCTTTATAGAGGGATAACAGCCCGGTCTCATCCATCGCTTTATCAGGAATTTAGAAATCTGCTTAAAGTTGCAGGGATTAATCGTAAGATAAAGTTGGTCCCCTACCCTGATGACAACTACAATGGTAAAGCTTTTAGCAATAATAGAATTTTAATTTCTACAGCTCTCTTAGATGTTTATAACAAGGCACCGAGTATTACAAGGTGTATGCTTGCTCATGAAATTGCTCATTTAAAGTTTGGTGACGTTGGATTTAAAATATTGAGGGAAAATTTTATGATAGATTGGAACGGTAATAACATAAGCAGAACACTTACTCTATTAAGAGAAATGCGAGCTGAAATAGAGGCTCCTATTATTGCCGGACTTACTCAAAGAAGACATAAAAAAATCCAGCTAATCTATAAAAAAAAATAACGATGGTCGATCAAAGGAAGAAACGTTTAACAGGGGCTATCCAAGCCGTGATCTCATTATTTATTATGCAGCAAATTATACTAAACTGTCTGCTCAAGCTATTGATGAGTTGCTAAACGACTTTTGCAATGTGATGAACATATCTGACCGCGTTAATTTCATAGATAAGGTAAAAATCAAGTTTCAACGATACTATTCATTAAGCACCATGCTTAAACCTAATTCATAGCAGCTGCCCATTATCGGGAAATAAATGAAGCGACCGTCTGCGTCGGGAGCGGAACAGGCATACATTAACACGTCCCGTTCCTTTCAATACTCACCAATCTTCTGACGAATACCTAGACCGCATTTAAATGTTCGGTTAACGTTTATGTGAGGGTTCTGCTCAATCAAACCCCGCTTCTAGCCTGTGGGAGATTGCACGCTGAAGCCGGTCAGGAAGACGTCTCTCTGTGTATCTTCATCTCAACCGTCTCTGACTGAGTCAGTCGTCGCCGACAGCGAGTGCTTGTAGCGCACGTCACGACACGACTATGCGTCTAGTGTCAATCTAAGATGTATTTAACGGAGCGGGCAATATCGATGACGTTAAATTTGATGAGTGGATTCAAGTAGCTGTATTGCTGAATCAAGAGCATTTTGGGCGATCTTGATAGCTTCACGGCAGTTATGGATGCTTTGTTGAAGGGTGACAGACTTGGGAATCGGTTGACTAATCATCTTTACATTTTCGCCTTGTCCAACCTTATCCCAATCCCAGAGTCGGAGCCAGTTGGCTTTTGCTGTCCGAACTGATCTTATGGCATCCCTTACAGTTTTAACAGCGTAACGATAAGTATCCATCTCACCAAAAGCAAGTGACGCTATAAGCCCTGAGCGCATCAAAGAATCCCAGGCTTCGAATACAAAATGATTTGATATCTCGCCAGCAGCTTCCCAAATCTCTTTGAGTATTCTTCCCTCAGTAATATAGCTATTCATAATCCATAATAAATCTTTGTTATTACGATATTCATGTCTTAACAAATGAAGATACGAGTTTTTAATTTCTTGTTCACGTTGTTTCCGGTAGCGATCTTCATAAATTACTTCGAGGTCCTCGCGTATTAAACGGGCCTGCTGTGAACCTCGGCGAATGTAGCCATCTCCCGGATTCAGGTTACCTAACTGGCGCTTCAATAAATATGGACGGCTTTGTCCCGCGTAAATTTTAATAATTCCAAGACGATTCTCCTCAAAATGATATGGGAAATAGCTGAATTTGATCTCTGGCTCAATATATTGTCTTATAATTTGCTGATAATCAGCGTCATCTTTGAATTCATGTTCTGGAATCGCATGATAGTCTCTATCCCCACCTGGATAAAGCTTAACACCAACAATGATGTAACGAGTGAGCACATCCGAGTCCGCATTTGCCATTGCCATTATGTCTTTAATCAGATCCTCATTGCGAGAATATTGAGTTTTTTTGAAATCCACAAATGTATTTTCATTTTCATACTTAATGATTTCGTCTAATTGCACGATATTCAGCACCTTCCAGAAGAGCACTCTATCACTCTAGTTTAATGCTTTATTTTATCAATCTCTATAACAATTTCAAGCTTATGTTGACTCTCTTTTCGCTTTTGCAAGCAGCTTCAAAAAATAACAAGGAGAAGCAAATCAAAGGTCAAACATGCAAAGTATTCAGCTGGTATCCAAGTACTTGGTACTTGGGCTTTCTGTCTTTCAAAGTACGGGTTTGCTGCTTTTTCTTCCGCAATCATGCACAGTGGCCACGAGATCATTCGTATTTCTTGTTTCATTCGTTCCTTCTTACTTTTAGATTGCCTAAGAACTATTGGCCCTTCTTGGCATATAATATCCTACACAAGTATGAAAGGTGAACTTCATGAAAAAGAATAATACCCCTAAATCTAAACGTATGGCGCGTATTGCAGCAACTTTACGTAAAATAACGATACCTTTTGAGGATCAAGTTCAACATTTCTTTAAATGAACCGGTACCGAAATCGTTAACCGTCTACGTCGATACTCGATTTACCGCTGCCCATCTGAAAACAGTAAGCAGAATGCTTGCTTCAACGATATACGCTTGGCTCGCACATCATGAAGAAGTCGAAGAAGGCACAAATCCAAGGTTTCGAAATTGCATGCGAAAATACGCAAGGTTCAAACTCTCCCCTGGTTTGAAGAATCGCAAACGGGGTTGGGGCACTTGACGTTATGATGGACTGAATGACGACAGCATTTACTGCCAATGGCTTTGGAAGAGCATCAAAAGCATACTTTATGTATGGAACAGGCAAATTTAGTGTAAGAGCAGTAAATGCAAGTGATCCTGAAAAAAACTCTCTTTCGGTTACCATAAACCCTGCTTTTTTAGATAAAACGGGAATCAGTGATGCGGTCAGAGCAGGAGCTCCAGCTGGTAAATACACTAGTTATGCTATTGGTGAAGCGGGTATGTGCATAATGCGTAATCATGCGTCTAAGCTTAGTACCGAAAGTGATACTAAGTATACGACTTATATGGATTAATAAATGGACTTTAGGGGTCAATCTAGGCATTTCTTTTCTATGGCCGCTGCGATGGGTATTGGTTTATGTTAAAAAAGACACTTAGTAGGTGTCTGTTAATCAACTATTGAGAATTAAATAGAATTTCCTCTATTAATCCGGCCTGGGAATTATTAACATCCCCAACTTCTTTATAAACAGGATATTTAATCATCTCCGCTTCCCTTTGATAGCAATTGGAATCGGTAGGGTTGCTTGTATATAGTGTATACGTGGATGCAATAGTAAGAATAAAAAGGAGCCTCTTTTGTCTAAATAAAAGAGGCTCTTTTTATGAGAAAACAAGTACTTTATATAATTAATAACGCAAAACAAAAACTCCAACTATAACCATCAATATACTTATGCCAAAATGTATACTTCTCGCTAACCACCAAGGTAATATTTTAAAGAAGAACCCTACGAATAATCCAATAATAATCGAGACGATTGCACCAAAAATCCATCCGAAGATTGAGTCTGAAGATATGTTAAAAAAATTAGGTTGAGTTGAATAATCTAAAGTTCTTCTTTTATTATGAACCTCTTTGGTAAGAGTAATAGCAAAACCGAGTGCAATAGCTGCAATAAACCAACAAAATAATGCTAATATCCAAGCCGCCAATTATTTTACTCCCTCCATCTTATATCAAACTCTAAAAGTAGAATGTTTTAGTAAATCCAAAAATTTTTCTATAAAGGATACCATGAAGTGTTCCCATGGTTTGTTTACCTAAAATTTTAATTAAATAATTAGTAATTTGTTGATGTATAAAGATCCAGGCTTTTCCTAAATACCTAGAAGCTCCTCTCATTGTTTTATTTATTAATGAATCCACTACTGAAAAAATAGACCCTACATATGCTTTGCCAACTTGAAGAATTACACCACCTACCGTAAGTACTGCTGACACTCTGACATATGAAAGACCAATTCTAAAAGCAGCATAGGTTCCCCATCCTACATCATACCTATAAGCAAATGATAAATGTCCATCAGGATCAATACTGTTAATTGGATTATTCTTAGTATAAGAATACAAGTTCAAACTCAATGGATCATCAAGTAATCCTTGGAAAGTATCTTTAGTGATAAACCTTCCATTATTTGCATCATAGTATCTTGTAGTTAGATAATAGAGGTTTGTATTGTTATCGAAACGATAACTAGCATACCTGTAAGGATTACTATTTGCAATAACCCCATTACTACTCAATAGATTACCCCACGCATCATAAGTGTAGGATGCAACAATATTTCCGGCCATATCAGTCATTGATACGACATCACCATGAGCATTAAGATGGTAGAAATATGTTATTCCATCCATACTCATAGTCACTGGCCTTCGAGCCATATCCCAAGTATACTCTCTAATAACATTATTGTTGGCATCAGTTTCAAGAACAACATTTTCCCCATCATAAAAATAATTAACTACTTCATTATTACTTTCCGTTCTGACACGTTTACCTGATTCATCATACTGTGCTTTAAAAATGGATTGACCATTTGCATCTTTTATTTCTATTAACTGATCTAACTCATTATAATAATAACTTCTAACTCCATCGTTTTTAAGGTTACCATCATTATCATAAGTAAATTCAGTATCACCAACTTTAGTTAGTTGGTTCAAATCATTATAGAAATAATTTGTTACCCTTGAGTCGTCTTGTCCATTATTAACTGTTTTTGAGAGCCTATTACCTCTTTTATCGTAATCATATGTTGTAATGGTCCCGTCTTCTAAGGTCTCGCTCTTAAGTTGATTTAACTCATCGTACGTATAGGAGCTTTTACCACTCGCAGCTGATTCAATTTGAGTAATATTCATATTAGAATCATATTTATATACAAAATTATTAATTGGCGTCCCGTCCAATTTCATATCAGCATAGTTCTCAATTTGATTACCACTACCATATGAAATCTCAGTACTAGTTCCATTTAACCGATTTATTTTACTAATTGAATCAAGATCGTTATACTCAAACTGAGCAAATAGTGACCCATTATTAGAAATCTTTGATACATTATTATTATTAGAATAGTCATAATTAATTGTAGTAGTTTTAGTACCAATCACATAGCTTAAAGTATCTAAATAATCAACATTTGTGTAAGTATAATTAAATACTTGTCCTCTATCTGTTGAAGTTTTTACCGAGCCATTTTTATAGTAATCAAGTACCTTAGATAGTGCTCCATCTGTCATTACCGATCTTAAGTTACCATTCGCATCAAAGTTAAAGTTCCATTTAAGGATGTTGTTAATTTTAGTTTCCTTTAGTTGATCTAACTCGTCATAACTATTGGAAATAATATTTCCATTGGCAGTAACGATTCCGGATAAGTTACCCTTAGCATCATACTGATTAATGATTGATTGACCGAATGCATTTGTAACTTTAGTTAATTGGTTTTGACCATTATAGAAGTACTTTGTTGAATTATTATCAGGATCAATAATTTCGGATAAGTTCCCAGATCCGTCATAATTATAGTTAAATACATTATTTTTTGAATCAGTCACCTTCTTTAGCCTATTCTGATTATCATAATCAAACAATGTTTTGTATCCATTACCATTTGTTTGGCTTATTATATTGCCAATAGTATCATAAGTAGTAGTCGTAATATTACCAGCAGCATCCTTTATAGTTTTTACATTATTAGAAATATCATAACTTTCAATTGTGTGATTTGGATATTCCGTTTGCAATAAATTACCGAATTCGTCAAATAAATAATCTGTTTTCTTGTTATTTGCATCAATTACATAATCTAGATTTCCGTTTTCATCATAAAAATATTGTATTACATTATCTTCGCCATCAATTTGTTTTATAAGATTACTATATTGATCATAAAATAAACTGTTTTTATGGCTTTCAGGGTCTATCGATGTCAATAAGTTGCCATTACTATCGAATGTTTGAATAGTAGTTCCCAGGTCATCGGTAATTTCTATAGGGTTATAGTTTTCATCCATCTTTATATTGGTTTCATTATTAGATGCATCAACAATACGCGTAGGAGAATAATTGTCATTCATATAATACTTGATCGTATGATTTAATGGATCCGTTATTGTTGCAGTACGATTTGTCAAATCATAATCATATGATGTCCCCGGTCGAGTCGTAAGGTCCTCACCCGTGTCATCCGTAGATGGTTCTTGTAATTTTTCAAGTAACTCTCCATTATAAGTAAAGGTTGTTTTTCTATTTTTAGGATCAATAACATTTTTAATGTAATTCCCGGTATATTGATAAATCGTCCGATTATATGACCCATCGATCAAGTATTGATCTACATATATTAATTTCCCATTTGAATAAGTATAATCTGTTTTACGTCCGTCCAACATAGCATAGTCAATCAGTCCATCTGAACCATAACTAAACGTAATTGCTCTATTGGCCTGGTCAGAGATGCTTAATAATTTTCCGTTTGTATCATAATTATATGTTATTCTATTTCCCCGTACGTCTTGTTCATAACTTATTCTGGCTTTTATATAGCTACTTTGTAGATCTGCTTTTGGTTGATCAAAGTAAGTTATATATCCGTACTTATCGGTAATTTTATACCCTTTAATAACTTGGTCTTCCTTTATTTTCTCTATCTTGAGATACTTACCAGCTGGTGATACATAGTAGCCTTTGGTAGAGTCATAGTCAAATTTATGAGAGGTACCATCGCTATCTGTATATAAAATGATACCCGCTCCAGTTGCTTCAACTACAGTGTCCGAACCTGTAAAACTCCAACCATAACCCAAAGGAGAAGTTTCTACCGCTTTGGAATTATATGTTCTAGTTAAGTCGAGTTGGGTGTCCCCTTTCTCATCCAGAGAATAATCTGTATACTGAATAACGTTATTACCGGTTCCTAAATTTGTATAACTCGTCCCATTCGTAAGGGAATGATTATCGTATGTCCAATAATCTTCGAGTCCCAATCTGCTAGCTGGATAATAAGTAACGCTTAACAATGGCGTATAGTTAACATTTACTGTATCGTCACTTGAGATAAATTTCTTATAACTATTTACTGTTTCACTGTTACTTTTTAAAAGAAAACCTTTATTTCTTGTTGAATCATTTATCCATGTTTCAATTGTCGTCGGAGAAAGCGCCCATCTGTAATTTACAGATAAGTCTGTAAGGGATGAAACGTTTTGAGTATACAATTGGGATGTGTTAAAATCCCCGCCCTGCTTGGTCCATGAAACTGTACTTGTTGCTTTTGTCCAAGATGAATCTGTTTCTGTCCATGCCGTAGTCATTCCATGTAAAGTTACACCAATATCAGTGTTATTACTTACTGCCGCTAACCATAAATTTAAATCTGCAGTTAAAATAGCAGCACCTGCTGGCAATGCCGATACGTCGAATTTAATTAATGAACGAATAACATTGGTCTGAGTCGTATCTTTATACAAACCAACTCCTAGAGTGCTCTCAGTTGGACCGGTTTGTGTCGGGAATGCACTTCTAATGTTAGTATCTTGTAGACTGCTATTAGGTTGAAACTTAACAATTGTTGGATCAATCGTAACGGGATAAACTCGATCATTATCATTGAGCCAATCTTGATTTGGAATTACATCCACAAATAGGGAACCATTTTCTTCCTTAACCTCATAATGAATATCATATGAGAGTGCCTCTTCTGGGAAAGAACTTACATTTGCAGCTTGAGAATAACCTTCTGGGATGAATGAGTCATACATATATGGTTGTTGAATATAGTACATCTTTTGGTTTGTTACTGGGTCATATAATGTAATGGATCCGTTTTCTTCTTGTTTATAATTAAGACCTTGTAATTCCAGTGAGAACGAATAAATAAGATTATTCTTACCAGGCTTTTTCTTTAGAATAATTTCTTCCTTAACACGGTCATTACCTAAAGAATATTTCAGATCAGAATCATCTGAATAAAAATCTATGTAATTAACAGAATTTTCCGAGACTGTTCCTTCACCATTAGGTACGGTATCGATTTTAGGATTTAATGAAAGCTTATATTTTTCATCTGTAATTTCAAGGAGTGCACTGTTCTTGCTGTACTTCTTATTCAAAGAGGTTTTGAATGAATTATAATCGTTAAATGCTTTTTTAGAATCCGATTTTAACTTAGTGCTTATTGGTAACCAAGAATTACTATTCTTATCCCAATAGTTGATTGGGATCTGTGAGATCTCTGTTGTGTAAGTCCCATCCTCATTAAAGTATGTTCTTGACTTCTCTTTCCTTAGATTTGATAATTCCTGCCTCTTTTTTTCTCTCTGTGAAGTAGATTTTTGCTCATCACCTTTTACTGATGTCTGATCCTGCGAATTTGCAGCGAACGTTGTTTGCTGATCAATTGTTGTTGCAATTAATACAATACTTAAGAAAACACATAGAATCTTAAACGTAAACCTTTTTTGATACATTTTTCTAGCTCCCTATTTATTTCTATTTGTTTTGGACTTTAAATTTATAACACATTAAACAAACTAGTTATAGTGGGAATTTCCTCCTGCTAATTCTAGTGAAAAATTCTTAAATAGTAAGGAAAAATGCTTTCGAACTTTATAATAAAAACAAAAGAAACTGGTCAATTAAGTCCAGCTTCTTTTTGATATCAGTGGAAACCATTGGATATGGAGTTGGTAAAACCCAATTCGTGCTGCAGCAACCTTACCATTTATATAAAAGTTACTACTTGTAAGACATGGGCAAAGTACTGATGCAGCAGTCTATACAAAAAGTAGACTGCAGGCGGCATTTCCTAAGTACTTTTCATTTGATTTTAACAAGACCTTGATCTCATAACATAAAAAGGCTGCGAATTAAGCAGCAATTAATGAGATGATGTTCTTGTCACCCAACAAAAGTAAAGTAAAAACACTCCTTGTAATGATGTCGCTTTGCTTCATTTCTAATAAAAAGAAAGCCCGCTGAGTTTGCTCAGTAGGCTTTCTTCATTTTAAGCTGATGTGGCAGCTTGTTCATCGACAAGATCAAGTTTTAAACCTAATCCACGAGCAAGTATTTGAATTGTATCTACTTTTGGTATTACTCGCGCACTTTCGATTCTGGCAATAGCCGATTGCTTAAGCCCAGTAATTTCTGCAACTTTCTCTTGTGTTAATCCCAATTCATGACGTTTTTCAATTAATCTTGAAACTAAGTAGGCTGTGACCTCTAGAGCGATTTTTTCATCATCAGGGATCGACGATATAGTACGTTTGACATCGTCCCACTTTTTCATATTTATATAGTCCTACCTTTCATTTCACTTGAAGTTTTCTTACATATTCCCAATTCATCATAGTCATAGTTATTCTTAGCTTAACAAATCATTTGAATCATTTATAGTCTGTATAATACAAATTGTCCCCTATAGTCCATACAAATACAGGTCGTCGTCGCTTTTTCTTTACCTTTACAATAGTCATTGTGATTCCTCCTAGGAATTTAGTTTAGGTTATATTGCTTTTGACATTGAAGCAGGCTCAATTAGGGTCTAAGGTCTAAGTAATGGTACTGTTGAGAAGAATTGGTGGGGGCTAAGCCCCCACGATTATACCCCGTGAAGCTCAATCCAATTATTCATCTCACTAATGGCTTGTTCTATCTCACCAACAGGTGTTTTCGGGGTTTCTTTTCTAAATGTATGTAATAACACAATATGATTACCCCTCCAGATAAAGAAAAACACCCTATCTTTACCAGACCGCAACTCCCATAGTTTACCTGTAATCTGCTTGGTAAACTTTTCACCACACCTGGTTCCACCCTGCTCTAACAAAGATATGGTGTAGTAAAGTTTTTTTAGGCGTGTTTGGTCTAACTTGCTGTTGGATGATACAAGCTCTGAGATAAATTCTTGCATTGGATTGTCTCCACGGGCATTCTCATACAGTACAACTTCGTACATTAGAATGCCTCGCCTTCAATGCAATTTATAACAAGAACGTTATAAATTAAATT
This sequence comes from Paenibacillus sp. MMO-177, assembly GCF_037147795.1. Classification (NCBI taxonomy): domain Bacteria; kingdom Bacillati; phylum Bacillota; class Bacilli; order Caryophanales; family Paenibacillaceae; genus Paenibacillus; species Paenibacillus sp. MMO-177. The sequence goes on along the minus strand of NZ_JBBCUR010000006.1, from coordinate 30,597 downwards.
ATAACACTTATGTTATAATAGTCAAGTTCCTGCTCCGATATGAGAGATTGCGGACGATAGCGGTTGCTAATGCTTCGGCTGGTAATTGGCAACATGCAGCACTTCTTCCGGACGACAGAGGCGACCAAAGCTTAGCTGGCGGTTTACAACATGTAGAAATGTATCTTAATCATCACAACAATAAATTCCAAGCGCTTGGAATTATACAAAAATTAAAACCGGCTTCTGGCCGGCTCCTGCGCTTACTAGTTTCTAGTATGCCAAAACATTTGTTCGCATACAATCATTCTACAAAACGGACATTTTGTTGAAAGTTTGATAGATTAGTAGATTCTATACTGCCGCCGCCGCAGCCGGCCCATGTCCGTTCAACCCAATCTGGTTGCATAAATCAACCCAAGTATGTTGCATTAGTTTATTTCAACTGACAACAAACATAATAGCAACACACACCACTTATGCAACTACTTAGGCTGTTTGCTGTTTATTGTTTATTTACGTTAATTCTAATGGATTTGATGTCACAATCTTACGCATTTTCTCTATATTTACTTTTGTATAAATCGTAGCTGTTTTGGGATCTGCATGGCCTAATAAATCAGCTATTGCTAACAGATCGGCTCCTTCACCGTCATTATATAGCACTGTTGCACAGGTATGACGCAGCTTATGAGGCGTTACTTTAAATTGCCTTTACACCAGCTTCTTTTGCAATCACCTCGATAATTAATTCAACGGCTCTTCTTGTTAACCGTTTCCCTTGTTTTTCTGAGATGAATAAAGCCGGTTCATCCAATCGGTTCCTTTTTTGAAGACTTATTTGCCGAGCTGGCTTATAAACCTCCAAAGCTCTTAAAATTTTCGGAGTCAGCACGAGTTTTCTTTCCTTATTCCCCTTACCAATAATTGTGATTGAACCTTCATCTTCATTAAAATGCTTTAGATCGATACTTACAAGTTCAGAGACTCGTAGTCCGAGCAATAAAAATAACGTGGTGATCAAAGAATCTCTTTCATTAAATTTACGTTTGGCAGCGAATTGTACCGAGCCAATTTTGTTGATAGATCAAAATTGGCAACGGGGGAAAGAGTCGGTTCATGTTTTAACACCAATCCGTATTCGTGTAATATCATGTAATTGTAACTAGGCAAACAGAATTAGGCAAAGAACGCGTAAGATTTGTATACCTGGGATTTATTGATAGTTCTTAAGGCCGACAGACAATTGTGATCTAAATTTGGATGGAAGAAGGAATCAGATATGAGCTATGAAAAGAACGTGTTTGTGTCTGAAATCAAAGACAAAGTCATCATAATTACAGGTGCAAACAGTGAAATTGGCGAAGCAACAGCTCTCCTGCTTGCCGAACGTGGAGCGAAGATCGTGCTTGGAGCGCACAGAGTTGAGCGTCTTGAGGCACTGGCGGAATCTATCGTAAATCGGGGTGGTGAAGCCATTTATGCAAGCACAGATGTACAACGGAGTGAGGACTTGTCCAGTCTTGTCAGGTTGGCAACCGAAAGGTACGGCAAGCTTGACGTGTTCATTAACAATACAGGCATTATGCCGATTTCACCTCTTGATGAGTTACGAATCGAAGACTGGAATGTGATGATCGACATCAACATGAAGGGCGTACTGTACGGTATCGCCGCAGCGCTGCCCGTCTTTCGCAAACAGGGATTTGGACATATCGTGAACACCTCTTCTACCGCAGGACATAAAACAGGACAGAACCAGTCAGTCTATTCTGGTACGAAGTTCACCGTTCGCGCAATCTCCGAGGGGCTGCGTCAAGAGGCAGGCGACCAACTTCGTGTATCGGTCATTTCGCCTGGTATCGTGCGAACAAATTTCACGGAAAGTATAACAAATAAGGAAATGAGGGATCGGCTAGCCAATATTCGAGACGAGTTGGCGATGCCGCCGGATGCTGTTGCTCGAGCTATTGCATTTGTAATCGAGCAGCCGGCCGATATTGCTGTGAACGAGATTGTAATTCGTCCCACTGCACAGGTTTAAGATAAAAGTATGGGTATGAGAAAGCAGCCGATCATTGAGTAGTTCGGCTACTTTCTAGTCCTCATTTAACTATCCTTAATCGAGTAGATAGGGGCGGCTAGCCCCTGACCTCTCACACCACCGTACATGCGGGTCCGCATACGGCGGTTCCTAAAGGTTAACGAATTTCAAGATAACGTGCAGATAGACTAAGCAGCCCTTGATCTTCTCCCGCGCGTTTGCTTCTTACGAAGATATTGCAATCATCCGCATAGCGGACGAAACGCAATCCACGTTCCGTTAGTTCCTTATCCAGATCATCTAATAGAATGTTAGCCAAGAGTGGGCTCAAGGGACCTCCTTGAGGTGTGCCCTCTGCCGTCTCGTGTTTCATTCCATCTACCATTACTCCTGCATTCAGGAAAGCTCGAATTAGCTTCAGGACACGCTTGTCTGAAACTTTCCTAGCCACTCTTGCCATCAGGATGTCGTGGTTCACTCCGTCAAAGAACTTCTCCAAATCCATGTCCACGACCCAGCGGTATCCTTCTTGTATGTAGGATTGCGCTTGTGTGACTGCGTCATGGGCTCGCTTCCCAGGTCGGAAGCCGAAGCTGTACGGCGAGAAATGCGGATCAAAGATCAGTGTCATTACTTGCATAAGGGCTTGCTGGATGAATCGATCCATTACGGTTGGGATGCCTAACAGCCGAACTCCGCCTCCGGGTTTGGGGATTTCCACCCGTTTGACAGGCAGGTCTGTATGTGCCCTCTTGGAGTTCCGCTTTCACGGTTTCCCAGCGTTCCCATAAGTGCGCTTGTAGCTCAGCTACTGTCACTCCATCGATGCCGGGTGCTCCTCCGTTTTGTTTCACTCGCTTGAAGGCGTGCCGAAGGTTGTTCCCTTCGAGCATTCTCTCCAGCAGGTCTTCTTGTCTTTCGCGAGAAGAAAGGTCGAGTTGTGCCGACAAAGAACTTGGCGATCCGACATACCCTTGCGGTTTCACCGCTACTATTTGCCGTAAGCCTTCATATGAAGTTGGCTGCTGTCGTTGCTCTTCGTGCGAACGCATCGGTTTCTTCTCCCCTTTAAGTTCAGCCCTTCCGGGTTCCGGCGTCCCGTACTTCCGTACTATGGCGTCTGCTGACTCCTGCAAATTCAGCGCAATCTTCCGATTACGGTTACGAAGGGACTTCGCTTGTTTCACAGGCCTCCCCAGATAAGAACGTCATCTTTCCGCCGTGCTCGCCCAAGTTTACGGATGCAGCCTTTGGCAGCTTAGGATTTCGTCATGTTATGGTGACTCATCCGACTGCATCCGCCTCAAATTGGATTCGTGTACCTCAAGCCGTACGTTTGCCTCCAGCTTCCTTCAGATTCCGCCTCGCGGCGGACACCCTTGCTCTCGGCTAATGGTAGGCGCTTGCCAGCCCCCATTCCGGACTTTCACCGTAGAGATGACGCCCATGCTGGGCGTACATAAAAATGGAGCAGCTGCCGGACGGCAAACTACTCCATTTGATTTTGAACTAACGTTCCCCGTCCCCCTTAATCTTTCTTACAATAACAACGTTACTAAGCTTTTAGCTTTTGATTGCGTCTCAGAGTCATTCTGACATCCAAATATTAAAATCATTACGACTAACAAAACAACTAGAACAGAACGTTTTATAAATAAAACTCTTTCGTATTTAAGCATAACTAGTGGTTTTGGAGTGACCTGGGATGTACTACGCTTAAACTTGTAGAGCCAATATTTCAATTGTTCAACAGAGCATTGATTTGCAGTACACCACGCTTTCATTGTAAGTCCACTTGCCCGATAAGATGCGATGCGTGCTTGCCAATCTTGTCTGCGTTGTTCTTTGCCATTCATGAGATCCCCTCCGTATTCAGGTTTATTTCATGATCTCATACCGGGATTAGATGTTGTAGGTGGGAAGAGTTTGACGCTTACTTATATATTGGTGTTAAGGATTCCATAACTTGATCTATCTCTTCTCTCTGCTCCTTACTTAGCAGTACTGCTTCTGGAATTTCGTTAACCTCTACAAAGTCGTCCTCAATTATCCATTCGAGTCGGTTGCGTTTTCGAAGCATATCATAATATCGATTAAGTGCAACTCGATAAAGCCAGCATGAGAATCTATCTGGTACAATCGAATCGAGATAGAGAAGTCCTTTATAAACCGTGTCTTGAACGATATCTTCAGCATCCGCTCGACTCGGCCCTAAACGAATTAAATATCGCTCTAAATGCTTCAATTTATCCTGCAGAAGCTGCAACATCAGCTCGTTCTTCACTTTCAACCTCCCTTCATGTAATATAACGAATTAAAAGACTAAATGTATACAATTTCAAATCCCTTAAATATCCTTGTAACAAATAGCTATTTTAATAAGCTACGTCGTCTCTCAAACCTTTCAGCCAATAACGCAAAAAAGCAGCCGTTTGATCGGCTGCTACCCTTTTGTATCATTGAAATTTCTCAAACTCGTTTTTTAGTCAGATCTGATTTTGTTGAGCTACATATTGTTCTAAACGGGTAATATGTTCTACTAGGTAAAATCACATGAGTATATGAATAAGTTATAATTTGGAGGTTCAAAGTGAAAAAAACTTTACACATTATCCCAATACGCATGTCCACCTCCATCAGGATTTCCTATCTTATTTTCTAACACAACTTCTTTTGTTGACATGTGATTTGAATGCATTAATGTGAGTGACAAGAAATCCAATTGCTATCAAAACGATGGCCAGCCATTGGTCTGTTGATAAATTGAGCCATGAAGACATTTTAGGCTTCAGTAAAGAAAGGCATAAAATAATGACTCCGAAGCCGAGGGACCAATTGGAAGCTATTTTCCCTTGTCCAATCGGTAATCTGAACAAATACCATATAAGCGGGGCTATTAGCATTAGTTGATACGCATTAATCGGGTGATACCGGTATTCGGGATCTGAAATGGATATCCCCCATGGTAAAGTCGTTTGAAGCCCATACTGCCAATGCGTCAAAGTGTATATGAGTACCGAACAGATAACAACGATCGTAAATACATCCAAACTCGCTCTCCAATTGTATTTTTTCTTCCACACCGTATAGATCAAATATAATGCCGCTCCAATATAAGCTAGTGTTATTCCCAGTGATGTACCTGGATAAAGCAATAATGTAAGTGGTTTTTTAAGAATTTGCGGTTCTGTAAAGATAGGACTTACTTTCCAAAGCAAAATACCAATGAGTAAAGCACCCGTGAACGACTCTAAATGCCGCAAATCCTCCGGCGATTTCTTCAAAATCAATTTTCTCGCGATCGCTAATCCTAATAGTATGGATAAACCATAGTAAAGCCAATCCGTACGGATTAAGAACGGTCCCAATTGCAGGACGCCAGTCATGATACATCTCCTTTCGACGCCTCAATGGTGCTGATAATAGTCTTTTCTAGAGATTCGGGAGATACGATTCCAAGGTTAATGCTTACAATAGCCCCTTTTCCATCAACGAAATACGTGGTTGGATAAGATCTCACATTATAGAGTTTGGAGACGTTGCCCTTTTCATCTAACAGGACAGGAAATTGCAGTTGATACTGTTGTACAAACGATACCGCGCCTTCAATGGTGTCATCCGAAGTTGCATTGACAGCATAGAATTCAACTTTATCTTTATACTTGTTATAAAGACGCACAAATTCGGGAGCCTCTTTCCGGCACGGTACGCACCATGAAGCCCAAAAGTTAATGAGAACCGGTTTCCCTTTTATTTGAGATAATGAGTACGATGCATCATTAAATCCTCTAAGTTCGAATTCCGGCGCCTGGAATCCGACCTTTGCTGTTTTTTCTTTATTTGAACCGTTAGGTTGCATGATCGCTAATATAACCAGAACCGCAACTACGATCAACAACAACAATTGCTTTTTCATGAATGTGGCCCCTTTGGTAAAAAAATTATTCATTAAGTACTACATAAAGTAGTTTAAATTATCAAAGAGTAAGCAGCCTACGAACAGCTGCTTACCAAAACACTAGACAACAAGATCACCATTAAGGATGAAGATAAAAATGGCGTTGCAATTAACAAAGGGATTCGGATCTTTCCGTTGGGTTCAATAAGCTGCTGAATTCGGTAATTAATCGCCTGATCCGCAAAACCGACGCCAATGGGGACACGGTTTCCAAGCTGTGAACATGTATAAAGAACACTTGCCAGTTCATATGAAGAATTCATTTTTCTGACCGAATATTGATCCGCTTGTAATTCCACCCAGATCTGAATGTAATGTGCCAGTCGCTTAAAGATTGGAATATACGGCAAACTATCGTTCATAATTTTGACGAATAGCATACGCATCGTATCATAACTTCGGCAATGACTCCATTCGTGCCATAAAATCGCTAACAATTGCCGCTCGGAGAATTGTTCGATTAATTTGGCTGAGACAACGATTCTTGGTCGGAAAAATCCGAATGTATGCGCAAGAATCGAGTCATGATCAATGACAGTGATTCTGTGTTTAAATTGGCTGTAATGGGAGTTTAACTGGTTGGATAAACATTTGTTTCTATTCGAACTAACATATAGACTCCATTTTTTTACAAGAACAAATTGTTTACAAATAATCCAAAGTACCATTCCGAAACTATAGATAATCATAATATTTAATCCAAGAAGAACGACTTGATGTAATAAAGACTGTTCACTCAGAGCTGCGACGCAATATTGTAAATATCCCCAATTAGGTTTGTAGCCGTATAACTCGTGAAGTAGGTACACCATCATTTGCAACCAAACAAAGCCGCTTGTTAATGCCATTAAGAATAATATGAAATGATGCTTTAGTTGCTTCATGAGTTTTCACGCTTCCATTCATTGAGTCGAGCCTCCAGAGTGGCTATTAGCTTCGGATCGACTTGTTGGAAAGCATCCACCAAATGGTTCATCACTAATGACCCGTATTCTTGCACCAATCCTACGGTCACGAGCCTAGTCTGTTCCTTCAAAAACTCATCTTTGCTTTGTACAGGATTGTAAATACTGAGTCGATTCCTACCTTTGCCTGTCGTATATTTTTTAAGATGACCTTTTTCGTGCAAACGATTCATTACCGTCATGACTGCAGTATATGAAAGTTCATCTTCGAGCAAGGATTGAACCTTCTTTACGCTGACCTCTTCATGCTCCCAAGCGATCTCCATGATATGAGCTTCTAGCGGCCCGAAAAATCGATTTAATCCTTCTTCGTTTAACTTCATTCGTTGTACTTTCATTTTCCGCCTCCTTTCACCTTCCCTCCATCATAACACAATTCTTCTTCATTCTAACGACCATCAATTACTACGGAATGTAGTATTAATATTCGAGTTTCTTTTTCGGATTCCTTCATTATCCAAATTAGAATGTTTTCATTATTGAATTGCGCAGTAATTTTCTCTCCTCATAAGTTCTACACAATTGTACTTTACAATGGATTTATGAATTCGAAATTGAAAGGAATGAAGAGTTGTGAAGCTGAATTGGAAACTAAAAATCGCAATTGTAGTCGGCATCTTCTCGCTTGTATTAGCTGGCTGTTCCGATACGATGGGCGGCATGGATCATTCGAAAATGAGTATGGGGAACTCTGAGACGCCAAAGACTACAGAAGGAAAAACAGTTAATTCTAATGTATTAACAGGGACAGAATTTAATTTAACTGCCGTTGCGAGTAATCAGGAAATCGCCCCAGGTAAAACCCTCCCTGTCTGGACATTCAATAATACCGTTCCGGGACCGCAACTACGGGTGAAGCAAGGGGATACGGTCAAGGTTAACTTGAAAAATGAACTTTCGGAGCCGGTTACGATTCATTGGCATGGTGTTCCATTGCCAAACGCAATGGACGGTATTCCTGGAGTAACGCAAAATGCAGTGCAACCTGGTGAAACTTTCACGTATGAGTTTAAGGCGGATGTTCCAGGGACCTACTGGTACCACTCTCATCAAGATAGTGTGAATCAGTTGGATCGCGGATTGTACGGTTCGTTTATCGTGGAAGGAAAATACGAGGACAAAGTAGATCGTGATTACACGTTAATGTTGGATGAATGGGTTAGCTCGGGAAAGAGCATGTCAGACTCGGGTATGTCCGGCATGAATCATAGCGGCATGAACATGGATAGCTCTAATTCCCCTTCCAGTGAAAATGGAATGAGTAATAATTCCATGACCATGGGAGATGATATGAGCATGTATGATTTGTTTACGATCAACGGGAAATCCGGATCTCTCGTGGATCAATTGCAAGTCAAAGAAGGAGATAAGGTTCGGATCCGATTAATTAACGCGGGTTATTTATCTCATCAAATTCATTTGCATGGACACGAGTTCAAAGTTATAGCAACGGATGGCCAGCCCATCAATAATCCAAGTGTTCTGAAAGATAATGTAATCAATATCGCTCCGGGAGAACGTTATGATATCGAATTCGTTGCCAACAATCCAGGCCAATGGCTGATTGAGGATCATAGCGATAATAAAGCAGCGTCGGGAATGAAAGAAACAATTGTGTACGAAGGAGCTTCCGCTGGTTCAGATCAATCAAACGCTTCAGAGAAACTTGCGGCCGTCGATCTGACACGTTACGGTCAAGCGGGTAAAACGTCCTTCACATTGAATCAAAAGTATACAATGGAATATACGATGGACCTCAACACGGAAATGCAAGAAGGGAATACGGTTTATACCATCAATGGCAAGACATTCCCGGATACGGATGCACTGACGGTCAAAAAAGGCGATACCGTCAAAGTTCGACTCGTGAACAACTCCAAGACAAATGATCATCCGATGCATTTACATGGTCACTTCTTTCAAGTACTCAGCAAAAACGGAAAACCATTAGAAGGATCTCCGATCATTAAAGATACGTTAAATGTGAAGCCTGGAGAAGAATACGTGATCGCGTTTGAAGCGGATAACCCAGGAAATTGGATGTTCCACTGCCATGACTTGCATCATGCGTCCGCAGGCATGGTAACGGAATTAAAATATACAGACTTCAAGACTGATTTTGTTGCGGATCCGAACGCTGGAAATATGCCTGAATAAACGTTAAAACGAAGGGGACGGCTTCTAGCCATCCCCTTCGCTTTTACACCGTCTTACATATTTTATGAAGCACGGAAATATCATTTCCGAATTTGCACATGGCATCGCAATCGCATCGTAGGTCTTTGAATAGGATATAAGAAATATTCAATGTCTCTAAATTTTGAAACGACGGCCGAAGTAATTGGGCTCTGATCTCCTTTTCTCTGTGATCAGGAGCAACCAAATAAAATTGATTCTTCCCCGTATTTAATGAGAGGGCTAGATCATTCAATCTTAATATCCCAGAATAGATTGATGTGCTCTTCTCGACTTCAAAACCGCTGACAATGTTGTTGGCTTGATCCAGCCAAAGAACATCGATTAATGAAACCGTGTCCAAGACGGCCTCCGGGAATTTATCCAGTTTCAAATCTTTTATTGACCACTCTCCTAGAGGCTGATTTCCCCAAGCCCTCTTATGGTCATTACGCGCGATCCAGACACGATATCCGAGAGATTGGCCAAGCTTAGCCAGATAATACTGCATTTCCGAATGGGCGCTTTCTTCTTTCTCATCTTCTTGTACTTCTTTATGTCTTTTGTTTAATGCTTTATGTATTTTTTCCTTGTCAATTTCCAGGAAGTTCAATGCATTATTTTCCAAAACAAGTCGATTACTTCCTATTTCAAATAAAAGTCCAGCAAATGCACCCAAATCTTTAGATAATGAATAACGGTGATTGTTGTTCTTCGCAATAATTATTTCGCGCATCTCGAGGTAAGAGTCCCAGGAACCCAGTTTTTTCTTTTTCGAAAACAAAACATTAAAGCCCTTCACGATAGCGGTATTGAAAGGCGGAAACCAAGTGGGATGTAAAAAATACAGTATATTAGCCGTCGCTGGACCCAATCCTTTGATATTTAGACCATTCAGTTTTCGAATCTCGCTTAAGATCTGCTCTTCATTCATTGCTTCCATGCACACTTTCAAAAAACGTCCAAATGCCCTTTTATTAGACTCATTTTCGTAAATATCCGGAATACGTAATTTGGGCTTCCAATAAAAAGCATGAGCCGCACCATCAAACACCTGTTTCTGTTCCGAAATAGCGGAAAGAACAGTTTCGAGACTCGAACCTTTAAAGTCGTTGCCAAAAGTCCCACTCTCAATCTCAACAATGACCTTTGTTAAACTTTTTCGAATTGAACGAAAAGCTTTCAGTCTTTCATCGTTATTTAGAAACCAAGTATGGTAAGTCGACTCTTCATCTTGCTTATATTCTTGAATTATATTTTCCATGCTTTACTAGCCGCCCCTCAAACGACGATTTGTGAACCGATAAGCAATTATATCACGACGCAATCGGAAATTTTAAGAAAAAAAGTTACTCCTTACAATATTCATCTTTCATAACGGACATAAAACTCTTCATGGTCGTTAACGGGGTACGTAGTTTATAAGCAATATTTCCCGTCGTTGCGACTCGTAATTGCTGCATCTTGTAGATAGATAGTCTTCATTATTTAAGCCTCTAATCTGAATCAGTTGTAATTTTGCCGATATGCTCAATCAATTAAAAAACAGAACAACTTGCCCTGTATTGACAAGCTCTGTTTATCGTTATAAGACATTTATCAATAAAATCTTTAAAATCGTTTGTGTGACATGTGGTAACTTCCAAGTTTTATTAACTATCTCGAGTAGTTAATCCCTGAAAATCAGAACATATTCGTTATCTATCCGGTAATGATTGCACATAGCTATCCGACATTTCAAGCAATCGAAGCGCGTTGTCGAATTGCTCTTTCGTAGCCGTTGTCTCCTCTACCCTGCCACCCGTAAGCTTATACGATAAGCCATCCTCATACCCGACCCCTGGGACGAAAATCCCACTGTCTGTAATTAGAGATCCGGAAGGCAAGTAATACCGTTCAGGTAAAAAATTCGAAGTTGCGTTAAGCAAATCTTGACCGAAATGAATATGATCTTTTAATGAGATCCCGACAAGATTCGCTATCGTCGGAAACAGATCGGACTGTCCTCCGACTTGCGGTAACACTTTAGCTGAAGAGCCTGGCACTGAAATAATTAACGGTATGTTCAACATATCCTGTGCGTCGTATTCGCGGCCATAAATCTCTTTCATTAAATCTTTATCTTTCGAGGATAAAGTATATTTGGGAAGACCGAGATGATCGCCATAGATGACAATAACACTGTTATCCCATACCCCATTTTGCTTCAGTTTTTCGATAAACTGTCCCAGCGCTTTATCCGCGTAGTTCTCGGCGCGGATATAATTGCCGACCAAAGTGTTTTCGAAGCGCTCTGGCAGTTTGATATTATACTTGCGTTTCGGCAAATTAAACGGGTGATGACCCGACATAGAGATAAGTTGCGTATAGATCGGTTTTCCGCTTTGTTGCATCTTGAGTAGCTCAGCCGCAGTCTTGTCATACAGCACTTCATCAGAAGAACCAAAAGCTACAATATCGCTTTCTCCGAAAAAATCGTCATCATAGTATTTTTGCCAACCGAGCGCTTTATACAAATTATTGCGGTTCCAAAATAGAACGTCATTCGTATGGAACGTTGCCGTTTGATAACCGTTAGCGGCAAACGTCTTAGGCATGCTTGGAAGTTGCTCGCACGAGCTTATTCAAATTCGGAGTCACTTCTTGTCCGTCTAGCTTCATATTAATCAGAAAGTTTTGGAACGCCTCCATTTGGATGATGATAACGTTCTTTCCTTTTGCCTGGCCCCAATATTGCGGGGCTGCCAATCTGGCTGTTTGCACATGTTTTAATTGGTCAATGGACTCTTGAGTAACCACTTTAGGATCGACGGACACGTCCTGGGCACTCGCAACCGCGGCATAGACCTGGTAATTTAGTATGTCCATGACTTCTGCTTGCTTTAATTCGTTAATGATATTCTTGTTGAACCAAATGCCAACGAAAGAAAGCGAGAATGACAAAATAAAAACTATCGAAACAAAAACGCCCCGTTCACGAACGGAACGAGCTTTCCCCCACTTTCGAAAAGAATGGCTCGTTAGAATGGCAATTAGAAACAGAACAATGTCGGTAAAAAGGAAAAGAAACGAAGCGTGCATCAAGGAAAAGTCGCTGCCCTTCACTTCCGAGACTTGTCCGACTTGTTTTAAGGCTTGATATGTTGGAATGACTCCAAAATATTTGTAAAAATTCGTAACGGCGATATATACAGCAGTAACAAGTAGATCGACAATCACAAGCGAATAACTTTCTCTTAGGAAATATCCATTCGACCAAACAAAAGAGCACCCAAACGGACGGTAAACCGGCCCAAATCGGTACCCAGGGTTCCGAACCATCCCAAATGAAATATCGGACCAAGTACATTTTGACAAGCAAAATGATGGAGAAAATGACAAACGGCTTAATTACTAGCCGTTCCAGACGCTTCCATAACAACAATACGAACACCTCTGAAAATTCTATTTATCTCGTTAAGTGTCTAAAAAAGGTACCTTCCCATTGATTCTTATTCAATTTGTTTAACCATGTTAATTTTGGATAAGGCAGTGGCAATCAAATACCCCAAAAAGAAAATGATAAGGAATTCAAGAAGAACTAGGGACGGATGAAGCTCTGGAGCAACTTTCCCCGAGAGGTCTTCTCCATGAGCCATAACGGTTTCTGGTACGAAGAACCCTAACCATATCATGAGAATAACCAGAACATGATAGTTTTTGAAAATCAATTTGTTCTCGGAGAATGAAATGAACAAAAGTCCTAATAAGAAGCTGATGATAATGGAGAAAATAGTCGCATCCCATTTTATGCTAAGCGGGTTTTGTAACATCTGTGCGATTTCCAAACCGATGACAGCGCTAATCCCAGCAGCATAGAAGCGAAGCTTCTTGTTCTTAAAGACGATATAAGTAGCATCAAACAAGAGGCCGCTGATAAATAGCATCAACGGGAATCTGAAGCCGCTCGGCGTCGAGTTCCACCAATAATAAATACACAGATTCATGCAGAATGAACTCGCGCTAATCAGGCTGGCAACCGGTCTGCTTAAACGCTTTGCGCCTAATGTAAAACAGTAGACCATGACAGGAGACATCAAGATACTTACATACGCGTTAAAAGCTTGCCATCGTTCAGTTAAAGAAAAATCATCAACAAAACTATATTCGATAATTGGGGATATGTTTAGGAGAAAAGGAACCGATTTTTATGGATTGCTGAATGACAACGGCCAATACAACGATCCCTGTCAATGCGACGGAAATGTAAATAATGCCGTGACTAGGTGTCCAGAATGTTTCGACAAAACCCATATCGTGCGACCGAATATCCCACGTTGCCCCATAAATCGTCGATAACGCCAATAAAATTAATACGAATGGAACAATTCTAGTCATATCGCATATCTCCTAAGTAACGTTATTATTTTTAGTTTTAGATAGATTCCTTTCCAGTTGGAATAAACAACTTCGACTTCTGCTACGAAGAACTCCCCATAATTATTGTAATAATCCTCCTTGAGCAGGAACGCCCTCGCCTTTTTTGTTTTTTTTCAATCGATATCCCAGTATCATCATAATCGCTGTGCTGACAATAATTACGCTGATGCTCGTCCATTGTCCGGCAGTCCAATTCATTGCGTAACGTGGAGAGTCTCCCCTTAAGAACTCGAGCATAAATCTGCCCAATGCATAAAGGATGTTGTAAACTAAGAAACTAAATCCGGTAGGCATGGTTTTATTTCTAATCGTTATTAAGAATGCAAATACGATCAAATCCCATTGACCTTCCCATACTTCAGCAGGCCATAAGGGTTGAGAACCATAAGCATCATAAGCTACCGTTCCTTCAGGATAGACGATGCCGAAACCCGAACCTGTTGGTGAGCCAAAAGCGTCTCCGTTAAGAAAGCAAGCAATCCGTCCAATGGCTTGTCCTAATACGATCGCTGGCGCAACCAAGTCCGCCATTTCCCAAAATGATAGACGATGAATTCTCAAATAAATAGCAGCTGCGGCAAACCCGCCTATCAAAGCTCCCTGTATGGCGATCCCGCCGTTCCAAATCGCCGGTACTTCTGATAAATGTTCGCTGTAGTAATCCCATTGGAAAAAGAAGACATGCCATACTCGAGCGCTTACAATCGCAGCAGAAACGACGTAAATCATCATATTGGGGATATGTTTCTGGTACAAAGTCCCCCTAGCCAGAAAATAACCAACGCCCATCGCTAATAAAATCGCCAAAGCAACAACGAGACCGTAAGAACGAACGGAATAATCGCCAATCGTAAATAATATGACCCTCACATCATCACCCAATCTCCTTAGAATCCTGTGAATCCACCGTAAAGCTTAACGAAATATTTTGTCATGTCCGTCATTTTATCTGTATAGAGCATAACCCCTGTAACAACCATCAATGCTCCACCCACTTTCATGAGCGCGTTAGAGTATTTCAGTAACCAGCGTAATTTTCCGATAAAAAAGGCCATTAGGAAAAACGGTATCGCAAAGCCAAGGGTATAGGCAACCGTATATATCAGTGCCTGCCCCGGATTACTGACCCCTAAAGCCAACACTGCCGCTAAAATAGGACCTACACATGGCGTCCAACCCGCCGCATAGGTAACTCCCACCATAACGGAGCCCAAGTATCCTACCGGCTTATTCTTCCACTGGAAATGGACATCTTTTAACAATAATTTAGGAGTAAATATCCCAAGCAAGACAAGCCCGAATAACGCGACCATTATACCGCCCAATTGTCTAATTAATTCTTGGTTGCGAGAAAATACATTTCCGATAAAGCCCGCAGATAATCCCAGTGCGAAAAAAATGATTGAAAATCCAAGAATAAAAAACACCGTATGCAAGAGAGCCTGCTTTTGAAATAAACCTCTGCCTTCCTTTAAATCATTAACGGAAACACCCGTTATGTAGGATAAGTACGATGGATATAGAGGAAGACAACAAGGTGAAATAAAAGATAAAAAACCGGCTCCGAATACAATCCCTATCGTTAAATCGGCAGTATTCATATAACCCCCCTAGCGACTGATCTTATCATTATTATACTACATATTGTAGTTTGAATGAATGAAAAATACTATACACACTTTAACGCGCTTAAACAAACCAACGATCGATTTAAATACAGACATTATATGGCCCAATAGGTAATCGTATCGCTAATACCGAGAACGATTAAGAAGATGCCTGAAATTTTATAAATCATGTTCCCCCATTTTTTGGCCTTCTTCATAGCCGTTCGTTCTAATCCAAAGCCAATTACGAGCGCAAAAAATAATAGCAATGGTAACGCAGTTCCGACCGCGAACACAGATGGTAAGATGAATCCGTAAGAAGATTGCATGGCTACCGGCATCATCCAACCGAAAAATAGCAATACCATCGTAGGACAGAACCCAAGCGAAAACGCTGCCCCCATCAAGAAAGCTCCGCCTTTACTCCCAGCTCGTTGTGATAATTTTTGAACGTAAGCAGAAAGCCTGAATCCGAAAGATAAACGATTCAACTTAATCGCTCCAATGAAATACAAGCCCATCAAAATAAAAAGCGGGCCAACAAATTTTCTCGCATAAACAAAAATAGGGATCGAATCAATGGATACTCTTTGACCAAAAGTCCAGAACAACAACCCAAATACAGAATATACCGTTATCTTCCCGATTAAGTATAAAAGAAACTCCATTCCGGCCAGTCTTTCGTTCATATATTTGTTGCCGAAGTACGTAATACTTCCAAGATTGGCGGTCAATTGACAAGGAGCAACAGAGCCGGCAAACCCAAAAAACAGTGCGGCGAGAAATGCGATTTTGGAACTGATTGCAATATCGGCAAATGGACTGCTCAATAATCTGCTAATTTCACTAAAAAAAGTGTACATAGGATTCCACCTTTCAGGATACGTTTTATCATACTACATTATGTAGTTTAAATGACCGAAAAACAATAGCAGACTTTCAATTCATTGAAGGTTTCCATCGACTGAATGAAAAAAGCAAAAACCTTTGGATCATTGTCCAAGATTCTTGCCTCTTCTCAAAGTTTATCTGTCTCTTAGTCATTTGTGCACGGGAATCAAGTTGACGAAGCAATGATGTCATCATTGCTTTCACCGACTGTGCAGATGTAAACGGGGTTGCAGTAAATATAATAGGCCATAAATGAGAGAGCCAATGCCTAAAGCTGCGGTAATCCCCCAGTTCAATGAAATAAGAACTGAAAGTAATGAACCAACAACAGTCATTAATCCATTGATAGCCCAACTGAGGCCAATTTGTTGATAAGGAAGCAAAGAAAGACCTAAAGGAAGTGGCATACCTCCAAAGAAGCCTAGAGGGATTAAGATGAGTGCACCCCCGATTAATCGATACAAGATTGGCACATAAAACATTTGCTGGTCATACCAGGTGATAAAAAGATTGATGACAATCGTTAGTACAGCGACCCAAAGTAAGGGAGTGTAGCGTTTCGAACGGTTTGAAAACCATCGCGGGGCTACTATACTTCCAATTCCACCGGCAATTAAAAGAATACTCAGTACAAGCACAAATGCGTATGTAGGATGGCCTAATGGCAAAATGAACCGCTGAACAAGAGTCGTTTCAATCACCATAAAACCGATGCCCAGGCCAGATACATATGCGAAACTTCCATAAGATAAACGATTTTTTCGAATGAAATATACACTGATGATGAATATAATTGAAATTAACATGATCAGTGACTTGGGAACCTCCCTCGTTTTTTGATAAAAAAACGGTTTGTCATCCTGATTCGCTGAAAGATCCACATTTTTTTGCTTCAGTGAACCCTTCATCTCGTTCATGTGATCCGCAATGAGTGGAACGTGAATAGGAATCTGCTGTATGGACTCAGCCTCTGATTTCAAATGTTGCGCTGTCGATAGGGTAAATGGTTCAGGGCTTATAATCAATAAAGGTCTTGTAATCACGGTTTTATTCATTCCCCATACCACATGGCCCAGATGTTGGTACGTGCCTATGACTGCCATGTGGTCGTTGATCTGATTCATGGGGACACCCTGCCCTTGTAAAACCTTCTCAGCTGCGTTTTCAACTTTAAGAAGCTCATTTTCATCGTGCAAAAGAAAAGCAAGTCTCCCCCCATGCTCGAGCTTCTGTATATATTCACGAATCGCCTCTTGAGTAAATAGGTAATTTTCTGTCAAGGCGACCCCCAGCCCATTTTCCGATTTCTTTTTAACTAGTGATAAGTAGATGATATTATATTGATTTTTGGTTTGTCGGATGAATGACCTTCCGTCGGAGACAATGGCTGAAACGCCTTGTTGTTGAAAGACATCTCCGGAAAATGTCGACATCTTATGTACGGCCTTAAAACTGTCATCATTAATATCGACAGCATCAATCTTTTTAAAGCCGGCCATTTGAGCCGTAAGAACTTCTTGTCCTCCTCCTGCACCTATAATTAGTGCATGTTCCTTGGGAATATCCTGAAAAGCCAAATAGCTTGTCGTATGGGTTAAATAATCAACCTCTTTTAAATTTCCATTGTATTTTGATATTGGAGAGACTGCACCCCCATCGATTGTGATGTAAAGCAGCTGACCATCACCTGCATCGTAAACATCGGTCTTTGCAAGGGAGTTCCATTCAGAAAACACGGGCTTAACATCTTTATTATTCTTAAATATATGATTGGGGCTGGTTGTAAAGGCCCGAAAGAATATATCTTTAGAAAAGGGCTCGATAAACGTATAGGCTGCAATCAGAATTACGAGTATACAAGATATTTTCAGAGGTAATCGTAGTGTATTCATCCAAAAAAAGCTAATCAGCAGAACCGCTGCCCCTAACCAATATATCGTCCTTACGGGATCCATCACATTCATTAGCCATATCGATGAGATTGCTCCAAGGCCAGCACCGATCATATCCGAAAAATAAACGGCATGGATATGCTGCCGCTGTGCTTGAATGATCGCCGCAAGTATTGTCCCGCCAACACAGAAGGGTAGGAATGCTGTAACAGCATAGAACCAAATCCCTCTGAAGGGAACAGTGTACATCAAAGAAACGGTTAGAAGCAACACGACGGCAAAACTGCCTAACCAAATAAATCTTAATTGATAAACACGGCCAGCCGACCTGTAGGCGATATAACCGCCTAATCCTGTTCCGAGTGTTGCGAGGGATATTGCCAAAAACACAAAATTATGATCAAGAACGGCCGAAAAAAAACGGGAAAGGAACACTTCATAAACCAAGAGCACGAAGGCTGTGCAAAATGTAATGACGATATCTTTTTGACGTATAATTCCAAACATAAGTTAGCGCTCCTTTAATAATTCCGGTTTATCCTGATGAATTTACCCCACCAGTTGTTGAACACATCTGGTGGGGTAAATCGGTTACTTCACGTATTTCACAAGTGTAAGGAGGCCCCCCGGTTCAACATCAGCATTTGTTGTATGGTGCAGTTCATGGCAATGGAATACCCATTCGCCCGGATTGTCTGCAATAAAATCAATATCATATGTTTCGCCTGGGTTTAAGGTTACCGTACTCACTACCTGAGGTGTGGGGAGAGGATGTCCGTCCTTTGCAATAATCCGAAAGTCATGACCATGCAAATGCATCGGATGGATACCATTGCTAATGTTGGCTAGTCGAATACGAACCCACTCCCCCTGCTTTACTTCAAGAGGCTGCGTATCAGGGAATGATTTACCATTCATCGTCCAATAGTTATAGTCCATCCCCATGACTGTGCTCCCGGCTTCCTCTTCCTTACCGGGCATCTCCATTTTTTCACCCGGTGTCATCCCTTGCATCGATTTCGTTTTTAATCCCTGTTTCATCATATGCGAGACATCACCCTTTCTCTTTAAAGGGGAAGGGCTCCCTTTGGACATGCCCGCCATCGAATCCTTTTCGTCTTCCGTCTTCCCTCCGTTTTTCTGATCGGGTATGTTCCATCCCCCAATGATGTAGCTGTACTCTCGATCATGTTTTACGATTTCGTTTTGCGGATCTATAATAAGCAGGCCATATAATCCTTTGTCGATTTGTTCAATACTGTTAAAGTGGGAATGGTACATATAAGTCCCTGCGTGGTTCGCCGTGAACTCATAAGTAAACGTTTCTCCAGGCTTAATCGCGTGTTGCGTAAAAGAAGGAACACCATCCATCTTGTTAGGAACATGAAGTCCATGCCAGTGAATGGAGGTTTCTTTTTTAAGACTGTTTTTTAAAATAACACGGATCGTATCCCCTTCTTTGGCCCGAATGAGCGGACCGGGTACGGTACCGTTAAAAGTAATGGCCTCGGTTGTTACTCCGGAAACTACCTCCCATTTGGCTGTTTTTGCTTCGAGGTGAACCTCTCGAACCTTGCCGGTTTTTTTTATGGAATCTGTCTCCGGGAGTGCGGGTAAACTACGAAGTTTTTTGGTGGTTAGGATATCATCCGCCGTATCGCCTTTTGCCGTTTCAAGGACTTGGTAACTACGGTTTTTCACAGTGGGGTTTCCCGTTGGTACCTGTTGGCTTGCAGCTTGCTGTCCACTGCAGCCAGTCAATAGTAGTGCCAAAAATAAGGGTACAAAACAGGTTTGTTTCATTGGTGATCCCTCCAAAATGAGTTAGTCTTATTATGCCAACTCCAGTAATGACTTATGCAGGCGAGTCAATATACTTGATGAAGGAATCATATAAAAAAACAAAAAGGCGCCCCTCTATGAGAGACGCCACTAAAAATATTAAGCAGCCATTTTACGGCAAGCTTTTGCACAAGAAAAACATGCTTCGGCACAGCGTTTACAGTGATCGTGCATATGTTTTTCACATTCTTTTCCGCATGCTTCACAAAGTTCCGCACAAAGTTTACAGATTTGAGGTGCATATGCACTCCCCAGAGACATGAATCGAGCCGCGAGTTCACACAGATCTGCGCATTCACGGTCTAAACGAATACAATCTCGCATCATCCCGATATCACTCTCTTTGAGACAAGCGTCGTAACAGTGGTTGCAAGCGATCATACATTTCAGACATTCTTCAATACATTCTTGATATTTCTCGTGAGACATCACTTAACACCCTTTCCTTCGATATTCGTAGCCTGAGTTCATAAAACTCATTTTAATACTACGCTAAGTAATTATTACCCGGTATGCGGCAACCTAAACAATTGTTTTTGATCCAAAACCATGGGCAAACCCTCGTGAGTCCGAATATGAAGAAATAAAGTGGTGTGATCAAACTAAAAAGTTAATACAAGTGAAGTCATTCCCCACATAAGCTTAGGCAATCACTACTTCTTTAGAGACCAACTACTCCCCCCATCATTACTTTCATAAACGGAATACTGATCAGTGATGATGGTCAGCCGCTTCGGATCTATCTTTGATGCCCTGATCCCCAAAGGCATTTCGCCATCATTTAAATCCACGTCAATATCTGACCATGTTTTCAGGTCTGTTGATTTTAAAAACTGGCTTTCTGTCATCATAATCACACCTCCATCAGAGAGGGAGAAGACTTCATAAGCTGGTTCATTGGTTAGTTGAATTTGTTTTAAAGTTCCAGCTTGGATTGTATAGCGAACCAGACCTGTTTCTGTGGCAGCCAAGATGGTTTCCGGTGCTGAAGAGAGCATCATTATGGAATAAGCTCCTTGAGGGATGGTCCCCACGTTCTGCCAAGTTTGTCCACCGTCTCTTGTTTCATACAAGTTATTGTCTGCGCCAGCAAGCAAGGTAAATAGATGTTTTGAATTATTCGGATCCATGGTTAAATAGTGCGCATCCGGCTCATTTGGTTTCGCTTGATTTGGAAGTCCATTCTCAATAGTCTCCCATGACTGCCCACCATCGCTAGATCGTTTGACAAATCCATGGCCCGCTGCAAATATCGTCAATGGATTATCCGGACTCGTTTCGATCCCCATCACATCACTTGTCGCGAGCGGTTTAAAAGTTCGCTGCCACTTTTGATCAACTAGTTTATATACGCCAGTATGTGTTCCCATCCATAGGCTCGTACCATCCGCAGAATAACTAAAAATATGTGGATGGGTTCCAGACACTGGGGTCAACACATCCAAATTCGATTTATTGTCTTTTCTCAAGCCCCCCCATATAGCAGAACCGATAATAACGATGAGTGCTAATGTAAAATAAAAACCAATTCCCAGGGAAAATCCCTTTTTCTCACGAGGCATGCACCATTCTCCTTAACATTAAAGTTTTCAATTATTATAGATGACAATTGTGAAGATTTTGTGAGGTCCAAAGCTCTCTGGAGTAAACTCCATTGCCTAAGCTCGAATTCAAACTGCTCTTTGAAGTGTTTTTCGATAATTCGGATTTAATAAAACTTACTCTTAGGTCCAGGCTGGTAGCAGCCATCTCGACTGTTGCGCGATGCAGTCTGCCACGGTTAGCACTCCCAATATCCTGACACCGCCATTTTTTATTTTACCTTCAAGTGTTTAATTATGCGCCCTACTGGATAAGTTATTCAAAGAATGTTCACTTGGAATATTCTATACGGGGTATATTATTGTTGAATCAACAAAAATATAAGGAGTGAAGACGATTTGAAAAAGAGTTTTATTGTAATAGGAATCGCAGCTGTAATTGCTTTAAGTGGATGTGGAAATGGAAATACCAATAATCAAGGAAAAGCCAATAACAACAATAATCAACAAGAAACAAATACGGGCATGGATGGCATGAACCATTCCGGTTCAAGTGAAGCACCAAAAGGATTAATGGAAGCTAAGAACCCGAAATTCGAAGTAGGAAGTCAAGCGATTATTAAAGCCGAGCATATGCCGGGGATGAATAAGGCAACCGCGACGATTGTCGGCGCTTATGATACAACTGTATATGCTGTATCTTATACACCAACAACAGGCGGTGAAAAAGTCAAAAACCACAAATGGGTGATTCAAGAAGATATTAAAGATAGCGACGATCAACCGTACAAACCGGGAGATGAAGTTGTGTTGAACGCTGAACACATGCCGGGGATGAAAGGCGCAGCGGCGACAATTGATACAGCAGAGAAAACAACAATCTATATGGTTGATTACACTCCGACAACGGGAGGAAAACTAGTTAAGAACCATAAATGGTTAACAGAAAGTGAACTATCAGCCAAATAATAAAATCACCCCCGCGGTCATCAAGTCCAACAACGGGGGTGTGTCATTTTTCGCTTGAAATGATTTTCGATAAAGTCTTTGTCCGCTCTTCCTCGAACGACTAATTAACAGATATATCTGTTGCAGTCCGGCTTATATCGACCTCCGTCAATAGAAGTTAATTCATCACATGGGCGGAGTGGTTGGCGCCGTGACTTTCAGCGGTATTTGAAGCTTGTTTTAAGTTTTCGATTTCCTTCGTCAATTTATGGTTTTGTTCCATCAATTCAGCCATTTTTAATTGAAGCGACTGCACGTTCTGATTTGAAGAATTATGGCAATCCTTTTTCGCACTGCTGTGTTTATGACCGGAGAACATACCTTTCATGCAAAACAGCATCATCAAAGGACAGGCAAAAACTGCAAGAATACTTAACCATTGCATCTTAATTCCCTCCATTCATTTTGATAAACTGATTATATCGAAAAATTGTGATGAAACGATGAAGATTAAACTGTGCGCCACAAATTAAATTACCGGATGAACGGTAGTTTAATTCCTCTTCGCTCAGTTCGCCGTTGGCGTAACGACATAAACCTTGATTAATGTAAAAAGCAAGCAGCTCATGAACAGCTGCTTGCTACTACTCCGCTTAATATTATAATAAAAATACTTGAAACAACTAAAGGCTTCACATCAAACAATGGGACTTGCACTTTATTTGGTAAAAGGAGTTGTTTGATGCGGTAATTAATTTCAACATCAGCTAAACTAACGTGAGTAACCATCATATTATTATCTTTACGCTCTGAACATTTCATTAGCACACATGCAAGTTCGTAAGGACCTTTCATTTTGCGAATCGCATATTGGTCGGCAAGCAGCTCCATCCAAACTTGAATGTGATGATAACCTTTCTTGAACATCGGAATAAAGGGTAAGCTATCCTTTATTAAGCGTACTAAAAATAATCGCAGTGGGTCATAATGCCGACAATGTGCATATTCATGCCAAATTACGGCTTGTAATTCACCTTCGGATAACCGGCTGATCAGGTTCGTTGAAATATAAATTTTCGAAAGAAAGATTCCTGCAGTCATGGCAATATCTCCATCGTGCTTCAACACAATGATCGGATATCGACCGGTCGTATAGTTCTTCTGGAGTTGAATGGTTGATTGATCGTCTTTCCAGTCTAAAACCTTTTTTCTCCAGCGCGATTGGGATAGGATTTGTTGAAACAGACGGATGATAACCATGCCAAAGCTATAGGCAATCAATCCATAAAGACTTACAAATATAAGATCATGGAGATAAGATTCTTCTTGAATTGCCGAGATACAGTATTGCAGAAATCCCAAGACCGAGAAACCTCTAAACTCATGTATGAGGTAAGAGAGCATTTGAAACCAAATAAAGAAACTGCAGAGTATCATCAAGGAATAAATAATATGATGCTTATACCTATTCATTGGATTTATCACGTTTCCATTCCGAAACTCTCTCTTCAAGCAATTTCATTAACTTTGGATCTGCTTCCTGCAAGGCATTTACCATATGATTTACAACTAAATCGCCGAACTCATGGATAAGCCCTTCCGTAACGATGCGTGTTTGTTCTTGCAAGAATTCTTCCTTGCTTTGCAGGGCATAATAGCATGTCACTTTTCCACGGCCTCTTCCAGAGGTCGTTTTGCCTATATTTCCTTTTTCATGCAGGCGATTTAATACAGTCATTACTGCGGTATACGATAAGTCTGTTTCTAACAACTCCTGGACTCTTCTTGCAGTTACTTCTTGATACTCCCATACTATATCCATGATTAACGACTCAAGAGGGCCGAAAAAACGGTTCAGTCCATCCTCGTGCATTTTCATACGTTTTATATCCAGAACTAAAACCTCGCCTTCAAGCGGATTAATACTACATATTGTAGTCCTAATCCTTAGGCTCGTCAACTTCATTAGTTGGTATCGGTATATTATCCGAATTAATTAATTACTCGTCTTGCTACGATAAATCTCTTTTTGTACCAGCTGTTATTATAAATGTTTGTAATGATAACATCTCTCTCGGCGGTAATGTTATGAATCATTTTTCCATCGCCAATATAGATTCCGACATGACCGACATCCTTCTTATCGTTGCTGTCGAGCCAAAAGAAGATCAAGTCGCCTTTTTTAAAATCTCCCCATGCAACCTTCTGCCCTACTTTAGCTTGATCATCATCATCTTTATTAACAAGTTTTACACCTATATCTGCAAGTCTGTATGCAAGATACGTAAAGCCGGAACAGTCTGTTTTATAGGGTGCGCGGGTTTCTTGTCTTTGTCTCCAGTTCACATATTCGACCTTATTTTCCAGCGAGAGTGCGGTTTGGACAACCTTATTTCTTTTGGCTTCTACAGAAGATGAGGCTGCTTCAACTTGCTGAAGTAATGATGTTGCCGGCAAGCTCAAGGCCAGCATTAAGAGTGCGATCTTTGTCTTGATTCCGTTTTTCATGTTGTCTCTCCTCTTCGTTAGTTTCAAGGAAAGTATATTTTTATTAGTCAGAACAAGAAATAATCAAAAATTGGCATGTAAACGCCACCAATGAGTTGTTTGGTTGAAAAAAGCCTGATAAATTGCGGTTTTTTTTCTATTTTGGCAATAGATCTTAGAAATATAAATATTTTTTTACTAGATGTATTTTGTACCTTGTGTTAAAATTATAGATTTTTCTTCTTATATTTTTAAACGTTTGACTTTTGAAATAGTAAGCATATATGCATCCCAAATTTCAAGTGAATTATTGTTTAAGAAACGCAGGACCTTATGGTATATTTTAAGAACAGAGAAGAATAATAATTAGCAGAAACGGAATGATTTCAGCGTGAAAAAGATATTATTATACTTCAATATTCTCATGATTATTCTCATCATCTTGGGTATTGTTCTAATCGTGGAACAAAATCAAAAGGAAAAAACAAGCACTTTGATGGCAACACCCACACCTGCTAGAGCAATTCCACCCAAAGAAACCGATCCAATTAATATGACTAAGGACTTGCCTCCCTCTCAGCGGAAGACATCCGTTCTATTGACCGCACCGTTAGTTAAACAATTACCCGAATTGTTAAACGGCTGCGAAATAACATCCTTAACAATGCTCTTGCAATATTACGGAATTAAGAAGGATAAAATGGATTTAGTCCCGGAGCTTATTCGGGATGAAACACCGATTATTAAAAGTAAGAATGGTCAAATTTTAACCTGGGGAGATCCGAACATTGGATTTGTCGGCGATATTACCGGCAAGAAAATTGGTTACGGTATCTACCATGAACCATTATATCAACTGCTAAAAACTTACATCGATACAGCTGTCGATTTAAGCGGTACTTCCTTGGATGAATTGGAACAGAAGCTTTCAGCCGGCTACCCGGTCGTAGTTTGGACCACAGTTAACTATAGTGCACCAGCGGAAAATGACTGGAAATCGTGGAGTTCTCCGGCTGGAACGATTAAAGCTACTTTTAAAGAACATAGCGTATTACTGGTTGGCTATGATAAAGATCACGTTTATCTAAACGACCCGCTCAGCGGTAAGAAACAAGTAAAAGTGAATAAACATATTTTTTTGTTAGGTTGGACAGCCTTGGGCAAGCAGGCCATTTCTTATGGTAATTGAGAATGGTTTGTTGGGCATAAGAGGATAATACTCACACGGCCTCTATTATCCTTTCCTTCGCCAATTAGTAAAAGAAACAAGCCCCGTAAACGAGAGCCCTGCAAAAGCCTTGCTTTTGTATAAGAGTGGACTCGAAATTGGGAAATGTATTTCAATCACACACAAAAACAGCTCGTTCCTCATCTGAGGGCGAGCTGTTTTTGTTCTTTTAGTTTCACCATCCGCTTTACGTTTACAACGAAAGCGGTGAGATAAGCTTGTATTCGCATGCGAAATAAGCCTCGGTATTTAGCTGTAGCCATACCGTGGAACCTTTTCATCTCCGCATTTTTATGTTCTATGATCGGTCTGCGCCGGATTCTTTCTTTGAACGTATCGGTAAGCTCAAATTCAATCTGCTCTTTATAGTGTTCGGCTATTATTCGTATGGAGTAAGACTTGCTTTTAGCTCCTGGCTGGTAGCAGCCATCTTGCAGAGGACAAGTTTTACATTTCTCAATGTCAAAATAATAGACCATCGAACGACTGCGTCCGTCTTTCTTGCTACCCTGAATGGCCCTTCGTGTGCTGTGTTCACCTGCAGGACAAACAACAAAGTCGGCATCCTTGTTATATTCAAACCCTTCCTGACGTTCACCACCACCGTGAACAACAGGATGAAGGGGAACCACCGGCGAAATGGTTTCCGTCTTCATTATCTCTAAATTGTCTTTCCCGGAATATGCTTTGTCTGCAATGATTTCTACTACGTCAATTCCATTGGCTTTAGCTTGTTCGAGCAGAACAGGTAGTTGTTTACCATCGTCTGTGCTTCCTGGTGTGACTTCCAAGGCGGTAATGATTTCTTCTTCCGTTATGGCGATATGTTCTTTGTAACCGAAGAATGACTTTGTGCTGCTCTTCCAACCGAAGCGTGCATCCGGATCGATAGCCGATAAAACACCTTTGCTTGATAACAAGCGTTCATCTTCAACGATTTGTTTTGCAATTTCCAGCTTTTCCGTTACTGCGCCTTCATGGTCAGGCAGAAGATTTTCAATGGTTTCTCCTAATGTGGCAAGATAGATCAGCAGAATTCGTTCCGCATCTTCCTGGTCGCTTTTAACTTTTGGCAGTTGAGGCAGTTTCTTTTCTAATTTAGGGTGACGCTTGGTGACCACACGAAACAAACGTTTTGCTGCATCTCGCAAAACGTCCAAAGGCCGTTGTTTCTGACTGCCGGCCAGCGTATGTGTAGCATCCAGAATAATGGCATTACTTTTGACCAAACCTTGGTCGATACATTGACCGACCACATGTTTCAGTACGTCTTCTACTTGGCTCGCTCCGAGCCGATGGTTTCGAAACCGTGATAACTGCGAAGCATCTGGTACGGCATCTTCTGGATTCACGCCGAGAAACCACTTGTAAGCCAAGTTTACCTGCGCTTCCTGTACGACACGCTCATCGGAGAGGTTGTACAGAATTTGCAGAAACAACAAGCGAAAAAGCATCTCGGGCTCATTGGCAGGTCTGCCATAATATTTACAGTAAGATTGCTCCACCAGTTCGTGGATGAAACTGAAATCCACTAATGCATGGATCTTCCGCAGTAGATGGTCTTCAGGAACAAGATTATATAGTTCCGCATGAAACGATGCGGTTAATTGTTTGGCTGCATTCAACAAAAATGGTCACTCGCTTTTTCCTTTTTTTCTAGTATACAACAAACCCAGTACCGGCGCGGTACTGGGTTGTCTTTTACAGAAACTGTATTCGTTTTGCAGGGCTCTCGTAAACGGACTTGTTTCTTTCGGTTTTTTAATGGTTTTTCGTTGTCATTTCCCCATAAACTTCTTCTGTTACGACACGCCGAGCTGTCACATACCGTTTTTCATAATAGTCCTCGGAGAGGCTACTAATTCTTACCCCTTTGCTGCTGGAAGAATGAGCGAATTGTTCATTACCGATATATATGCCGGCATGAGATATGCCCTTTCCATCTGTGTTAAAGAACACGAGATCGCCAGGTTTTAAATTCTCTTTTGCAACTTTTATTCCCTCTTGCGCCTGTGCCTTGGATGTCCGTGGAAGATCTACATCATATTTATTGAATATGTATAAGATGAATCCTGAACAGTCAAAGCCGTTTGTTGTTGTCCCCCCCCATTTATAAGGAGTTCCAACGACCTGATCAACGGCATGTTTGATATCCATTCCGTTTGCAAACGCACTTCCAGAAAAAGCAAAACACATAGTACCCAATACAAGTGAAGCAATAACTTTCTTCAAAACAGTTTCTCCCTTCGATGCCTACGAGGTTAGCTAAGGGTTCGGAAGAAGGTTTCCCTATAATCCTTAAGTGCAGATTAATTCACCCGAGAGTGGATCCCCCGTTTCCATTTTTTAAGAGGAATTCGGCAAATTTCGTTTTGTTTTTTATTTCGGTTTATTTATTTCTCTTTTTTCTATCCAATTCCTTCTTATTTTCTATTAGAATAATCTCATATTCGACAAAGAATAAATGAATATAATATATTTACTTGTTTTTTATACCGATTCCTTTAACCGCTATTTTGATCCAGCTTATTCCTTTATCCCGACTTAAGAAAACGTTTCGTTCAGATGTGGAAAATGCTATTTCGTTTTCAATTTGCGGGTTTTGGGCGATGAAAGTAATGAAATCATTCGGGTCAAGGGCAGGTGTAATAAGCGATCTTATTTCTTCATTTATTTGCCACAATAATTTCTTTCCTCCGATAAATAAATCGCCGTTTTTTCCAAATGCTACGGCAGTCACTTCTTCCTCAAGAGCTAGCTTCTTAAATTGATCGCCATAATCGCTCGACAAGAAAACACCGTTGCTTGTTCCGATGGCAACCGTTTGGGGGTCTGAAGGATGAGCGGCTATTGCGGTCATTTGTCCGTCCAATCCATTTAACTCGCTCTTTTTCCACGTTTTCGCGTCATCTAATGTTACGTATACGCCCGATGTACTTAACCTTGCATTGGCTTCCGGATTATAGACATAAATGGCGTGCGTTTTATACCCTGCTGCCATCCCATGAAAATCCCTGACACCCTGTAAATCCAATGGGATAATCGTTTTTCCGTCATTAGTAACTTTCACAATTCCAAGAGGATTAACCAGGTCGGACCTTAATGCAGGATGACCGCTGCTATAAAATCCGACGTCAACAAGATTAAATCCCATATAATCATGCTTGTCCCCTTCAAAGGGGTTCCAGCGATCATTTCTATAGGCCATAATTCCGTCATGTGCGGGAATTAACAGCTGAGTTCCGTCGTTCGTGAAACCTAATCCATGAATATGAGTGATTTTTGCATTTTCTTTTTTAGACGGTAACACTACTAATTGGATAAATGCAGCACCCAAAAATCCTAAGAGTAGTCCTCCTGCCCACCATGTTTTCGGCATGATGGCCGAACCTTTCTTTTTCATTAACTGTTCCTCTCTACCCGATTATTTGTCCAACCACTTCAATTTTTCAAAGTATTCATCTTGATTGATTTCGCCATTAACGTAACGCTCGCCTAAGATCATCCGGGGATGGTCTTTCACTTTACCCTTTTGCAATGAACGAATGACGAAAAAAATGGTTAAACCAAGTATTAGAATAGACACGATCCCTGCAATAGCCATTATGATACACATTTGCATCATAGATGAATTTCCTGTCATATTATCCATCATCATGACAAATCAGCTCCTCTCTTCGATATCATTGTCGATTTCTATTCCATGATACAATTCACATTTGATGATAATGTGTAGGAAATAAAAATGTTATGACAACGTATGCTTATAAATAATCCATTGGATTTTGAACTTCTTCATTGATCCTGACTTCAAAATGAAGATGATTACCAGTTGAATTCCCTGTCGAGCCTACTTCGGCTATTTTCTGGCCTCTATTAACTTTTTCTTCTTCCTCCACTTTTATTCCGTTCATACGAATATGGGCATACAGCGTCCACATACCATTTCCATGATCGATGATAACCGTATTTCCATATCCGCTTGTCCATCTTGCCAACAAGACCGTACCTGATTGGGCAGCCAATATTGCCGTTCCTCCTGGCGCCCCAATATCAATCCCCTTATGAAAAGTGTCCTTCTCCCCAGTTATCGGATCTTCCCGGCCTCCAAACGGAGATGTAATGGGATAGGTTTTAGCGAATGGCCAAATAAGCCCGGTTCCCTTAGAAGGTGAACTATCGCTGTTGGTTTGATGCTCCTCATGCTCACTTTCTTTTAATGCTTGCTCTTCCAGCGTTTTTTTCTTCTCTTTGAGGGCAGCAGCTTCTCTGGCCATATCCAATAGTTTAATTTCTTGATCCTTTGATACCGTTAGCAGCGCCTTCTGTTCTTGCTCTAATGAAGCAATTAATACTTGCTTTTCCTGCTCCTTAAGACGAAGCTCACTCATCATCTGATCCGTTTGTAAACGGAGCTCCTTGACCTCAAGCATTTGCTCCTCCATCTTTGTTTGCTTTAGGGAAATGTTTGTTGCATCTGCTTGATTTTGTTCGATGATGGATTGGTCTTGGGCAATAATGATTTTCAGGCTCTCGATCCGGTCAATAAAATCCATAAAACTATTTGATTGCAATAGAACATTTATATAGGAGACCGCACCATTTTGATACATGAGCCGAA